>JAVEYK010000004.1:0-71503 GCA_034003505.1 Anaerolineaceae bacterium | reverse complement strand
TTAACTGAAAAGCTCGGCGTTCAAATTCCGGAAATTTTATTACCGGTTAATACAATTGATTTCCAAAAATGGGCTGTGATTGCATGTGATCAATACACCTCGCAACCGGAATATTGGAAGGATGTCGAAAATTTAGTTGGTCACTCTCCATCCACCTTAAAAATGGTTCTTCCCGAAATTTATTTAGATACTAATAATGAAATTGACAGAATTGAATCAACCAAGCAAACCATGGAGAACTATCTTGACCAAGGGCTTTTTCGTTCTTTCGAGGGATTTATCCTGGTTGAACGCAAAATCGGGACGAAAACCAGATTTGGTTTGATGCTGGCCCTGGATTTGGAAAAATATGATTTCTCCAAAGGATCTCAAACCTTAATTCGGGCAACGGAAGGAACTATCATCGAAAGACTTCCACCCCGAATCCGTATTCGGGAAGGCGCAAAATTGGAATTTCCCCATATTTTGGTTCTGATCGACGACCCACAAGGAACAGTAATTGAACCATTTATTGATCAACGACAACAATTGGATAGATTATATGATTTTGAATTGATGAAAAATAGTGGCCATTTGACTGGCTACGGAATTAATAAGGTAGACCAACTTGACACTGTCCTCACTGCATTGGGTAACCTTGCAAATCCAGAATGTTTCAAAGATCATTACAATGTTGGTGATGACGTTGGTGTCCTTCTTTTTGCCATGGGTGATGGCAATCATTCACTGGCGACAGCAAAATCCATTTGGGAAACGATGAAGCCAACCGGCGGGCCAAACCATCCAGCCAGATATGCACTGGTTGAAATTGAAAATATTCATGATTCGGGGTTGGAATTTGAGCCCATCCACCGGGTATTATTTAACCTGAAAGACGATATTCTTGAAAAAATGCGAAACTTCTGGGATGGGGAGATCAACCTGAAACAGTTTACTCAGGCACAAGAAATGATCGATGAAGTCGATCAACAAACAGGGAAATCTCACAAATTTGGTTTTATTTCACCAAGTGGTTTTTCTGTCGTTGAAGTAAAACAACCTTCTACAAATTTGCCCGTTGGCACATTACAACTTTTTCTTGATGGATTTTTACGCTCTGGTGGAGCAGAAAAAATTGATTATGTTCATGGGAGTGAAGTAACGTGTCGTCTTGGGTCAACACCAGGCAATTGCAGCTTTTATCTTCCCACGATGGAAAAGGACCAATTATTTAGAACCGTGATATTGGATGGTGCTTTACCGCGTAAGACTTTTTCCATGGGAGAAGCTTACGAAAAAAGATTTTACCTGGAAGGGCGAAAAATTACACAGTAAATTTTCAGAAGAGGTGTTTGATCCCAGCAAACACCTCCTTTTCTTTTATAATAGAGTCACTTAAATGAATGCATGCTTCGGCAAAAGGAAATCTATGTTTTCACCGGAAATGAAAAATTTTACCAATCCTCTCCCTCCCAGCGAAGTTCAAATCCTGGATTTAAAGATTGAACCATGGGAGGATAAGAAGCGCTACAAGGTATTCTTGAAAATTTCAGAATTTACACATCCCCCCAACTTAAATTTCTATATTTCAACCCATAATTCTGAAATAATTAGTGAAGTGACAATGATCGAAAATGTTGACACTGACATTGTGTTTACCATGCACTTACGTAACCATCATCAACCGGATCAATTAACTTTAACTGGCGAAATTTTTTATCCTGATGACATAGGAAAGGTTGATGAAAAATCTATCACTTTCAATATAAATGATTAATAAATTCGATCAATTCGGAAAAACTTTTACTATATTATTCATCATGCTGTGGGGGATAATTTTATCCGGTTGCCAATCCATTGGCCCTGAAAAAAAATTAAATCAAGAAAATGAAAATATAGCTACACCTGCGTATACTTTAATGCCACAACAGCCAACCCCACTTAGCACTCTTGTTCCAGCGACCATAATTTCAGGCCCCGATCTGACCACTTCCGAGGTTGATGATCAAATAGAAAATGACATAACACCAACGCTGATGATTGTTCAATTGTCATCACCGCTGGAAGGTATTCCATTAGAAGAATTATCGCAAATCGTCTCAAATCCTTTTGATTATGCCGGTGATGGAAAAGATGAAGGACATCATGGTACTGATTACTCTTTTTATCAATATAAAACCTATAAGAGCATCGAGAATTTGCCAGTCCTTTCCATCACTTCAGGAAAAGTACGCTCAGTTCTGAATAATCGCCCACCTTACGGTAATACGATTTTGATCGAAACGCCTTTTTCAGCCCTGCCAGTTTTTTTTGCAGATTATCTCCAGGTTCAATATCCTGTTTCTGACGTGCCATATTACACAAACTTAAGTTGCCCGGAATTTCAATTGATTGAAAATTCAAAAGATTCTACCTCACGATCGTTATATGTTCTTTATGGCCATTTATTCTCTCCCCCAGCAGTAAAAATCGATTCTCTTATTTTTGGCGGTGAGAAAATTGGTGAAGTTGGGAATTCTGGATACTCCGGGAATCCTCATTTGCATCTGGAATTCAGAATTGGGCCATCTGGTTATCGCTTCGAGGAAATGGCTCATTATGATAACACCGCGTCGCAAGAAGAAATTTATAATTATTGTTTATGGCGCGTGTCGGGACTCTTCTATCAGATTGATCCTATGGCTACCATCGAGTTTTATTTACAAAATCGTTAATTCGGAATTAAGGTGAACTGAAGGTTAAAATGCTACAATCAGAAAAGAACTTTTCTGATGCTCAATCGAATTATTGAAAATGAACAATCATAATAAACCTAAAGAGGTGAATTCCAATAATCTATGGATCATTCTGGCCATTACTAATTTAGTATTGGTTTTGTTTATTGTTAACAATGTTCTTACACCCCGACTGCAATCGAAATCAAATCAGGTTGATGCACAACCGCCTACATTAGCTGCTGATACAGGTGTTGTCACCACCGTTGAAAATCCTGGGAATCCGGAATTTTCAGAGAGCTTACTCTCCTTAGATAATCCTTCTTCAGAAATACCGTTGTACATACTGTCTATTTATGTGAATCAAAAATCGCAATTATATGCTTTTCACCCGGATGGCATTCCTTTTACGCGTTTACTGGATGAACCTTATGAAGAAATTCACCCTGCAATCAGCCATGACAACACCAAAATTGCTTATTCAGCCAAGAAAAATGGATATTGGGATATTTATATTCTGGATTTTAGTGATGGATCTGAAAAACGTGTAACTGATTCTCCCGAATATGACGGCTCTCCCACCTGGTCTTCTGACGATTTGTACCTGGCCTATGAATCCTATCGTAATGGAAATCTGGATATATTCATTCAGGATCTGCAAAATCTGGAGACAGCTCCGATACAACTAACTAATGGAGATGCACCTCAATTTTCTCCTGCCTGGAGCCCGGACGGGAGGAAAATCGCTTTTGTATCTACTGAGGGTGGAAATGAAGAAATTTGGCTGGCAAAGTTGGGTACGATTGAAGACCGTTTCGAAAAAATTACCGATCGGCCAAAGCAAATCGATATTCATCCTCAATGGTCTGCAGACGGTGAAAAGTTGCTCTGGACCAGTGAAAACTATGGATATCCCAGAATCATGCAGGCTGATTTTTCCAATTCAAGTGTCATGATTTCAGAAGTTAGTATGGGAGATTCAGCAATCTTAACCACCAATTTGATTGCTTATATTCAATTGGAAGCCAATCAAAATTTCTTAATTTCGAAAAATCAAACAGGAAAATTGCTATTTCCTTCCACTGAAATTCCCGGAAATGTTAATGGATTTGCGATAATTCCAAACCATGCTGATAACGAATTCTTACTTTCACTAATAGAAAAAAACCCCAAACTTACCAAAATGAATGAAAAGAATCAACTGAGTAATTCGACAAAGCTGGTCTTTCTGGAAAATGTTGAGGCTGAATATCCATTTCTTTCCGGCTCAGTGGTTCAACCATTTACTGAGTTGCGCACCTCGATTGCCAATATTTCCGGTTGGGATTTTCTCAGACAGTTAGAAAAAACTTACATTCCCATTACCGATCCTTCAACCCCAGGTACCGCGGAGGAATGGCTATACACAGGACGTGCCTTTGAATTCAATCCGCTTTCGATTCATGCCGGATTAACCACCACGATCAAAGAAGAAAGAAGTGGGCAGACCTATTGGCGAATATTTATCAAAGCCAGATATCAGGATGGATCCCAGGGATTCCCGATCAAACAAATGCCCTTTGATCTTTCTGCCAGATATAATAACGATCCTGACACATACGAAACCGGCGGGATGAATATACCAATTCCAGAGGGATACTGGATTGATCTGACCGAATTAGCGCTGAGTGAATCCTGGGAAAGAGTTCCTGCAATGGCTAATTGGCAAAAATATTTTAATTCGACCCGATTTAATCAATTTATTTATTCAAATGGGTTGGATTGGTACGCAGCCATGAAGGCGTTATATCCAATCGAAGCATTCAAATCTCCAACTCCAATTCCCACCAACCCATTAACACCGACGGTCAGCCCGACCATCCGCTATTATCGATCTCCCACCATTACTTCCACACCCACTGAAACAGTTGTCCCGACCAGACGACCCACATGGACCCCTCAACCATAACTTTATGAAAAAGAATTTTTTTATTTCCTTGTGGTTGCTAACTTTCATTGCTATGTTACTTGTTTTTTTGATGGCGAGGAAAGGCTTTCCTGATTCATTGGACCTGCAAACAAAATTAAATCCTATTGAAAATGTTCTGATCGGGAACCAAACACAATTGACAACTTCAGATTTAATGGCTAACCCAAATAAATCCTCTCAGGATATAACATCTCTGGAAGAACCGTTCTCCCTGGTATTACCTAAACCGGATGAGGCCCCGGTTTCACTCTGGCGACCGCCCTTATACCCCACGCCATGGGCAATTTCCCCGCATGATCATTTTTATTTTTCAAGACCAATAGCTGCTGATGAAATTAATTGGCCTCTGGCAAATTATCGTTATGGGTACTTTTTCCCAGACTCGGATATTATTCATACAGGGATAGATATTACCGCCAAACGTGGCACCCCCGTAATCGCTGCTGCTCCAGGTACAGTCATTTGGGCGGGATACGGATTATATTACGGCTCTTACAATGAGGAAGATCCGTATGGCATAGCCGTAGCAATTGAACATGATTTTGGATACAAAGATAAAAATTTAGTAACTGTCTATGGACATATGGATAGGGTAGATGTTGAAAAAGGTCAAAGAGTTGAGACTGGTACCCAATTAGGGATAGTCGGCAATACTGGTTTCACAACTGGTCCACATTTACATTTTGAAGTCCGCTATGAGACCAACAGTTACTATAGAACTCGAAATCCTGAATTATGGCTATCCCCTCCACAAGGCTGGGGCGTTCTGGCAGGTCAGATTAAAACATTCGATGATTATTATATTCTCCTCCAGGAGGTATATATCCGCAGTAAAGAGACAAATCAATCCTGGATGGTACTTACCTACGCAACCAACAATATCAATCGTGATGAGTATTACAAAGAAAACTTAGCCCTCAGTGACCTCCCAGCAGGCGAATATACGATCTCCTTTGCAATTGATGGTATAACATATAAACACGACTTTACCATTTATCCCGGTGCGATTACTTTCTTTTCATTCCGTGAAAAAATTGGTTTTTCCTTCAAAACACCCACCATTCAAACACCAGAAGATTGGGAAAACGTAGTGCTTTCTGATGATTTTCTTCCTTGATTAGTTTTTAAACCTTGACAGAATATAGCAATTCAATTGAAAATCAATACTATCAGGACAATAATAAAAGGAATTAATAAAAATTGGAGGTATCAATGACCCAAAAAATTAAAAAGACCAGTTTCTGGATCTTACTTATGTTATTAATGACTGCTGTGTTGGTAGCGTGCAAGCCATCCGAACCAGTGGAACCAACCCTGGATGCGAATGTAATTTTTACACAAGCGGCTGAAACTGTCGCAGCACAATTGACCCGTACCGCACTCAGCCTACCATCTGCCACCAATACAGCCCAACCCTCACCAACAATGACGGCAACCATAGAATTACCAACAATTGCCCCCACATCCGATTCAACCAGTACAACACCAAATAGCACAGTTGTCAGTGGTTCAACACCTAATCCAAACAAGATGGCTTTTGTTACCGATGTAACTATACCGGATGGACAGGTGATTCCCCCAGGTTCAAAATTTGTCAAAACTTGGAGAATTAAGAATACTGGCACAACCACCTGGACTGCAAATTACAAGGTTAGATTGTGGGCAGGCAACAGTTTCGGCGCACCTTCTTCGTTTTTATTAGGTCAGGAAGTTAAACCGAATTCAGAAGTTGATATATCCATTGAGTTTACAGCACCCAGCCAAAGCGGTGAATATATAGCATCATGGATACTTTCTGATGTTCAGGAAGCAAATTTCGGAACCACATTCTTTGTTAATTTTGTTGTTGGTGTTCCCGCTTCACCAACTGCAACACAAGCAGAACCTACAGCTACAGTGGAGCCGTCTCCAACCCCATAATGGATCAACTTTCGGAGAGTACACTACAATCCATTAAAGAAAATCTAAAAACCGAAGCGCACCGCCTCGGTTTTTCTCATATTGGATTTACGAATCCGGGCACACCCACCCATTTTGATACATTTATCGATTGGATTAATAAAGGGCATGCTGGCAGTATGAGTTATATGAGCCGGCCAGATACGGTTGCTAAGCGTAAAGATCCGATGCTCATTCTGAGATCCTGTAAATCAATCATCGTCCTGGCATTACCTTATTCTCCCTCAGGAGAGGAGAAAAAAAATGGTCACTTACCAAAAATAGCGAATTATGCCATTGGGGATGATTACCACCTGGTGATACCCAGACTTCTGGATAAACTGGTAGATTCCATCAAAACGGAAGCCCATCCTTACCAAATTGAGTATCGTATTTATACCGATACTGGTCCAATTCTCGAAAAAGAATTCGCTCAAAGGGCTGGCCTGGGTTGGATTGGAAAGAATGGCTGTCTGATCATTCCTGGCGCAGGCTCTAACTTCTTCCTGGCAGAAATTCTTATTAATTTGCCTTTTGAACCCAACATTGCATTTGAAAAGGATCTATGTGGTAAATGCACCCGGTGTTTAGAAAGTTGCCCAACAGAATGCATTTTATCCAATCGAACCATAGACGCTAACCGCTGCATTTCCTTTCTCACCATTGAGAATCGGGGAGACATCGCGGAGGAATTGCGAACGAAAATGAATGGCTGGATCTTTGGATGTGATGTTTGTCAACAGGTTTGTCCCTGGAACATTAAATTCTCCAGGGAACCCGAACCGAATTACTTTCAACCCGGCGAGAATATCAAAAATTTCGACTTACTTACTGAAATCCGGTTAGGACCATCAGACTTCAAAAAAAAATATTCAAATTCACCTATATTGCGTACAAAATACTTCGGGTTTAAACGCAATTTGCTAATTGCAGCTGGAAATCATTTCCAAACCACGTTGACAGCGGCGATTGAAGAAATTATGAATAACGAAGAAAACCCTGCCCTCCGTGAACTTGCTGGTTGGGTGCTGAATGTATCCAGCAATTCACAAGGCAAACAGGTTTAAATGAAATTGAAAGGTTAAAGCGTGAAAAATTAACAAAATTAAGATGAGCCCACCAAATTGCCAGCAGGCTCATCTCTTCGTCTTCTAAGGTGTTGGTGTGACAGTCGCAGGCAACGTAGGAAGCGGTGTCACCAGGTTGACCCTGACTTCTAATATCTGACCTGCAAAAATTTGATTCGAATTCTCTAATTCATTTAATTCCATGATGTCTTCTACCGTACTCAGGAATTTATTAGCAATGAGATCTAACGTATCCCCAAATTGAACTACGTATGTCAACTTTGATCCTCTGGGTAAATTCGTTGGCCAGGGGGTAGCAGTAGGCAATTCCTGATTGGGTGCCGGAATAATAATCTTATCACCCGGCTGAATTGGGCAGGATCCCGGGTCAAAATTATTTATTGCCAGTAAAACCATAATATCAATATCGTAAGTGGCAGCAATGTCATAACAGGTATCACCTAAGACCACAGTATATTCAATCGGGCCTGAACGGGTTGGAGTGATGGTGACGGTTGGGGTTTCAGTTGCTGTTGATGTCATCGTGAATGTGGCAGTTGGCGGCACCTGGGTGGGTGTAAACGTAGCAGTGGCAGTTGGCGTGGCAGAGGCAAAGAGGCTGAATTTTGGTTTTGTGGGGCCAACCAACCAGACAATTAATAGAACTATTCCCACGATGACAAGGATCAATGCTAGCCCCCAGATAATAAATGGCAGCATTTGTTGTTTTCTTTTATAGGAAGCAATTAATTTTTTTGGATCATCTCTTTTCATATTCATTTCCTAAATCTTTATAAATAATCAATATGGGTTGATTCATTGTATTCTGATTTCTTTTTTTTTGCAATTACCGCTGTTATAATCATAGGTATCAAAATTCTGTTAATTTAATCTAATCTCAAATGGAGGCTTAAGTATGGAAATTTCAACTGTAGAATACAAACGCTGTGATGTTGTTAAAGTTACAGGTCGCATCGACAGCGCAAGCGCTCCCCAATTACATGAAGAATTTAACAAATTAATGGAAGCCAATCACTTTCATATTGTCTTTAACATGGTCGATGTTAGTTTTATTTCCAGTGCTGGACTGCGCGTGCTCATTTCTACCCAGAAGAACTGTAAAAGATTTAATCGTGGAGAATTAGTCCTCGCGAATGTTCCTGAAAATATCAGAGCAGCATTGGATCTGGCTGGGTTCACAGCATTATTTAAAATATTTGACAGTGAAGTTGCCGCTGTAGGAAATTTCTAAATTTTTTCTTATTACCATGAAAACACTTACTTTTCCTGGTAGCTATTCCAGTCTGGTAAAGATTGGAGAATTTGTGACTCAAGCGGCAAAATCGATCGGTTTTGAGGGATTTGAACTTTACAAAATTGAAACTGCAGTAGATGAAGCCTGCTCAAACATTATCGAACATGCATATGGTGAAGATAATTTTGGCGAAATTGACATTTCAATCACAACAAATCCTGAAAAAATCACGATTACGTTGACTGATTATGGAGAGCCATTCGATCCGGAATATGTAAAGCAACCCAATTTGAACACCGATCTTCAGAATCGCGAAGATCATGGATTGGGAATTTATATGATGAAGCAATGGATGGATGAGGTTAATTTTATGAACTATGAGAATAAAAACATCCTGACGCTGGTCAAGTACCGAAAGGATTGACGTTGTTCTCCACACCTGATTTGCAGGCATTCCCGGAATGGAAACAATATCTTCGATTGGGTGAAAAACTGTTGGATCAACCATCAGTTGAAAAACAATGTCAATTAATTCAGGAAACAATAAAGAACATATTAGGGGCAGAAGCTACCATCTGGTTATCCGAACCATACTTTCCTTTACCTGGTGATGATGAAAAACCAATTTTACCGGAAGCCCACGTCTCTGAAGTGGTGCGACAAACCTTTGATCAACAATTAATCCATTTTGAACAAGGTATCAATACTTCCTTTGTTGGGAAGAACAATTCAGCCAAACCAACTCATATCGCGATCCCCTTAATTAGCCAGGACAACATGCTCGGCGTACTGGAAGTCCAGAGGACCAGCGGACATCCATTCGATCAGCGTGAATTCAACTTCCTGGAAGGCTTTTCTGCTCATGCAGCTGTTTCCATGCAAATTATTCGCCAGGTTATCCTGAAAAATTGGCGTATGGAACAAATATCTCTGGTTCGAAAAGTATCTGAACAAATTGCAAATGTGCACGACCTCCAAACGCTGTGTGAAAAAATAACCGACCTGATCCAAAGAACTTTCGGATACTATTTTGTAACCATTTTTCTCTTAAACGGCAAAACGAAATCATTGGAGTTAAAAGCCTCTTCAAGTACGTTTGAACCAGACAATAATTTATCGCATTCTGTTGTAAATATTGGAGAAGGAATTGTCGGACATGTCGCGCAATATGGTAAGGAAATTATTGCAAATGATGTTTCAAAAGAGGCATTATACAAATCTTATTCCAATTTACCCAACACGAGAAGTGAAGCCACTTTTCCACTAAAAATCGACAAGAAAACTCTTGGGGTTCTGGATATCCAAAGCAATCAATTGGATGCGTTTCGTGAAAATGACGTGATAGTTTTGAATGCACTTGCTAACTCAATTGCAATTGCTGTTCAAGATGCAGAATTATATAGTTCCCTTTCTCTACGAGCAGAACAAATTTCCATCATTTTTGAGGTTAGCCAGACCATCAATTCGTTTCTTGATTTAGACGAATTACTTGAGAAAATCATCCAAATTATCAAGAAGCGCTTTGGATTTAAATGCGTCCACATTTTTACTGTTCACAACGGCCGGAAAAAAATTTTCTACCAGGCTGGGTCTTTACCAGAGAGTAAAAAGTTAATAGAAAATGGATTTGCTTTTGAACTGGATGCGGATGGTATTATTTCCTGGGTAGCACAAAATGGGATTATTGCAATCTCCAATGATATCCATCAGGATAAACGATTTCAAATCCAAAGAGTGCATGAACTGGACTATCAATCCGAATTAGTCGTTCCATTGATGTATGCAGGAGAAGTGCTGGGTATACTTGATATTCAAAGTGGAGAGAAAAATTCAATCAATGAGCATGATTTGTTTATATTTGAAGCAATTGCATCCACAATATCCTCAGCCCTGCGAAACGCCTTCCTTTTCCGCTCAGAACAATGGCGGCATCGTGTTGCTGAATCATTTAGATCGGTAATTAGTCTGATTTCTGCCAACACCGCCCTGGACACATTACTTTGTAATATCCTTGAAAAATTAAATCAAAATCTCCCCTGCGATGCATCCGCTGTCTGGCTTCTGGATAATCGATTTGACAACCTTGAAGAATTTACTCCCAAAACACTATCGCTTGCAGCTACCTGGAATATTTCGAAAGAAAAATTATTAGGGGCATTGACCAAGAACCCTGAAACCTGGGGACTGATGGAAATGGCCTTAAAAAATAATGAACCAACCATTCGATCATCTGAGCATCCCTGTGGACCTTTGGGTGTTGCTAAAAATTTCCCAAATGATTATTCTTCCATTACAACCCCTCTAAAAATTGGAGATCGAATTCTTGGATTATTGTCCCTGGCTCATCACACTTCCAGAAGATATGGTGATGAAGCCAGAGAAATGAGCATTACCTTTGCAAATTATGCTGCTGTCGCGATTAATAACGCCAGAATATACGCTGAAGCTCAGGAACAGGCATGGATGTCAACGGTTATGCTGCAGGTATCTCAAGCCTGTCAGAATAGTGAAACGACTGAAGACTTGCTTGAATCCATGGTGCGTCTGACCCCCTTACTGGTAGGTGTGAAAAAATGTGCCTTTTATCTGTGGAATCCTTACGAAAATTATTTCTTTCTCAAGGCAGCCTATGGTTTTTCCACGCCGCCCACCCCGGTTTGGACGAAAGATGTTCCGGCTGCTTTTCAATTATTAAATTCATATAATCCTATTTATATACAGGATGTGTCTGAGGAATTGAATTTTGAGAAGCATGATGATATTTCATTTAATACCACTGTCTTGTTGCTTCCCATGCGCGCCCGGGGAGACTTATTAGGTTCATTCCTCGTTTTTCATGAGAATCAGAACCCTAACATTGAGAATGACCTCTCGAGTGATACACTTTCAATCCTACAAGGAATTGTTCAACAAACTGCAGTATCACTGGATAACATGCGATTAATTGAAGCTCGCCAGGAAGAAGCTTATATCACAGCGGTTCTTCTGCAAGTTGCGCAGGCGGTTGTCACCCAACCTAATTTGTCGGATACATTTGAAACAATTGTCAATTTGTTGCCTATTCTAATTGGTGTGAATGCCTGCATCATATACATGCCAGACGATGAAGAAGATCAATCCTTCAAACCGGTTGGAGTCTACGCCGATAATGAAGCCCACTCATTAATTTTTTCGTCACCGGAATTTTGTGAGAACAATCCACTGCTCCGTTTTGTCTCCAAATTCAACCAGATAGCCTATTCTTATATTAAGAATGATGAAATTGAATCGGATTGTATAAAAAATATTAAGCCATTGCCATATATTCAGGAACTGAAAATTGATGTCTCCGACCATATGCTGATTGCATTCCCGATCAACCTGAAAGGGGAACTTTTAGGAATACTGTTAACCAAGGAAGACAATCTTTCGTCTCAATACTTTGAAAAACGCATTGAATTGTTAAATGGTGTGTCTCAACAAATTTCTTTGGCCATTCAAAATTATTTTCTTCAAAAAGATATCGTCAAACGTGAAAAATTAGAACAAGAAATTCAACTGGCTCGCCAAATTCAAAAAACATTTTTACCTGATTCTTTACCTGTCCTGCCTGGATGGCAAATTCAAACCAGGTGGGAACCTGCCCTGCAAGTCGGTGGGGATTTCTACGACGTCATTTTCCTGCCGAATCATCGTGTAGGATTGGTGATCGCTGACGTAGCTGATAAGGGTTTGGCGGCTTCGTTGTATATGACAGTCTCAAGGACCCTGATTCGGGCTTTTGGACAAACCATACCGGACCCAGGTGGAATACTCAGTGCAGTGAATAATTTGTTGGTGGGAGACTCTCCCAGCGGTATGTTTGTAACTGCAATTTTTGCGATCCTCGATTTGAAAACCGGTAAATTAATTTTTGCAAATGCTGGCCACAATCGACCTATTGTTATTCGCTCTCAAAAATCACTCACCGAAGAATTACCACAAGGCGATATGGCTTTAGGGGTTATGGAAGATATCCAATACCGGAACATGGAATTTTCCATTGAACCCGGTGATTTAATTTTATTTTATACGGATGGTCTCACTGAAACATTCTCGACTGATGATGTGCAATATGGCGTAACCCGCATCATCGAATTCTTAAAACAACATCACCAACTGAATGTCAATGAGATTTTAACCAAATTAGATCTCGAATTATATGATTTTCGTGAGGGTGAACCATCCAGTGATGATTTAACTTTGATTGGTTTAAAGCGCGAAATTCTTCCTTAGTTTTGATCAGAGAAGAACAACTCAAACCAGATTTTCCAATTGGGCAGTGTCCTTGTTTCCAAAGTTGGCTGAGCAACAGGCGTAGGTGTAATTTCTGAGGATGATAAAGGAACAATCAATACCTCCCCGGGCTTAACCATATAACCTTTTTCCCGTGCATATTCTTCTACAGCGACTTCGGAGGTCGCAAATCCAATTTTTGTTTCGATGTGGCTATTAGTGATTCGCAAAGCGATTACTTCAGTCTGCATTAAATTATTTTGTTCAGATAATTTTGTCAACTCGTTATAGCGGGCACTCAACCCCATTAATAGAAAAAAGATGACTACTAAAGCAATGTATATCGAAAATTTTCGGAAATCTATTTGCAGATTTTTCATCGTCTCTCAATATTATAAATAATATTTTATCAAAGATACAAATTCCATGCCAATAAAGACTTATCCGGAATAATTCTTGCTTTAAATAAAAAAAGTGCCGAAGGAGGGATTTGAACCCTCACGAGCGTAAGCCCACTACGCCCTGAACGTAGCGCGTCTGCCAATTCCGCCACTTCGGCTCTTTCTGAACGCTTTGAATTTTATCGGATTACTGGGTTTTGTCAACCTTTGTTCAAGATGCAATGCTTCAGGAATGATTTAAAATATTTAAATCTTTGGCAAACATTCTCTAACCTGTCCGACAACTTTCAGACCCGTTGATATGCTCGTGATTAAAAAATCACAGTGATTTCCCAATCGTACAAATCTGATTTATATCATTTACTCCTTTTAGTCTGGTCATTAAATCAAATTGCTGACCTCAAACCTGCCTCAAAGAAATCTTCCTGGTCTTTTTCCTTCATTCAAACCGGTGTTTGTTGGTGAAAAAACATCAACCAGTTATTACCCTCCATACTGTAAGCGGAAGAACATAATGCTTTATAGGGGGTATCAAGATCTTTGCGTTCAGCTGTAGCAAGATAACTTAACATCATTACACCGTTTTTAATAGACTTTAATTTTTTGTCTGAAAAGATTACTGATTGCCAACGCGGTCCCTGAGTAAGACTGGAAATGATTTGATTGCGCTCCAGAATTCCTACCGGTGGCGCAAATACCATCCAGGCATGCTCCGATAAATGCTGTTCATAATAGTTTGCATCCCCCAACCAGAACATTTCCTCATTTTCCCAAATTTTATTATCGTTCATATCCATCCTCCATTAAATTGATATTACTTTTTTTGATATTTAACTTAATGAGAGTCACTCTTTTCCATCGTCATTTACTGAAAACCAATCCTGATTTTACTTTTCTTAGACGTCCGGGAACCAATTGGTAGCAGAGGACGTCAGATAAAAAGTTTTAAAATATTATACATAAATAGGAATTGAGCTTACAATAGTAAGATGTCAGGGAAAAAACGATGATTAAAAAAAGAGCATTAATTTTATTTTCTCTTATGTTTTTATTGACTGCCTGTAATTTACCTGGTCTGGGAAGTACTTTTAATATCCCTTCAAAATCACAGGTGAATTGGGTTAAGTACGATCCAAACGCTGCACCTACTGCCACACCATTCCTACCCCTGATGCAGGATATATCGACGCCAGAACCGGAAAGCTCAGAAACCGGCGATGGACAGGTTGTTCCAACCGAGTCATCACCTCAAAGACCTGAGGGACAGGTCAACATCCTGGTTTTAGGATCAGACTATCGCCCCGAGTCAGGTTATCGAACAGACGTCTTCATGTTACTGTCAATTTATCCTAAAGAAGGAACTGCTTCCATTCTATCTTTTCCACGGGATCTATATGTTTATCTGCCTGGTATAGGGAACCAACGCATCAATGTTGCACAACCTTTTGGCGGTTTTCCCTTGAGTAAAGCCACGCTGGAAGAAAATTTTGGTGTCACAGCGGATCATTACATTATGACAAATTTTCAAGGATTCAAAGGAATCATCAATAGCCTGGGTGGAATAACCGTAAACGCCGGAGCATATTTATATGATCACTGTGAGCTGCCACAAGGCGATGCCGAAAAGAATTGCACAATTTATGCTGGTCCTAATTATATGAATGGTGATACCGCGCTTTGGTATGTACGCTCAAGATATTCAACCAGTGACTTTGACCGTACCAGACGTGCTCAGGAAGTTATTTTTGCAATTTTCGAAAAATTAATGTCTCTGGATGCCATTACACGAGCACCGGAGCTCTACAATCTGTATTTAAGTTCCGTTGAAACCGACCTGACACTAGCTGATATCGTTCCCCTGATGCCAGTGACGAGCCAAATTCTTTCTGATCCATCCAGATTACGCCGTTATGCTATTGGGCTGGATCAGGTCTCGCCCTATGTATTACCGGATTCAGGGGCGAATGTTCTCATTCCAAATTACGAGTTAATCGATGAATTGATTGTGGAATCAGCGTTTACTCCGTAATCAGTTGATTTTCTCAAAATACTATTTCTAATTGACAAAACTTATAAAAAAGTGTAAATTCATAATATCTATACGAAATATGAGGTGATTATGAAAACACAATCTGATTTGGAATCACATATTCAATCATCAACTCCACTCAATCCTGCCATCCAGGCCTGGGAAATTTATTTACAGGATCAAGATAAATCCCCCTTTACTGTCAAAGCATTTACCAATGATTTGCAGTTATTGGCAGGTTTTATTCCTCCTGATAAAGCGGTAGGCTCAATTACTACCAATGATTTGAACCTCTTCCTGAAATGGTTGGAAAGTGGTCGTGGCGTTCCATGCAGCCCCAAAAGCTTATCCAGAAGAATTACCTCGATTAAAGCTTTTTTTCGGTGGTTGCATACCAATGGGAGATTATCCATCAATCCAGCTGAAAAAGTTGTTCAAAAATCAGTCATCAGCCCGCTGCCTGAAGTGTTGACTCCGGAAGAAACCAGTTTGTTACTTGAAATTGCCAATCGATTTCGCTATGCAGAAAAACCGGATACTCGCTATTACACCTTACTGAAGTTGTTGTTAGAAACAGGAATTAAAAAAGGTGAATGTCTGATGCTTGGATTAAACCATATTGATCTGAGTTCACCGAATGCAAATAGTGCTTTTATTTTTGTTCGTTACAATAATCCAAATTATCGTTACAAGGAACGCAAAATTTCAGTTTCACCAGAATGGGTGGAAGCCTATCAGGAATATTTATCTCAATTTTCACCTAAGGACCAGGTTTTTCCATGGTCTCCTAGACGGTTAGAATATATTCTGGAGGATTTGAGCACAGAAGCAGGTTTAGAAAAACACCTTTCATTTGACATGTGTCGTTGGACATGCGCACTGAATGATTACAATTCGGACGTGGAAAAAGACGCAATCAGGCAAAAACTGGGAATTTCGAAAATTCAATGGAGAGAGATAGGGCAAAAACTAGAGAGGTTATCTCAGAAATACTCTTAACAGATTTTCTCAACACTGAATTTAATAATTTTTTTTGTCGAATCCGTAATTCGGTAATCATGATGGGCCCGAAATCCGGGTATCCAGATGATCTCACAGTCTGAATTTGTGACCAGAGGCCATCGTTCTCTGGCTGGCTGAAAAATTTTTTCATTAATAAAAATATCACTGAGTTTCAGGCTACCCTTTTCCACACCCAAGGGCTGAAATCTTTCCCCATCCTGTTTGACTCTTAACCGGATGTTCCTGCCTATTCTTTCTGCATCAAGAAAAGCGCTAAAAGGATCTTCTATTTTTTTCATACCAGGATTGAAGCTGGTTAAGATCTCCGAACGAAATAACCAGTTTTCAGATATTTCAATAAAATAATCCCGGTCAAGAATCAATTGTACTGGTTGCTTTAACTGCGGATATAAAAAATCAATCCAGCTTTTTGATTTGCAACCGAAGATAATTTCCTGATGATTAAATAAAGCGATCAAATTCTCCTGAAGATCAATTTCACCATTTTTCTCTGAAGTCATAAAATTTAAAACATCTTCGATATTTTTGAACGACAAATCACGAATTTCTGGTTTTAAAGAAAAAACAATCTGGCGAATCATTCTTCTTTGAATTCCTAAAGGGAGTTTCGCTAATTCAGTCTTGTTAATGCGAATAAACTGGGAATGTTTTTCTAAACAAATTTGATCCCAAACACTGGTTGTCAGATCCTGGATGATTTCATCCTCGTACTGTAATATGCTCGTCAAATTCAATAATCGCTGATTCAGACCAGGATAGCGCTCATTTAAATATGGGATGATCTCATGCCTGATTTGATTTCTTTCGTAAAGATCCGAGGCATTCGTCTCATCAACAACAAATTCAAGATTGTTTATTGCGCAATATTCTTCAATTTCAGAGCGTTTAAATGACAACAGTGGACGAATAATCTTAATTTCATTATCAAATTCAGGGATGACTGTGATTTCTTTCATACCAGCTAGTCCAGTTAATCCACTCCCCCGTAGCAAATGCATTAACATCGTTTCCACCTGGTCATCTGCATGATGACCCACAGCGATTAATTTAGCTCCCTTATCTCTGGCAATCTGAAAAAGAAATTCATACCTTTTTTTTCGGGCTGCTTCTTCCAGTGAAAGGCGATTTTCTTTGGCAAATAAAGGAACGTCAGCTCTTCCTGAAACAAATTCTAAGCCTAATTTTTCGGAAAATTCTTTTGCAAAACTTTCATCTCGCTGGGCGTTTTCGCGTATGCCATGATTAAAATGGGCGATTATCAATCGATTTTCCAATTTTCTGAAAAGATCGACAAGACATACACTATCAATTCCACCAGAAAAAGCGATCACCACCCGTTGGTAATTTGATAATCGTATGTTGTTCTTAATAATTTTTAAAAATTGTAAATCCATCTTTTTGTTTTCATATGAAAAGAATCGCAACATTTTGTTTTATTTTTTTATTTTAAGCTATATTTATAGTAGTATCCAGTATAAATTTTAAAATGAGGCGGAAAATGGCAGAGAAAATTCTTATTATTGATGATGATTCAGAAACCTTACGTTTGATTGCTTTGATGCTCCAAAGGCAGGGGTATCAGACAGTTACCGCCGACAACGGAGATGAAGGCGTAGCATTAGCCAAACATGAATTACCCGATTTGATCATTCTCGACATCATGATGCCAGAAGTCAATGGATATACAGTCGCTAAACATCTACGCGCTGAACCTGTAACCACGGAAATCCCCATTTTGATGTTTACAGCCAAAAGCCAGGTAGATGATAAAGTTGCGGGTTTTGAGGCTGGTGCTGATGATTACTTAACCAAGCCAGTTCATCCTGTTGAGTTGGTTGCGCACATTAAAGCACTTTTATCGCGGCGGGTATCGCGCCAACCAGAAAAAGTCATTCAGGCAAAACAAGGATTTACGATTGGTGTACTTGGCGCAAAAGGCGGTTTAGGCGTTTCCTCCACAGTCTTAAACCTTGGGATTGCGCTGGGAGAAAAAAGTGGATTAAGTGTTGTTTGTGTAGAATTGCTGCCTGGAAGAGGAGTTTGGGGACTGGAACTTGGGTTAGCTGATACACAGGGTTTGGAAAATATCCTGCGTAGTAAACCGGGTGAGATAACACAGGAATTAATCGAGAAAAATTTGGTGAATACTGTATTTGGTGTTCGTCTGCTGCTCTCTTCTTCAATGTTTTCACCAGTTCAGATGTCAGAAAATATGAAAAAGATAGGTTTATTGATCGATGGATTAAGCCAAATTTCAAAAATCATCATTTTAGATCTGGGTGTCCCCAATGAAGAAACCATCAACGAAGTGATAGAAAAGTGTGATCTTATCATAGTTGTAACAGAACCTTATCCGGTTTCAATTGAAAAAACCAAAAAAATCCTGGCAGAAATTTCTAATTATGGGTTTGGAAAAAACAAATTGGTCAATGTTATATCGCTCAACCGGGTCCGCGCTGATATTCAATTAACACAATCCCAAATCATGGAAAAGATTAAGGTTTCACCATCTCTTTCCATCCCGTCTGCACCTGAACAGGCGTATCAAGCTGCCATTCATTTTCAACCGCTGATTAAGATTCAACCTGAGAGTTTGATAACACAACAATTTTATCGACTTGCTGATCAGGTTTTAGTCAATATTAAAAAATGACCTCTGACTTTGTATACAAAATATCTCAGGCAGCTTCTTTAATTCAAGAGGCATCTTATATTGTTGCTTTGAGTGGGGCAGGCATTTCAACACCTTCAGGAATTCCCGATTTTCGCTCTCAAAAAACTGGGCTTTGGGAAAAAGATGATCCAATGATTGTCGCATCATTAAGCTCTTTTCTACACAGGCCAATGGTCTTTTTCAATTGGTTAAAACCACTTGCAAAGGAGATTTACAATGCCAAACCTAATTCTGCCCATAGGTCTTTGGCTGCCTTAGAAAAAATTGACAAACTAAAAGCGATCGTAACCCAGAATATAGACAATTTACATCAAAAAGCTGGTTCAAAACATGTCATTCAGGTCCATGGTTCTATGGCAGAATGGGAATGTCCCCTTTGCAAAACCAGGGGTGTTTTAAGCGAGAAAACGATTATTAATTTCATTGACCATTTTGAAATTCCAACATGCGAAAGTTGCCAGCATTTATTAAAACCTGGCATCACGCTATTTGAAGAAATGCTGCCTTTCGAGGCGTGGGAGGCTGCAACCAACCATTTTGAAATGGCGGATCTGGTCATCGTAATTGGTTCTTCACTTGAGGTGTCACCTGCCAACCAACTCCCCTACATTGCAACTTCCAAAGGCGCGAAGCTCATCATTAACACTCTCTCCAAAACACCTATGGATCAACGGGCAGATTTATTATTGCCGTTTGATGTGGTTGAGGTTTGGCCAGAGATTCTTAAATTAATGAATTTAGATTGATCCGGCAAAGATTCACCCCTAATTCCACACGAAAACTGTGGTTAAAGGCTTCCTTTGCGACCAAATTGTTTTTCTAATAAATCCACCGATAAATAGATCATTGTGGGGCGCCCATGAGGGCAGGTTCTGGGTGCATCACATTGTTCCAGGTTTTCCAGCAACGTTCTTTGCTCTTCTTTTGATAAAATCTGGCCACCTTTTACTGCTGCCCGTTTACAAATCCTGGCAGCGATGATCGATTCAATCATGCCAGCCAAAGGTTTTTCATCATCTTCAAAATCCTCAACAACCACCTTAATTCCTTCAATTGGATTGATACCAATCAACAAAGCTGGAATGGCTCGTACCTGAAAAGTATTCGGTCCAAATTCACTTATTTCAAACCCTAATTTTTTCAGGATCTCCAATTTATCCTGTAACAATACAGCTTGTTGTAATGGAAGATGTACGATTTCCGGCGATAATAGTGGTTGCGATGGAATGACATCACTCATTTGCTTCATCATTTTTTCGAATAGAATACGTTCATGGGCTGCATGTTGGTCAATCAAATATAATCCATCCGGCCCTTCAGCAATTATATAGGTCGCCCCGATCTGACCTATATGACGCAACAATGGTAAATGTTTTGGGGTGTCAACAAATTCTTGTCTCTTTTCATTACCCATCACCCCATCAGTGGTTTGTCTCAATATCGGTTGAACATCCTGATTGGGCAACATACTGGCAGGAGACCATTGTGTTTCTTGGTCACTTTGTATTATATTGTCGCTTTTCCAGTATGAATGACAAATTTCAGGTACCGAGGAGTAAGCCAGTAAAGCTCTTCTGGAGGCACGCTGCACCATACTGAAAACCAGATCAGGTTTTGAAAATCTGACCTCCGCTTTTGTCGGGTGAACATTTACATCCACAAAATCAGCCGGTAAATCAAGGAATAACACCGAAACAGGGTAGCGCCCGACCATGATCATGGTGTGATATGCCTTTAATAGAGCTGAATTTAAGGCTACATCCTGAATCCAGCGTCCATTTACGAAAAATGTAATGTCTCTTCGGTTTGATCGGGTAATCGCTATCGGACTGATAAATCCATTGATCCGGTAAGGGTGATCTTCAAATTTTACTTCCAACATTTGCCTGGCAACTTCAACCCCATAAATTTGAGATAGAATTTCTCTTCGATCACCATTCCCACTTGACTGAAGCAGCAATTGACGTTCATTGAATAATTGAAATCGAACTTCTGGATATGCGAGTCCAAATTTGGTAATGAGGGCGCTTATTTTTTGTTTTTCTGTAATATCCGATTTTAGAAATTTTAAGCGGGCCGGCACATTGAAAAATAAATTGCGAACAATCACTGTGGTGCCATCGGGACCACCATCATGACTTATTTCAAATCCCTTTCCATCCTTATTTTGAATCTTTCCACCAACTTCTTCATCTCTATGTTTTGAAAGCAAGGAGAATTGAGATACAGAAGCAATCGAAGCCAATGCTTCACCGCGGAATCCTAGCGTTTTTATTTTGAATAGATCGCTGGATAGATTTAATTTACTGGTAGCATGACGTGCTACAGCTAATTCAAGATCCGAAAATAAAATGCCTTTGCCATTATCAGAAACTTCAATTAATTTTTTTCCTGCTTCACTAATCCGGATTGTAATTTGACTGGCACCCGCATCGATCGCATTTTCCACCAGTTCCTTAACAACCGAACCAGGTCTCTCAATAACCTCTCCGGCTGCAATTTGTGAAGCAACTTCATCTGTTAGTACGTTAATGATTCCCATAATTTTTTCACTTTGCTCAATTTATTTTACATCTGATAGATGAAAGCGTCTATTTCGAGTAAAATGAAAAAATGAATATTGATTTACTTATTTTCGATCTGGACGATACGTTATACACGAGTTCATCAGGGATCTGGTCATTGATCCGCAACCGAATTGATTTATTCATGATATCGAAAGTTGGATACACGCAGGAAAATGTTCATTCTGCGCGGGAAAACTTTTTTCGAGAATACGGAACAACATTACGAGGGTTGGAATCCGTCCATAAAATTGATCCGATGGAGTATTTGAAGTTTGTCCATGATGTGCCAATTGATAAACATGTTTTTCCAAATTCAAAATTAAATTCGATGCTTTCCAAAATCAAGCAAAGAAAAGTAATTTTCACCAATGGCGATCGCTGGCATGCTAAAAGGGTGACAGATGCTCTGCAGATTTCAGATCATTTTTATAAAACCATAGATGTTTTGGATGTTAGTCCTTATTGTAAACCTATGATTGAATCATTTAAGATCGCTTTTGAACACCTTGATATAAAAGAAACCAATAAAATATTATTCATTGATGATAATTTGCGTAATATTGAAATGGCACATAATCTGGGTCTACAGACAGTTTGGGTAACGGAGGACGGTCAATCACTGAATAACGAATTTAACCGAATTAATAAAATTGAAAATTTGCTCGATATCTTTCCAGCGATCGAAAATAAACAGGTGATTTAAATGAATTTGTCTGCATACAAAGAACTAATTGTAACCGGGTTTATTGTTTTGATTGTGGCAATTAATATTTGGCTATTTACCGCGATCAAGAAAAACAAAACCTCGGGCTCATTTCAAATTCTAAAAAAATCTGCCGATGCCCTCAGAGATCCTTTTAAGCAAGAGAATAAAGATTTGGATGAGCTCGCTTTGTTAGTTAGCAAAATTAAAAACGAAAATATGAAAGAGGAGAATTTATGAACTCCAGTCCCTGGAAATTTTTAGTGTTACTACTTGCTGTAATCATCATCATCTTTGGTTCATTTTCAGGGGGCTTCCTGGTCGGGCAGGCATTTCCTTTGTTGAATCAAGACAATAACACCATAACAACGACCACACAGACCAATCCATCCTATTCCAGCTCCAATTCAGAAGATCTTGATGTTCTTTTTGAACCGTTCTGGGAAACCTGGAATTATGTGCTTGAACAATACGTTGATCAACCTGTCGATCAAACACTCATGATGCGTGGCGCAATTAACGGAATGCTTGGTTCGTTGGGAGACCCGCATACATCCTATATGGATCCGGAGATGTTTCGACAGCAAAACACTCCACTCCAGGGTGAATATGAAGGAATTGGTGCCTGGGTGGATGTAACTGGCGAGTATGTCATCATTATCAGCCCGATGCCCAACTCGCCTGCTGAGAAACAGGGTTTAAAGCCTGATGATCAGGTAATTGCAGTCGATGGCGAGGATATGACCGGAATAGAAGGCAATTTGGTTCTGCGTCGTATTTTAGGAGAAGCAGGCACCGATGTGACGTTAACCATTCATCGACCAGCGACGGATGAAACCTTTGATGTAACCATCACCCGACAAAAAATTGAAATTCCCAGTGTTACTGGTGAAATGCTGGGAGATAATATAGCTTATATCCAATTAATCAATTTTGGAGAAAGTACACATCAGGATCTGAGAAAGATTTTAAAGGACCTTTTAAAACAAAAACCCGATGGGTTAATTCTGGATCTGAGAAATAATGGTGGCGGATATTTGAATACTGCAATTGATGTGGCTTCTGAATTTGTGAGTCAGAGCCCAATCATGTATGAGGAATTTGGCGATGGAGAACGTATCACTTATAAAGCCAAACCTAATGGACTGGCAACAGAAATCCCATTGGTTGTACTGATCAATGAAGGAACTGCCTCAGCATCCGAAATCACTGCCGGTGCAATTCAGGATTATGGTCGTGGTGTTTTGGTTGGAAAAACCAGTTATGGGAAAGGATCTGTCCAGAATTGGGTCACCCTCCAAAATGATCAGGGAGCAATTCGTGTGACGATTGCCCGCTGGCTAACACCAAATGAACGGCAAATCAATCAATTAGGACTTGCTCCTGATTATGAAATTGAGATCACCGAAGAGGATATTGAAAATGAAACAGATACTCAATTGGAAAAAGCAATTGATCTGCTTTTAAATAATTAGGTATTTGTGATTCAATCTCACATTCTTAAATCTGGTTTTACAATAGTAGGGTGTAAACTTCAATTTTTTGGACCCTTAAAATTTGCTACTTACCAGATTGATAATGGCTAAAAATCTGGAGATTCCATGTCCAGATTGGTGTTTGACAGTTCTTACTGCGGGTATTATAATCAATCTCCGCTGAAAAAATAACTTGGGAGAGTGTTTAATGGATCAAAATGTAACAGCGGAAACGAACCGCATGCCGATTTCCGAAATCAAACAGAAGATGAAATTCACTGGCAAAGTGCTAAAAACAACCTTGGCCGGTGCAGCCATCGATATAGGAGCGGAAAAGCCGGCAATGCTTCATGTTTCCCAGATGGTCTCAAACCAGAATGAACCAATTCTTTCTGTATCAGATTACTTGAAAGAAGATGAAGAAATTGAGGTTTGGGTAAAACGAGTTCGTGATCAACGTATTGAACTCACCATGGTTAAACCCTTGGATTTGGAATGGCGAGAAATTAAGACCGGTTTGGCGGTCAAAGGCGTTGTTGTACGCTTAGAGACTTTTGGTGCTTTTGTTGAAATAGGTGCAGAGCGTCCCGGATTAATCCATATCAGTGAAATGGCTCATGGATATGTGCGCACCCCTGCAGATGTGATGAAGGAAGGCGATGAGATTGAGGCTGAAATCATTGATTTCAACCGGAAAAAGAAACAAATAAAACTCTCTATAAAAGCCTTAACCCCAGAACCTGAAAAAGAAGAAAAAGTTGATCAACAAACACCGGTATTTTATACAGATGATCAAACCAAAAAAGAAAAACCTATCCGTAAGAAACGCGAAAAGAAGAATCGGAAAAAAGATTCAAACGAATATTCTTCCTTAGAATTTGATCTGGCAAATGGCCAGGCAGAGGAAGAACCTACAGCGATGGAATTAGCAATCCGCGCGGCAATGGATAAAGCAAATGCTAAAAAACATGAATCGAAAAAGAAAGTTGCTAAACCTTCTCCTGTACAGGATGATTTGCTAGCCCGCACCCTGGATCAGAAAACGAGTTAGTTTTTTCTCTCCCAAGAACACAAACATAAAAGATCACTCGAAAGAGTGGTTTTTTTCTTATCCAATAGTATCCAGGAAAATGGTAAAATTTTTATTTACCATTTATTCTTTTCAATAATTTTGGGACCTGGTTTTTTCGAGCTTACGCTCGCCAAAAATCATTAATTTACTACTTTTTATTGAAATTTATCAAAGCAATTTCTAAATAATCTATTTCTCAACCACTCTACATCTGCATTTATAAAAATTACTTAAGGAGACTAAATGAATACCAAATATATTTTTTTTACTGGAGGAGTTGTCAGTTCTGTTGGCAAAGGGGTCACAGCTGCAGCGATAGGTCGTCTCCTGAAAGAACGCGGGATTAATGTCGGCGTGCAAAAATTAGACCCTTACATTAATGTTGACCCAGGCACAATGAGCCCTTACCAACATGGAGAGGTTTTTGTCACCGATGATGGCGCAGAAACCGATCTGGACCTGGGGCATTATGAACGATTTATTGATATCCGATTACACAAAGAATGTAATGTAACCACAGGGCAGGTTTATGCAGAAGTCATTAGCAAGGAAAGACGGGGCGATTATCTTGGTGGCACGATTCAAGTGATTCCGCATATCACCAATGAAATTAAACGCCGCATTTCATTAGTTGGGAAAACAACGGAAGCAGAAATTGTGTTGGTAGAAGTTGGCGGAACAGTTGGTGATATCGAATCCCAGCCATTTTTGGAAACAATACGACAATTGCGCAGCGACCTCGGCCGTGAGAATACCATGTTTGTTCATGTCACCTGGCTGCCTACCATTGGTGCTACAGGTGAGATGAAAACGAAGCCTACCCAGCACTCTGTACGGGAATTAAGATCAATTGGTATTTCTCCCGATATGATTATCGCCAGATCGGATTTTCCCATCCAGGATGATTTATGTGAAAAAATCGCATTGTTTTGTGATGTAAGTCGTGAAGCCGTGATTCCTATGGTTACGGCTGCTAATTTGTATCAGGTTCCATTATTATTAGAAAAAGCAAATGTAGGCGAATTGATTGTAAAAAGATTAGGGCTACAACCCACCCAGGTTCCAGATTGGAGCCAATGGGAAGAAATGGTTGAAAAGATTTTTAAGCAGAGACCTAAATTACGGATTGCCTTGGTTGGAAAGTATGTCGAACTACATGATGCTTACATGAGCGTTCGAGAAGCATTAAATCATGCTGCAGTTGATCAGGATTTAGATCTGGACATCGATTGGATCCACTCCGCTGATTTAGAAAAAGGTAGATCTCAAGATCTACTTGCAGAAGCGGATGGTATTGTCATTCCCGGGGGTTTCGGAAGCAGAGGAGTCGAAGGAAAAATTATTGCTGCCCGGTTTGCCCGCATTCACAAAAAACCATTCCTGGGTCTTTGCCTCGGAATGCAATTGATGGTTGTTGAATTTGGAAGGTTTATTTTTAACGATGAATCAGTGAACTCATTTGAGTTTGATCACTCGACATCTCATCCTGTCATTGATCTCATGCCGAATCAACAACATATCACCGACATGGGTGGAACGATGAGGTTAGGGCTATATCCATGTTGTCTACAGCCTGAAACCCTGGCAAAAGCAGCCTATCAGGCAGAATCCGTTGAAGAAAGACACAGACACCGCTTCGAATTTAATAATCGTTATCGTGACATTTTTGAAAAGAATGGAATGGTTTTTTCAGGATTATCCCCCGATGGGAAATTGGTTGAAATTGCTGAACTGAAGGATCACCCCTTCATGTTGGCAACCCAATTCCATCCAGAATTTCTTTCAAGACCTAATCGACCACATCCCATATTTGCGAAATTTATTCAAGCTGCCAGTGAATTTTCCAACAAAAAATGAGTATAAGGATAAGGTATTAATCCCAAAATAAGCGTAAAACGGTTATACTTGAAGGTTGAATACGGAATTATTAATAATCAATAGAATGAGAGGTAAATATGGATACAACTATTGTTTCAATTTATGGTCAGGAAGTACTGGATTCTCGTGGAAACCCAACTGTTGAAGTTGAAGTCGTGTTGGCAGATGGGAGTTGGGGAAGAGCTGCTGTACCGTCGGGCGCATCCACTGGATCACATGAAGCCTTGGAACTGCGTGATGGTGATAAAGAAAGATATGGCGGGAAAGGTGTGCTCAATGCAGTAGAGAATGTCAATTCTGAAATAGCAGATACCCTGATCGATTGGGATGCAACTGAACAACGGGCGATTGATATGGCATTATTAGCATTAGATGGCACTGAGAACAAAGCCAAGTTAGGTGCCAATGCAATTTTAGGCACGTCTTTAGCTGTTGCCAAAGCAGCTGCAAACTCCATGGGATTACCGTTGTACCGCTATCTGGGTGGTGTCCATGCTCATGTTTTGCCTGTACCGATGATGAATATTCTGAATGGCGGCGCGCATACTGGCTGGCAATCAACCGACGCCCAGGAATTTATGGTAATGCCATTAGGTGCTCCGAATTTCTGTGAGGGTCTTCGCTGGGGTGCAGAGATTTATCATGCACTCAAAAGTGTGCTCAAGTCCCGTGGTTATGCTACCCTGGTTGGTGATGAAGGTGGTTATGCTCCAGCACTCAAAGCCAATGTAGAGGCGGTTGAAGTCATCCTGGAAGCAATTGAAAAAGCCGGTTACAAAGCTGGTGAACAAATCGCAATTGCATTAGATCCGGCTGCAACTGAATTTTATGAATCAGATACCAAAACCTACAATTTACGCAAAGAAGGCAAGAAATTATCCTCTGAACAAATGGTAGCTTTCTGGAAGAATTGGGTAGATCAATATCCTATCGTCTCCATCGAAGATGGTTTAGCAGAAGATGATTGGGATGGCTGGAAGATGCTGGTTGAACAGATTGGTGATAAAGCCCAATTGGTTGGAGACGACCTTCTGGTTACCAATCCCGAAAGGATTCGCAGAGCCATCAAAGAAAAAGCAGCCAATAGTGTGTTAATAAAATTAAACCAGATTGGCAGCCTCACGGAAACTTTAGAGGCAATTGAAACAGCTCATCGCGCTGGTTGGACTGCGGTCACATCCCATCGTTCGGGTGAAACAGAAGATTCCACGATTGCAGATTTAGCCGTCGCCTTAAACACCGGCCAAATCAAGACCGGTGCACCCGCTCGCTCGGATCGTGTTGCCAAATACAACCAACTACTTCGGATTGAAGCGGAACTCGGTGATACCGCCAGTTATGCTGGCTGGGATGCACTTCACCTCCACAGATAAGGAAAACTTTTTTGATGAATAAAGCTCCCGTAATTGGGGGCTTTTTTTAATTTCTTTGTTGGTTGAAAATTTTTAAGAAATCACAGAGATGGAAAACTTACTTCCAATTTTTTATGAAATCATCAACCGCATTCATAAACTCCAGCGGACATTCCTCTTGCGGAACATGTCCACACTCCGGGATGACCACAAGGGTAGCATTTTGTAATTCGGTGGCTAGCTGTCTGCTCTGATCTACCGGGATAATTCTGTCATTGATTCCTGAAATCACCAAAACCGGGATTTTGATCTCCGCTACATGATCGGCAAGATTATTCTCCGCATTCGCTTTGGTAAATTCCCACAGACCTACATCCCAACGATCAATCGAAAGTGGTTTTTGATAATTGAATAAATCATCTTCACTAATTTTTTCTGGATCAGACCAGGCAATTTTTAGTAGTTCCAATCCGCGTTCGCGGATCGTTCGAACAAATACGGGTCCTAAACGATCCATTTGCGGTAAATTGAGTATTGGTTTAATCCATTTCGGAGCACCAGCGTCACCATAAACGGCTGGGCTCACCAGAATCAAACCGTCGATTAATTCCGGGTAATCCAGGGCTGTTTGCAATGCTACTGTTCCACCAGCAGAATTTCCAACCAGGATTATTTTTTTGATAGGTTTTGACTCGATCAACTCCAATAAAATCTGTGGTTGGTAGGACAGTACATAAGGGTTGTTCTCAACATCTTTGTAGGGTATTACCCGTTCCGTTAATCCAAATGCTGGTCTGTCATAGGCTAACACGAAACCATAGGCTGAAATTGGTTCCATCACTTTATGCCAGCTATAGGTACTCGAACCAAACCCATGCAAAAGAACAATTAACGTTTCATTGTCATTCTGAATTTCCTCGAAATGAACATCTACGCCATTGACATCCATAAACTGGCTATCAGGATAAACTAATTCTTCCAATGGTTTAATACCTTCCAAAGGTGGAAAGGGTATGATCAGGGGTCCAAATACAATTGCCAACAGGATGAGGATGAGAAATAAAACGAGTGGGTTTAACTTTTTCATGGATTCCTTTTAAAAAAATTATGAGATTAACTGGTTTACTTTTGACCAGATTTGATCAAACATTTCAATGGTTAATCTTCCAGTTTGCGTATTCTGCCGGCTGGGATGGTAGGAAGAAATTAAATATGGGAAATCGCCTGGAAATTTGTCCAACCTTCCATGACCAAAAGGAAATTGTTGTTTTTTCTGAATCAGATCTGAAAAAATTTTTAGAACATGGTGTTGAGCGATTGAACCTAAGGCCACTACAACCTTGAGATTTCTCATTTGTGAAATTTCGTAGCGTAAATAGGGGAGACAATTATTAATTTCGGTCAGGGTTGGCTTATTTTGAGGAGGGACGCATCTACATACTGCGGTAATGAATAGGTTTTTTAACGTTAAACCATCGTCCATGTGATAAGAGGTAGGTTGAGATGCAAATCCGGCACGGTAAAGAGCCGGATACAAAAAATCTCCCGATGCATCACCGGTGAACATCCTTCCAGTGCGATTCGAGCCATGGGCTCCCGGTGCCAGCCCAACCACCAGCACTTCTGCATCTAAATCCCCAAATGCTGGTATTGGCTTTCCCCAATATTGCCAATCCTGGTAAGCACGTCTCTTTGTGAAAGCAACTTCCTCTCTCCAGGCTACCAACCGTTCACACTGACGACAATGGATCAAATCCTCATAGTTTTCCACTGGAATATACTCCTATCCGTTACAACCATTACAAAAACAACATTGCATCCCCAAAGGAATAGAAACGATAACCTTCCTCCATTGCCTGCTGATACAAAGCCAATACCTTTTCTCTGCCTGCAAATGCACTGACCAGCATAATCAGGCTGGATTTCGGTAGATGGAAATTCGTAATCATCGCCTGAACGACCTTAAACTCATATCCGGGTAAGATGAAAATATTGGTGGGTCCTGTAAATGCACCTATCACATTTTTCCCTTGTGCGTAAATTGCACCGGTTTCCAAAGTCCTCACACTGGTCGTTCCGACTGCAATTATTCGCCCGCCATCCCTTACGGTTTGATTGATTTTTTCGGCTGCTTCTGCGCTGATGTCACACCATTCTGTGTGTATTTTATGTTTTTCAGGTTCTTCTTCCGTTACTGGAGCAAAAGTATCCAAACCGACATGTAATGTAACCTGGCAAAATTGAACCCCTTTTTTGGTCAATCGTTCGATTAAGGCCTCTGTAAAATGAAGTCCCGCAGTTGGTGCAGCAGCAGATCCTGTTACTTTGGCAAATACAGTCTGGTAACGACCCTGGTCAATCAAAGGTTCATGAATATAAGGTGGGAGTGGCATTTGACCGATTTCCTGCAAATACGGGTCAATCGCTTCACTGAATTGAATGATCCTTTTGGGACCTTCAAGATTTTCAATAATTTTAACTTTTATATCAGCTTCAGTACTTAATTCCAAACCAGCATTAATCCGTTTTCCGCCCACCAAACATTCCCAATAATTATTTTCCAGCTTTTTGAGTAAAAGTATTTCAACTTTTCCCCCACTTGGCTTTTTTACAAACAAGCGTGCAGGGATAACTTTCGTCTGGTTTATCACCAATAAATCTCCCGGTTCCAGGAATTCCTCTATTTCATAAAATTTCCTGTGCCATAATTTTTCATTTTGCCGATCCCAAACCATCAACCGGGAATGATCTCTTGGTTCAATAGGGGTTTGGGCAATTAGCTCTTCGGGGAGAAGGTAATTAAAATCTTCTGTTTTCAAAAGCACCTATCATATTAAACGAGGTTGTTTATCATTATCCGGATAGACCAAACCCAAATGATTATATGCGGTTCTGGTAGCGACTCTTCCCTGGCTGGTGCGATCCAAAAAACCTAATTGTAGTAGGTACGGTTCAACAACGTCCATAATTGTATCCGGCTCTTCACTAATCGACGCAGCAATTGTACTTAATCCCACCGGGCCGCCACCATATTTTTCAATGATGGTGCGGATGACCCGACGATCAATTTCATCCAAACCGAGTGCATCTACATTGAGCAAATCCAAGGCATCAATTGCAGTCTGAAAAGACACAACTCCATTGGATCGAACCTGGGTAAAGTCACGTACCCGCCGTAATAATCGTAAAGCCACGCGTGGTGTCCCACGAGCCCGGCGTGCAATTTCCTTAATTCCATCTAATTCGTATGGCACTGACAGCATATTTGACGCCCTGAGGACAATTTTTTCAATGGAAATCTGATCGTAATAATCCAGGCGATATACAGCACCAAATCTTGCTCTTAATGGCGCAGTAACCAAAGCCAGGCGGGTTGTGGCACCAATCACGGTAAATCGAGGGAGTTTAAGCCTGATCGAACGCGCACTGGGCCCTTTGCCAATAATAATATCCAGGGCGAAGTCTTCCATCCCTGGATAGAGTATTTCCTCGATGGCTCGCCCCAGGCGATGAATCTCATCGATAAAAAGAATATCTCCAGCCCGTAAATTGGTTAGGATGGCCGCCAGATCTCCCGCTTTTTCAATGGCTGGGCCTGAAGTGATGCGGATATTCACACCCATCTCATTTGCTAACACATGTGACAGCGTTGTTTTTCCTAACCCTGGTGGCCCATAAAATAAAACGTGGTCCAGTGACTCGTTGCGTTGTTTGGCTGCATCGATTAGAATGGATAAGTTCTCCCGAACCTGGTCCTGCCCAATGACATCTGCCAGAGAAGTGGGACGCAATGTTTGATCAAGACGATCGTCAGGTTTTGCTTCGGGACTCACCATTCTATCATCGCTCATGTGTTCGATTATACCTTCAAAATTCCTATCGAGATGAAATTTTTAAATTCAGATTTTTGTAATTTCCAAAAGCGAACCCACAGCATTCTCTTCACCCTCCTGATGATTTTCCTGATCTCAGCATGTTCTCCATCCCTGGATTTGACCAACCCGGTTGGCTTTGGATTATCTTCCAAAGCGGATGCGGATTTTTGGGCAGAAGAACTGGGAGCAAAATGGTTTTTTGATTGGAGTACAAAAGATAGTCGTAAATCCAGGAAATTGGAATATTGGCAAACCATTCGCGTCAACCAAAATGGTTATTCCCCAACCCAGGAAAGAATTGAATATATTGCCTCCCATTTTAAGGGGTATACCTGGATCATTGGTAATGAACCCGACAATTCATTACAGGATAATACAACCCCTGAGAAATACGCTCAAATCTACCATGAACTTTACACTTTGATTAAATCGAAAGACAGGAGTGCCAAAATCACAATAGCCGCCGTCAGTCAACCTACTCCCGCAAGATTGGAATACCTGAATACAGTTCTGGATAGTTATAAAAATTTATATGGAGAAAAATTACCACTGGATTGGTGGAATATTCACGCTTATGTATTGAGAGAGGAAGAAAATTCCTGGGGCGCAGGATTACCCGTCGGAATTTCAATCGAAAATGGTGAGCTCTATGAAATTGAGCAACATGGTGACATCAGCATTTTTCAACAAAATCTGATTAATTTTCGACATTGGATGAAAGAAAATGATTACCAGCAGGTTCCTCTGGTTGTATCCGAATACGGAATTCTTCTTCCGGAGGAATTTGGCTTTTCTCAGGAAACGATAGCGAGTTACTTGAAGGTAACGAGCGAATGGATGTTATCCTATCAGGATCAGGAAATAGGTTTTCCTGATGATGATTTTCACCTGGTTCAAAAATTTGCCTGGTTTAGTCTAAGTGATCCGAATTTTCAAAGTGCAGATCTTGCAGATCTTGAATTAAAGACCTTAACCCCGATCGGTGAGTCATTTAAATCTTTAACCACCGAACATAACTCCACCAACGAATAAATTCCTAAATTAATCATCACATGCTATAATGACGTCGATTAATTCATCAGGAGTTATCCACATGACCAGTTTGATGATTTCAAAACACCCATTATTAGCACATAAACTTACCAAATTGCGAGATATTAAAACCGAACCAAAGAAATTCAGAGAGTTGGTTCGGGAGATGGCGGGCTTATTAGCTTATGAGGCTACAGCTGATTTAAAAATAGAACCCACAACGGTTCAAACCCCCCTTAAAATGGCACCCGGATTTGAATTAAAAGAAAAAATAGGTTTGGTTCCTATCCTGCGCGCTGGACTGGGAATGGTGGAGGGCATCTGGGAACTCATGCCCTCTGCCGAAGTTTGGCATATCGGAATTTACCGGGACGAGAAAACTCTCAAACCAGTTGAATATTATAATAAACTCCCAACCGAACCCACTGTCAGTGTTTGTCTGGTTTTGGATCCTATGCTGGCCACCGGTGGATCAGCAGTTGCAACCGTAGATGTTTTGAAACGATGGGGCGTAAAGCGCATCAAATTTGTCGGATTAATTGGTGCTCCTGAAGGGGTTGCCCTATTGCAAAAACATCATCCGGATGTTCCGATTTATCTAGCAGCAATTGATGATCACCTCAATGAGGTCGGTTATATTGTGCCAGGTCTTGGGGATGCCGGCGATCGTCAATTCGGAACCGGATAAATCTGTTTTATCGCTAAACTCGAGCGATTTTCAATCCAGCTAATTTAAAAATTCCCAGTCGAAAAATCAAGGTGGGGATAAAAATCAGAATATGAACACATACAGAAACCATTAAGACGAAAGATATGGACATTAACCACCGATTCAAAAATGGGTACATATTCTCTACCATCCACCCGCCCAGCCCAGAAATGAATACCAGGGCCAGAATTATTACAATAACAAGGATGATTAACTTCCAGGATTGACGATCTGCTTCCGAAGGTATCATCGTAGTACTGATTGCAAAAGCCAGGTACAACCACAAACTAAAATCTGTCATTTTAGGCAAATTTATTAGAGAGACCCAAAATGCGTTCAGGTTTGACTCATAAGGTAACCCGACCAAATTCGTTAATCCTAATTGAGAGGATCCGATAAAAGCAACCGCTACCAGGCCGAAAATTAAAGGCGCAAGGCCGATCAATGAATCCCTCACTATATCGGTTTTCAAAGTTTGAACATACCCTAATCTTATTTTTCCTTTTTTGTTTACTTCGGGTAGTAGTGATATTTTCTTAACCGGCACACGCAAGATGATTGCCATTAACAAATGGCTGATCTCATGCAAAAAAACGCCTGGCAATAGCAAGATTGAAAAAATTCCTATTGCCAGGTTCGGTCTGCGGGTAAAAAATAATAGAATAATTTGTATTTCCCTTTGCAATAAGCGCTGGGAAAAAATTAAAACCAGAATGCTTAATGTAAAGAAAATAAAACCATCAAATTTCAAATGATTTCACCTGGCGGCTGCTTTAACAATCTCTATAAAATCAGGCTTTAAAGCAGCACCACCGACCAGCGCTCCATCAATATCAGGTTGTGAAAAATAATCGTAAGCATTGGCACCATTAACCGAGCCTCCGTATTGCACTCGTATTGTCTGCGCAATTTTTCCATTAAAAATAGTTTCCAGAGGTCTTCGAATGGCTTTGAATATAATGTCGTTTGCTGTCAGAGGATCACATGCCAGACCAGTACCAATTGCCCAAACAGGTTCATATGCAATTACAATTTTTTCAGCAAATTCAATTCCAATATTCTTAAGTCCAATTTCCATCTGACGTTGGATCACCTCTAAGGCAACTCCTTTTTGATTTTCTTCTAATGTTTCACCAACACACATGATGGGGATAATATCATTCTCTAAAGCTGCTATCACCCGTTTGTTGACTGTCACATCAGTCTCCCCAAAGAATGTTCGGCGTTCTGAATGACCAATAATCGCGTAGTTTGCGAATTCCTTCACCATTAAAGGTGATATCTCCCCTGTGAAGGCGCCTTGTTTCTCCCAATGAATATTTTGCGTTCCAACGCCAATCGAACTATTTTTTAGCATCGATGACACTTTACTCAATGATGTGAAAGGAACACAAAAAACACTCTCAACAGATGTGATTTTTTCAATATCATTTTTTAATAAATTAACCAGTTCTTCTGCTTCAGCAACAGTTTTATGCATTTTCCAGTTTCCAGCTACAATTGGTTTTCGCATTTTTTTCCTCTCAAAATAAGTCTTATGGAGATATTTTACCGCAACCCGGCATCTCAAAATAGATTTTCATTTAAATAAAGTGGTTTCAATGATTTTTCATCCATATTCCCCATGGGATTGACGATCTAAGCAAGAGCGATTATGATGAATTTACCAGGTTGACCAGATGATCGCGGCACTTTGGTGTCGAGGAAAGTCCGCACTCCACAGAGCAAGATGCCGGGTAACACCCGGAGCGGGAATGCCTTTAGAGGTAACCTGCTAGATCGGGCCACAGAAACAAACTGCCTTTGAGGCGATGGTGAAATGGTGGTGTAAGAGACCACCGGCGCTTGTAGTAATACAACGGCCAGGCAACCCTCATCTGGAGCAAGGCCAAGCAGGGACGTAACCATTTGGTGGGAGACTGCTCGTCTCCTGATAAGTTCCGGGTAGGCTGCAAGAGTGAATTGGTAACAATTCACCTAGAGAGATGATCATCCTTTTTATTGCCGTCCATTGAGGATACCCAATAAAAATACAGAATGCGGCTTATCGGTTGACCTGGTTTTATTATTTAATAAACTTCCGGCACAAATGACTGGTCACTTATGGGAGGCCTCACATACCCTTCATCTTTCTGCCTGGGCGGTAAATCAATTGGTTCTGGCGTTAAGTCCTGGTAAGGGATCATACTGAGGAGATGGTGAATACAATTCAATCTGGCACACTTTTTGTTGTCTGCATTAACGACGTACCAGGGAACCTGTTTAATGTCAGTGTATGCGAACATCTTGTCTTTTGCTTTTGAATATTCCATCCATCTCGACCTGGATTGTAAATCCATGGGGCTTAATTTCCAACGCTTGGTAGGATCTTTTATTCGATCCTCAAATCTCTTTTCCTGTTCCTCATCACTGACAGAGAACCAATATTTTATGAGAATTATTCCCGAACGAACCAGCATTCTTTCAAATTCGGGAACGGACCTCAAAAATTCCTGGTATTCCTCTTCTGTACAAAATCCCATCACCTTTTCTACCCCGGCACGGTTATACCAGGAGCGGTCGAACAACACCATTTCTCCGGCAGCAGGCAAATGGGGGACGTACCTTTGAAAATACCATTGCGTCTTTTCACGTTCGGTTGGTGCAGGTAACGCGACTACACGCACATTTCTGGGGTTAAGGCTTTCCGTGATTCTCTTAATGACACCGCCCTTACCGGCTGCATCTCTGCCTTCGAAGATGATGACAACTTTTAAACCTTGTTCTTTGATCCACTCCTGTAATTTAACGAGTTCTACCTGAAGTTTTCCTAATTCTTTTTCATACACCTTGGTAGATATCTTATGATGCTTGTGGTTGAGTTCATTGATATCTTCCGTTTTATCCTGTTCACCTTTACGCTTGGATTGCTTGTTTTTGTCTTTTTTTGCCATTTTTTCCTCACCTTTACCAGTCTAATCCTCCATCTATATTTATTATACAGAGAGAATAACAAAAATGAATTAGAGCTTTTAAAATTTTTGTTGAGTAAGTGTATTCAGGTAATTTTTTTAAAAACTCACCCGGTTAAAAGGCAAATTTCAATTGATGACTCGGAGTTTTACCATTTAACAGGATATATTCACCCACCTTGTCAATTGATATCCCTAACATTTTCAAATCACTTTCAGATTTTATTACTTTCCGACCACGATATCTGGCAATCAACTCTACACGCTTGGGACCTATTCCAGGAATTCTTAACAGTTGTTCCCTGGAGGCTCGATTAATCTCGATGGGGTTCTCTTTAAGGTGATGATCTGCCCAATATTTTTTAGGGTCACAATTTAAATCTAAATTACCATTTTGATTGAACAGAAAATCTTCGAATGAATAACCATAATCTCGCAAGAGAAATGATGCCTGGTAGAGTCGCTGCCCTCTGACTGGGTTTTCAGCAGGCAAATTTTCGAATGGGGTACCTTGAACAGGAGAAAATGTCATAAAATAAATCCTCGCCAGATGAAAATTATTTATGAGATAGTCGCTTGCTTTCAGAATTTCAATATCATTTTCACCCGAGGGTCCCACCACCAATTGCGTTGTTACGGATGGCCATTTTTGTTTCCAATTAAGCTGTGAATCTTTATTTCTCCGGATGGCATCTACCCATTTCAGTCTTGAAAATAATTCTTCACCAAAATTTTTTAAAGGTGCCAAAAAGTTCAACCGTTCTGGATTGGGAGCTTCGAGGTTTACCGATACCCGATCTGCCCATCTCATCAGGTTCAAAACCTGGTCATATTCTGCCCCAGGCATAATCTTCAAATGTAAATATCCTTTGAATTTATTTTTGGTTCTCAGGATTTCAGCTGTATCAAGAATTTTGTCCTGAATCCGGATGCCGCCCCCTGCAATTCCGGAACTCAAAAACAATCCCTGGACAACTTTCTTTTGGTATAAATCCAAAAAAGTACCTGCCATGTCATCCGGAGAAAAGGTAGCTCGTGGAATATCACGCCCTGATCGGAATGAACAATATTTACAATTCCGCTCACACACCGAAGTGATCATACTTTTTAATAACGGTGTGGTTTTTCCTCCAGACATCTTTGAATAGGTTATCCAGGGTAGTTTCTTTATTGTTGATCTTTCTGGGCAGCTCATCAGGGATGTTTCAAGGTTCTCTCCTTCTTCAACATCCATATTCTCTGATAATAAATTCAATTTACGAAATCTATTCATTTCCATATTATAGAACTAATGTTCCTTTAATTCAATAGCAAATCTTGTGAAGGATTACAATTTGGTGTAAGATAAAAAAAGTATCATTATAAAATTTAAAGGAAGTTTTTTGGCGAGCGTGAACTTGCAGAAAAAAATACGCCACCTCCCTTTTATTGAGATGATACAAAAAAATCCAAATTGATCGGAGATTTTTATGCGGAGTGGGATTCACAAGTTATTGTCCACATTGATTACAATTTCAATTTTATTCTTCATCCCACCCTTTAAAGTTTTCGCTCAATCTCAGGAGATTAGCAATAATTTGAGTTTCGTTGTTAATTCTGAGAGAACTTATTATGGATTCAATGCTGGCTCCACCAATAAGGAGTTAAGGTTTCGTTTCAGCCAACAAAATCGACAGAACTTATTATTTATCGACATATTTGAAAACAATCAATTTTATACAATTGGAGCCTATAACAATAAAGGCTTTTTTATCCTTCTTCAGGATCACCCGGGCAGCAATGGCAATAACCGATTAACACCATTAGAATTTGAGGATCATTTTTTGGAATTATTATTAAAATCCTCAACGGTTCCTGACGTTAGTGCAGAAGGCTTTTCCCTCCATCACTGGATCATACCAAACTCAAATTTAATTTTTGCAGATAAAGGTGGCCAGACCATCATCATTTATGCAAGCAGTGATGATTTTCAATTGATCGAAAACGATCTCCCCTATATTGGAATTACATATAACTACCCCTATGTAGTTTTTAGCCAGGCTCCTGACATGAATAAGCAGGATTTCCTACAGGAAAGATTGATGGACACCATTAATGAATTCGATGAAAATTTTTCAGAGGTGTTCGGATTAGAAATTTTGACTGAATTTCAACCTTTGAATAATAGTCTCACCTCGGTAGTAATCTCTCCTGACGATAATCAGGTGTATGTTTCATTAAATAAAAACGCTGATGAAGTTTGGAGACTGGATATTAACGGGGGAACGGTAGAAACCCACACAGGATTCGACAAAAATCACAAAGCCAACATCCCAAAATTGGGGATTACCTCTTCCGATTTGAAAATCCTTAATTTTTCCAATGAAGATCTCACACGTGGAATTATTTCAATTGCCATCGTCATATTATTTATTATCCTAATTTCTATTGTGCTGTATTTACCCAGGGACAACCAAAATCAAACGGATGAAATGACATAGCATAGATTTTTTTATTGGTACTCTTCTTTCGGGAGAATATTGATGTGCCTTTTTCTAAATAAAGCGCCTACCGCTGAACTGATGTGTGCTCCAAAAAGAATCACGTAGCTGGAAAAATAGATCCACAACATGAAAGCGATAATTCTACCTAAAGAACCATAAATTAATTCATAACGCACCCATTGGCTGGAAATATACCAGTTCATCACAACAGTAATTAATTCTGTGAGAATGATGGCAAAAGAAGCCCCCCAAAAGGCTTCCGATGGCTTAACCGAAGCCTTTGGAATCCATTGATACATAACCCAGAATATGATAAAGCGAAATATTCTCGGTGTGATGTAGGCTATTATTTCGTATAATGTCGTTTGAAAAATTGGTACTTGAAAATAAACCATTAAATCTTTGACAATTTCAACATTTAAGAGCGCTTTAAAACCCCACAACAACAGTATCAAAATGGATAAACCCCCAATTATGATAATTCCAATTAATCTTCGTTCTAAGAAGTTATGAGACCTTTCATCCGACCAGGCACGATCAACATTTAAAGCGAAAATATTAAACATGGATGTTGCTGACCATACAAGACCAATAATTGCCAGCCAGCCGACAGTGCCCCGATTGGCCAGTACGTTTTCAATATTTGTTACGATGAAATCAGGGTTGATGGGGATCAAATCAATGATGAATTGATAAACCTGATCCTGAACAAATTGAGATTTCAAAATAAAACTGGCAAACGAGATAATCACCAGTATCAATGGAAATAACGAGAAAAAGGTGAAGTATGCCATGGAAGCAGCAGCTTCTGGTGCTCTTTCCTTTGCGAATGACTTGCCAGCCAACTGGAATACATCAAGGGCACCGTGTAAGTTATTATTAATTCTCTGATAAATTGGGAGTGCGTATTTCTTTGCAGTAGAAATATCTATCTTTTTCCAGAACATATTTCCATTTTACCTTTAAGCCATCAAAAACGATAATATTTGAGAGACTCTCTGATGACACATCTAGTGAATATTTTTGCCGGTATTTTTGGCAATACTCAGATTCTGTGCTCAGATTCTTGACAGTACCTGTGCTCAAGAATATAATCTTTTTTATTGCTACAACGCAAGCGGGCATAGTTTAGCGGTAAAACGAATGCTTCCCAAGCATTAATCACGGGTTCGATTCCCGTTGCCCGCTCCTTAAAGACGGTTGAAAATTCAACCTTTTTTCTTTTTAATCCATTAATTTTGAACTCCGTGCTAAAATCATATTATCGCTTTTTATCAATAATTCCGGATGTCCTCTATGATCGATGATAATCTCTATGCCATACCAAAGCCAGACCAGGAAAAAGAATTAATCAGTACGGTTGCATTAAAAGGGCTCTCTGTCCTGGTAGTCGAAGATAATGTTTCGAATTTTGTCTTGATGGCCAGGATGTTAGGCTATTTGGGCATACACTGCGAGTGGAAGACCTCTGGGTACGAAGTTGTTGAATTTGCCGATAGTTTACCAAAATTAGATCTAATACTCATGGATATACGTTTACCGTATGAAGATGGTTACAGTGCCTTGAGAAAAATTCAAAAATCTGAGAAATTAAAGAATATTCCCGTTGTCGCAATCACCGCCGAAGCAGATCCAGTGCAAATAGAAAAAGCCCAGGCCGCAGGATTTAATGGCTTCCTGGGGAAACCATTAAATCTGGATCGCTTTCCTGATCAAATGAGAAAAATATTATCAGGCATCCCCGTTTGGGAGTTGTAGAGAAAAGACAAAATAGTGAAAACGGATAATAAACGAAAGAGTTTGATCACAAGACTTCTGTCTTCGAAAGAAAATTCTGACAACCCATCCCCGACTGGTAGTTTGCCCAGTTGGGAATTTATCATCGATTCAGATGGGAATTATCTCAATATTAGCCCGGAGGTCAGCGATTGTCTGGGAATTCCAGGATCAGATTTTATCGATCAATCAATTTTTACATTTTCAATTAACCAGGATTCAGGAAATAAATTAAATAAATATTTTTTAAAGAAAAAGTTCCCTTTGGATGTGGATGTTATCTTTATTGCCAACAATGGGAATCTCCTTTTTAGTAATTTGAAATTGACCCTTTTTTCTGAAGAATATCAATCAAAACCAACTTATATCGGTATCGTCCAGGCACTTGAGGATTTACATGGTTCAATTAATAAAATTTCAGACAAGCAGACAACTGAGGTTATCGCCGCTGATATCAACTCCCAGGCATTTGAGGAAGAAATTGATGAAATACTTCAGGGAATAAAGAATAATCCGCCTGTTGTTGAACAGATTGCTGTGACTCAGATACCGGACGTTCCCACACAAGAGCCATCGTATTCAACCGATATTTTGGATCATCTTCAGCGCTATTCGGTAGAGGTAAATCATTTAATTGAGCCGATTGATATTTATAAACTAACATACAAAATTATCGATCAAATGATAACAACGCCCAATCTCTCATTTTGTATCCGTCAAAAGGAGTCTGGCAATTTGATTTTTCCCATCCAGAAAATGGAAAATGTGGTCAGATATTTCCCCGATCGCGATGATTTTGATCCTGTTCTAAAATACATCATCCAAAACAATCACGCAATTTTTCAGATTGACCAGGTACCACCTTCCGTAAAAAAAATATTATCATCACACTTGGTAAATATTCCAGCCTCCTTGCTTGGCGTACCAATCAGTACAGGAAACCATGTTTTAGGCGCAATTCTTTTATGTGACAGGAGAGATGATCATCGATTTACCACTCTTGATTTGCAACACTTAACTTCTATTGGTTCAAAAATGGCTGCTGCCCTGGAAAACGCATTCTTATTTCAGGAAATGCAATATGCATTATCTGTCATTGAAACACGTGAACAATATCAAACGCTCATCTCCCAATCTGTGAAAATCTTAGCAAGATCCGGGACAAACAATCTGGTCGAAGCCTTAAGTCTGGTGGGAAAAGCCTCCAATGTGGATCGTGTTTTCTTTGCTCAGTCAAATGCTGGTGAGGAATCCCAAACCTGGTCATTAAAATCCACCTGGCAGATTGATGAAAAATACAACCCATCTCATTTAAATCATGAAATCCGTTTCAGTGTGTTCAATGAATTAATACCATCATTAATTGAAAAGGGTTATTTCCAGTCCAATTTCGAGCAACTGGATCGACCGTTTGATGAATGGTTAAGCAATAGAGGTGCGAAGTCAATTCTCGTTTTAGCTGTGAATAATGAAGACTCTATACCTGGGATAATCGTTTTGGAAGATTTACATCAAAACCATTATTGGAACGTGGATGAAATACGCTTCCTTGGGTTGGTATCTGAAACATTATCCGGGGTGCTTTTAAGCGAAGAGAAAATTAAGCAATTAAATAATAAACTACTGGAAACGGAAACAACCAATTTCATCAAAGATAAACTTTTTCATGCAGATTCATTGAATGACATTCTTCACATTTTAATGAAATACGTCTTTTCTGCTGAAATCGATGAATGCACTTTATATAAGTTTGATGACAAGAAAACATCAGCGCCAGAAAACTTTGCTGTACTCGCAAATTGGACGAAAGAATCAGAACAACGGACAACTACTCAAAAACACAATTTCGATCAAAATGTCGTGAACACTGTTTTCCGGCAAGAATTTCCTACATATTTTTCAAACATCATAAATACAAACCTGCCGGTAAAAATCATTCAACAACTCGCTCAAATGAACATTTCATCCCTGGGAATCATTCCGCTTAAGTCAAAAGGGGGAAAAATTGGATCAATCATTTTATCCTCGGAATTAGTTCATCAATTTTCAAAAGAAGAACAGAATCTAGCCGACTTATTGCTGGACATTTTAACCAAATCCATTGAAAAATTGTTTATTTTTGAGAAATCAAAATCTGTTATGGATGAATTTACCAATTCAGAGGATATCAAAAGCCAATTTTTAGCAAATATGAGTCACGAATTCAGAACGCCATTAAATTCAATTATCGGATTTTCAAAGGTGATCCTCACCGGTATTGATGGGCCCGTTAACGAAACGCAAAAACAAGATTTATCAGCCATCCATAATGCTGGACAATATCTATTGCGCCTTGTTAATGATATTCTTGATTTTTCCAAGATTGAAGCCGGTACGATGAAACTGAATTTAACGCGTACGAATATTCCCCAACTGATCAATTCAATCCTTCCTGCAGTTGAAAACCTGGTTAAAGATAAAGTGATCAAAATTGAAGTGATCAATTCTGAACAAATCCCTGAAATCAATGTGGATCGTGACCGAATCGTGCAGGTTCTGATGAATATGCTTTCCAACGCAGTTAAATTTACAGACTATGGAAAAATTACCATCTCCACTTCGCTTGTGAAGGAACCTGAGAAAAATCAAGAAATAATGATCACAATTTCTGACACCGGTACCGGAATTAATCAGATTGAACAGGCAAAACTATTCAAACCGTTTGAACAGGCAAAATCTTCTGAGAATAGCAGAGCAATTGGTTCGGGACTTGGATTGGCAATCAGCAATTCTTTGATCCAATTGCATCATGGAAGAATTGGCTTACTGAATAGTACACCAGGAAAAGGATCTACTTTTTTTATCGCATTACCGGTTGATTCTTAAGACCTTAAAAATAAAAATCCATGATAAAAATCATGAATTTTTCTGGGGTGCCTGGACGGTTTCGAACCCTCAACCTCTTCAGCCACAGTGAAGCGCTCTGCCGTTGAGCTACAGGCACCGTATTGGCTAGAATTTTATCACACAGGTTACCCTTATGCAAGCTGTTCTTTTAAATATGGTACCAGCTTTTCGATAAGCACATTTTCCTGTTTGCGTGTTTTGAGGTTTTTTACTGTAACCTGCTGATTGTTTTTTTCTTCGGGACCAAGGACCAGAACGATTGGTACCCCAATTCGGTCTGCAAATTTAAATTGTTTTTGGAGTTTTTGTTTTTCATTGATGAGTATGGTTGGGATGTCCGCTTTTCTCAACAAATTAGAAAGGTCTAAAGAATCTGGGTAGAAAGTTTCATCAAAAACTGTCACCAATACCTGTGCAGATGACTCGAAGGATTCAGGAAAACATTGATATTTTTCCAATACCAACCTCAACATCACATCCCCCATCGCAAATCCAACCCCAGGTAAGATTTCTCCGCCTACATCCCCGACCAGATTGCCATAATGTCCTCCTCCCAGGATGGCCCGGCCTTCTTTGTCCATATCTCTGGCTTCAAAAACGACACCGGTATAATAATCCAGCCCTCGAATAATTTGCGGATCAAAAGAAACAAAATCCCCGAGCCCCATTCTATTTAGAATTCCAATAATCTGTTCCAAACTTTCCGATTTTTTCCAGAGACTTTTATCATTCAGTGCGTCTTTTAATCCTTCAAACTGACTCTGGGTTAATCCCATTGATAAGGCAAATTCCTGCCATTCCTGAAAAGATAACTTGTCCTTTCGGTCAATCAACCGAAACACGGACATTTTCAAATCAGGATTTATTCCCAAATCTTTCAACACCAAATCCATTAATTCACGGCTATTAATCATTATCTGAACTTGATCAGGATTTAATCCAACCTTCTTGAAAAAAGTTGCACAAACAGCAATCAATTCAGCATCACTCTCAACTGCGTCCGAACCAAGCATATCCACGTTCCACTGAAAAAATTCGCGGGTCCTGCCTTTTTGCGGTCTCTCATACCGCCAAAATGGTCCAAATGACCACCATCTTTGAGGGAAAACAAGCTGCTTTTGTTTTTGAGCAATCATTCTTGCCAGAGAAGGCGTTAATTCTGGTCGCAAGGTGATCAGATCACCTCCCCGGTCTGGGAATACAAATGCCTGTTCTTTTACCAGTTCTTCCCCTGATTTGGCTGCATATAGATCGATTCTTTCTAAGAATGGACCGTCATACTCAACATAACCAAATAGTCGAGAAACATCTCCCATTTTCTCATATATCCAGTTTCGCTTTGCCATATCCTCTGGGTAAAAATCACGAGTGCCTTTTACTGCTGGTATTATCTGTGCCATATTTAACCTCATCGTTTGTTTTCAGCCTCAAATCATATCATAAACCTTTTTTATCATCTACAAGCCAGATTAACTATCATAACCGGGTAGTGTCAGAGATCATCTATTTAATGTGCTAATTTTTGCACGATTGTTATTAATGAAATTTTTCACAAATCATATTCTGGGGTAAAATAGTAAAGTATGTTTCGATAATTATTGGATTGCAGGTGAAAATGAATCTAGGCGATTTGGTTAATATTGTTGATGGAACCGTCTTAACAGTTTTATACAATGAAAATGAAGTTATCTTAGGCGGCTGCGGCGCTGATTTAATGAGTGATGTGTTAGCCTCGATTGAACCAGGAGCAGTTTTGCTGACGGGATTATGTAATCCACAAGTTATACGAACAGCTCAAATGGCGGATGTTGCAGCCGTGGTTCTGGTTAGAGGGAAAGTGCCTCCTGCATCGACTATTGATCTTGCAAATGATGAGGAAATCCCTTTGATCACCTCTCCCTTTGGTATGTTTGAATTGTGTGGTCGCTTATTTGCAGCTGGTTTACCAAGCCTGGAAAAATCAGTATCTGACGACCCTGAATGTGGTTGTGAATAAAAGAGAATATTCAGAATGACTATCAATCCCCCACAACGAAAGAGAATTATTTCAGATCAGGAAGCTGAAAATATATCACGCGTGGAGGAGCTGGCTTATGAGATAAAAGTCAGTGAGGTGATGACCAGTCATTTGGTTTGCTTCTCCACTGAGATAAAAATGAAAGAGGTTCTTGAAGTATTTCGACAAAAAAGAATTTCTGGCGCGCCGATTGTTTCCCCCCAAGGAGATTTAATTGGCATTATTTCCATGGAAGACCTAATTCGTTGTTTGATTGATGCTGATTTAGACTCAACAATCAATAAATACATGACCACCGGTTTGATCACCATACTTCCAACAGACCCGGTCATTGAAGCTTCCAAAAAATTCGTTTCCACAAATTTTGGACGACTCCCGGTAGTTGACAAAGATCAGAAATTGGTTGGCATGATCACCAAAGGTGATATTAACCGGGGGCTATTACGTGCGCTGGAAACAGATTACCAGGAAGAAGAAATCCGCAAATATCGGGCAAGTCATTTGTTTGAGGACATCGAATCAGATCGCACCAGCCTCATTTTACGTTATCAAATAAAACAAGGTGATTTTGAGGATGGTGGACACGCCTCTTCGAATATCAAACGCGCACTAATTCGTCTGGGTGCATCCAAACAAATCGCTCGTCGCTGTGGCATTGCCATTTATGAAGCTGAAATGAATCTCATCATCCATACAACCGAAGGTGGTGTTTTACGGGTTGAAATTGAACCACACCAGATTTCGATTGATGCTTATGATTATGGACCTGGCATTAAAGATATTGAATTGGCGATGAAACCCGGTTATTCCACAGCAACCGATGCTGTGCGGGAAATGGGGTTTGGGGCTGGTATGGGACTTGTCAACATTTCACGCTGCGTCGACCAAATGAAATTAGAATCTGTCTGGGGAAAAGGATCCCGTTTGAAAATGAGGTTATTCTTGGATTCAGACCAAAATAAAGACAGAAAGGATAATGAGTAACATGAATAATTTATCTACTATTATTGAAAATTTAGGATTAAAGGTACTGACAACCAAAAAGGATTTTTCAGAAATTCCGGTAAACAATGGTTATAGTTCTGACCTCTTAAGTTGCGTTATGGCTGGTGCACCCAATCAATCGGTTTGGGTCACTTTACAGGCTCACAATAATATTATTGCCGTGGCTGCACTACTTGATTTAAGTGCCATTATTATTACAGAAGGGGCTATGCCAGACCCTGCCACGATTGAAAAGGCCAACGAAGAAGGTATTACTTTATTACAAACAGAAAATAATTCCTTCCACACAATAGGAAAACTTTGGGAATTGGGAATTAGAGCTGAAAAATAGAGAAGATTTTGAAAGAATTTAGAGCTGATTTACATGTGCACACGGTTTTATCACCCTGCGCTGAAATAGAAATGTTGCCACCTTTGATCATATCGGAAGCAAAAATTCGTGGAATTGATCTGATTGCAATTACCGATCATAATGCTTCGGCAAATATTCATGCAGTCCAAAAAGCAGCGCTGGGTACCGGAGTAATTGTCCTTCCCGGAATGGAATTACAAACCAAAGAAGAGGTTCATGTCCTATGCCTCTTTGATACTCTGGATCAAATCGAGAATTTTCAGCGCATTGTGGATCAGAAACTTCCTTCTATCAAAAATCGACCTGATTTTTTTGGTGAACAATTGGTCGTTGATGAATTCGGAGATTTTATTCGCAAAGAAGAACGCCTCCTGATAACCTCTGCCGCTATTAGCATTAACGAGGCATTTAAACTGGTTGATGACCTAGGTGGCATGCTCATACCGGCCCATATTAACCGCAAGGTCAATGGATTATTAGAAATTTTAGGTTTTATTCCCGCAGATATTCCTTTTCCGGCATTGGAATTATCCCGTCATCTTTCGCCAAAAGCTGCAAGAGAAAAGTTTCCCCAAACCGGTGACTTTGAACTCATTCAAAACGGTGATGTGCACCGCCTGTCTGAATTCATCGGGACGACAACCTTTACTTTGGAAAAACCTTCCATTAATGAGATCAAACTTGCATTAAAGAGTGAGCACAATCGATCGTACGTAGTACATTCAATCAATTAAGAGAGGATATTTTTTTTATTGATGATAGTGAAATTTTTAACAAATCAAGCCTTTTTTCTAAGGGAATTGTGACTTTCTACAATGTCGAAAAATCAACCTCTTAGGTAAACTATATTAAGGATAAGCAAACAAATTTAATCATATATTAATGATGGAGCAATTCATGGCAAATTACTTAAAGAACATTCCAGCAAACGACCCTTTGATTATTCCCGAACAAAGAGCAATCATTGATCAAATCGTAGAGGAACATCAAGGTAAACCTGGAGCGGCAATGGTGGTTCTGGGAGAAGTTCAAACCAAAATTGGTTGGGTTTCAGAAGCTACACAGGGGTATCTGGCAGAGAGATTAGAGGTTCCTGCCTCTACAATACATGGCGTTGTCACTTTCTATTCATTTTTTACAACCAACCCGAAAGGAAAGCACACGATTAAATTTTGCATGGGCACTGCATGTTATGTCGGCGGTGTACCGCAATTAATTGAAAAAGCAAAACAAATACTTGGTATTGATATAGGAGAAACCACACCTGACGGATTGATAACTTTGGAAATTTGTCGATGTGTTGGAGCATGTAGTCAGGCACCAGTGGTGGTGGTTGATGAAGAGGTTTTGGGCAGAGTGAAACCAAACAAACTTCCACAGGCGATTAAACAATTACAAAATGGGTAGTTTGGAATTTTAAATGAAAGAATTGTCGTTACATTTATTGGATATCGCAGAAAATAGCATCAATGCTGGTGCCTCACATGTAACGATCTCTATTGACCAAAATACGAATGAAGATCGATTGACAATGTCTGTAAAAGATAATGGAAAAGGAATGACACCAGAAATGGCACTGAGAATCGTAGATCCATTCACTACCAGCCGCACAACCCGGAAAGTTGGTCTTGGTATCCCATTGCTTAAAGCAGCGGCAGAAATGTGTAATGGATTCTTATCGATTACTTCGCAACCAGGTGTTGGCACAGAATTAGTTGTTCAATTTGAACGTGGTCATATCGATCGTATGCCAATCGGTGATTTAACCGGAACCATTCTTCACCTGGTAGTCGGTTCCCCAGATACACATTGGACATTCATTTACAAAGCTGATGATGAAATTTTTGAGTTTGACGATCAATTCCTAAAGGATGAACTGGATGGGATCCCCCTTTCAGAACCTGAGGTTTTGTCATTTATCCGGAACGAATTAACAAATGGAATTAAAAAAATATCAAAATATGAATATTAAATCTCAACAGAAACAGGAGTAATAACATGCCCGCAATTAAAAGTATAGAAGATTTGAAAAGAATACGTGATGAAGCACTCAAAAAACAGGAAATGAAAAGTGCTTCAGGACAAAAACAGATTATCGTTGGTATGGGAACTTGTGGTATTGCTGCAGGTGCCCGAGACACAATGAAAGCAATCCTGGAAAAAATTGAAAAAGATAATTTAGGTGGAATCATCGTTACCCAAACCGGCTGTATCGGTATTTGTGAAATGGAACCCATTGTTCAAGTTCAAATTGGTGAAGAGCCCAAAGTCACTTATGGAAAAGTTACCCAGGATGTTGCCGCACGCATTATTGATGAACATGTTTTATCCGGAAATATTGTAAAAGAAAATATGGTCAGCATTTAGGCAATAACAATTATAGGTAAAGAAAAGCAGGTTAAATGATGAAATACTTTCGTACTCACATCTTAGTATGCGTTGATCCCGAATGTCTCTCGAAAGGTGCGCATGAAATTGTAGATGCTCTCAATGATGAATTGGTAGCCACAGGCTTAATAGACGAAGTACAGGTACTGGAAACTTCCAGAATCGGTGCCTGTGCACAAGGTCCTGAAATGATGGTTTACCCGGAGAGTGTTCACTATGCGGGCATGTCGGTCGACGACATTCCATACATTGTCGAGGAGCATTTTCTAAAAGGTCGTGTTGCCAAAAAATTTGTCCTTCCCATTAAGTCGATTAAGGATGAAGAATTATCCGCCCCAACTTCGAAAGAAATTCGGATTGTCTTGAGAAATTGTGGTGTCATCGACCCCGAAAACATCGAAGATTATATCGCCCAGAATGGTTACATGGCCTTGGGAAAAGTAATAACAGAGATGTCTTCCGAAGATGTTATCAATGAACTTAAAAAATCAGGTTTAAGAGGTCGTGGAGGTGCTGGCTTTCCTACACATCTGAAATGGACACTTACCAGGCAACCAGCAAGCGACACCAAATTCGTGGTCTGTAATGCGGATGAAGGCGATCCCGGTGCATTCATGAATCGCCGTGTTCTTGAATCCGATCCCCATTCTGTTATTGAAGGCATGATCATTGCCGCTTATGCAATTGGTGCATCACATGGGTATATTTATTGTCGTGCGGAATATCCAATTGCCGTGAGAACCCTCAACATTGCCATTCAACAAGCAAAAGGTCTGGGTCTTTTGGGTGAAAATATCATGGGAACGAATTTTTCCTTTGACCTGGAAGTGCGGATGGGTGCCGGTGCATTTGTTTGTGGTGAAGAAACTGCCTTAATGAATTCCGTAGAGGGGAAACGTGGTGAACCACGACCAAGACCACCTTTCCCATCTGTGAAAGGCTTGTGGGAAAAACCAACCAACATTAACAATGTTGAAACATACGCGAATGTACCGCAAATAATTCTAAAAGGTGCCGATTGGTTTGCCAGCATGGGAACCGAAAAAAGCAAAGGCACAAAAACTTTTGCCATGGCTGGTGATATAAACCATACCGGGCTTATCGAAGTGCCGATGGGCATCACACTGCGTGAAATTATCTATGATATTGGCAATGGCATTCGGGACAATAAAGAATTTAAAGCGATTCAAACTGGTGGGCCAATGGGTGGTTGTTTACCCAAAGAATATCTGGATCTTCCAGTTGATTATGAATCGCTTATGCAAGCTGGGTCTATGATGGGCTCTGGCGGTATGATCGTCATGGATGAAGATACCTGTATGGTAGATATCGCCCGGTTTTTCATGGAATTCACTCAGGATGAAAGTTGCGGGAAATGCACACCATGTCGGGTTGGTACCAGAAGAATTCTGGATATTCTCGAAAGAATCTGTGAAGGTCATGGCCGACCAGGTGACATCGAGCAACTTGAAATGCTCTGTAAAGAAATAAAACAAGACTCTCTCTGTGGGTTAGGACAAGGTGCACCTAATCCTGTAGAAAGCACCCTGAATCATTTTCGTGAAGAATATGAAGCTCACATCCACGAAAAACGTTGTCCAGCAAAAGTTTGTAAAGCATTAATCCGCTTCGAAATTATTGAAGATGCTTGCACAGGATGTACAGTCTGTGCCCGTAATTGCCCCGTCAATGCAATCAGCGGAGAACGTCGCCAAACACATCATATTGATCCAGATATTTGTATCCGCTGTGGCATTTGTGAACAGGTTTGTAATTTTAATGCCATAGAAATCGTTTAAGCAGATTAACCAGAAACGAACCCAATTTTTATCCCAAATTCAAGGAGTTATGCATGACTAGTAAAAATGGAAAAGATCACCTAATACTCGAAGCCGTTGATTCTGCAATTGAAAATTTTGGAGATAGTCGCGGAGAACTGATTCCGATCCTTAATCACGTGAATCGAATCCTTGGTTATCTTCCTTCAGAAGCATTGGAAGAAATCAGCACACGACTCAAATCTCCCCGCTCTCAATTATTTTCGGTAGCCAGCTTCTATCACATGCTCTCGACCCAACCTCGTGGTAAACATGTCATTCAATTTTGTGAGAGTGCTCCCTGCCATGTTGTTGGTGGACGCGAGATATGGCAAACACTCAAAGACACATTAAATATCGAAGATGGCGAAACAACTCCTGACGGTGAATGGTCACTGATCACAACCAGCTGTTTAGGGTTATGTGGAGTTGGTCCGGTTATCGTGATCGATGATGACGCTTATGGAAATGTTACTCCTGATCAGGTGAAAGACATATTGGCTCGGTACAACAACTCGGAGGCACAATGAAATCGGTAAGATCAATGGTGTTAGTTTCCAGCGATCCAATCAGTATGGAACGCGGATCTGATCTCGTCTATGAAAAATTACAAAAAGAAATTGACTTTTTTGAACTTGGTGAGGAAATTTCATTAACCAAAGTGGGTGATGTAGGTCGTCACGATGCACTCCCCATTGTTATTATTTATCCTGAAGCAACAATTTATGGACCTGTAAAACCTGAAGATGTTCATTTCTTGGTAGAAGAGCACCTTTACAAGGGCAGAGTTGCCCATGAATTGCAGGCCGCTGCCAAAGAATTGACCGGGAAAATTGCCTGGGTCAATGCCAGAAAAGGCACATTACCGGCTGAACAGCGCATTGTTCTGCAACGAGCTGGTATTATCGATCCTGAGAATATTGAAGAATATATCATCCATGATGGTTACCAGGCACTAGGCCGGGTTCTATCGGATATGAGCCCGAAGGATGTCATAAATGAAATTAAAGCTTCCGGTTTACGTGGACGTGGTGGAGCTGGTTTTCCCACAGGATTAAAATGGGGATTTGTCGCTGGCACACCAGGGACCAAGAAATATGTTATCTGTAACGCAGATGAATCTGAACCAGGCACTTTTAAAGACCGCCTGATCCTGGAAGGTGATCCTCATAGCGTTATTGAGGCAATGGCAATTGCTGCCTATTCAGTCGGTTCTGACGAAGGAATTATATATATTCGCGGAGAATATCTTCTCGCTCAAGAGCGTTTAAAGAAAGCCATTCAACAAGCACATGAATATGGAATGCTGGGAAAAAATATCTTTGGAACGGATTTTTGTTTTGATATTCATGTTCACGCTGGAGCTGGTGCGTATATTTGTGGAGAGGAAACAGCATTAATCGAATCGATCGAAGGAAAACGGGGAGAACCAAGACCACGACCACCCTATCCAACCACAAATGGTCTCTGGGGAAAACCAACCCTGGTGAATAATGTGGAAACGTTGGCAAATGTTCCTGCAATTATCCGCAATGGCGCGAAGTGGTATCGTAGTTTTGGCACACCATCCAGCCCTGGAACCAAAGTTTATACCATCTTGGGAAATGTAAATGTAACCGGATTAATTGAAGTTCCGATGGGAATTACGTTACGTGAAGTCATTGCCATTTATGCCAAAGGAATGAAGAATAATGTGAGCTTTAAAGTAGCGCAAACTGGCGGATCCAGTGGCTCCATCATTCCAGCTAGTTTACAGGATACACCAATGGATTTTGACTCATTTTCAAATGCTGGTGTTTCATTAGGATCTGGTGCATTACTGATTTGTGATGAAAACACCTGCGTAGTCGATCTGGCAAAAGTTTTACAGAATTTCTTCCGGAAAGAGAGTTGCAGTAAATGTAACCCCTGCCGAATCGGTAATGAAAGAGCTTACCAGATCTTAGAAAATATTTCTCAAGGCACAGGCACAATGGCGGATCTGGATGACCTGGCAACGATCAGTGACAATATGACTGAGATGTCCAATTGTGGTTTAGGACAAACAGCAGGTACTCCCGTGCGGGATATATTGAACCATTTCAGAGCAGAAGTGGAAGCTCATGTTAGATTAAAAGTTTGTCCATCCGGCGTATGTCCGATGAGTGGCAAAAGAATATAAGTGATGAATTTTCATTTAGGAACGAAGGAGAAACGCTATGTACCAACTCAAAATTGATGAAAAAGAAATTGAAGTGCCGGAAGGAACAACAGTGTTGAATGCTGCAAAAATGGCTGGAATCGAAATTCCAACCTTGTGTGACCATCCAGCATTAGAACCTTATGGAGGATGTCGTTTATGCCTGGTGGAAGTCGAAGGTGCCCGCATCTTACAACCATCCTGCACATTGCCGGTTTCTAACAACATGGTCGTCAAGACGAATACAGAAAAGGTCAAGGACGCCCGAAAATTTGTGTTATCCATGATCTTTAGTGAAAGAAACCACTTCTGTCCATATTGCCAGGTAAGTGGTAGTGATTGTGAATTACAGAATGCTGCCTACGGAGAAGATATGACCCACTGGCCAATCCAACCTAATTGGCAATCTTATCCCATGGATGCGTCTCATCCCTATTTTGTTTTAGAACACAATCGATGCATTCTTTGCAGACGTTGTGTGCGAGCCTGTGCAGAATTGGTTGGAAATTTCACCCTTGGAATGGAAGAGCGTGGTGCAAACACGATGCTGGTGGCTGACTTAGGCGTCCCTCTCGGATCAAGTTCCTGCATTTCCTGTGGAGTATGTGTTCAAATTTGCCCAACGGGAGCTCTGATTGATCGCTGGAGTGCTTACCGGGGTCAGGAAGTTGATATCGAATCAACCAAATCAATCTGTGTGGGCTGTTCAATTGGTTGTGGAATTGAGGTTTTTCATCGCGATAACAATCTGATCAAAATCCATGGGGATTGGGATGCGGAAATCAATGGTGGTGTGTTGTGTGATGTTGGTCGTTTTATACCGATGGATGAAAAACGGTACCGTGTCGTTACCCCAATGGTTCGGAAAGATGGTTTGTTGAAAGCAGCAACATGGGAAGAAGCATTGAATGTCGTCATTGATAAGTTTAATCCTCTAATGAATAAAAAAGATGATGGTGTTGCAGCTATAGCCTCAACCAGATTACCAGCCGATGTTTTGTACTACTTTAAACAAATTTTTGCTGAGAAATTTGGTAGTGAAATGGTGACCAGTACTGAAGAAGGTCGTTTCACAAGCGTTTTAACTGAATTAGCTGAAGAATATGGAACCTATGAATCAAAGTTAGCTGATATACACAATGCTGATACAATCATGACCATTGGCTTGGATTTGACAAAGGATCATCAGGTAGCCGGTTTCTTTATCAAACGATTGATACCTGAAGGTGTCCAGGTCGTTCCTGTCAGTTACGAAGCCAGCGGAATGGATGCATTTACATCACATTCAACAATCATCAATCGCTTCAAGGACCTTAATTTCATCCAGGCCGTTGAGGAATCACTTGCTGGTAATGATTTTTCTGTTTCAGCCGCAAAATCAGGTTTAACAGTAGAGGAAGTGATCGAATTAAAAGAATTATTAAGGAACGCTGAAAATCTGGTCATCGTATACGGAACAGAATTTGATCCAAAACATAAAAAAGAAACTATTAATGCCTTGATAAGACTGGCAAAAACCTTAAACGCAAAATTAATCAGTCCAAAGGGTAACGCAAACAGTCTGGTAGCAGAACAATTACGGTTAAATAAACCCATTGAAGTGAATGGTCACCAGGCTGCTTTCGTCGCCATTGGTGATGAAGAACCAGCACAGTCTTTGATTCAGAAACTTGAAGGAATCCCCTTCCTGGCTGTCCAAGCCAGTTACCAATCAGCACTGACAGCCAGGGCAGATGTGGTATTCCCTGTGGCTACCTGGTTGGAGCAAAGTGGTTATTATGTTACCTGTGATGGTCAGGTACAATTATCTAATGAATCTTTGCAAGCTCCAGTTGATGTTAAATCAAATAAAGAAGTTGTGCTTGCAATTGCTGATCGATTAAAAATGATTGTAAATCCTGTTTGGGATAAAGCAATTAAACTCGAAACTTGTGTTGTAGAAATTGAACGATCTATTGGTAGAAATGAGGAATTGAATTATGAGTAAACCAAAAGTTGCAACCGATTGGATGGCAGGCTGTGCTGGATGTCATATGTCCCTGCTCGATATTGATGAAAGAATTCTGGAATTATTAGACCTGATTGATTTACGTGCTTCCCCAATCACAGATTTGAAGGAGGCTGATGAATCTGGCGTTGTTGTTGGCGTGTTGGAAGGTGGAATCAACAATACAGCTAATGAACATCAAGCGAAATTAATGCGCTCACGCTGTAAAATTTTGGTTGCCTTAGGTGATTGTGCAGTATTTGGTGGTGTTCCTGCCATGCGAAACTTCTTCACACTGGAGGAATCACTCAGAAGAGCATATATTGAAACAGAATCCACGGTGGATGGCTTTATTCCAACAGATCCTGAACTGGCAGTACCTACCCTTGTTCGGGCAGTTTCAGAGGTAGTTCCAGTGGACATTCATGTGCCTGGCTGTCCTCCCAACGCAGATGTGATTTTTCATGTATTATCAGAATTAGCCCAGGGTAGAATTCCAGAAGTTAAAGATGAAAATCTGCACTGGCATTAGGAGACAAAAATAATGGTAGCTCAAAAAATAACTATTGAACCGGTAACCCGTATTGAAGGACATGCAAAAATTACGATTCATATGAAAGAGGATAACCTATCAGTGGATCATGCTTATCTGCATATTAATGAATTTCGTGGTTTCGAAAAGTTTTGTGAAGGCAGAATGGTATTTGAAATGCCGCTCATCACCCCACGAATTTGTGGAATCTGCCCGGTTTCACATCACCTGGCAGCTGCAAAAGCAGGTGATGCGGTCCTTGGCGCTCCACCTCCGCGACCAGCTTCTTTGTTGCGCGAATTAATGCACATGGGGCAGATCATTCAATCCCACGGTATGCATTTCTTTGAATTAGCCGGCCCTGATCTGTTGTTAGGATTTGATGCAGATCCTGCGACAAGGAACGTCATTGGATTGGTACAGAATGCTCCGGACATCACCGTCAAAGCTGTTCAACTAAGAAAGTATGGACAGGAAATTATCCGTTTATTAGGGGGTCGCCGCATTCACCCAACATTTGCCGTACCAGGTGGCGTTAATAAAGCCTTAAGTGCAGCGGATCGTGAATTAATTCTGGCTGGATTTGATCAGTCCATCGAAACAACTTTATTGGGACTTTCCATTATGAAAGATTGGGCAGCCAAGAATATGGAAGATATTCAAAAATTTGCTGTCTTCCCCACTGGATACTTCGGTTTAATCACTGAGGAAAATGGACTTGAACTATATGAAGGTAAATTAAGATTACTGGATCGCGAGGGCGAACAATTGGAACGCTTCCCAGCTTCCAACTACCTCGAATACATTGGTGAACATGTGGAAAACTGGTCATACCTGAAATTTCCTTTTTATCGAAAATTAGGATGGCCGGATGGCGTCTACCGGGTAGGTCCTTTGGGACGTTTAAATATTGCCGATAAGATTGATACCCCTCTTGCCAACGAAGAATTCAAAGCCTACCGGCAAATCAACGCTGGAAGACCGATTGAAAATACACTGTATTACCACTATGCCAGATTGATCGAAACCTTATTTGCAGTCGAAAGAGTGAAAGTCTTGCTGGATGATCCTGATATCTTGTCCAATGAAATTTTAAATACCCGGCATAATTTCCAGGGTGAAGGTGTTGGTGTCATTGAAGCACCTCGTGGAACCTTAATTCACCACTACTGGGCAAAAGAAAACGGTCAAATCGAGAAATTAAATCTGATCGTCTCCACCGGCCATAATAATTATGCAATGAGTAAAGCAGTCGATATGGTTGCCAAAACATACGTAAAGGGTCCTGATATTCACGAGGGCTTACTCAATCGCGTAGAGGCTGCCGTGCGGGCCCACGACCCTTGTCTATCCTGTTCCACCCATGCTGTCGGGCAAATGCCGATGATCGTTGACATCCTGGATGCTGGTGGAAACACCATAAAGACATTAAAACGCGAATAGGTTATGGATCAAAAAGACCATCCTTCAAAGCATTCTCAAAATGAGAATGCTTTGAAGGATATTCAAAAAACATTATTGATTGGTTATGGAAATCCAGACCGTGAAGACGACGGGGTTGCCTGGCATGTCTTGCGCGGAGTGGCAGGTTACTTTGGGTTAAAAATTCCAGATACATTGGATGAGGATTTGATTACTGTAAATGAAAATTTACATTTCCTTTTCAATTTACAGTTGTTGCCAGAAATGACTTACGAGATGGCAGACTATGCAAGAATTTGCTTTGTGGATGCTCATACCGGCGCACTGGAAAACAATCTTAATATTCAAAAATTAGACCGGAAATTCCAGAATTCTCCCCTCACCCATCACATGACACCTCAAACGATTCTTTCAATTCTTGAAAAAGCTTTCAACCAAACACCGGAAGCTATTCTGGTCTCCGTGCGCGGTTATCAATTCGGCTTTGAAAATTACCTTTCTCCAGAAACGAAAGAACTTTCCTTACTGGCAATTGAAAAAATATCACAGTGGATCATCAGTTGATGTAATTTTTCAACATCTTCATCACAGAACTTCCATTGATATCAATGGAAGTTCTCTTATTAATAAATTGTTTTTTTATCATCCAATAAAAAATATGTTATATTATCTCCTATAGAGTTTCTCTTATTTATCCGATTAGAATTATTCAATTGATATCAAGATTTTTGATTGTGATCCAAACACCACCTGACGCTGATTTGTTAATACCAAATCGATCAAGAAAAGGAACCATTTATGAAAGATCAGTCATCCAAACAGGAATATGGTTTAAATGCACCATCAATGCAGCAATTGCTGAACGAATTTCCACTTAATCAAGTGGAGTCGAGGGAAGTAATCGACACGATCCTTGGTTCATACAAGGACATGCCTGGAGGGTTAATGGTCATTCTGAATGAGATCCAGAGCCAGATTGGCTATATCTCTCAACCCATTCAGGAATATGTCGCGTTGGTATTAAATGTACCCGTCAGTACGATCACAGGCGTCGTAAGTTTTTATTCATTCTTCACCACTAAACCAAGGGGTGATCACACCATTAAATTCTGCATGGGAACAGCCTGCTATGTTGGAGGCACACAGCAATTGATACAAAAGGCGCAACAATTGTTGGAGATTGAGCCTGGTGAAACTTCTCCAGATAATAAAATAACGTTGGAAGTATGCCGCTGTGTCGGATCATGCAGTCAGGCTCCTGTCGTCGTGGTTGATGAACAACTTTATGGACGCTTGAGACCGAGCAAAATTCCTCCCTTAATTCGTGACATCCTGAAAAAATACGAAGGTTCATAGGTAAATTTACACATGACAAAAATAACCAGTCTTAATCAACTCTTAAATCTCCAGGACCAGATCATTGAACAAAAGCGTGACGATATCTCCACCCAATCTTTCAGAGGGTGGGGGCAGGATAAATTTGCCCCGCAGGCACTCAAGGAAGATCAGGAACTAGACGCACCCCGTGGAAAAGAAATTCGCGTTGTTTTACGGAATTGTACGCTGATTGATCCAGAAAGTTTGGATGATTACATTACACAAGATGGATATCAGGCGTTAGCAACCGTTTTGGAACAACAAACCCCGGAAGAAGTGATTGAAATTATTGGAAAATCAGGCTTGCGAGGACGCGGTGGGGCTGGTTTTCCGACTGCCAAAAAATGGGAGTTGACCAGAAATAATCCAGAAAATCCTAAATATATTATCTGCAATGCCGATGAAGGTGATCCCGGGGCATTTATGAACCGCAGAGTGCTGGAAGGTGATCCTCATTCAGTGCTGGAAGGCATGGCAATTGCGGCTTATGCAATTGGAGCTGAACAGGGTTATGTTTATTGCCGGGCCGAGTATCCGATTGCCGTTCGTACCCTGATGAATGCCATCCAACAAGCACAGGATTACGGCATTCTGGGAAAAAATATTCTTGGAAGTGATTTCTCTTTTAACATCGAGTTGAGAATGGGCGCAGGCGCATTTGTTTGTGGTGAGGAAACAGCTTTAATCGCATCCATTGAAGGTAAACGTGGTGAACCTCGTCCCAGACCTCCCTTCCCAGCTGTTTCCGGTCTGTGGGGAAAACCAACATCGATTAATAATGTGGAAACCTTCGCAAATATCCCTCAAATTATTCTTACAGGACCTGAATGGTTTGCCAGCATGGGTACCGAAAAAAGCAAGGGAACAAAAACCTTTGCTCTGGCGGGTGACGTAAACCATACTGGTTTAATCGAAGTGCCCCTGGGAATCACGCTGAGAGAAATCGTTTATGATGTTGGTGAGGGAATTAAAAAGAACAAAGGATTAAAAGCCATCCAAACAGGTGGACCCATGGGCGGTTGTATTCCAGCCAGTATGATTGACCTCCCAGTAGATTATGAATCGTTGGCTGCTGCTGGGTCCATGATGGGTTCCGGTGGAATGATCGTAATGGATGAAGATACCTGCATGGTTGATATTGCCCGTTTCTTCATGGAATTCAATAAAGAAGAAAGTTGTGGCAAATGTACTCCCTGCCGCGTTGGAACATATAGTATGCTCGAAATTCTTAATCGAATTTGTAAAGGTGAAGGAATCGATGGTGACATCGAAGAATTGGAGCGCTTAAGCAAAGTGACACGAATCCACAGCCTGTGTGGATTGGGTCAGGGTGCTCCAAATCCGGTCATCAGTACGATCAAACATTTTCGAGAAGAATACGAAGCGCATATCTATGAAAAACGCTGTCCGGCAAAAGTTTGCAGTGCGTTGATCCGCTATGAAATCATGATTGATAAATGTACCGGTTGTACGTTTTGCGCCAAGAATTGCCCTACTGGCGCTATTACTGGTGAACGACGAAAACCACATGAGATCGATCAGGTGACTTGTATTCAATGTGGCATTTGCTTCCAAACCTGTAACTTCAATGCAATCGAAATATTACCTGGAAAAGCTCAACTGGTAGGAGAACATTCATGATTCAAATCACAATCAATGGTCAACAATATGAAGTTCCTGAGGGGAAAACGCTGTTAAGTGTTGCACATGATATCGGAGTTAACATTCCCAGTCTTTGCGATCATCCCGATTTAACTCCGCATGGAGGCTGCCGGTTATGCGATGTTGAAGTAAAAGGTCTGCGTAATCCGGTCGCCGCTTGTACACTTCCTGTATCCGCAAATATGGAGGTTTTCACTGAAACAGAAGATCTCGAAGTTGCCAGAAAAACGATTCTGGAATTATTGTTGGTGAATTACAATGGGCCTTTGGCAATCGAGAATGGAAAAACAAATTATTTTCTGAAGTTGTGCCGGCAATATCATGTTAATGTTCAACAGAAAATGAGAATAGAGCCAAAGTATTTGGTGGATAGTGATCCTAACCCTTTTATTCGAGTGGATCTTAATGAATGCATTCTCTGTACTCGCTGTATTCGAGCCTGCGCTGAAATTCAAGGCCGCTTCGTATGGGGTCTAGCCAACCGCGGTATCGAAAATCAAATTATTGCTGGGTCAGGCGTACCATTATTACAAGCCAGATGTGAGTCGTGCGGTGCCTGTGTGGATTATTGCCCCACCGGCGCCTTGAGCCATAAACCTTCGTATGGAGCACTTAATGCCGAAAAGAAGGTCCAGACAACCTGTTCGTATTGTGGTGTTGGATGTAATTTTGATCTGAACGTAAAAGATGATGAGGTTGTAAAAATCACTCCAAATCCAAATGCTCTTGTGAACGGAAAACATTTATGTGTTAAAGGCCGATATGGGTACAAATTTATTAATCATCCTGATCGTCTCAAGCGTCCCAAGGTGAGGCAATATTTATTGGAACAGGGTCAACAAAAACCTATAGAAATTGGACCCTGGGTGGAGGTCGACTGGGAAACCGCATTAACCATAGTTGCCAAAAAACTGATTCAGATTAAAAAAGAATCAGGACCGGATTCCATAGGATTATTAACCTCTGCAAAATGCACCAATGAAGAAAATTACCTCATGAATAAACTATCACGGCAGGTCATTGGTACACACAATATTGACCATTGTGCACGGCTCTGCCATTCTTCCACGGTTGCTGGGTTGGCGATGAGTTATGGGTCTGGAGCGATGTCAAACACGGTCGAGGATATTGTCGAACACGCAGAGTCAATTTTCATCATCGGTTCAAACACCACCGAACAGCACCCGATCATTGGTTCGAAAATTCGTCAGGCAGTATTAAGACGAAACGTTAAATTAATTGTTGCCGATCCGCGAAAAATAGATATTGCTGATTTTTCATCTATTTACTTGCGCCAAAAACCAGGGACTGACGTAGCTTTGATCAATGGTTTAATGCACATAATCCTCAAAAACAACTGGCAGGATCAGACATTTATCGATGAACGATGTGAGAATTTTGAAGAATTCAGAGCAACCTTAGAAGATTACACACCAAAAATGGTATCCTCGCTGACAGGAATTTCAGAGCAGGATTTACTCAAAACTGCAGAAACAATGGCCACCCAAAAACCCATGGCTGTCTTCTGGGCAATGGGGATAACACAACACTCAACCGGCGTTTTGAATGTGCTTACCTTAGCCAACCTGCAAATGTTGCTGGGGAATATGGGGATCAAAGGTGGTGGCGTTAATCCTTTGCGTGGTCAAAACAATGTTCAGGGTGCCTGCGACATGGGCGGTTTACCCAATGTTTTTCCAGGATATCAATCCGTGACCAACCCGGATTTCATTGATAAATTTTCTATTGCCTGGCAAACCAAATATTCTGACGGTCTCCCTGATAATGTTCTGACAACCAAACCTGGATTAACATCAACAGAGATGGTGCCTATGGCAGGGGAAGGAAAAGTAAGAGCTCTCTATATTATGGGCGAGAATCCAATTGCTACAGATCCGGATGTAAACCATACTCGAAAATGTTTGCAAGCTTGTGAATTTATCGTACTCCAGGAGATTTTCCCCTCTGAAACCTCAGAATTTGCCGATGTCCTTCTTCCTGGGGTTTCTTTTGCTGAAAAAGACGGCACTTTTACCAACACCGAGCGGAGAGTGCAATTAATTCGGCAGGCAATCACACCAAAAGGCGCAGCAAAACCCGATTGGGAAATCATATCTGCTATAGCAAACAAAATACTACAATTAGAAAAACGCGTTTTCGTAGGCAAGCACGCACGTTGGGATTATCAAAATGCCTCGCAAATCATGCAGGAAGTCGCCGCTTTGACACCCAGCTATGCTGGTATCACCCATGAACGCTTGGTAAATGGGGAATCCCTGCATTGGCCAGTCAAAGACCTTCAGCATCCGGGTACACCCATCCTGCATATCGGGTCTTTCACTCGTGGAAAGGGTAAATTCCACCCAACCGAGCACATAGATCCCAAAGAAATGCCGGATGATGAATTTCCACTTCTCCTGACCACAGGACGGGTGCTTTACCATTGGCATGCTGGCGAGATGACACGCCGGGCTTCAGAGTTATTAGAAGTCTACCCTGCGGCGTATATTGAAATTCATCCTGAAGATGCCATCAAATACAATATCAAGCCAAACCAACAAATTACACTGAACTCACGCAGAGGAACAACCAAAGGAAAAGCGTTAGTTACCGATCGCGTTTCCCCAGGTTTGGTTTTTGCCAACTTCCATTTTCCTGGTGAACAAAATACCAATAATCTAACCTTAGCTGCCTTGGACCCGATCGCAAAAATACCGGAATATAAGGTCTGTGCTGTAAATTTGAGCAGTGATTAGAACAGATTAACGCATTACCACAACCTGCCAGAATCGATATTGGCAGGTTTTTTTTATTGGTCCCTTCTATTTGCCACCCTGATGGATTTATTTTTGGTTTGTATCCGATGTGACAATATGCGTTCGAACGAGGAAGTTATCCACTTATATAACGAACCTTTCAATGATAAAACAAAGACAGTTTGAAGTCACATTTCAATAGGGATAGTTATGATAGACAAAACAAATATCCGCCCCATGTTACAAAGTATTCCATGGTTAATGGATTTAACTCAGGACCAACTGGGTAAATTAGAAAAGATTTCGGGATTTCGCCTTGTTGAAGAAGGTGAAAAGTTATATCAAGAAGGCGACAAAGATAACTTACTTTATATCGTTTCCGAAGGCTCATTAGGAATTGAAATTTATGTGCCAGGGCATGGTCAGGTGCGTTTATACAATGCAGAACCCCTGGATATGATTGGCTGGGATAGCATGACCCCTGTCGCCAGACATCGTATCACCTCAATCACTGCACTAAAAAAATGTAGTTTAATTTATTTTGACGGAACTGCCTTAACTGGATTATGTGAAGAAGATAAAGAACTCGGGTACGTCATCATGCGTAGATTATCAAATGTGGTTGCTACACGCATGTTGACAATGCGTTTAAAATTAATTGACCTATTCATGCAAAAATAGATCAAACCTCATATATTGTCGAAAAAATCGTTTTATTGAGCTTATAATAATGTAATGCATGAATTGGCTGTAACGGAAAGCATTTTAGAAATCGCAGAAAAGCATGCGCTTCAGGCGAACGCAAAAAAAGTTACGGATATCTTCCTTGTCATTGGAAACTTATCCAGTATTGTTGATGATAGTGTTGTATTTTATTGGGATATGATCTCCAAAGATACGATTTGTGAAAATTCCGTTATTCACTTTAAACGGCTGCCGGCAATCATGCTATGTCTGGCATGTGATCAGTCATTCGAGATACCAGGAGAATTAATTCCCTGCCCCAACTGTGGCTCTTATCAACTAAAAATTCAGTCCGGAGAAGAATTCTGGCTTGAAAGTATTGAAATTGAAAGGTAATTACATGACAACAGTAAAAGTTCAGGTTGTAGAAAAAATTCTTGATGCAAATGATCAGTTAGCTTCCCAGGTTCAGACTCTTTTGACTGAATCAGGTGTTTTTTCAATCAATATCATGGCATCTCCCGGTGCAGGTAAAACAAGTGTTATTTTAAAAACAATCGAAAAATTAGCTGGCAAGATGCGCATTGGTGTGATCGAAGGCGATACAGCCCCGGTGACAATCGATTCCGATAAAGTAATGGCTTTGGGAATACCCGTCGTACAGATCAACACGGGTGGACAATGCCATTTGGATGCAGTGATGATCGACCGTTCCCTAAAACATATTGATTATCAAGGGCTTGATTTAATAATTGTTGAAAATGTAGGCAATTTAATTTGCCCGGCAGCTTTCAAAATCGGAACCCATGCCAATGTTGTTATTTCCAGTATTCCCGAAGGAGATGACAAACCGTACAAATATACGAATATTTACCGGGGAATTGATGTGCTGTTAATCAATAAAATAGATTTGCTGCCTTACCTCGATTTTCGCATGGATTATTTTCAACAAGGTGTCGAAATCCTGAATCCTGGACTAACAACCTTTAAGGTTTCCAGCAAAACGGAAGAGGGTTTTGATCAATGGATTGACTGGTTATCACAGCAAGTGGAAGAGTTTAAACATCGAGTCAATGCTTGAGATTAAAGGCAAAAAAATTCAAATAAAAGGGATTGTCCAGGGGGTCGGTTTTCGTCCCTTTGTTTATTCATTGGCCTTAAAAAATGACCTGACCGGTTGGGTTAGGAATTCTTCCAATGGCGTGGAAATTGAAATTAACGGGACCATTCCAAATCTGGAAAATTTTCTTGTCACTTTAAGAACCGCTGCGCCTGTTCTCAGTCGCATCGACACTATGAATGTTTCAGAAATTTCCGTTAATCATTACAGCGCATTCACAATCATTGAAAGTAACTCGACGGAGGGCGATTTTCTCCCGGTCTCACCTGATTTCAGTATCTGTAATGATTGTCTTCAGGAATTGTTTGACCCCCAAAATCGCCGTTATCGCTACCCTTTCATTAATTGCACAAATTGCGGTCCGCGTTTTAGTATCATCAAAGACATTCCATATGACCGCCCCAAAACAACCATGTCATCTTTTGAGATGTGTGATGACTGCCATACAGAATATAAAAATCCTCTCGATCGCAGGTATCATGCCCAGCCAACTGCCTGTCCAGTTTGTGGACCCCAGGTAAGCCTGATGATCAATGGCCACCTGATCGCTCAAGGTAATGAAGCCATTCAAATTTCTCGTGAAATGATTCGAGATGGCAAAATACTGGCAGTGAAAGGATTGGGTGGTTATCATCTTGCTTGTGATGCAGCCAATCACACCGCTGTTGAAGCACTGCGCTCCCGCAAGAAACGCAGTGAGAAACCGTTTGCCTTAATGGCTCATTCTATTGAGACAATTTCAAATTATTGCTTAATCTCACCTATGGAGAAAATCGAATTAGAATCCAAAGAGAGACCAATTGTTTTATTGCAGTCCAAATCAGATCAAACCCTCTCCCCTCTGGTTGCTCCCTCACAAAACCACCTCGGTTTTATGTTGCCGTACACCCCATTACATTATCTTTTACTGGAACCTAGAAATGAAATACCTGCAGTCTGGGTGATGACCAGTGGAAATATCAGCGATGAACCCATTGCTTATCAGGATGCAGAGGCTTTCTCACAATTGGGGAAAATTGCGGATGGCTATCTTATCCATGACCGGGAAATTCATATGCGGGTTGATGATTCAGTAACCAGAATCATTGCCGGAAGAAATTATCCCATTCGCCGTTCGCGTGGTTATGCCCCTAATCCAATCATTACACCTTTTAAGCTTCCACAAATATTCGCAACCGGAGCGGAACTCAAAAATACATTCTGTCTCACCAGAGATAATTACGCCTTTATCAGCCATCATATTGGCGACCTGGAAAATTTTGAAACCTTGCAATCCTTCGAAAAAGCGATTCATCATTATCAAAAATTATTCCGCATTCATCCTGAATTAGTAGCCAGTGATATGCATCCGGATTATCTGGCCAGCCGTTTTGCCCAGCAATTTTCTACAGAATTTCATCTCCCTAACATTCAAATTCAACACCATCATGCACATCTGGCAGCCTGCCTGGCTGATAATCAATACAATCATGATGACCCGGTCATCGGTCTTTGTTATGATGGCACAGGTTACGGAACAGACGGAGCAATCTGGGGTGGAGAGATACTGGTGGGAAATTATGCTCAATATCAACGAAACTTTCATCTGAGATATGTCCCATTGCCAGGCGGAGATATTTCTATTCGCATACCAGCCAGAATGGCTCTTTCCCATTTATGGGCTTACCAAATTGAATGGGATCATTCATTGCCCGCCGTTTCAGCGCTATGCATGGAAGACAAAACTGTTTTGAATATCCAGCTTTCCAGGCAAATTAACACACCACAAACATCCAGCATGGGGCGCTTATTTGACGCAGTTGCTTCTTTAATCGGGGTCCGCCACAAAGTTACCTACGAAGGCCAGGCAGCCATTGAAATGGAAGCACTGGTTGACCTCGAGGAAAAGGGGTTTTACCCGATCACTTTTGAAGCTGGATTAATTGATCCCAAACCTCTTTTTGAATCCATCATTACTGACATTCATAATAATACCCCCATTCAAAAATTATCCGCCCGATTTCATAATAGTATCGTTGAGCTATCCACTTCCATTTGCAAATCAATTAGACTGGATGAAAAAATCAATCGGGTAGCTTTGAGCGGAGGAGTTTGGCAAAACAAAGTTCTACTGGAAAATACGATAAAAAAGCTAAAAAAAGAACAATTTGATGTTATGATTCATCATACGATACCCACCAATGATGGTGGTTTATCGCTCGGACAGGCTTTGATTGCATCAAAGTTTGAAAAATAATGTTAACCTTGTGAGGGAAAAATGTGCCTCGGTATACCTGGAAAAATAATTGAAATTGAAGACACAATTGGCATGAAAATGGCAAAAATCGATTTTGGCGGAGTGATCCGCTCAGCCTGTATCGAAGCAATACCGGAAGCAAAAATTGGTGATTACACAATTATTCACGCCGGCTTTGCTTTAAATGTTTTAAGCGAAGCGGAGGCAATGGATACATTAAATTTGCTTCAGGAAATTGCAGACTTAAACCAAGAACTAAACATCGATGAACAAAACAGCTGATTTTTCCAAATCCTTTCGGGATTCACATCTGGTCCAGGGAGTGGTTGAGGAAATCAAACGGATCACCACGCACCATTGGGTTTTAATGGAAATTTGTGGTGGCCAAACTCATGCCATCATGCAATACGGTTTGGACCAACTATTACCCGATCAGATTGAATTGGTTCATGGACCAGGCTGTCCGGTTTGCGTCACACCATTGGACCAAATTGATCGGGCGCATGCCATCGCGAGCCTTCCAGAGGTAATTTTCTGCTCCTTTGGCGATATGTTACGTGTTCCAGGGTCAGAAGTAGATCTATTCACTTTAAAAGCCCGTGGAGCCCAAATTCGGGTGGTGTATTCTCCCCTCGACGCAGTAAAAATCGCCCAGGAAAATCCGGATAAGCAGGTTGTTTTTTTTGCAATCGGTTTTGAAACCACAGTCCCGGCAAATGCCTCCAGTGTTTTGCAGGCAAAAGCCATGGGAGTGAAAAACTTTTCCATTCTCGTTTCCCAGGTAGCGGTTCCACCAGCCATGCATGCAATCTTGAGCTCTCCTAAAAATCGCGTACAGGCTTTTCTGGCAGCCGGGCATGTTTGTGCTGTCATGGGGTATTGGGAATATCACCCCATTGCCAGCCTATACAAAATTCCTATTGTGGTAACAGGTTTTGAACCACTGGATTTGCTGCAAGGAATATTACTTTCCGTGCGGCAATTAGAGAAAAATGAGTATTTTGTTGAAAATGCTTATACCAGAGCCGTGACAGAAAATGGAAACCAGGCTGCACAAAAAATCATTCAGCAGGTCTTTCAACCATGTGATCGAAATTGGCGTGGTATCGGCCAAATTCTTCAAAGTGGCTTATGTTTGCAGGAAGACTACGCATTTTTTGACGCGGAGAAGCGTTTCCAGGTGGAGCACATCCAAACCCGTGAACATCAAATCTGCATCGCTGGAGAAATCTTACAGGGATTGAAAAAACCATTTGACTGCCCCGCCTTCGGGACACAATGCACACCCACCAACCCCCTGGGGGCACCCATGGTAAGCTCTGAGGGAGCTTGTAACGCTTACTTTCGTTTTTCAAAATCTTCAATAGAATAGTAAGGAAATTTTTGATGGATGATCAAATTCCGACCTTTGAAGGGCCAGTTTGCCCTTTACCACTAAAGAATGACACAACCATTGTATTAGGCCACGGAAGTGGTGGTCTCATGACACATAATCTCATTCAGGAAGTCTTCCAAAAGCATTTCAAAAATCGTTTTATAAAGGCTGGTAATGATTTTGCCAATACACCCCTTCCTGATTCCTTCAAAAATGGACGGTTATCAATCAGCACCGATGGGCATATAATCTCTCCCATTTTTTATCCGGGCGGAGATATTGGGAGATTGGCGATCAGTGGTACGGTAAACGACATCAGCATGTCTGGGTCAATCCCCCTTTACATTACCGCCAGTTTCATCCTTGAGGAAGGGATGTCCATTGCCGATCTCGAAAAAATCGTCATTTCCATGCAAAAAACTGCTCAAGAAGCCGGTGTTGAAATCGTTGCCGGTGATACAAAAGTGGTTGAAAAAGGCAAAGGGGACGGTGTTTTTATCTCCACCACTGGTATTGGCTGGCTGCCAGCCTCGATTGAAATTCGTGGTGATTTGGCCAAACCAGGGGATGTGATTCTCATTTCTGGAACCATTGGTGATCACGGTATTGCCGTGCTTTCTGCCAGAGGTGATCTTGGATTTGAGACCGACCTTCAATCAGACGTCGCCCCGCTCAATCACTTAATTCAATCACTGGTAAAAAATATTCCAGATATTCATGTACTGCGAGACCCCACTCGTGGTGGATTGGCTACAACTCTGAATGAAATCGCCAGACAAAGTAAGGTTGGATTATCAATTTATGATGATTTGATTCCGATCCATCCAACCGTTCAAAGTGCCTGTGAAATGCTGGGCTTTGACCCTTTGTATGTTGCCAATGAAGGCAAAGTAGTGGTTATACTACCAGAGGAGTACAAAGACAAAGCACTCGAATTGATGAAACTCAATCCGTACGGGAAAAACGCCACCTACATCGGAGAAGTTGTGACAGGTCATCCGGGACATGTTGTGTTAAAGACCAGTTTTGGTACAACCCGCATGCTGGAAATGATGTCAGGTGAAATGCTCCCACGGATATGTTAATATATCAGCACAGGATTAAATCTGATTATCTTGACAGAGAGATTTTCTCTTTTATACTTACAGGAAAAATTACAACTGGAGAAATATGAAAATTGATTATCGCGAAACCACAAATGACTTACTAAAGCGAATTGATATTCACTCACAATATGGATCAAAAAATATTGATGATTGGATGTTGGATATTATCGATCTAGAAAAAGGGATGAAAATACTTGACGTTGGCTGTGGGGCTGGTAAGCAATGCTTTTCATACCACCAATTCCTGGATGGAGCAGCAGACATCACCGGTGGTGATGTAAATCTTGAATTACTAAACCAGGCGAAAATGGAAAATGAAAAGCGCGGTACGGGCATGGAGTTTATCGAACTTGATTTCAATAAAAGATTCCCTATGGCAGATAATCAGTTTGATTTTGAGTCATGTTGCTTTGCCATCTATTACGCGGAAGATATCCCCTACACAATTCAAGAGATGCATCGTGTTTTGAAACCCAGCGGACGTTTATTTTCCAGCGGACCAATGCCTGAAAACAAACAATTTTTTTATGAGATCATTCGTGAAGCAACCGGGAAACAAATACCACCCATGCCTGGCAGTTCACGCTACTCTACTGAAATCCTGGCTGCTATGCAATCCACTTTCAGCAAAGTTGATGTTCATATCTTTGAAAATCCATTGGTTTTTGACAGTGTCGATCCTTTCCTGGCTTATACCCGCGCTTCTCTATCTGAGGATCGTAAATTATGGGGTAGTTTCTTTGAAACCAAAGATGATTTTGAAAATATCATGCAGGCAATCACCCGGGTTTCTGAGAAAAAACTTGAGCAGAACGGTAAATTAATCATGACAAAGGTTGTTGGTGGCTTCATCGCGACAAAATAAAATTATGAATCAAAATCTCATTTTGTATGGTAAACGTGTTTGTTTCATCGGAGCCCATCCGGATGATATAGAATTGGGGTGTGGCGCTTTAATTTCCAATATCGCTGATCGGGCTAAGATTCTCTGCCTGACACTATCCGATAATAAAAAAAATCCGGAACTGCAAAATCTGGTTGTTGAACATAAAGCCAGTATGGCCGTTCTGGGAGTAACTGGCGATCATGATATTGTAAAGGATTTTGAAACACGACGCTTCCCACAAATGCGCCAGGAAATTCTGGAAACCATGCTTGAAATCAAGCGAACTTTCAAACCAGAAATCGTGTTTGTGCACACAAAAAATGACATTCATCAGGATCATGCAACTGTTACTGATGAAGCTTTGCGTGCTTTTCGCGGGACGACGGTGCTTGGGTTTGATGTCTTGCGCAGCAGCTATGGATTCTTTCCGCATTTTTTGTTTGAAGTCAGTGAGCGGGATGTTGAAAAGAAACTGGCTGCGTTAGCGGAATATAAAACCTATTCCAGCCGCTATTATTTTGATTCTCAAATTACCCGGGC
>JAVEYK010000003.1:97967-129625 GCA_034003505.1 Anaerolineaceae bacterium | reverse complement strand
AAGTCAGCCGTGAGATGGAGAAAATTTTCCTGTATGCCAGCTTAGGCAGCGCGGTAGATGTTTCTGATCAGGCAGCCCAAGCCCGGGCTGTACAGGCACGCGCAAAGTACGCCAGGTTGCAAGCTACCACGGCTTTTATTGAGCCGGAATTAATCGCGATCGGATTTCCTACATTAAAAGAATGGTGTCAACAAGATCAGGATTTAGCGCTGTATCAAACCTATTTTAACCAATTGGAGCGCAAGCAGAGCAAAGTCAGGTCCTTCGAGGTTGAAAATGTGATGGCGATGGCGTCCGAACCGATGAGCACTGTTGTTCAGACGTATAACAGCCTGACCAATGCAGATATCAAATTTGAGCCGGCCAGTGATCAAACCGGCACTTTATATCCCATTGAACAGGGAAATTATGGCGCATTAATCAGCCATGCAGATCGAAAGGTGAGAAAAACAGCCTGGGAAAACTATCATGACGGTTTTTTGAAAATGAAAAACACGCTGGCTGGATTGCAAATTGCCGGTTTGCAGAAAGATATTCTCTTTGCCAATGTGCATGGCTTCAAGAACAGCCTGGAAGCATCTTTATTCCCGAATAATATTCCTGAAGAGGTTTTTCATAACCTGATCAGTGTGTTCCGCAAACATCTTCCTACCTGGCATAAATATTGGCGCATTCGCCAACAGTGGCTGGGTTTGGATGAATTCCATGAATATGATATCAAAGCACCATTAACTTCACAAAAACCTGTGGTTTCTTATCAACAAGCCATCGAATGGATTACAGAAGGAATGCAGCCTTTAGGCGAAAAATATGTCAGCATACTGAATAAAGGTGCGACCACAGAGCGCTGGGTAGATTGGGCGGTCAATCAGGGCAAACGGCAGGGAGCTTTTTCCAGTGGGGTCTATGATACCAGTCCCTTTATCATGATGAGTTACAACGACGATGTCTTCAGCTTAAGCACGTTGGCACATGAGCTCGGTCATTCCATGCATTCCTATTACACCAAACATACCCAACCTTATATCCATGGCCGCTATGCGCTCTTTGTAGCTGAGGTAGCCTCGAATTTTAATCAGGCGATGGTACGCGATTATTTATTACGCACCCAGACGGATCCTCTTTTCCAATTAGCTCTGATTGAAGAAGCCATGTCGAATTTCCACCGCTATTTCTTTATCATGCCCACACTGGCACAATGGGAACTGGAAATGCATCAGCGCTTAGAGCAGGGCAAAGCGATGAACGCCAAAATCATGATTGAGCGTTGCGCTGAGCTGTTTCAGGAAGGATATGGCGATGGTGTGGTCTTTGATCATGACCGCATGGGCATCACCTGGTCACAGTTCAGCCATATGTATATGAATTATTATGTATATCAATATGCGACTGGCATCTCGGGAGCCCATGCCCTGGCTGAGAACATTCTGGCAGGTGATCCGGGATCGGTGGATCGATATCTCACCTTTCTCAGTGCTGGCAATTCTGTTTACCCTCTGGATGCATTGAAGGCTGCGGGAGTGGACCTGACCCAATCCGACCCGGTCGAAAAGGCATTTAACTATCTGGGCAGCATCGTTGATCGCCTGGAAGGATTACTGGCAGCAAAATAAGCAAATAATATCCAAGAAACCCAAACTTCAGGTCTGAAACCCTGGTTTGGGTTTTTATTTTAATAAAGGTAAGACTTTGTTGTTCAGATCTTCCGGGAAAATCATGCCAATATGAATTATGGCAACTTTGCCTTGCGGGTCTATCAGTATCGAGGTCGGAAAACCGGTGATTCCCAAACTGTTTAAGACATTACTATCTGAATCCAGAACAATTTTGAACCCTAAACCGTAAGTATCCGCAAATTGAGCAGCTATCTCGCGGGTTTCACCCGCGTTGATAGCCAGAATTTCAAACCCCTTATCTTGATGTGCCTCGTAGAATTTGTTTAAATCCGGCATTTCAGCCCGGCAGGGTGGGCACCAGGTTGCCCAGGCATTTAAGAGGACGTATTTTCCCTGATAATCGCTGAGGTTAACGGTTTTATCATCCAGATCTAATAAAGTGAAATCACCAACTGATTTGCCCAGAATCGCTTTTTGAACACCTTCCTGTTGAAGAGATTGAGATTTATACAACAGGAAAATCACAAATAAAACTGCCAGAATGCCAATTACAATCTGGATATTCCTGTTTTGGCTTGTATTCTTTGTTGTCGGTTTTTTAATTTTCATTTTGACCAATCAACCATCATTTGTTTGCGGCCATTCAATTCGGTGCCAATAACTTTATCAGAATCGTATTTTGCCCCGAAATTTAGTGCCTGGTTGCGCGTTATTTGCAATAAATCAGCGCCACTGATTTCATCCAGGATGCCAGGATAATTGGCGATTTTGGATGTGATCCCTAATGCGCCAGCGGTCAGTCCTTTGTCGATCACGAGGGTAGACAGTCCAGCACGAGCTGTGTAGATGGCATCTGTTGTTCCGGCTGGTCCGCTGCCGATGATAATGACATGCCAGGATTTGTTGTTGTTGGTTGGCAGTTCAAAATTGAATGATGTTTCCACTCTGAAATCCTTTTTATAAAATTAAATTTACTATTTTATTTAGATCATTTTAAAACCAAAAGGTTGCACAGAAATGGATAAAATCTAAAGGTTAAAGCCAATTCACCGGTATTTCTTGATTCAGATGAAGGATTTTTCCCTGGTCTCCATTCAGGTTTAATGTTGTTACAGATGCCGGCGCAATTCTAATCTGATTCAGGTTTTCCAGCGGTAATCCAATAAAATAACTGACGATATGACGAATGATGCTGCCATGCGAAAAAATAGCAATCACTGACGTTCTCGCATGTTGTTCCATCAACGCCAGGATGGCTGCGGAGACCCGTTCCCGGACCATAAACCCATCTTCCCCGCCCGGGATCTTTACGATCGCAGGGTTAGTCTGAAAGGTTTGCCAATCTGGGTCCTGAATCAGTTCCTCAAATGATAAACCTTGCCAATCTCCAAAGTGGACCTGGTTTAAAGCATCAATGACCTTAATTTCCAAATTTAATAACTTTGCTAAGGGTTCCGCAGTTTGCTGTGTTCTCATCAAAGGGCTGGCATGGATAGCTTGTATTGGAAGATGTTTGAGTGCCTCTGCAATCCGCTGTGATTGTTCAATCCCAATCGCATTCAAGGGGCTGTTGATACGTCCCGCCAACGCCTCATCTACATATTCGGTTTCGCCGTGTCTGATCAGTAAGATTTTTGTCATTCAGGTTGCCTTATTTTGTTTTGGAATTTTTCTTCGTTGGCTTCTCATCCCTTGTTTGGAATTGATCTACGAACTTACTCATATCGATCAGATTGACAAATGGCACAGAAATGTGATCTTTCATCAACAATACTGAACTGATCGAGGCGGTGTGGATGTGAATGCGCTGAAAGGAATCCAGGGGTACGTTGAGGTAATGAGCTACCAGCAGGCGGATCGCATCGGAATGACTGAAGCAGGCAATTAAATCGCCTGACTCATATTTCACTGAAATTTGAGATATGCAATCTACCAGGCGCTTTTGGGCATTCACAAAACTTTCCCCATTTGGAAATTGCATTTGGGAGGGTTGGTTTTGAACGATCTTCCACAATTTTAATCTGCGCATTTGTTTGATGGTTTTGCCCTGCCAGTCCCCAAAATTGATTTCACTGAGATTGTCACAAATGGTAATGTCCATTTTTTTTGCATTCGCCAAAGGCTGGGCTGTCTCCATGGCGCGTTCGAGAGGGCTGCTGTAAATAGCTTTGAAGGGCAAATCCATGAGTTTTTCAGCCAATTGTTCGGCTTGTTTGAGGCCTTTTTGATTAAGGTGCACATCGGGTAACCTGCCAGCCAGTTTTTTCCCAACCCAGTCGTTTTCGCCGTGTCGAATCAGTAAGATGATAGCCATATTTATTCCTTTTTCGCAGGTGTTTTTTGAGCAGACACCTGGTTTTTTTTCAATCCATTGGATTGTTTTTGCCGCCATTCCTGAACGCGTTCGCGCACATTCGCTTCATAGCCCTGGTCGGATGGTTTGTAAAAATGAGTACCTGCCAGATACTCAGGCAGATATTGCTGCGGGACAAAATGACCTGCGAATGAATGCGGGTATAAATATCCTTTGCCGTGCCCAAAGCCTTTAGCATCGCGATTGCTGTCCATCAAATGAATGGGTACCTGGCCCATACCTTCGGTTTCCATGCGCTTGACGATATCGAAATATGCCATCACAGAATTGGATTTCGGCGCGGTGGATAAATAGAGTGTCGCTTCCACTATGGGAAAGATACCTTCTGGTAAGCCTATATATTCATAGGCGTTGGCAGCTGCATTAGCCACCACCAGTGCCTGTGGATCAGCCAGACCAATATCTTCCCCCGCCAAAATAATCAAACGGCGTAAAATGAAGCGCGGATCTTCACCCGCTGTCATCATTTTTGCCAACCAATAGAGTGCTGCATCCGGGTCACTACCACGCACGGATTTGATGAAAGCGGAAATCGTATCGTAATGGACATCACCGCTTTTGTCGTATAAAACAGCGCGTTTCTGGATTGATTCCTGCGCGACATCCAGAGTAATATGGATCGTCTGAGTCTTGTCGGGGGTTGTCGTCTCTACTGCCAGTTCCAGAGCATTTAACAAATTGCGGGCGTCGCCACCACACATCTGAACCAGATGTGTCCGGGCGTCATCATCCAGGGTGATCAACCGGTTTCCATAACCATAAACGGTATTGGAAAGAGCCAGGTCAACAATTTTATTCAGATGTGCTTCTCCCAACGGTTGAAGTTGAAAGACGCGTGAGCGCGAAACCAGCGCAGGGATGACGTCAAAATAGGGGTTTTCGGTCGTTGCGCCAATCAGGGTCAACATCCCTGATTCTACGTGTGGCAACAGGGCGTCCTGTTGGGCTTTGTTCCAACGATGCACCTCATCGATGAAAAGGATTGTCCTCTGTTGGTATAATTTTCGCCGTTCTTCCGCTTCATGAATGACGCGCCTAAGTTCCGCCACGCCTGCCAGCACCGCAGAAATGGTTTCAAAATGGGCTTTGGTATGATAGGCGATTAATTGAGCCAGGGTGGTCTTCCCGGTTCCGGGAGGGCCGGTGAAGATGAGGGAGGAAAATAAACGATCAGCTTGAATGGCTCGCAGGAGCAGTTTCCCTTCTCCAATAATGTGTTCCTGCCCGATGAAATCATCAAAGGTTCTGGGACGCATGCGGGCAGCCAGAGGGGCTTCCTGCTGCATTCGTTCGTCCATGGCATGGTCAAACAAATCATTCATGCAAATCTCCTTATTTTGATGAAAGCAAACAATAGCACACCCTCTAATTTTACATTATTCTTTGCTAATTTGTTCTATAAATACAACCAATCGGAAACAAGTTGTGATTTATGGTTTCTTGCGCAGGATTATTCTTTGTTCCAGGGTTTGAACGCCAGCAATTCTTCGGGATCAAACCACTCACCTTTAAATTGGATAGCCCGGTCATCAATCGTTATGAAAGCCTTGGGTTTATCTTTGGCGAATTTTACTTTTGGGAAGCCATGTTTTTCCATCCAGGCTTGCATGGCCTCAATTCCTGCTTCAGTACTTGAGCGGGAGCTGTAGACTACGATACTGAAATAATTCTGTGCTTTTTCAATGAACTCTTTGGCACCTGGCACTGGATCATCATCAATGACAGCTGTCCCTTTCCAGCCGTGGCGGTACCAATGAATAACACCATCGAAATCCAGAGAGAGAATCGGTTTATAAGTACGTTTTTTTCGAATCGATGTCATTTCACTTTCCCTTATTCTTTAATATCAACTTCAGAGACAAATGATAAAGTCTGAATAAAGATCTTCCTGATTTGATTTTTATAATCAGGGGTTTCATACTCGAATGCTGCCAACAGGTGATCTTCTTTCCGTCCAATGACTTGTGTGTCATGAACAAAACCTCTGGCTCTAACCTTCAGACCTGCATCGATTGGTAAGATAATATCCAGGTCACTGGCGAAACTATACAAATTGATGGTTGTCTCCCCTACAGGAATAATGGCTTGGGAGAGATCCAATTTCACATCACTGACAAAACTCAGGTACTCAGCAGATTCAATTGTCCGTGTATGTGAAATATCGGTTTCGTTTATAAACCGAAGAATGAAATTACTTCCTCCCGGAAGGGTTTTTGGACGAAAAAGTATTAATACCCCCAACCCAATCAAAATGATGGGAAAAATGAATGTCCAAAGATTGATGCCAAACACATTATCAATGATGGAAAAAAACCCCAGGATAATGAGAACACTGCCAATCAGTATTGCAGTTCTATTTTTCATACTGCACCTCCAAATAACGTATTGGTACCCTTAATATACGACAAATCAATTAAAAAGTGTTGAACCAGAAACCTTTAATGATCTCTGCCATCCGGTTGGGATTGAACTCTGGAAGGAAATTTGACCTGCGCCAATAAAATGGCTGCCATTACCAGAATTGCACCAATTAGTTGATCTGTGCTGAAACGTTCACTCAGGAATAGGAACCCAAAAATTGCCGAAAAAACAGCTTCCATACTCAAGATTAAAGCTGCATCCGTTGGAGGTGCATGTTTTTGGGCAACCGCCTGTAAAGTGAATCCAATTGCTACCGAAGCGATTCCGTTGTAAAGAATGGTCCACCACAAGGATGAAATCTGAGATAGTCCCTGTGGATCACTGATCAATCCCGTTCCAAAATTGAGGATGGCACAAATAAAAAATTGCCCAACTGCAAATTGAAGTGGATGCATTCCCTGCACAGTACGCCCAACAACAATCACATGCAAAGCCCATAAGATAGCCCCAATCAATTCCAGGCGGTCACCCGGAGCCAATTTTAACTCCCCGCCAGTGCTGAGCAACAACATTCCCATGACCGCCACAATTGCAGCGACCCAAACATTCCATTTTTGTTTATCGCGCCAAATTAACCATAGAAAAATAGGGACAAAAATAACATATAAACCGGTGATAAAACCAGCGTTTCCGGCTGTAGTCGTGATCAGACCTGCCTGTTGCAATGCGCCGGCAGAAAATAGTAAGAAGCCAGCCAGGATCACCCCTGAGAGCTTCTTTTTATTTATCTTAAGTTTGAAGCCTATCAGTGGCAGTAGCATAACTGCTCCCAAGAGGAAGCGTCCGCCGTTGTAATAAAAAATATTAATGTGGGGGGCGGCAATTCTTTGTGCGATAAAACCGCTGCCCCAAACAGCAGCGGTGAGCAGTAATAACAAGTCGGCCTGGATGCGCGTTAATTGTCGTCCGGTTTGCATGAGATATCCTGAATAAAATAAAGTCAATTGTCTCAGGGAAAGATGGATTTGAAAAGGTTGACTATTTAACTGGTTTTGACAGTATGTGGGTACTCAGGATCGCGATTCTGAAATGAGAGAATTCTTGGATCAACAATGCGACCATTTTGAATTTGAATTGCCCGGCGGATCGTTTCATCATTTTCCCAATAAGTTGGACCTCGGGAAATTGAAGAAAGGTAAGGCAGCAGGCTGATCGAAATCTCCCAGGAGGCAATATTCCATAAATAAGAAGAGGTGTGGTCCACGGCATAATACCAGGCTTCGCCCACAGTGAAAATGGGGTTTTCGAAGGCTGTTGGTCGGGAAAAAGGAAATCCCATACCTTCATCACGGGCAATATCGATAATGAGGGCAGAGCGTTTTAAATAACGGATTTCGTCATTCGTCATGAACATGATAGGTTGTTTAAAATCCTGCCGAATTCCATTCAGAATGATATCTGATTGAGCTATCTCCTCAATAAACGGGTTGCGGCTGCGATCAGCATGGATGGCCATCAGTTTGCCATTTTCACCGATTTCTAATTGATGATAGGTAGCATCGTAAGATTGTGGTGCAAGAAACGTTTTGGATGGACGGTTGTAAATGTGAATATCCTTAAAACCCAATCCTTTGAAGGCCCGCAAAGCACCTCGGGAAACTGATCCTGAGCCAATAATCATCACACGCCGGGGTGTTCCATAGTGCCCATCAATCCCACGCAATTGTAAGGCATGAAATACACCGGCGTAGCCTGCAATTTCATTATTCTTGTGGAAAATGTGGTACTGAAATTCGCTTTTACGGTTCCATTTGTGCATGGCTTCCCAGGCAATCATGGTTAGATTTTTGTTAATGGCAGCGTTTGTGATCCAATTATCTTCGATGCAATGCAGCCATCCCCATAAAGTTTTTCCGTTGTGAAGAAAAGGGACATCCGTTGGGTCTGGTTTAATTAAAACAATGACATCACATTGCTCAAAAATTTCATTTCTTTCCAATAATCCAGCGGAACGATCATTAATCCATTCATCAGAGATCTGAAATCGATCCCCATAGCCGACCTCAAAGAATAATCTCTTTCGAACACTCAGATCTATCCAATCTAATTGTTCAGGATGAATAGGAACCCTTAATTCGTTTTCTTTAAAGGATGAACCGACCACACCTAAGGTCAATGAACTCATGAATTTCTCCCAATCGTCAATTGCAATTGATTACTTTAGAAAAATGATACAATCAGAATTCGTATCATTCAATAATTTTGGGAAGTGTTCTTGTCGGCGAGCCTGCTCGACATCAAGATCACCAACCTCTTTTTATTCAGATGATACCAGGATTCTTACACATATGATACCTGAATGATGAATTATTGCCAACGGGATTGAATTAAAATAAGTGGAAATTTGAGGTGATTTTTGGACGAAATCCCATTCTGGAAAAAGAAAAAATTAGAAGAGTTTACCAAAACTGAGTGGGAATCGGTTTGTGATGGCTGTGGCAAATGTTGCTTATTCCGTTTGGAAGGGGAGGAAGGGGAATACTTCACCACAAATGTCATTTGTAAGTTGTTTGATGAAACAACCTGTCAGTGTAAAAATTATCTAGGCCGTCAGGAAATCGTCCCTACCTGCCTTGTATTGAATGCTGCTCTGGTGAAATCTTTGGATTGGATGCCAATTACCTGCGCTTATCGTTTGCTGGCTGAAGGTAAAGATTTACCCTGGTGGCATCATCTGGTGAGTGGCAGCCGTGACACTATCCACCAAATTGGAGTTTCGGTAAGGGGGAAAATTGAACATGAAGGTGACATTGATCTGGATGACCTGGAAGACCATGTCGTTGATTGGTTTGATCAATCCTGGATGGTAGATTAATTTTATTAAGTTGGCTGAAGAATATTTTGAATCTCCGTCAACGTATTAATCTGATAATCCGGCTTAATATTGAATTGATTTTCGATACCCTTATGAATGGATCGCCTGGTAATCCAGATAGAAGAAATATTGACCTGATTGGCCCCGAGAATATCCATATTGAGACGATCTCCGACCATATAACAATCTTCAGGTCTTGTCTGGAAAAGGCGTAAACCTTCCCGGAAGATATCCGGGTGTGGCTTGCGTTGACCAAATTCAGCAGAAATGATAATGTGTTCGAAATAGCTGTTGAGATCAAATTTCCTCAACAAAGAAAAAACATCCTCTGTATCAGATGCATTTGAAATTAAACCAATGCTGAAATTCTGATATTGAAGCCACTGAAGAATTGGTAAAGTATCTGCTTCCAAATTCCAAAATTCCTGAGAAACCGAATACATTGCATTGAGCGCATTTTTGATAACAGCAGGATTTGGTTCTGGAAAGCCCAGATCGGTCAGGCATTCATTTAAAATTTTTGCACTGGTTTTTTCGATAAGACTTTTATTGCGCTCTGTATAATAATTTCGCATTCGATCCGAAAAATCCTGTGAAAATTGATCCCGGTTCAGTGGATAACCTACAGCGACGAGATTCTTCCATAAACTTTTGGTAGAACGTTGTAGAACTTTGCTCCAATCTCCGTCAAAATAAATTAAGGTGTCGCCAAGGTCAAAAAAAATTACTTGCTTATTCAGCGGAGGTTGGGTGTTTTTTTCTGAGCCGTTTAAAGTCAGGTTCATATTAATGATTAATAACCCATATCCGGGTCAAAAGTATTGAGCAAATTCGTATTGTTCAAATATCTCTTTAGATTTTCAATGATCAAATTGACCGAGCGTTCATCATAATGACGGCTGACACCAGCAATGTGGGGCGAAATAATCAGGTTGGGGGTATCCCACATGGGATGATCTTTCGGAAGGGGTTCCTGTTCAAAAACATCCAGCGCTGCACCAGATAGTTTCTTTTCCTGCAAGGCTGTTTTAAGTGCCGAATTTTTGATAATTCCACCTCGGCTGACGTCCACAATAAAGGCAGAAGGTTTTAATACAGCCAACTCATCTTCAGCAATTAAATGGTAGGTTTCTTTTGTGCGTGGGACAGTGACAACAATGAAGTCACATTCTTTCATCATCGACTTAATCGCCTGATAAGGGTACAAACGAGTAAAAAGATCCCCATTGGGATCTCCCAGACCAGCAATCAAATATCCGGTGTCCTGAGTCTGCATCACATTCTTCTTGCAGGTTAATATTTTTACATCAAAGGGTGTCAGAATGCGGGCGATTTCCCGGCTGATACTGCCGTAACCAACTAACCCGATGGTGCTGGAACGAAGTTCTCTGGGCGTGAAACGAGCAAAACGGTCTGGTGGCCATTCATGATTGGCTTGAAATTTTAAGATAGATGGGATTTTATGGGACATCGTCAACATCATGGTTAGTACAAATTCTGCCACCTGGGGAGCAGCAGCTCCGCTCAAAGTGGTTATCTGTAATCCATTCTTTTGAACAACATCTTCATTGAGTGCGAAATCAATGCCCGCATAATTGAATTGAATCCATTGTAGAGCAGGTGCTTTCTCATCAGGAGGAATTACCCGTTCGGTGATCAATATCTCTGTCTTTTCCCATACTTCTTCATCAATTTCCTGGTAAGATTTTGCAGGAAGAACTGTTATTTCCAGACGTGGAGAAACACCTTTTAATTTGTTAATCAGTTCCTCGGAGAGTGGAAATGTTATTAATACTTCAATTTTGTGGTTGGTTTCATCATTCATTAGATATAAATTCCTGTTGGATCGAGATCTTCTCTCAAAATCCTTAATTCTTCTTCGCTGGGGGGTAATGTTTCGCGTAGATTGGCAGATACTTTAACTTCCCAACCGGTATTTTGTTGAATCATATCAATAGTTGCTCCCGGATGCAAAGCGGCCAGTATCATCTCCCCGTTTTCATCGGGCTCAAGGATGCCAAGATGTGTCACCACACCCTGAGGTCCTTTTCCTCTGGCACCACTGGCTTCACGTTCTTTACGGTGGGAAAGAAAACCAGCGGAGGTTATAAAATCCACTTTTTCGGGAAATCTGCGCTTTTGATGCGGGGTAATGATATAGCAGCGGTTTGCCCAACCGGCGATTTCCATGGATCCACCCGAGCCAGGCAAGCGTGTTTTGGGGGTGTGATAATCTCCAATAACTGTGGCATTGATATTTCCATGCCGGTCAATCTGTGCTCCACCTAAGAATCCCACATCTACGTTGCCTCTTTGCAAATAGAAAGCGAAAATATCATACATACTGCAGACAGCAGTGGCACCACTAACCAGACAGGGATCTCCAATCGATAACGGTAAACGCGATGGTCGTGCGCCGATCACACCGGCTTCGTAAATCATTACTAGATTGGGAGCATGCGTGCGCCGGGCCAGATTACAGGCCAGGTTTGGAAGCCCCACCCCAACAAAAACAACATCTCCGTCACGCAGTAATCGGGCAGCATTAATTGTCATTAATTCAGCATTGTTGTAATTCATATTAATAATCTCCGTAATCAATCGGTGAACTGATGCGTGGATCTACTTTCAAGCGGGTATGTGTTTCTTTACCAAGTTTTTCCCAGTATTCATTGCGGTCTTTCACGCCATATACCCATTCATCCAACCAGGCTTTTGTTTGGTCAGCGGATTGGCTGATCTCATCCCAGGCCAGATAAAATGAATTATCACGGTCATAATAACCCTGGGTATACGAAGGATGGGCAGCGTAAGGGACATGACAAACAGCATCAACAATAAAAGCAGGAATGACCGTCCGATTTGGATCACTACGAATAATTTCTTCATCTACAATCTCTTCAGCCGTGATGATGACATGCCGGGAGGCGAAAGCGGCTTCTTTTTGTTCACCCACAATTCCCCAGATTTGTGAGTTTCCATGTTGATCACATCTTTGCACGTGAACAATTGCCACATCAGGATTTAATGGGGGAACGACAATCACTTCAGTTCCAGTGTAAGGATCTATGATCCGTTTGATGTCTGGATTGACTTGTTCCAGGCTGGGTGCGCCCGTTTGGTTCATGGGCATAAAAGGAAGACCTGTTGCCCCGGCTTGTAATCTGGAGATCATTCCAAAATGAGAATATTCTTCCCATTCCATTTCGCCTTTTTCGATGGCATCCCGCATAATGCGCAAGGAACCTACTCCAGGGTTACCCATGTAAGAAAAGATCACTTTCTTAACACACCCGGCAGCTGTGAGCATATCATAGATAAGGTCAGGGGTGGCTCGGGCTACGGTCAGATTTCTTTTCTTTTGACGAATGATTTCATGGGCTGCGGCAAAGGGGATCATATGCGTAAATCCAGCTGCATAGATAACATCACCATCGTGGACGAAATTTTGAATGGCTTCTGATAGAGTATTAAGTTTTGACATTGTTTTTCTCTTTTGCGGTTGATTTAGGATCTTCTGGAGCGTCTGGATTGCCGATCTTCCTGTTCGTCATGATTTTTGAACCTGGAGTTCTGGTGTTTTCCCCGACGATTCATTTTTGAATCAGGATCCGTTGGGTCTGATTGAATTTCCTTCTTTTTCTTCCTTAAAATTGTACCAAAAAGAATGAGCAAGATACCAGTGATAATCAGATAAAAATTCGCGCTATCTGCAATCAATGAGAAGATGAATAATAGCGAAGATAATCCCCCCAGGACCAAAAGAAATTTTCCAAACTTAAATCGAATCTCACCCATAAATAGAAATGCTGCCCTTGATCAAGGACAGCATAATTCTAATACAAAGTTTCTGATTGGACTAGATTTTCTTGACCTGATTATAAACCTGTTCGCGCATGTACATTTGCAGATAATGATGGCCACCGGCATTTTTTCCAGTTGCGCCAGAACCTTTCCAGCCACCAAAAGGTTGGAATCCAGGCCAGGCACCGGTTGTGGCACCTTGTGGACGGTTGGCATAGTTAACGCCAGCTTCAATATTGTCAAAGAACCATTGCGCTTCTTCATCTGTCCCATAGAATCCAGACGTGAGGCCATAATCTACATCGTTGGCAATTTGCATTCCTTCTTCGAGAGTCTTTATCTTTCCAATCGTCGTGATGGGCAGGAACATTTCAATTTTCCATAAGCGATGAGAATAGGGCACGTCAGCAAACAATGTTGGCGTCACAAAGTAACCTTTGGAGAAATCACCATCTGTCAACACTTTGCCACCTGTCAGTAGACGTCCGGCTTGTTTTAATTCAGCGCAGAAATCTTGAAAATCTTTGTATGAGTTCTTGTTGATGACCGGCCCCATGAAGACTGTACGTTCGGTTGGGTCACCAATCGTCAACTTTTCTGTGAGGGCAACGATCCGCTCAACAAGTTGATCATGGATGGACTCATCTACCAGAACACGGGAGCAAGCAGAACATTTTTGTCCTTGCAAACCAAAAGCTGATCGGACGATTCCTAATGCTGCATCTTCGAGATTAGCGTGTTTTGACACAATAGTCGGATTCTTACCGCCTAATTCCAGAATGGTAGGCCGCACAAACCGGCCATTTTGTGCAAAAGTGCGGAAAATCCCCATGCCTACATCAAATGAACCAGTAAAGGTAACACCAGCCACATCCGGATGATTTACCAGTGCATTACCGAGTGTGCTGCCAGGGCCGGTAACGTAATTAAAGACACCATCAGGGATACCAGCATCCAAAAATGCTTTGGCAAGCAGGTAGGGCGTCAGAGGGGTATCGGTGGCGGGTTTCATGACAATCGTATTCCCAGCAACCATCGCTGCACCGGCTGGCCCTCCAGTCAGTGCGCCTGGGAAATTGAACGGGCTGATTACCAACCAGACCCCGTATGGACGCATCACAGAGAGATTGGTAGATTTCAACCCCACAAACGGATCGCTTCCCATCTGAATTTCAAAGCCATTGTTCTCTTCTAATTGGTCGCAGGAATAACGAATCAAATCTGCAGTCTCCACTGCATCTCCGATACCCTCCATGCGGTTTTTTCCGACCTCAAGCGACATGGCAGCACCGATGTAATAGCTGCGCTCTTCAATTAGGTCCGCAGCTTTTCTCAGCAACCTGACACGTTCCTGCCAGGGGGTTTTTCCCCAGGTTTCAAATGCTTTTTTTGCTGCAGCAATGGCTTGATTGGCGATTTTTTCATCACCTTTTTGAAATACACCAATGACCTGATCGGTATTGATGGGGGAGCGATTCTCAAATTTTTCACTGGCGAAAACTTCTTTACCATCGATGACCATGGGGTATTCCTGGCCAAATGTTTTTCGCAAAGCTGCCAGATTTGACTCGTAGGAAGTGTGAAACTCCTCTGGGGGACTGAACATTGTCCCATAAGTTAATTTAAATTTTCCTTCTGTTCCCATAAATTTTGCCTCCTTAACAGGAATTGATCTTTCATTTAGTATACATGAAGAGGTGAGACAAAATCAATAAAAATCGAAAAAAATTATTAACCTGTGAGTTTTCTGAGAAAATCTGTTTTCCAGCTTGGTGGAAAAATAATCTATTGCTTGACGGTGAGAGGAAGATAAATTGCCTCTTTCATGGTCGTCACAGTAATGGGATCATTGTTTGTGGTGCCGAAGTCATTGGTGGCAGTAATTGTAATGATATAGGTTGTTCCTCTTTCCAGGCCGGAGAGGGTGATGGGCAACTGGTTGATTTCAAACGCCTGATCGAATGCCATGGAATGGGTTAACTCATCCTGGATTTGAATAATGTATGTAATGTCATCATCAATGGATTGCCAATCTAAAGTGATGCTGGAAATTGATGAAGAAACCCTGATGTCAGTTAGTTTGGCTGGGGGATTGCAGTTTATCAACCCGGTCGTAGCAACATTGCTGAAGTCTGAATTACCATTTTGATTATAAGCATAGACACGATAGAAAAATTGACTACCACAGGCAGGACTCTGATCCTCAAATGTGGAAGTATTGGCTGGCAATGATAATAAAGCTGACCAATTGCTGCCATCCGGTGAGCGTTCAACCTTAAAGCCCTGTTCATCGTTGCTATTGTCGACAAATCCAACGAAAATACTGGTTGATTTTATATTTTGAATTGTCAGGTTTGTCGGCGCAACAGGTGCAATTTTTGCAGCCCTAAAATTGGAAACGATAGGAGCAGTATTATTTAATGTCAGCCTATTATCCGCGCTATTATAGGCAGTGGATACCACACCGGTTGGTTTCCCGTTATAAAGAACCTCCGGGTTAGACCAATTATTAACCCGTGGGCACCCCCCAGAACAGTTATAAGCCATGATGGTGCGGAACGCTAAGGTGGGGTCCTGATATCCGTAGGAGTAACTATACATGGCAGTACCACCACCAGAATTCGCACGGTCATGGTGAGCACCCATGTTGTGCCCGGTCTCGTGTGCAAAGGAGTAATACCCGGTTGTACAGTCCCGTGATACCAGGCTGTTGCCCACAGAATCATAAGTATATCCGGGTGTCATCAACCAACCCATACCGCAATAGGTCATGTTGTTGACAATCATCACGACCAAATCTGCGGCATAGCTATTGCGTAAACTGCGAACCTCATCGATGACATTATCCTGATTGGTTAAGTGTGAAAGGGTTGTACTCCAGCCGGAGCCTGTAGATAAGATACTTTCATCATAATTTATTTCTGCGGTGTGAACCAATCTCATTCTGGAGAAAATCCCACTGCGTTCATATCCGATATTTGTCTCACTGACAGCCAGATTAATCAGGTTCAGCATATTGGTTGTTCCGCCTTCTCCAGAACGAGCAGCAGCGGTGTAAACTACCAGCACATCAATCACGTATCCGCCATCTGATAAGGTGGTATTGAGGGCTGGTTCGAATTCCAGGGTTGAGGTTTCGGGACTTTCCGGGATCATATCTAATTCATCCGGAAATTGGGACTGGTCTACCTGATCAAATTGATAAAATCCTTTTCCGTTCTCACGTAAATGATATTGATGTCCCTGAAATTCCAAATTGGCACTCACCACTCCGTCAGTAGCAACCATTAAAATGGAGCTGTCTGGATCATTATTCAGGGTTCCAGACATGATGTATCCTGATTGAAGAGTGTGCTCAATTTTTTCGAATGTGACATCAAAGGACAGGTCTGAAAATATTTGGAATTGGGCTGTCTGATTTGTATTTTCATCGGCGAGTAAATCCCTGGCAATATTTTCAAATGCGGCTGTGTTCAAATTCACTCTTTGAGATCTGGCGATACCCACTTCCAGGGTATTAACAGAAAAGGGAATATCAACATTCTGATCTATAACGGTAATAACTGGTGGATAGTTATTGGTGGCGTTGACCTGCGTGATATTTAATACCAGTGATAAACCAACACCTATACAAATCATTACTCGAAAAATTTTTGATGAAAACAGTCGCATGCTTACTCCCAAAATGTTGAAGAACAAATCAGGGTAAAAATAGCACGCCGAATGTGATTCATGCGTTGGCTGTTAGGTGATTGTAAGGGGATTCTTCTGGAAAATTATGGTTGTTAAGTGATTACAAAGTGAGTGATCAGGAAGTACTTTTTAAGAATTGGTCGTAAAAATCCGCCAATTGACTGCGTACCAGAACGGCATTTGCCCTCGATTTTAATAATTCGTGATTGAATATTTTCGCTCGCTGTCTCAGTTCCTGATTGTCATAAGCGTAGGTGATGGCATTTGCAAGTTTTTCAATGCTATTGGGTGGGACAAGTAACCCATTAACCCCTGGCGTGATCCATTCCCGTAAGGATTCGATGTCGCCGACAATTGGAAAACAGCCACACGCCATCGTTTCCAACAAGGTGTTCGGTGTGCCATCATGTGTAGTAACAGAGACAGCAAGGTGAGAATGGTGAAATATAGACCACAAAACATCCTGTGGCAAGGTAGGCAATAATTTTACATTTCCTTGAATTTTCAGTCTATCCACCCAGTTCTGTGCTTCAGGTTTGTCTAACATACCGGGGCAAATAAAAATAGCATCAGGTAGTTTCTGGAGAACCAAAGGAATGGCTTGAAAAAAAACATCTGTTTGCGCATAAGCCCGAATGCCACGCGGATTCACAATCACAGGGACATCTTGCTTAATGTTGAACTCAGATATTATCACTTCTTGTGCTGCTTTAATTTCCTCAAACAGGATTCCCCCGCCACCAGGCACAACCAGACCTGGTTTGAATTCGGGGAATCCCCATTGATGCGCCAGGTTGATATCCCGCTGAACATCAGCCAGAACACCATCCGCTCGGTGCATAACTTCAACAGTTAATTGCTTCATTTTTTGGTTCGCATTGGCATGCAGGGTGAAATCATTTCCCCAAACAGACACCAACAATGGGATCTCCTCGGGGGTGATCAAAGCCAACATCCCTTCGTAAGGAATTCGTAACGCGTGTACCAGATCGGGTTTCACTTCAGAAATAATCGTTTTCAGTGTTGCCTGGTATTTTGGTAAAGTGGTTGGTCCCAAAAGGTAACGAATTTTCATTACAAGTGGGCGTGCGTTTTGAATCAGTGTTTTCTTCCAATTTTTGGAGCGTCGACTATCTGGTTGGTTTATTGCTGGTTCCCTGGTTTTTTCGCCGGCTGCGCTGAAAGCCACCGGCAGGATGAAAAGCTGATCAACTTTGGGTTTGGTTTTTAATGGATAGGTGGAAACCAGGGAAACCTGAAAATCGAGTGAGTGCAACATATCGATCCACCTTGTGGTAATTGCACTGCGCCCATCTGCTATTAATAAAATTTTTTTACTCATCATGACTTCATCCTGGAAAGAGCATTCAAACTTGCTGCTTTGAAAACGGATACCATCTGATCAATATTCACGTCGGTTTTGACAGTTTGGTAGGCTGCCAGTCCTTTTTGACGTAACTGTTCCGGGTTACTGAGCGCTGAAGAAATGGCATTCAGCAAGGCCTGGGGATCATCGGGAGGGATGTTCCACCCATTTTCATCGCTGACCAGGTCGGTTTGAGTTCCATCACCTGCAGCCACAATCACCGGCAATGCATGTGCCATCGCCTGCTGGACTGCCAGACCTCCAGTTCCCGGCAGGACAAATAAATCCGCCTGGTTGAAGATACTATCTAGTTCATTACCAAATTTCTCGCCCCAGAATTTAGTGGCGGGGTAAGTTTTGGACGCCAAACTTTCTAATTCCGTACGGATCGCACCGTCTCCAACGATCCATAGCTGTGGTTGCAGTTTTTCTGGCAATCGAGAGCAAATATGGATAAGAGAGTCCAATCTCTTTCTGGGTTGTAATCTACCCACATACAATAGGATTGGGGTGTAATCATCGTTCCACACTTTTCGATCTGGAGGGGTGCCAGTTGGGGCAGGTGCAGTAGCGTTCTTGGCTACAAAAACTTGTTGTGGATTAAATCCAGCCTGAATGTATTGTTGGGCACCGTTCTGGCTATAGCTAATAATGTTCGTTAAGAATCCCAAAAATTGGGTACGGGAAAACTTTCGGAGGAATGAAAATGGGCCGGTGTATTGAGGGACTCCTAAACCCCACCCAATGACCGGTTTATGTTGGTCCTTCATCCAGCGCATGACAGAAGGTGTGGAAAGGTAGCGTGGATTGGCTTCCACAATTAACACATCCGGCTGCCAGTTTTTTACCCAGGCTAAAAACTCGGGTTGCAAACAAAAATAAAACTTGCCCTTTAGCAAGTGAATATTTTTGGTGAAGTGATAATCAATCCCCGCTAAATGATCAACGCTGGTAATCATCTCTTCTGGTCGTGGTGTACCTGCGAATACCCCCAGCTCCAGGTCTGATTGCTTTGATAATAAATCCAAAAATGGTACCCGATAAGCAGGAATGACACGCTGTTGAATGGCTAAGCGGAATTTCATGAATAGACTATCACTTCTGCCCGGGAACCACTGGGTGTTTTTTCTACCTCGATTCTTCCAGGAAAAGCATCTTTTAATTCTTCGAGGTGTGTGATGATTAAGATCTTTGAAAAATCCTTCTTCACCACATTAATCGTCTCCACCAGACGACTGCGACCGGTGGTATCCTGACTTCCAAAACCCTCGTCAATGACTAAGGTTTGCAAACGTGCACCAGAGCGTTTAGCCAGAACCTGGGAAAGTGCCAGCCTGATTGCAAAATTAATCCGGAAAGCCTCACCACCAGAGAACATCTCGTATGCTCTGGTGTGCCCATTCGCATCATTGATCAGAATATCAAGAGTCTCTTTTTTATCCTGTCTTTTCTTGTCTTTATATTCACTTTGTGTTTCGAAGAGGATAGACAATTGCCCTAAAGTCAATCGATCCAATAATTCATTGGCGTGTGCTTCAATTTCCGGAAGTGCTTGTTCAATCAATAAAGCTGGTACACCGTTTGTGCCAAAGGCTTCTTCCAATTTCTGATACCTGTTGATTTTGACAACCAGTTGATCCAGCTCGGATTGAGTGGTTTGTTTATCAATTTTTCTTCGTTCAATGGTATCTAATTTTTGTTTTTCAGCACCTAATTTGCGGCTGATTTGGCTGATTTCAATGTCAATCTCATCCAACTCTTTTTTCAACCTGGTAATATCAGGTAAATTGGCATACAGTCTGTTGAACTCAATTTGCATACTCTCGAGAAGTGCAGATTTTTCAGCCAGTTCTTCATTGTTGTGCCTGATATCGTCCGATAATTCGGCCGATTGTTTTGTAATCGGGTCCAAAGTTGCCCGAGCTGATACCAACATGCGATATTTTTCTTCCGTTCCGCGCAGATTATTTTCCAGTTGCTGAAATGAGGCATGCCGGGCATCATCGTAATCGATCTTTTTGATTTCTTCTTTCAGCGAAATCACCTGGGACTTGTATTTCTGTTCAAAATAATGATTTTCTAATTGCTGCATGGTGTTTTGATAATCAGAAAAATATTTTTCCTGCCATTCTTCGACTGATTTTTGCATACTTTCTTTGTTCAGTCGTTTCTCAGTCATCAGGTTTTGGAGATCAGTGCTTTCTTTTTCCAGCGCTTCAATATTTTTCAGTTCTACACTTATTTCATTAATTTCGTTCTTAAATTCCTCGATGAACTTGTTTTCTAAGTCAATCATCTCCTTACGCTCAAGACCTTCTTTGATAATCAAAGATTCATATTGTTCTCTATGCTCCGGAGTTAATGGTTGACTACAGAATGGACATTCTGGTCCGGCGACACGGAATTCCTTCAAGTGGTTACGTTTTTCATTGTTAAGGTTTTCTAAATGCCTTATGTTTTGTTTTCTGGCAGATATTTCACCTTGAAGTTTTTGCATCTTGTCGCTCAGAGACTTCTGTTTCGAAATCGAAATTGCGAACATCTCCAGCTTTTTGACAAATTCTTGTAATTCGTTCTCAATTTCAGGCAGTTCTTTTCTGAATTGCTCAATCTTCGAATTTTTTTCTCCCAGACTAATTTCACGCATTTTGAGAGATTCATACTCTTTTTCAATTTGATGATTTGTAGTGATTAGTGCTTGATTGATTTTTTGATAAGCGGTTGCTTTTTTGGTCAATTCATCCAGTTCACTGCGAACTTTTATCCATTGTTGATAATTTTCTTCGATTTGTTTTGCATTTTGGACTTGCTTTTGTAGATCATCTAACTGGATGAGCAGATTACTCTGTCGCGATTTATTTTTTTCCAAAATGTCCGATATTTTTTGGATATCTTTTTTTTGTTGTTCTATTTGTGAAGCTGCAGAAGACCTGGCAGAATCTAATTGTTTTGCCTGATCAATAATTTGATTGTGATCTTGCTTGGTTTTGTTTTTTACTTCCAAATCCTTTTGAGCTTGTGCTAAATTGAATTTAATCTGCTCTTCATTCGATAACTCGTTGTTGATATCAGCCAGGATCCTATCCAGTTGTTTCTTTGTGGATTCAGAATCTTTTCTAATTTCTTTGGTCGTCTTCAGATAATTTTCCCAAACTTCCAATCCCAGAATATTGGCGAGAATGGCTTTACGATCACCAGAGGATAATTGTGTAAATTGGTCGGCTTTTCCTTGCAGGAAGAAGGAAGCATTGATGAATGTCTTATAATCCAATCTTAATGTGGATTGAATTCGATTCTGTGTATCACCAACAGAATGTTCGGTTAGGGGGCGCCAGTGGTTTCCTTCCTGGTCGCGGATATAAAATTCAAGCAACTCGGTTTTACCCAGTTGTTTTGTGCGTCGAACTCTGAAAAGTTGTTGCTCATACTCAAAGTCTAAAATCACCAGGGCACTATCAGATTGTTGGTTGATTACCTGGTCTTTTTTTGCGCGAGCATTTCCAAACAAAGACCAGGTCAGGGCATCTAAAATGGATGATTTTCCAGCACCATTCGGGCCGGTAATACTGGCCAAATGGATTTGTTCAAAATCGATTTCTACAGGATCTTTATAGGATAAAAAACCCTGAATGGTGAGGTGTACAGGAATCATATCTCTGAGGCCGAATCATCATTGGATTGTACGTCCAAATTAATTGGATGTACCAGGACTTTGTCAACCCGCCTGCCATCCATATCTACGATTTCAAAGCGCATATTATATACATCAAAATGCTGGCCAACCTCAGGGATACTGTCTAGCATGGTCATCATAAAACCACCCAGGGTTTGAAAGCCGACCCGATCTTCTTCCGGTAAGGTTTCTATTCCCAATAGTTCTTTGATGTCATCAATAGCGAGCAGGCCATCCAATAACCATGATCCATCCTCACGTTGAATGATTTGAATTTCTTCTTCTTCACCCGCGGTAGGAATTGAGCCCACAATTGATTTGAGTACATCATACAGGGTTACCATACCCAGGACACCACTAAACTCATCAATTACCAATGCGGCATGTGCGCCAGCTTCCTTGATCAGATCCAAAGCTTTTAAGGCGGATGTACTATCCGGAACAAATAATGGTGATTGAATCAAATCGGGGATAGACGGAATTGCGCCATTCAGGCTCTGACTGAGCAGATCCTTCCCTAAGAGCATTCCCTGTACATTGTCCAATTCACCGGTTGCTACCGGGAAGCGACTATGGTTTGACTGGATGACTTGTTCCAAAATCATTTCGATAGGTTCTTCCAAATCAATCCATTCAATTTCAGTACGAGGGGTCATAATCGAGTCGATGTATCTGCCACCCAATCGGAAAATACCGGTCACCATATCTTCTTCTGCGGACTCAAAAATTCCGGATTGAGTTCCTTGTTTCATTAACACTTTGATCTCTTCTTCGGTAATAATCGGATCTCTTGATTTCTCAACCCCAAGGATTTTTAAACCAATATCGGTAGAAGCACTCAGAAGTTTTACGATCGGTGAAGTTAACCAGGAGATTGCTTTCATGGGCATGGCAACTGCAGAAGCAATTTTTTCAGGCGAATTCAAGCCCAGGCGTTTGGGGATCAGTTCACCAATGACCAGTGAAAAATAAGTGGTCAATAGGACGACGATGGTGACTGACAATATTTCGCTATAAGGCTGCAACCAGGTGACTTCATTAAAAATTACACTCAATTTGGAGGAAATTGATGCGCCACCCAGGGCACCGGATAAGATGCCAATCAAAGTAATTCCGATTTGAACCGTTGACAAAAATTTATTAGGATTTTCAGAAATATCGAGTGCAACCTGTGCAGATCGGATACCATCTTTGGACATTTGCTGTAATCTGACTTTTCTGGCAGAAATAAGTGAAATTTCTGACATGGCAAATATCCCATTGATGATGATCAATATAAAAATTATTAATATACTGAGAAAAATGTTGTTCATGCTCCCTTATCTAGTTAATGACCTCTTCTTGATTCTGATTATAGATGATTTCTTTCGCGATTATTTGTAGTGTCTCAATTTCTTCCGGAGAGATTTTTTGACTCTCCCAATACAACGCCAGTAATTTTTCGTGCGGCAGGTTGGATATGCTTTCATCCTCTCCCAATCGCAAACGAGTGGAAAAGATTGGTTTTCGAATGAGGTGGAAATCCAATGCTGGTGCAAAGCGCTCTTGAAACCACTGATCATTGATGAGGTTTTCCCAATCCTTTGGATAAACCAGTGTTACCTTCACAACAGCATCTTCCACTTCTGTGGAGTCAATCAAGGTGTTCTCTAAATAGTTGATAATTTCCTGTGGTGTTGGGGTTTGATCGTTTTCATTCGGGTTGATATCTTTTAAATTTAAAGGTATATCGATGAAAGGACGCCCTTCCAACATCCGCCATGAGATTTTGCTTTTACCTTTTTCGATCTCGGCGATTACGAACTTTTTATCATCCTTGGCCTCACCAAAGTCAACCCGCTCGATAGAACCTGGGTAAATCACACGCGGATGACCGTTCTCATTAAGATCCTGAGCTTTATGTATGTGCCCCAGGGCTACATAATCAAATTCTGGCCGTTTTACCAGGCTGATGGGCAGGACGATATCATGTCCCAGCATGATACTGCGTTCAGCACCGTAGACTGCTCCTTGTACTGATGCATGAGCGGTCAGAATAGTGGGGAGGTTGGGGTCAACGTTTTCAAGAAGTTGATCGATTATTTGAGAGGTGATTGACTCGATATTGGTATCGATATCATCCATATTCTTTAATTCATCCTGATGGGCGGATAGAAAACCACTGCGCGTAATCCATGGGATAGCAATTATCTGGATGGGTAAATCACCCAACTGATCTGAGGAAATAAATTCTGGTCTGGAGACCAAATGCACATTGGGCACTGATAGTGTGTTAAATTCCTGGAGGGCTGTCGCTCTACCGGCAGCCGGAGAGATATCATGGTTCCCCACTAATAAAATAGTGGGTATCTGTGCCTGGGAAAGACGCATGATTCTTTTACCCCACTCCCGCTGAAAGGTTGGGACTGGCGTACGGTCTTTGTAGGCATCACCAGCAAAGATCACCAGGTCTACTTTTTCGTTGATCGCAGTATCAACGATGGTGTCCAGCGCTTTTAGAAAATCGAGTACACGAATAGGTAAACCTGATTGTGGGTCACGTTTGCCTTGTGATGCTATATCAATATGTGCATCTGAAAAATGTAATAGTTTTATCATCTAAAAAAATGTTTTATGGTGAATATCCAAGTTGCTTCAATAATTCTACACTAGGTGCAAAATTTGGATGATATTCTAATGATTGGTAAAGATCTTCAAGCGCACTTTGGGTAAAACCAACTGCCACATACGCCCGGGCACGCCAATAGAAGCTTTCTTCCAGATAGGGTTCACTGGCTGCATCAATGGTCAGGGTTGCTAAATTAATAACATCCTGATAGCGACCACTGTAAAAATAGGCAAAATAGGGGCCTGTTTGGTACCACATGATGCGCCACGGACGGTTTTTTTCGGGTAGTTGAGAATAAACCAGAAAAGCCTGGTCGTATGCTTCAGCTGCTCCGGCATAATCCTGTAACTGAACCATACTGGTACCACGATTAAACCATGCGTAAAACAAGTCGTTACCCTGGGTTGTAAAAAGCTCCTCATTGGCCAGTTGATAGGCAATCTGGTCGGCATTGCGATCATCTGCAAACTCACCAAGCACTTCCATTAATTTGGTTTCCTGATCCTGAGAATAAACGACCAGGAAGAGATAATTAAAGGAGCGCCATTGTGATAAAAGATCATCATAGGATACAGGAAAATCTGGTCTAAAGTAAGAGTCTTGAGAAAGGAATTGCTGTTCCTCATCATCATAACCATTTAATACCGCGTAATGCCCCATCCAGGAAACTTTACCGTTGGTATCACGAATAAAAACACCTTTTTCTACCAGAACCGGGAATCCGTTCGCAATTAATTTCTTTAGAAGTGTAAGGTTACCACCGGAGCGGGTGATCGCCTGATATTGGGTTTGTTCAATGACAAAATCTGCCATTTCATATAACATTACATTTTTATCTTTTTCAAATGGCTTGAGTACCTGTCCGGTATCTAAACGGTCTCCTTCCCATCCCCAGAAGGAGAGTTGCATAGCGAGGTTGGCAGGAGCACAATAATTCCATAAACCATGTTGGTCCTGGTAAGTGATTCCATCCAATTTGACAACAGATGGAAGAGGGGTGGGCTCAAGCGTGGGGGTTGCGGTGGATAAAAGTGCATCGACAGTATGAGTGGCCGTTGGTTGGATTGTCTGGGTGGGAGTTGTCATTGGAATCGGTGTGGACTCAATTTGCTCAGCATCCGGCACAAATACGACAGCTTCGGGAGGGTTCAATGCGTAGTCCACTTGAATTTTCCATTGATCCACCTTCCATAATACTTTTTCCCGTAAACTGGGAACAGAAAAAAGAACGATTACTACCACTGAAAAGAACAGGATCGATCCCAGGATAATTTTGGCAAGATTCTTCTTTAACATAGCCAAATTATAACACTCTGAAAAACTTGAGAATTGGCATCATTTCAAAAAAGAGTCCATTTGTTTTTTAGGATAGCGGACTCCAATAATGAAACAGTGATGCTCTTTGATTGGTATGGAAAGAAAATTTCCATCATAAGGTCTTATAATCTGAATATACAGAAGGAATCAGGGAATCTGAGACAGTATCGACTTATAAACAGGTTTCACCTTGCATAAATTCGGTTTTAAAGGTATTTTTATTTTTGTTTTAATGTCTATTGTTATTAAAATAACAGTGATGAATGAAAGAGAGAAAAATGATTAAAAACCGTTATAAAATACCTGTTAGCTTTAGTTTACCTCGGAGAATTCAAAGATTATCTGAATTATCTTTCAACATGTGGTGGAGTTGGAATCAGGATGCTCAGCAATTATTCAGATTGATTGATAAACCTCTATGGGATAAATTGAGTCATAATCCGATTGCGTTCCTACAACAAGTGGACCGTTCTTTTTTAGATAAAACAATCAATGACCTTTATTTCTTAGACCGCTATGATGCTGTATTGAAGAAGTTTGACCAATATCTTGAGGCCAAGAACACCTGGTTCAAGGTTGCTTATCCGCAATTAAATCAAGAGCAAATTGCATATTTCTCATTCGAATTTGGTCTGCACGAAAGTTTGCCTGTCTATGCTGGTGGCCTGGGAATATTAGCTGGAGATCACCTGAAAACTGCCAGTGATCTTGGTTTACCACTGGTAGCCGTGGGTTTTATTTATAAAAATGGTTATTTTATGCAATCCATCACGGAAGATGGCTGGCAGGAGACCCGCAATTTTTATTTGAATTATTCAGAAGTTCCGATCATTCCTCTGACAGATGAAATTGGAAAGCCATTGATGATTTCTGTTGAATTGCCTGGGAGATCCGTATGGGCTCGCATCTGGCAAGTTAATGTCGGAAGAGGGTTCTTATACTTGCTCGATACTGATCTGGACGAAAATGAACCCAATGACCGCCAATTGACATCCAGATTGTACAGCAATGATCTCGAAATCCGCATTTCCCAGGAAATTTTATTGGGAATGGGTGGAGTTCGTGCATTACGGCTTCTGGGTTATAAACCAACCGTCTGGCATATGAATGAAGGTCATTCGGCATTCCTGGCTTTGGAACGCATTCTTGAATTGATTGAAAAAGGCACAAGCTTTGAGGAAGCGGCAGAAATTGTAAAAAAGAATAACGTGTTTACAACCCACACACCCGTCCCAGCAGGAAATGATCAATTTCCTATTTGGTTGATTGACAAATATTTTTCTCAAATTTGGCCAAAATTAAATCTTTCACGGGATCAATTTGTTGAGTTAGGCAAACAAGCCCAGACTTGGGGAGAAACATTCGTTATGCCCGTTCTCGCACTTAAGCTTTCTGAGCATATAAACGCAGTTTCTGAATTGCATGGGAATGTGTCCAGGAAAATGTGGAACTGGTTATGGCCAGACCGGAATGAAGATCAGGTGCCAATTACGCATATTACCAATGGAATTCACACCAGTTCCTGGATTGCCAGACAAACGAACCTTCTTTTCCAGAAATACCTGGCTCCTGATTGGATGGAGCGAGCAGATGACCCTGAGATTTGGGAAAATATTGAAAGAATTCCCGATTTTGAAATGTGGGCAGTCCGCAAGCATTTGAAACGGAAATTGACTGTCTATTGTAACGAGGTAGCCCGCCAAAAATGGCAAGGGGGGAGCTTCCACCCTGTGCAGGTAGTTGCCAGTGGGGTATTGATGGAACCATATTCCTTAACGATTGGTTTTGCGCGTCGTTTTGCTACCTATAAACGAGCCAATTTGATTCTTCGAGATTATGAACGGTTGCTTAAGATAGTAACAAACGAACGTATGCCAGTGCAAATTATTTTTTCTGGAAAAGCACATCCTGCGGATGAACCCGGGAAATTAATTATTCAGGAAATCTATCGGGCTGTCAAAGACGCCAGGATGGGTGGTCGCTTAATCTTTCTTGAAGATTATGATATGAGAATCGCCAGACTGATGGTGCAGGGTGTAGATGTGTGGTTGAACACACCACGCCGGCCTAATGAAGCCTCAGGTACTTCGGGTATGAAAGCGGCATTGAATGGTGTTTTGAATTTTTCTGTTTTGGATGGCTGGTGGCGTGAAGGTTACAATGGGAAAAACGGTTGGCCAATTGGTGATGATACGGAATATCCTGATCCGAATCAACAGGATGAGATTGATTCAAAAGACATCTATGAAACTCTGGAAAATGAAATTGTGCCCTTATATTATCAATCCCGATCTGCGGACAATTTGCCGAATGAATGGATTGCCCGCATAAAGGAGACCATTCGCTCCAATGCTCCTAGATTCTCTACCAGGAGAATGGTTAAAGAGTATATGAATAATTTATACGCTGGTGCAGCAGAAAATAATGTAGATAAATAAGAGGTTATTGTGCCATTACCATCATCTCCGATATTGATCATTTTGATTATTTTTTTACTGCGTGTATCCGATATGTCGTTGGACACCATTCGGGTATTATTTGTCTTTCGCGGCCGAAAAGGACTGGCCTGGGTACTGGGCTTCTTTCAATCATTATTATTCGTGATTGCCATTACGTCCGTGCTGGCGAATATGGATAACTTTCTTAACATCATCGCGTATGCCGCCGGATTTGCAACCGGGAACGTTGTTGGAATGACTATTGAAAATAGACTGGCGGTTGGTCATATCAATATGACCATTTTCAGTCCCATGGCCGGGCCAAGAATAGCAGATGCACTCAGAAATGCCGGATTTGCAGCGACAGAAGTATCCGGGAGGGGTAGGAGTGGTATGGTTTCTGTTCTGCATGTCGCGGTGCTTCGAAAAAGAGTAGATGAGGTGGAAACAATCGTCCTTGAAATGGATAAAGATGCCTTCATAACCGCACAGGATGTCCGGCCAATCCGAAGAGGTTTTTGGCGGGCATGATCCACAAATCATTGGCAGGGTGTCCATCATCCTGCTTTTTTATTTTTATTTAATGATGAACAATGAAACAGTATATTTAGGAATTGATCTGGGCACATCCAGCCTTAAGCTGGTTTTGATTGATACACGGTTAAGGATAATTTTCTCTTTCAAAAAAGAATATTCCATTCTGTCACCGGAACCAGGGTTTGCAGAGCAGGATCCTGAAACCTGGATCTTTTCCCTGGAAACTGGCTTCAGGGAAGCCGGTAAATTCCTGGAAAGTAATCAAATGTTCCTGAAAGGAATTGGTATCACTGGGCAAATGCATAGTCTTGTTTGCCTGGATAACAATCTAAATCCTGTTCGAAACGCAATCATATGGTCCGATCAGAGAGCGTCCGAAATTGTTGATCGCTTGAATACCCAATATCCAAAAAGCCAATGGAAAAAATGGATTGCAAATCCGATTGCCACGGGTTTTTCCTTCCCTGGTTGGATGTGGATCAAAGAGAATGACCAGAATGCCGCTGAGAAAATTCAATATTTGCTGCAACCAAAAGATTATTTGCGTCTGTGGTTGACCGGGGAACTTTGCACTGATGCCAGCGATGCGTCTGCCACCGGATTTTTTAATCCGGTTGAAATGCAATGGTCGCAACCAATATTGGAAATGGCTGGTTTGAAAGATGAGAATTTTCCAAAAGTTGAACCTTCTCTGGAAGTTGTCGGATACCTCAAACCAGCGATATCTGCGAAATTCGATTTGCCATTTGAAATTCCATTGATTGCGGGAGGAGGGGATCAGGCAATTCAGGCGTTAGCTTACGACATTACCGAAGAAGGAGAATGTCTGGTTACGATCGGCAGTGGCGGGCAGATTTTTTCACCAACCCTTCATCCAATACCAGAATCTGAATTACGGTTGAACTTATATAACCATGTGGTACCAAATATCTGGCATTATGAAGCCGCCACCCTCTCGGCGGGTTTGTCGCTTCGTTGGTTCAAATCCTTGCTGAAAAAGGATTTATCTTACCAGCAATTGGCAGATTTGGCTTCAAAATCCCCTCTAGAAAATGAATTATTTTTCATGCCTTATCTGAACGGTGAAAGGACGCCATGGATGAACCCAAAGATGAGCGGTGCTTTCCTGGGTCTGCAATTGAATCATCAAATCGACCAGATGGCTCGTGCGCTGATGGAAGGAGTAATTTTTAGTATCGGGCAGGCATTGGATGTGATCCGTAGTTGCGGAATACAGACCCAATCAGTAATCATCTCGGGTGGGGGTAGTAACCATCCATTATGGATACAACTTTTAGCAGATGTGTCAGGAGCCCAGGTTAAGAAAACCAATATTTCCGAAGCGACCGCCAAAGGGGCAGCGCTGGCAGCCTGGATTGGTGTAAATCAGATTGATTACTCCACTGCAAAGAGTCTCATTCAGGAAAGCATCCTTGTCGAGAAGATATTTCTACCTGGTCAGAATCAGGACAAAATCCAGGAAAAATATCGAAGATTTATAGAATTGTCGAGAAGGATGACAGAATATTCCTGAAACTCAATACTTTTCGATCTGTTTCACAATTAATGAAATCCCTTGCTTATTGATCACTTGAATGGGAGTTCCGGGTGGTAATGTGCGGAAATCTTCAGAGATAGCACTCCACTCCTCACCAGCCAGTTGGATCGTCCCACTCGGTTGCAAAGAAGAGACAACATATCCGGTTAATCCCATTAAGGATTCCATCCCCGTTCTCACCGGTGTTTTTAAAGCTCGAATGGCAAAGCGCATTACGAAAAATATACCAATTGCCAACACAATTCCTGTCGAAATAACAAGTGGTACCGACACCTGGGGAAAACCTGGTGCTTCAATCGAGTTAAAAAGAACCAGTGCACCAACAATAAATGATAGTGTTCCCGCTGCTGTTAATGCACCATGAACGGGGGCTTTAATTTCCAGAATAAATAATATGAAGGCTGTTACCAGAAATAGAATTCCGAACCAGTTGACGGGTAAAACGCCTAATCCGTACACGGCCAGAATCAAACAAACAGCACCTATAAAACCGGCTATCCAACCACCAGGATTGGATAATTCAATAAAAATTGCCTGTACACCAATGGTTAATAATAAAAATAAAATATTTGGATTGGTCAATAGTTGTAACAGGTTTTCAATAAAACTCATTTCCACCGGAAAAAGAACAGCATTATCAAGTTCTAAAACGGTGGGCCCTGAAGCCAATTGAACAGTGTTGCCATTAATTTTTTCTACCAGATCACTGGTATCTGAGGCAATAATATCAATTAAACCTGCTGCCAGAGCTTCATTTGCTGAGACGGCTCTGGCGTTCTCAATCGTATCTTCGGCCATAGCAATCGCTTCAGATCCACGTTTTGCTGCCAGTGAGCGCACAGAAGCTTTCAGGATCTCTTTTTGTTTAGCCTCAATGGTTTCTCCCAAATCCTCACCCTGACCGCCAACCGGACTGGCTGCGCCAATGGCTGTTTCCGGTGCCATGGCTGCTATATGTCCTGCCAGGGTAATCAATGTTCCTGCACTTCCAGCGATTGCCCCCCGGGGAGCAACATATACCACCACGGGGATTTCACTCGAGCGAATGTTTTGGACAATCGTATTCATTAAATCAATACTGCCACCAGGTGTATCCAATTGCAGAATTAATAATTCCGCACCTTGTTTTTCAGCTGTTGATAATCCACGCCCGATATATCCAACCAATGAAGGTGTTAATGGCCCCTGGACGGTGATCGTGATGACCGTTGGTGACAATGTTTGTGCATTAACAGCTTGAAAAGGGAGAAGAAAAGCGATAAATATCCATGCTGTAACGGTGATTAACCTGATTAATTTCATTTTTTCCTCATTTCCTAATCAGATTATAAATAGCCTGACTGATTTATACAAGAAAGAGTGTAGTGATTTCGCTTTCGAGTAAATTGAAAATTCGCACCCAGCCTCTCCATTGATGGTGATGGAGAGTACTTATTGA
>JAVEYK010000003.1:0-97867 GCA_034003505.1 Anaerolineaceae bacterium | reverse complement strand
ATCAGCCCACTTTCGATTACGATGGTTGATCATTTACCAGGGTGCCGATTGGTTCACCTAAGATAGATTTTTTCAGGGCTGAGGGGTCAAAAAGGTTCAGCACCAGGATGGGTAATTTGTTCTCCATACACAATGAGATAGCCGTACTATCCATCACTTCCAATCGTTTGTTTAATGTTTCAATATATGAGAGATGATCAAATTTTACCGCATCTGGATTACGTTTGGGGTCACTATCATATACCCCATCGACTTTCGTCGCTTTGATGACAACATTTGCATCAATTTCCATTGCACGCAGCGCAGCGGCAGTGTCCGTCGAAAAATAAGGATTCCCGGTACCACCGCCAAAGATAACCACTCTTCCCTTTTCCATGTGCCGAATAGCTCGGCGGCGGATATAAGGCTCGGCAACCGAACGCATTTCAATGGCGGACTGCAGCCTGGTGACAACATTGATTGACTCTAATGCATCCATCAACGCTAATCCATTCATCACGGTTGCCAGCATTCCCATATAATCCGCGGTGGCCCGATCCATTCCGAGTTCCAATCCTTGTTTCCCACGCCAGAGGTTTCCAGCACCAATCACAATTGCGACACTGACACCCATCTCATGAACTTCTTTGACTCGCTTGGCAATTCTCAAAGCACAGTGTGGATCAATTCCAACGCCGGAATCATTGCTTAAAGCTTCACCTGAAAGTTTTAGTAAAATTCTTTTGTATTTGATTTGTTCCATTTTTGCTGCCTTCTAAAAAAAAAGCCAACCATCTGGTTGGCTTTTAATCTAATTATTCTTCATCTTCCGCGGTGGTTTCACCTAATGCCCAGCGGGCGAATCGGCGAACAACGATACTCTCACCCAATGCAACAACTTTTTCATTAATTAATTGTTGGACGGTGATATCTTCATTGCGAATATATGGTTGACGCATCAACACGACTTCGTTTTTGAATTTTTCTAAAGTACCTTCCACAATACGAGGAAGAATTGCTTCGGGTTTTCCATCTTCACGCGCTTTGGCTGTAGCAATTTGAGCCTCTTTATCCAATACTTCCTGTGGAATATCCTCTTCACGAATATATTCTGGTGATGTCGCTGCAATTTGTAGAGCGATCTCATGCGCCAGTGTGCGGAAAACTTCCGAACGCCCAACGAAGTCAGTCTCCACATTTACTTCTACCATTACACCCACACGACCGTTACCGTGATTATAAAGTTCCACCACACCTTCAGAGGCATTGCGCGATGCACGTTTGGCTGCTTTTGCCAGACCTTTTTCGCGTAAGAAATCCAGAGCCTTGTTCACATCTCCGTCTGCACTCTCCAGCGCTTTTCGACAATCTAAAATGCCTGCGCCAGTGGCCTCTCTTAATTTTTTGATATCTTCAGTTGAAATTGCCATTTTTATAAAATCCTTAATTTTTTTATTCCAAACACAGGAACGTTCTATTCTTCATCTTTAGAATCGGCTGATGAATCATCTTCCACATCTTCAGCATCAACCTCGGCTTTTTTGGTTGCCTTGGCTTTGGTAGCCTTTTTGGCTTTCGCAGCTGGTTTCTTTACGATTACTTCTTCTTCGACCTCTTCAACATCATCGACTTCGTCGACTACATCGTCGGTGTTCTCTTCCGCAATATCTTCTGATAAATCGTCTGATACCTCTTCAACTTTGTCTACATCTATCTTGGCTAAGGTAGAAGCACCTAATAAGGTCTCATCGGTTAATTCAGCATCTTCTTCCATGCGGCGTCGTACGACAACTGGTTTTTCTTCACCAGAATCCATTTCATCATCGAGATCATCATCTTTGCGCATGGATTTGCCTTCAAGGACTGCATCCGCCATTTTGGAGACCATTAATTTAATGGCTCTGATGGCATCATCGTTAGAAGGAATTACATAGTCAATGTTGCGAGGATCGCAGTTTGTGTCGACCATTGCAATAATCGGTACGCCTTTTAAATTGGCTTCGTGAACAGCGGTTTCTTCACGGCTGACATCAATGATGAAGAGGAAATCAGGGATTTTCTTCATGTTGCGAACACCACTTAAGCGGATTAAGAGACGATTAATTTCGCGATCAATCATCAGTGCTTCTTTTTTGGTGTAAGAATTGATTTCACCAGTCTCGTGTAAGCGTTCCAGACGTTCAAGTTCACCAATTCGTTGGCTAATGGTTGTCCAGTTGGTTAATGTGCCACCTAACCATCTTTCTGTCACATAAGGCATCCCACAACGTGTGGCTTCTTCTGCAATTGTTTCCTGAGCCTGACGTTTGGTGCCAACGAACAGAATTGTTCCTCCAGCTGCTACTGCATCGCGCACGACGTTGTAGGCTGAATTAATTGCCTTGACTGTTTGTTGCAGATCAAGGATGTGAATACCATTGCGTTCCGTAAAGATAAACGGGCGCATTCCAGGGTGCCACTTATTGGTGCGATGACCAAAGTGAACACCACTTTCCAAGAGAGCTTTCATGGAAATTACAGATGCCATATTATTTCTACTTTCTCCTTATTAATTTTCGTTTTTCCTCCGCTCTCGTCAACCCATTGGATCAGAACATCCAGGATGCACGCTGATATGGTCAGAGAACGTGTGTAATGTACCGCTTTTCGCAGCCGGATTAGTATATCATGATGTTATGAGAATCGTCCAGCAGAATTTAATGGCGGTGATAGCGGCATTTTCACTAAAGTTTCAGGACATAATTTTCCCCAGGAGCCTGATCACATCCGTCTGAACCATGAATCGACGGTTAAATCTTGGGATTATAATGGTGATCAGAAAGATCATTAGAAATAATCTGGATGAAGTATTTTCATCTGATTATTCATTCAGGAGTTTATTTTGAGCCGGTTTACACCTCTAGATCAAAACCATATAGAACCTCATATGTGCAGTCTGGATTTGAGATTGTATATTTTGGGGCAATTACCGTTTTTTAAAAACCTTAGTAAAGATCAGATTTTGGAAATTAACAAAAAATTTGTAGATAGGGGCTACCTATCGGGTGATATGATTTATGCTGAGGGAAGTGCAGCCGAGCGTTTATATGTTATGGCAGATGGAAGTGTAAAATTAATTCAGACCTCCCCGCAAGGCAAAGAAGTGTTGCTGGATGTTTTAACGACAGGCGATTTTTTTGGTGGTTTGTTTCCTACATCTAATGATATCTATAGAGAAAGTGCATATGCTCAAACACCTGTTTGTGTAATCAGCATAGAAAATAGTGAATTTCGTAAAATTTTGCAGAATTATCCTCAGGTAGCTTTATCAGTTATGGACATCATCAGTGAGCGTTTGAGAGATTCCCAGTCATTCATTCGATTAATCAGTACTGCAACCGCAGAACAAAGAGTTGCCTACACTCTCGTAAAATTATCTGAAAAATTGGGAGAAAAAAGTGATGTGGGTTTACTAATTCAATTACCCCTTTCCCGCGAAGATATTGCCAATATGTCGGCATTGACCACCGAAACCGTTAGCCGTATTATCAGTAAATTTCAAAAACAAACTTTGATTAAAACCGGTAGGAAATGGGTTGCGATCAGAAATGTGGAAGGGTTAAAAAATATTTTAAGCCAGTTCATGCCATAAACGTTTTTAGGGGACAAAGTCTTCGATTTTCCAGAATTCTGTGTAATTAATTGATCTATATCATGGATAGGAACCATCAATTGCGATAATCTTGCACTAAACATAATTTAGAAAGGATTATCAAATGAAAACGGTATTACGGTCACAGGATCTTTCCTGTCCATCTTGTATAGCAAAAATAGAAAAGGCACTTTTATCTGAAGAAGGAGTCTCAGAAGCGAAAGTCTTTTTTAATAGTGGGCGCATTGAAGTTGTACATGATTCTCAGAAGGTCGACACGAAGAAATTAGTAGAAGTTGTGCGCTCGATAGGGTACGAAGCAAAAGTTTCGGCGTTCTAATCGTGGACACATCTATGTATCCTAACGGGGTTACCTTCGGAATAAGGTTCAAAGATTTTTTTACCAAAATTTTTGAACCGAAATTCCGAAAGTTACTTCTGATGGTATCCAGTGGTTTATTGATCCTTTTAGCCTTAGTGATTGGGAAGTTATTTCATGTCCTTTGGTTAGGGGATTTATTCATGATTTTAGCTGCTCTAACTGCCGGATCAGATATCGCCATCAGAGCTTTTCGAAGTTTAAAAAATAAACATATCAGTATTGAGTTATTAGTTACGATTGCCGCCTCCGGCGCACTAATTATTGGAGAATATTGGGAAGCGGCAGCAGTAACCTTTTTATTCATCCTGGGAGCTTATTTAGAATCTCGCACGCTAAATCAGACCCGCAAAGTATTACAGGGATTGTTGGATCTGGCCCCCACCACGGTATTGGTTCTGCGAAATGGGGAATCAATTGAAGTAAACCCGATGGAAGTGGAAAAAGGCGAAACTGTCATTTTTAAACCCGGGTCCAAAATTGCTGTCGATGGGATTGTCATTAATGGATATTCTACAATCGACGAAAGTGCAATAACAGGAGAATCTTTACCAGTTGAAAAGGAAACCGGTTCCCAGGTTTTTGCCGGTACCATTAATCTCGATGGAATGATTAAAGTCGAAGCGCTGCGCGTGGGTGTTGATACAACTTTAGCAAAAATCATTCATAGGGTTGAGGAAGCTCAGGACGAAAAAGCCCCAACACAACGCTTCATCGAAAAATTTGCACAATGGTACACACCTTTCATTATCGGATTGAGTATTGTTGCCTATTTGATCACAACAGATATTGAATTGGCTTTAACTTTATTGGTAATTGGTTGTCCAGGTGCATTGGTCATATCAACACCGGTTTCCATTGTAGCCGGGATTGGAAGTGCTGCCAAAAAAGGAATTCTGATTAAAGGTGGTGAATACTTAGAAAATGCTGGGAAAATCTCTGCAATTGCATTTGACAAAACAGGGACCCTCACAGAAGGAAAGCCATTTGTTTCAGATGTTGTGATATTAAATTCAGCGCAGAGAGAAATACACAATTTTAATATCAAGCTACCAACACAAAACCATGAATTTGAATGGAACGATGATCAATTAAGAGTGCTAAAAATTGCTGCGGTGGCAGAATCAGGTTCTGAACATCCTTTGGCAAAAGCAGTACTTCAAGCTGCAGGAATTGAAGTATTTGAAGGCATAGAAAGATTCGACACAATCACCAGTAGAGGCGTGAGAGTAATCTATGAGGGAAGAGAAATTGTGGTTGGCAATAATCAATTTATTTCAGATCAAAAAATTGTTATTCCTGACGAAGTGAACGAACATCAGCTGCAATTAAAATCTGAAGGAAAAACGACCATTCTTGTTTCAATCCAAAATTATGTTATCGGATTAATAGCAATTTCAGACAGACCCAGAAAAAATGCAATGGACGCTTTAAAAAAATTGCAAGAGATTGGAATCAAAACAATTGTCATGTTGACTGGCGATGATCACCTTACTGCAAATTCAATTGCCAAGACACTGGGGCTCAGCGAAGTGAAATCTCAATTACTACCGGAAGATAAATTAGATATCATCCGAAATTTGCAAAATGATGGTCACATTGTTGCCATGGTTGGTGATGGCATCAATGATGCTCCCGCTTTAGCCGCAGCTAATCTGGGAATCGCGATGGGCGTGGCGGGAACTGATGTGGCAATAGAGACTGCCGATATTGCATTAATGGCTGATGATTTAATGAAGATTCCAGAGGCAATTCGTGTTTCAAAGTTGACCTTACGAAATATCAGGCAAAATGTGTTTATTGCATTATTGACTGTGACAGCCTTGCTTGTCGGCGTAATTTTGGGGAAGATTCATATGGCTGGAGGAATGTTTATTCATGAAGCTTCGGTTTTACTGGTAATTTTGAATGGAATGAGACTGTTAAGGATAGCCTAAACAATTATTCAAAAGGGTCACCATCTTTATTCTTTGGGTTCAGGAATTTGTTGAAATTGATGGAAAGTTACCATCATAAGTCAACCTTATCCATGCTCGATGAAAGGCATTGAAGCATAATGGTAAGAAAAGATGTCGGCATGGAATTTAGTCAATTCAAATAGCCAATTGGGATTGTGCGTATGTGGAGATGAATTTGTGGTTCGGGAGATGCATGTGGTGATTCTAAAGATTGGGATGGGAGCAGAATCTCCACATGCTGTTCCTGCGATTGACATAAATTTTGATGCGCTGATGGAAGGGTAAGTCCTGATCAAGCTGTTGCTATAGAATATGACAGACTAAAAGCCATTTGAGTACTTAAATCATTGTAAATGGTGATTTTCTACTCGATAATAACTTGATTTTATATCACTCAATTCTATATACTAAGAATAGTTTCATTTCAATAATTTAGGAAGGTGTTTTTTGGCAAGCCAACGTGCGCCAGAAAGGACGCCAATGCCCATTTATTGAAATGTTACGAAGTGTAGTAAATTTATAAATATTATTATGATTATTGGAAAGGAGAAGTTGAAATGCATGAAAAACATACCGTAAGAGATTGGATGATGGATCTGGTGGTATTCGTGGATCCGGACCAAACGGTATACGAGATTTTGAGTATTATGCGTCGCCGATACATAAATAGTGTTTTGGTAAGAAAGAGTGATAATAATACTGAATATGGGATTATCACCTCCAGGGACATCAGCGACAAAATTGTGGCAGAGAATCAAAATCCAAAGGAAATAAAAGTCAGTGAGGTCATGTCTTCTCCAATTGTGTCAGTCCCACAAAATTTATCCGTAAAAGAGTGCGCCCAACTCATGCGGGAAAAACACATTCACCATTTACCGGTAAGGGATGAGAATGGTCTGATTGTAGGAATGGTTTCAGCGAGCGATTTCTTGCTAATCGCAGAGGCGATGGGAACCAACTTTATGGAAAGATCACTCTCCTGACCAGATTCAAATAAAAGGAAAGAATTCGACGCATCGGTTATAATACCCCACAATGCGTCGAATTTTTATTTTAATTTTTATTATTTTACTGATCGGGGTTTATGGGATTAACCAGCCCGGTCAGGTTATTAAAGCGCAGTCCAATTCAGCAATGGACTTAATCATTGCCATCAATGGTATTCGGGAAAACAATTCTCTGGCTGCTTACCAAATCGATAATGAATTGATGGTATCTGCACAACAACATGCAGAATATATGGCTGAAATTGGACAGATCACTCACAACCGTGCTGATGGCTCCAGTCTGAAGAGTTTGGGATTAAAGGAAAATATTGCTGGTGGAACAAATCTGACAGTCCAGGTAGTGGTTTTTTCACTATGGACGGACACAACCAATCGCGAGACAATTGTGGGATATCCATTTGGAAAAGTTGGGGCAGGTGTGGCGGTCAAAGATGACCTGGTTTATTATGTGTTACAAGTTCAGGAAACCCGGATGGGTCTGGCTGCTCAACCGACCATTAATTACCAGATTACACCTGATCCGAATCTGGTCAGTGATGTAATGACTGCAACGCCTCAATTGGACGGATCAATTATTCATGAAGTATTGGATGGTCAATCACTCTGGTCAATTGCAATTGCCTATAATATCACCATCGCCGATATCATCAACTGGAATAATCTCCTGCCTACTCCTGTCATCTTTGTTGGCGAACGTCTGGTCGTACAAATAGCCCCCACAGCCACATTGTCCCCAACGATCACCAATACATCCATTCCACCGACGAGGACAATCACCCCCAGTCAAACGCCAATTACTCCTCAGCCTTCTGCAACGATTACATCCACTCCCTCCCCAACGCCAAAACCGCCTTTTTCCATTTACAGCATGGAGAAGCGGCAGCGCCAAACCATTGGTTGGGGTATAGCGATCGTTTGCCTGGCAGGTTTGGTTATTGTGGCATTCAGAGGATTTTTCCGCAAATAATTGCTCAGCAGGTTAAATAGAGAAGTCTTCTCCGAACCAAACACCATCAACCGGGGCGTGAATACTCAATTTATCTTTACCATTTCCATTGGCCTTTTCTGCATTTGTCAACATTGGATGGGCAGTTTCCAACAGTTCAACTTTGGCTTCCATTTTTTGCATGCGTTCCATGATGGTCTGAATCGTTTTTCCAATTGTATCTGGTAGTAAATCATGGTGAAGATCAGGAATGGAACTAACCACCTGGTTGGAACGTTTTACGATCTGACCCGGAATACCCACCACGACGGAATTTTCAGGTACAGGATTCACCACGACGGCGTTTGCACCAACACGACTGCTTTTTCCAATTTGAATAGCACCTAATACTTTCGCTCCCGCACCTATTACAACATTGTCCAGAATAGTGGGATGCCGCTTTCCCTTTTCGGTACTGACCCCGCCCAGAGTGACACCATGGTAGAGAGTCACATTTTCACCGACCTCTGCTGTTTCCCCAATAACAACCCCCATACCATGGTCAATAAAGAATCCCCGTCCTATTTTTGCACCCGGATGAATCTCAATTCCGGTCAAAAATCTGGAAAATTGAGATATTCCTCTGGCAATCAGGAAAAGTTTATGCGTCCAAAACCAATGGGCAATGCGGTGAGACCAGACAGCGTGCAAGCCTGAATACAATAGGATGATCTCAAGTCTGGTTCGTGCAGCTGGATCGCGGCTCAAAACACAATCCAGATCTGATTTAAGAATTTTTAGAAAATTTGGCATCTGTTTTTCAGTCCTCTAAACTTTCAAATAATGGGGTACTTAGATAACGTTCCCCGAAGGATGGTATGATCACCACAATTCTTTTCCCTGCTGCTTCGGGTCTTTTGGCAATTTGTAGAGCTGCCCAGGTGGCAGCCCCCGAAGAAATCCCCACCAGTAACCCTTCCTGGGTAGCCATATTTCGAGCAGTGTCAAATGCATCCGGCCCACTGACCTGAATAACCTCATCATATATCTCTGTGTTGAGCACATCAGGGAAGAAACCTGCGCCAAGACCCGCCAATGGATGCTTCCCTTTTTCTCCACCAGACAAAACAGGCGAGTCAGAAGGTTCGACCGCCACAACCTGAATGGAGGAATTATATTTTTTCAGTACTTCCCCAACACCTGTGATCGTACCACCAGTTCCGACACCAGCTACAAAATAATCCAATTGACCATCAGTATCATTGATAATTTCCATAGCTGTGGTTTTACGATGAATTTCTGGATTGGCTGGGTTTTGAAATTGCTGGGGAATAAAAACGCGCGGATCATTTTTAGCTAATTCATACGCTTTAGCAATCGCACCGGGCATTCCTTCACTTCCAGGTGTCAGGATTAATTCTGCACCAAAAGCTCTTAATAACATCCTGCGCTCTTTTGACATCGTATCCGGCATGACGATGATGGATTTGTAGCCGCGGGCTGCACAAACAAAAGCCAGCGCAATGCCCGTATTTCCACTGGTGGGTTCAACAATAATTGAGTCGTGGCTGATCAATCCATCTCTTTCAGCAGCATCGATCATTGCTACACCGATGCGATCTTTTACGGAGTGGGCAGGATTGAAATATTCCAGTTTTGCCAGGATTTCAGCATTTAATCCTTTGTTTATTCGATTAAGTCGAACCAGTGGGGTATTCCCAATTAATTCGGTAACGTTTTTTGCAATTCTCATAGTTTCTCCTTTGATTTAAAAAAATACAGTCATCCGGTTTTCAGACGATTAAGGTTAAAAAAGCGGGGCTTGACACCGCTGCCTGAAATAGATGACTGGCTGGATTCTTTTCTTGTCAGGCGGCGGTTAGAAGTGGCCCCGCCTCAGACACATGCAATTTATTTTCATAATTCTCCAAAATAAGACTAATCTTATCCTATTATATCTTGTTAAATATGAGAGTCAAGCATATTCGTAAGATAATACAATCTTGCAGAACTGGATTTTTGGGTATTTGAAAAACAATTCTGCAACTTTTTTTTGACCCGTACGTATTTAATAATGGTAAATTAAATGTTAAAATAATTTTATTTCATGAATTTTATGAAAGTGAGCGGTAAAATGAATTTAAAAAATAATTGGCGTGTTTTCCTCGGGGTTTTGTTGGTAATCGTTGGTATCGCAGCGTTGCTGGATACATTGAATGTGATTCCCTTTGGGGGGCTTTTATGGGGTGTGCTGTTTTCTTTTGGGGGGGCAGCATTTATCGTGTATCTTCTGCAAAACCGAAGCGCATGGTGGGCAATTATCCCAGGTTTGGTTTTGCTCGGATTGGGTTTCATCATTCTGATTTCAGCCATATTCCCGAATTTTCAGGGAGAAATTGGCGGTTTTATCTTCTTCATTGCCATTAGTATCGCGTTTTTGATTGTTTACATAATGAATAAAAAGTTCTGGTGGGCTATCATCCCAGCCGGGGTAACCGCTTCCCTGGCAAGCACCATCCTTGTTGATCAATTTACCAGGTTTGAGGGCGGTGGTGTTTTTCTGTTAGGAATTGCGGTGACTTTTGCATTAATCAGTATTTTGCCGGGATTGGAAGGGAATCGACAATGGCCCTTAATTCCTGCTGGAATTCTCTTCATTGTCGGCTTATTTGCTTTGATTGACGATTTTAATTTATCCAATCTGATATGGGCTATCATTTTAATTTTGGTCGGAGTTTTTCTGGTTGTGCGTTCTTTGATGCAAAAAAACCAGATGTAGGAGGAAAAATGACAGAGAATTCGAACGATCCAGGGAGAAGAGCAGATCGCAGTATCTTTTTCCCGCTATTAATTATTTTCAGTGGTGTTCTTTTATTACTTTCCAATCTCAATTTCATTTCTGGAGATTTCTGGAGCTTGATCATTCGATTCTGGCCAATTTTCTTTGTCATCGGTGGTATCGATGATTTGCTAAATCGAAAATGGACCGGAGCAATCATCAATTTCGGGATTGGGTCAATATTAATCCTGGCGAATTTTGGCTTATCGTCCATGTCGACCTGGCAGATAATCACAAATTACTGGCCGATTTTAGTGATTGGCATCGGTCTGGATATTATCTTCCGCGGACGCTCTGTGCTTGGCTCATTGGTAGGTGTTGGACTGGCTATTGTGCTCATTTTAGGATTGTTTTGGTTTGCCTTCCTGGGTACTTCACCAAATGAGGCCACATCAAAACCGATCCGATTTGAATTAGGGGATATTCAGCAAGCTGAATTAAATATTAAGCCATTGGCAGGTAAGTTGATTCTTAACCAAGCTGATTCGAATGAGCAATTACTCGACGGAGAAATTTTCTCAGCTAATCATGATGATCTCAGCATTGAATCAGAATTAAATGGAAAAACTCAAAAAATTACAATTTCCTCACCCCAACAAATCATCATCCCTTCGAAAAATATGAGTAACAATTCACCCTGGGAGCTATTCCTGAACGCAGATGTACCATTTTTGATCAACATAGAGCAGGTGATAGGTGCTCAGGACCTGCTGCTTACTGGATTAAACATTCAGGATCTCGAATCCAATCTGGTAATTGGAACAATGAAAATCAGCTTGCCGGACATTGAAAAACTGGAGGGAGACCTTGAATGCATAATCGGTGAAATGGTGATTGTCGTTCCTGAAGGACTGTCGGTGACCATTGAATTAAATTCTGGCATGACCGGTGTCACATTGAGTGATGGATTTACCCGCGCAGGTGATACGATTTATTCAAAGAACTTTAATGAGAATAAGGATTCTGTAAAATTAAAGGTCAACCTTCCGATGGGGTCATTGAAAGTAATGCATCCATAATCAATTTTTGTATCTTTTCACTCATTTTGGGCTCTGTTTTTTGGGGAACACTCGGTCACAGATAAGAACGTCATCCCGCGTTTATTAAGATTGCGAGTCTCCACTGTTTTCAGAAAGATTGTTGGAATTTTCCCGCAATCTTTTTTATTTTTTGGGAACTTAATCGTGGTTTTATCGTCTTATGGATAACTAATTTATATTAATAACACCTTTGGAGGTTGTATGAAGAAGAAAATGTTGTTTGTTTCGTTGTTTGTATTATTAGCAGTCCTTTTGAGTTCCTGTGCAGGAGTGGGAGGCAATGAAAAAAGTTTGCGATCGATGTCTGTATCAGGTCGTGGAGAGGTGTATCTCATCCCTGATATTGCCAATATCAATATCGGTACGAGAAGCGAAGCATTGGATGTAGCCACCGCTCTGGCAGATAACAATCAGCAGGCAAAATCCATATCAGCTGTGCTTTCAGAACAGGGGATTGATCCGGTGGATATTCAAACGACAGCATTCAATGTATATCCATATCAAAATTATGGAATGGATGGACAGCCCACAGAATTAAAGTATGTGGTTGAGAACACTGTGAATGTAAAAGTAAGAGAATTAAATCGCCTGGGTGAAATTTTGGATGCTGTTGTTCGAAGTGGTGCTAATCAAATCAATGGTATTTCATTTGATGTGGAAGATAGAAAACAAGCTGAGTCTGAGGCAAGACGGTTAGCGATCCAGGATGCAACAGAAAAAGCTCAGGAATTGGCGGGTCTCGCGGGTATAGATCTGGGTGAATTACACAACATCAGTGTGTACTCGAATGGCAGTCCCCAACCAGTTTACAATGGAAAAGGTGGTGGTTATTTAGCGGACACTTCTGAAGCACCAATTTCCTCGGGGCAAATGATCATCTCTGCTGATGCAAATCTGGTATATAGTTTGAAATAAATATCTACAGGGGAGGTCGATTTATATTGACCTCTCTTTTTATTTAAAAGAACCAGATGATCAAATAATAACTGATACAAACTGCCCAAACCCATGTATCTATACGATCCATGGCACCGCCATGTCCGGGAAACAAATTACTTGAATCTTTTACATTAAATTGCCGTTTAATCATACTCTCCCCCAGATCCCCCAAAGGGGTGATGACACTTAAAATTACCCCCAATATCAATCCGTTGAGGACGTTAATGGCTGGGTGAAATGGTTGGAATGCTAATCCAAATAGGATTCCACCCAGAATCCCCATTAGCACACCTCCAAAATAACCTTCCCAGGTTTTTTTCGGGCTCACTCTGGGCGCCATTTTATGTTTGCCAAATTTGCTCCCGATAAACAAAGCACCACTATCAGCAAAGGAAATAATGGCAATTGAAAGTAACAACCACCATTGTCCATTTGGTAAAAACATGATTGAAATGAAATAACTTCCGATCCAACCAAAATACATGATGGCGGTGATTGTGAGTGCAAAATCAATCGGTGCTTGCTCACGGCCTTTTTCATATTGAAATGTATGGATCGCCATTGATACTAAAAATGTGAAAGCTAAAATAATATCATTGTATTGAAATCCGAATAAATATCTGCAAAGCACCAATGCAAACACCACAACTAAAATGATGACTGTATTGGGTCTATATCCACCTTTATGATAAATCTGTGAATATTCTCTGGCAGCCAATAACAGAATAATTGCGATGAAAGAAAAATATGCCCATCCGCTGAGATAAATCACGGAGAGACCTAAAATCAGTAGAACGAGAGCAGTTTTTACACGGGTTACCAACATTCCTGGTTTATTCATCCTGACAAGGAATCACCAGGCCATAGCGACGGTCGCGTTGACCAAAATCAATAAGGGCTTTCCGCAGTTCATCGCGGTTAAAATCTGGCCACAAAATAGGTGTCACATACCATTCTGCATAGGCGGATTGCCAGATTAAGAAGTTGCTGATTCGCATTTCTCCAGATGTACGGATGATTAAATCAGGATCGGGTATGCCGGCTGTGAAAAGATACTTACTGACAACCTCGTCACAAATTTCTTCTGGCTTAAGCCCCTCCTCAATGATGCGTTTGATAGCGCATACAATTTCATCCCGGCCACCATAATTCCAGGCAATACAGACTGTCAATCTATGATTGTCTTTGGTAAGATCAATCGATTTTTTCACTTTCTCACGCAAACTTGCATCAAGTCTTTCCAGCCGTCCTATATGAACCAATTGAACTCCCTGTTGGCTCAATTCATCGAGTTCTTGATCAATGACATCTTCGAGGATGTGCATTAACCCATCAACTTCGTCTGCCGGACGTCCCCAATTCTCTGTCGAGAAAGCATAAATTGTCAGATATTTAACACCAAATTCTACACAGGCCTTAATGATCTCGCGCAGATTTTCGGTACCGGCACGATGACCTGCCAACCGGGGTAGGCCTCGTTTTTGAGCCCAACGCCCATTTCCATCCATGATGATGGCTACATGAGTAGGAACTTTGGTTGGTAATTCTTCCGGAGTGCTTAATATCGGCTCCATCAAATTTTATACTTCCATAATCTCTTCGGTTTTTCTTTCTCCGACTCTATCTATTTCAGTCATGAACCGATCGATGACTTTTTGCAATTCTTCTTCGGCTCTCTTCAGCTCATCTTCGGAGATCAATTTTTCTTTTTCAAACTCGCGCAATTCCTTGATAATATCACGACGCACATTCCGGCAGGCGATCCTGGCGTCTTCCAGACGATTATTGGTTACTTTGGCAAGATCCCGCCTTCTTTCTTCAGTGAGAACAGGTAGGTTTAATCGGATGACTTTCCCGTCGTTATTAGGAGTTAATCCCAGGTCAGAAGCAATAATTGCCCGCTCAATAATCTTAATTGTGGAAGCATCGAAGGGGCGGATCATGAGTTGACGTGGTTCTGGAACACTGATTGTCGCTAATTGATTTAATTGTGTTAGCACACCGTAATATTCAACCATAAGTTTTTCAACTAATGCCGGATGTGCTCGTCCGGTCCGAATCCCGCTTAGATCCTCTTCAAGACTGTTAATCGCCCCTTTCATGCGTGTTTCGGCATCTTTAATAGTTTCTTTTATCACGGCAACCTCCTCATAGTAATGGATAACAATAGAATCATTTGTTAATTTTAACGTATTTTCAAATTTAGACATATAAAATTCTGAACTGATTCTTATTCTGATAGAAAATGAGTGGTTAAAAAATGGAAGTTTATTATTGACCCCTTGACAAAACAAGAATATTTGTTCTATAATAGAACAAATATTCTGGAGGTTATGATGACACATGTAATTTCTTCTCAAGCAGTACTTAATCACAAACAACATCAGGAAGAATTGAGCAGAGAGAAATCAAGGCGATATGAAGATGCAGCTTATTCATTCGATAATTTGGTCCGCCAATTTCCAAATATTCCCGAAGCAACCGCATTTTTAGGAAAATCAGGCAGGATGCCGGTTCTCTTTGATCTCGAAGACCCGCGACCAGGCTCCATTCTAATGGTGAATGATCATCTACCGTCCATTCGAAAACTAATGACCGTATTGATGAGATCTTTGGTTACCTATTCACAACCAAGCAGCCTGCAATTTATTACGATCAGCCATTATCCGCAAAAATGGATGGAAACTATTCAGGATTTTGATCCCCAGTATTTATATTGTGCAGGTGTATCCGGGGATTTTGAGGACGCTGCCGAAGACTGGATCCATTACCTGGCAAAAAAAGCAGATGACAGGATTTCAGGAAGGAATACCGGGCCAGCAGCCATTCTATTTATTGATGATTGTGATCTGATCAACCAGCTGGACATTCAGGCACGACAAAACTATGCTTGGTTACTCAATCATGGCGCAGCTGCCAGAATATGGGTGGTGTCCGGGTTGGATTTAAGAAAAAATCCTGGTTTACATCAGCCTTTTGATCAATATAAAACCAGAATATTTGGACATATTGACAGAAATTTAGCATCGAATTATTCAAAATGGTTGCCAGATGGATTATTAGAATCTTTACACCCTGAAAGGAATTTCATAACGAAAATTAATTCCAATTGGGTCAGCTTCTGGGCACCAAAATTGCAAGATAAATAATTATTGGAGGAATATGGCAACAGGAATGATTTGGTTCGACAATGACCCGTGCAAAAATATCAATGATAAGATCAAATTCGCTGTTCAATATTATCAAATGAAATTTGGCAGCGACCCGACAGTATGTTTCTTAAATCCAAAATTCCAGGGTAAATTGCTTGAAGAAGATTCCAAAATTGAGTTTAACTTTAACTTAGGATTATCCCCCGACCATATTTGGGTTGGATTAAAACAACGAATCTCTTAGTGGTGCTTGTTTTTGATAAAAGGACGAATATCAAAAATAAGCTCTTTATAACCATAACAATTAATTACATCCGTATTGCAATATCGTGTTGATGTGACCGCATCATTTCTGTAAACATGAATATGACCATGCAGGTGGTAGGTAGGATGGAACACTTTAATCAACCAGCGGAAAGCTTTTATGCCTTGATGGGGTAGATCATCCTGATCATGAATTTTCCAGGGTGGTGCATGAGATAGAAATATATCGAGGAATCTTCCGTATCGGAGTTTGTTGTAGAATAATTTTGGAATTAATTGAAAAACAAACATCCACATCTCAGATTGAGTATATTGAAAATCTCCTAAATTGTATCGTAGACATCCCTCAATTCCTCCGATCAATAACCCTGTATCATCAGTAACACAGCGCTTGTGAATGTTTTTGGCCCCCCATGGAAAATTCCGTTCTCCTCCACTGGTAAACTCAATTTTATTTGCATGATTCCCATTCACATAATACAGCGGGATATTGAGCATCGAAATCATGTACTCCAGGTAATAATGGGGGAGATCACCACAACTGAGAATTAAATCAATATCGTAAAATCGATCAACGATTTTTGGCTGGTATAAATATCCCAGTTCAATGTCACTTACTGCGAGGATTTTCATCGTAATTCAATTTTACCTGTAACCGTTGATTTCAAGTTCCCAATTATTGGGCGATGACAAAAGCGATTGCAAATGTTCTGCTATGAGAAATACTGATTGCCCAGGTTTGAATTCCAAGTGCGACTTCTTTTTCCTTGGCAAAGGCATGTAAAACAATGAGCGGTTCCCCAGCTTCGCCCTTCAAAATTTCGATGTCTTTCCAGCGTATCTCGCCTATTCCAGTACCAAGCACCTTGGATACTGCTTCTTTGGCTGCGAATCGTCCAGCCAGGCAGGTATTGTTATCACCGCAAATGGCTTTTTCAGATTCGGTATATACCCGGCGAATAAAACGGGCTCGAATTGCCGGATTAATTTCTGCCAACCGCTCAATCTCGATAATATCCACGCCATTTCTTAACATAAAAAACTCATGTTCCTGCACTAATAATAATTAACTTTGTTGGATCCAGATATTTTTGAGACACCTGAAGAATTTGATCTTTCGAAATTTCTGAGATGATGCCAGGGAATTCACGTAAATAATTGAGACCCAGTTTATATCTTTCCATTCGGATGATGGCATTTGCGACACCAGCATTTGACTCAATCGAAAGTGGTATTAATCCAATCAAATTTGATTTGGAATCTGCCAATTCTTCATCGGAAACCGGTTCACTTACAAAACGACCCACTTCATTTTGGATGATCTCAATTGTTTTTTGAATATTATTTGGATTCACACCTGCGGTAATCTCCCAGGTGCCCGCACTATGCCAGGCATTTAACGCAGTGGAGGCGTAATAGGCAAGCCCTGATTTTTCTCTGACAGCTTCTCCAATGCGCCCCATCATTCCAAATTGACCAAGAATATTATTTCCCAGTGAGGCAATCAGGAACTCTTTCGATGTTCGACGGGGGCCATAAGAACCCATGATTAAATCGGTCTGAAATTTGCCTGGAATAGCTATATGTTCACGATGAGAAAATACGCTATTTGTCACCTCAGGGATGGTAGGGGTGGGCAGCCAGATTGGATTTTCCCAATCTCCTAGAGATTGGTTAACCAGGTCAACAGCTTGTTCGTGATCAATTGCCCCGACAATTGCAATGACCATCCCGGTGGGGCCATAAAAATGTTGGTGAAACTTGACCAGATCGGATCTTTTAATGCGCCGCAATGATTCTATGGATCCTTCTTCCGCAAGACCATATGGATGATCGGGAAATAGGATTTCATCAAATCTTAAAGAAGCACGCTCCGCGGTATCCTGTTGGCGTATTTGTAGACCGGTAATCATTTGAGATAAGAGGATTTTTAATTGAATAGGGGGGAATATGGGCCAGCGAACTGCTTCTGATAATGTTTTTAGCAATAGCGGCAAGTCTTCCACCAGTGATTTTCCGCCAAAACTGGTGGTTTGAATACTACTGCCAAAACCCAATGTTGCCCCAGCTGTTTCCAATTCATTGTAAATCTTACGATAGCGATGAAAGATAGAACCACGCATTAAGGCGAAGGATGTAAATAAACTCAGACCTAATTTTTCTTTCGGATCATGAATAGCGCCACAATTTAAATAGCCACTGAGGATGACGGACGGACTATGAAAATCTGATTTGGTTAAAACAATGATTCCATTTGGCAATTCAACGCGTCGAATATCATCCTCACCTGGTAAATGATTCCATAAGATTTGATTTTTCATAGGGTTATTTTGCTTTCAGAAAAATCTGGATGATATACACCGATCACTCGTTTTTGCGGATGGAGATATTTTTCAGCCACCCTTTGAACATCATGTGGCTTTATTTCATTCAGGCGGTCCAGATAATTTAAAAACCAATCATAATGAGCAAAATTTTCTGAATACCCGAGCCAAAAAGCTTGATTGGTAATATTTTCCAAACCGTAAGCAAACAACGCTCTGGCTTGTTTAACAGCCCTTTGGATTTCGGCCTTTCGAATTCGCTTTTCAATTAATTTCTCAATTTCCTGATCGATGGTTTTTATGACGGTCTCCGGGTCCTGTTCCTGGTGCAGTGTAATCGATAAGTCGTACACGTGCGGGTCAATGGTTGCCTGAAGCCCACCTGCCAGGCTGACAGCCAACCTCCTGTCAACAATTTTCTTGTACAGCCGGCTGGTTCTATTGGAGGTACCACCGCCACCGAACATGTTTAAACTGGCTGGACCTGATAAAAGACTATCCAGGATCGTAAAAGCAAAAAAATCCGGATCGGAAGCGCTCGGTGAGCGGTAAGCAATTTGAATGAAAATTGTATCTCCGGGGCCTGTTAATAATATCTCTTTTTTACCATTCATCTCAGTTTCTGGTTGTATATCGGGACTAGGAAGAATTTCAGATGGTATTGGTGAATAAAGATTATGAATTTTCTCAACCATATCACTTGTATGGAAATCGCCAGCGATAGAGAGGATTGTATTAGATGGTTGGTAATAGTTGCGATAATGGTGGTAGAGATCATCTCTCTGAATTCGGTTTAAATCTTCCAGGCTGCCAATGACTTCATTGCGATAGGGGTGGAATGAGAATGCTGCCTCATTAACAGCATTATTCAACCTTAGAAAAGGTTCATTATCTTTGCCCTCCTTCTCAGAAATGATCACCGTTCTTTCCGATTCCACATCAGCAGGGTTGAATAAACTGTTGACCATCCGGTCGGCTTCCAAATCCAGCGCCAGATCAATTTTGTGGGCAGGCATTGTTTCAAAATAAGTTGTCCAATCGACGTGTGTGAAGGCGTTCCAAACCCCTCCTTCTCTGGCAATCAATCGATCCATCATTGTGGCCGGATATTTTCGAGTACCCTTGAACTGCATATGCTCCACCCAGTGAGATATACCCGTTAATCCCGGTTTTTCTAATCGCGAACCGACCTTATACCAGGACCAAAGGCTAATGATGGGTGTTGTATGAATTTCTTTTAGTAGAACCACCAGTCCATTGTCGAGTTGAATTTTTGTTGGGTTATCCATTCATTAACCTTTTTGAGATACATTCTTCGTGCATCCTCAACGATAAGTTGCTGCGAGAAAACAGTTTGTAACCTGTCTATCAAAAAAATATAGCACAACCTTTAATAAATAAAAAATCATATGTTGACCGAATATCCGATATAATTATACAAATGGTAGATTTTATTCTTGAACTTTAAGGATTTAACCTGATGAGTATTAACAAATCACGATGTATTGCAGTCATTGGAGCAGGCCCTGCAGGAATTTTTGCAGCAAGGGAATTAGCCAAAAACGATCACAAAGTGACTTTATTGAACAGGGACATAAAACCTGGTGGATTGGCTGAATATGGAATATACCCAACGAAATACAAGATAAAAGATGGGTTAAGGAAACAGTTCTATTCGACTATCGCCGATGAAAATATTTCCTATTTCGGAAATATCCTGGTGGGGGATAACTCTGGAATATCGATCAATGATTTGCGAATGCTCGGATTTGATGCGATTTTAGTAACCACTGGAGCCCAGGGGACGAAATGGTTAGGTCTTCCAGGGGAGGATCTGATAGGTTGCTACCATGCCAAAGATCTGGTTTACCATTACAATCTGCTGCCTCCTTTTAGTAATCATGAATATAAGATTGGGAAAAAAGTAGCCATCATTGGGGTTGGAAACGTTATGATGGATATTGCCCGATATTTAATTACTGAGAAAGATGTCGAAATGGTAACAGCCATTGCCAGGCGAGGTCCAGCAGAAGTAAAATTCACACGTAAAGAACTTGAATATATCGTTAAAAACCTGGATATGGATAACTATTTGGCGGAGATTGAGCGCGTATCCGGGTTGATGAATTCTTTGGGTCAAAACCCGTACGAATCAGTAAAGTTTATCCGCGAAGCATTCCCAAACGCAGAAGAAACAAATTCAGACTCTATATTTCGGATCAAATTTTTAGCTTCTCCCGTCCGAATCCTGGGGAGTGAGAACCAGAAAATTGTAGGACTGGAAATTGAGGAAACTACCCTTGTGAACGAAAATGGTTGGATCCGATCTCGGGGTACCGGTCAGAAATCTATTATGGATGTCGATACTGTCATTTTTGCGATAGGCGACTCGATTGACCCGGATTTAGGTTTGCCTTATGACGGAAATGAATTTGTAAAGAATCCGAAACCACGTTTTCCAATCAATGGAATTTCTTACGAGAGTTTTGACCCGGTTTCTTTGAAGATTATTGAGGATGTATTCCTGGCTGGGTGGGCACGAAAAGCGAGTGATGGACTGGTAGGAAATGCCCGCAAAGATGGAGTCAATGCAGCTCAAGCAATTGAGATGTATTTGCAGACCCTGGAGAAGCCATCCAATGCGAATAATGAGCAAATTCAACGCTATTTTCGCTCAAAAAACAATAAAATCGTAGATAAACACGACCTGAATGGCTTATTGGTGGTAGAAAATAAGATTGCCTCTGAAAGAGGTTTTGAAAACTATAAATTAGCCTCGAATGCAGAGATGTTATCCATTATTGAAAATAATCGGATTATCATCAACCAGTCCAGTTAGTCTTCTCAGAGAACTCATTTCAATACCTGGGGGATTGTGTTTTTTATTGAGAAGTTCATTAACTAAATCTCAAGTGTAAATAGTAAGGTTTGAATCCAGGGTGGGATTTTGCTACACTACAGATGATAAATAGTTCATCAGGGTTTGAGGATTAATTAAACCAAGAAAAAATTGAATGAGGAGGCGATTGAATGGAATTGTCCAGTGAATTAAAAAAAGAAATGTACTGGATGATGTTGCTTTCACGACGTCTGGATGAACGTGCCTGGGTATTACATCGGCAAGGAAAAATTGCCTTTCATATATCAGGTATCGGTCATGAGGCAGCGCAGGTAGGAGCAGCATTTGCATTAAAACGTGGGGAAGATTGGGTGACGCCCTACTATCGTGATCTGGCATTGATGTTAAGTTTAGGGTTATCGCCGGCAGAATTTATGATAAGTTTGATGGGAAAGGCTGGTGAACCGAGTTCTGGGTCAAGGCAAATGCCCAGTCATTTCAGTTTACGAAAGGTAAATGCCGTCAGTCATTCAGCGCCAGTCGCCACCCAGGCAGTACATGCAGCTGGTATTGGACTGGCAATTAAAATAAAGAAAGAAAAAAAAGTTGTGTTGACAACCATCGGGGAAGGCTCAACCTCTCAGGGTGAATGGTACGAAGCTGTCAATTGGGCAGCTGTTCACCAATTGCCAGTAATTTTTCTTGTCCAGAATAATCAATATGCGATTTCCGTACCTCCCGAAATGCAAATGGCAGTCAAGAGTTCAGCGGATAAGGCTTGTGGGCTGGGACTACCTGGGCAAACTATTGATGGAACAGATGTCTTTGCAGTTTATGAGACAATTTCTGAGTTGGTTGAAGCCGCACGGGAAGGTAAAGGACCGGCTTTGGTGGAAGCAAAAATGTACCGAATAACCCCACACTCATCCGACGATGATGACCGCACCTATCGATCCCGCGAGGAAGTTGAAGAAAATAAAAAACATGACCCACTTTTATTAATCCAAAATAAATTGCTGGAGGAAGGTATTTACACAGAAAAAGATTTAGAGGAATTGGATCAAAAAGCGAAACAAATGGTGACAGATGCAGTGAAAATTGCCGAAGATGCTCCTTACCCCGCAGCTGAAGAGGCTGCATATCCGGTTTATGCTGAGGAGGTACCCAATGCCTGAAATAACAATGGTCGAAGCTATCCGCGATGCAATGGATGAAGAATTAGCGCGTGATGAGAATGTCTTTATTGTTGGAGAAGATGTTGGTCAGCGGGGTGGTGTTTTCAGGGCAACAGTAGGATTATTTGATAAATATGGAGCTGACCGTGTGATCGACTCTCCATTAGCCGAACTTTCAATTGTGGGCGTTGGTATTGGAGCAGCCCTTTATGGAATGAAACCGATTTGTGAAATTCAATTTGCTGATTTTATTTTCCCCGCTTTTAATCAAATCCTCAGTGAAGCAGCAAAAATGACTTATCGTTCAAATGGAGCATGGACTGTTCCAATGGTCATACGTGCTCCTTATGGGGGAGGAATTGGCGGCGGGTTGTACCATTCGCAGAGTGTGGAAGCCTTTTTTACCCATATTCCAGGGTTGAAAGTAGTCATCCCATCCAACCCGTATGATGCAAAAGGATTATTAAAATCAGCGGTACGGGATCCGAACCCGATCATATTTTTAGAACCCAAAAAGGGATATCGCCTCATTAAAGGGGAGGTGCCAGATGAAAGTTATGTAGTTCCAATTGGGCCGGCCAGTGTATCACGCACAGGTGAGGATCTAACCATTTTCGCCTATGGGATGATGCATTACTATGCCCTCCAGGCGGCGGAACAACTAGAACAAGAAGGATTTTCAGCTGAGGTGGTAGATTTGCGTACTCTTTATCCGGTGGATAGAGACACCATCCTCGCTTCCGTCAAGAAAACAGGTAAAGCACTTGTGGTTCATGAAGATAACCTGACGGGTGGTTATGGTGCTGAAATTGCTGCCACCATTGCTGAACACGGATTTACTGATCTGGATGCACCCGTACGTCGCTTAGCAGGTCCTGATGTTCCTGCAGTACCATTCAGTCATCCAATGCAGGAGTGGTTCATGGTAAATACCGAGAAAATCTTCAAATCTGCGCTTGAATTGGCGCGTTATTAGCAGGAGGGCGGGATGGCGGTAAAAATAATTATGCCCAAATTGGGTGAATCGGTTGTCGAAGGAACATTAATCAAGTGGCTGGTCAAAGTTGGAGAGCATGTCGAAGAATTCGATTCATTGATGGAAGTTGAGTCTGCCAAGGTGAATACAGAAATTCCCAGCCCGGCAACAGGCACCCTGTTAAAGATTAATATAGAGGAAGGCTCAACAGTAGATGCTGGCACAATTTTAGGGTGGATCGGTAAACCTGGAGAGACGGTGCCTGATGATGAAGAAGTCGATGGAGAAGATATCAGCGAATCAGTCCAACCTATGCAGACGAAAACCAAAGAAACACAACCAACACTACAAGCTGGCCGTGATCGCGATCTGGGCTTTATCTCTCCGGTGGTGGCCAGGTTGGCTCGGGAAAATCATGTTGATCTTTCAAAAGTCACAGGGTCAGGAAACAATGGTCGCATAACCAAAAAAGACATCCTTCAATTTATTGAAAAATCAAGCGACTCGCCACCTGAATCGGATATGGCCGCGTGGGAGACCCCTGGGGAAGGTGATTTGTTCAGACCAACAGAATTACAATTCCCGGATCGATTTACCCCCACCAAATCGGCAACGCCAAAGGTTGAAGCACCGCTTCCATCTGCTAACCGCGAAGGTTCCGGGTCAACAGGGGACCAATTGGTTCCATTAACGAAAATGCGAAAAGCAATAGCAGATCACATGGTAATGAGTAAGCAAACTTCACCGCATGTCACCACCGTTATGGAAGCGGATATGAAACGGGTGGGTGAGCATCTCCAAGAAAATAAAGAATCATTTTCCAGGCAGGGTATTCGCTTAACTTACACAGCGTATTTTGTTGCCGCTACAGCTTTGGCATTGAGGGCTTATCCTTTGGTGAATTCAACCTGGACCGATCATGGCATCCTCGTAAAATCCGCAATCAATATTGGATTAGCAACTTCCTTGGAGGATGAGGGTCTAATTGTGCCGGTCATCAAACATGCGGATGGATACTCAATATCTGGTATCGCCAGGGTCCTTGGAGATCTGGTGAATAGAGCCAGAAATCACCAACTAAAACCGGATGATGTGTTGGAGGGTACCTTTTCCATCACCAATCACGGAACTGCTGGATCGCTATTTGCCACTCCAGTTATCAATCAGCCTCAGGCTGGTATTTTAGGAATAGGAGCAATAAAGAAACGGGTTGTGGTTATTCAGGATGCGATAGCCATTCGCCCCATGGTTTATCTTTCATTCACTTTTGACCACCGCATCCTGGATGGGTCAACAGCGGACAATTTTCTGGCGAAAGTTGTCTCGGTTTTGGAAAATTGGCAGTAAAAACGCAAAAATTTGCGTCTGGAATATCAAGGACGTTGTTATAATTTGAGTTTACATTACAGAAATAATCTGATTGAAGAGGAGTGTCATGAGCGAATATGATGTTGTTGTTTTAGGAGCAGGTCCGGGTGGATATGTAGCTGCTATCCGAGCTTCACAACTGGGAATGAAAACAGCCATAATCGATAAAGAATGGTTAGGGGGAGTTTGCTTGAACGTTGGATGTATTCCGTCAAAAGCTTTATTAAAAAATGCTGATGTTGCTAATACCTTGCGCACTGGTGCCAGAGAATTTGGGTTTTCATTTGAGAATCTGAAACTCGATTATTCAGTCGCCGTAAAACGAAGCAGACAGGTATCTAATCGATTGACAAAAGGTGTTGGTTTCCTCATGAAGAAAAACAATATCGATGTCATTATGGGAGCTGGTCGTTTATCCGCTAAAAACAAAATCAGTGTCACTGGCGAGGATGGAAATATACAGGAAATTGTGGCAAAAAATATCATTGTTGCTACAGGAGCTTATTCTTCCAGTATTCCAGGTGTGAAAATCGATGGGGAAAAAATCTTGTCTTATAAAGAAGCGATCCTACAAACTAAGCAACCGGAATCGGTCGTCATTATCGGAGCTGGAGCCATCGGTGTTGAATTTGCTACCATCTGGAACGGCTACGGTACGGACGTTACCATCGTTGAGATGCTGCCTCGTTTGGTGCCCTTGGAAGACGAGGAACTTGGTATTGAATTGGAAAAGGCATTTAAGAAGGCCGGCATTAAATCTCTGACCGGGCATCGAGTAGAAAAAGTAGAAACCTCCGAAGCAGGTGTCAAAGTGACTGTCTCCCTGGATGGAACAGAAAAAATCCTTGAGGCGGAACAGGCTCTGATCGCGATCGGCTTTAAACCAAACTCAGCGGAGCTTGGCCTTGAAGCACTTGGTGTCAGCTTAGATAAACGTGGATTTATCGAAATTGATGACCGTATGGCCACCAATGTTGCTGGAATTTGGGCTATTGGTGATGTGACCGGCAAATTATTATTGGCACATGTAGCCAGTGCGCAAGGAATTATTTGTGCTGAGAATATTGCTGGTGTTGAAACAATAAAATTGGATTACCGCATGATGCCACGGGCAACATATTGTCATCCACAGGTAGCTTCATTTGGATTAACGGAAGCACAAGCCAAAGAAGAAGGCTACGAGTTGAAAATCGGGCGTTTTCCATTCCAGGCGAATGGGAAATCGCTCGGATTAGGTGAATCGGCAGGTTTTATTAAGATCGTCACAGATGTGAAGTATGGCGAAATTTTAGGTGCACATTTAATCGGGCCTGAAGTTTCTGAATTACTACCTGAATTAACATTGGCACAAAACATGGAATTGACGGCTGAAGAAATCGCCAGGAATGTGCATGCCCATCCAACTCTGAGTGAAGTAATTATGGAAGCTGCTCATGGTATCGTAGGTGAGACCATTCATATTTAGAAGTATTTAACCTTCCAGAAGGCTTTGTGAATTTCACAGAGCCTTTTTTAATTGTTTAATGGTATTAAAGGTGGATCCTCTAACACGACGAATAAGCCGCTTATGCTATAATTTTTCACCAGATATGAAAGTAAGGAATATCTAAAAACTATGAAAAATGTCAACTTTTAGTTGATTAATAAAGGGAATAGAATGCTAAACAAGATTGCCAAAGTATTTGGATATGATCCACAAAGAAAAGAGATCGAAGAGGCCGCTGAACTTGCCAGACAGATTACTGAACTGGAGCCTGAATTTGAAAAATTATCTGATGCTGAATTATTTAATAAAACCAGTGAATTTAAACAACGCTTCGAAGATGGTGAGACATTGGATGATCTATTGTTCGAAGCATTTGCCACCGTCCGTGAAGTGAGCAAACGCACATTAGGGTTACGCCACTTTGATGTGCAAATGATCGGTGGCATTACCATGCATCGGGGAAAAATTGCAGAAATGCGTACCGGTGAAGGCAAAACGCTGGTGGCCACACTCCCGGTGTATTTGAACGCCATCACCGGCAGAGGGGTACATGTAGTGACAGTTAATGATTACCTTGCCAGGCGTGACGCACGCTGGATGGCGCCAATCTATTCTTCATTAGGATTGTCTATTGGTGTATTACAGATGGCCAGTCGTACAGAGAACGGGCAGAAGGCATTTATTATTGATCTGGAAAAGACTTCCGCCATTGAGGATCAGAATCAACTGGTGATGGTAAACCGGCAGGATGCATATCTTTCAGATGTGGTCTATGGAACCAATAGCGAATTCGGGTTTGATTATCTGCGCGACAACCTTACCAACCGTTTGCAGGATCGGGTACAGCGAGGACACTATTATGCGATTATTGATGAAATCGATAATATTCTAATTGATGAAGCCCGTACACCGTTGATTATTTCCGGTCCGGCTTCGGATGAAACAGAATGGTATGTTCGCATGGCCCAGGTTGTGCGGCAATTAAACCCTGAAGATTATGAAATCAGTGAAAAAGACCGCTATGTCACCTTAACTGAATTGGGTGAAGCACATGTGGAAGAATTGTTACAAATGCCAATACGTGATCCGGAAAGACCCGAGGATATTTCTCCTGAACAGGCCAGAATATTAGGGTATCTGGAACAAGCACTTAAAGCCCAACATCTCTTCCGGCGCAACAAAGAATATCTGGTGCAGGGTGGAAAAGTTGTTATCGTGGATGATTTTACAGGCCGTTTGATGCCGGGAAGGCGCTGGTCTGAAGGACTTCATCAGGCTGTTGAAGCAAAAGAAAATGTAAAAGTAGAACCGGAAAATGTAACCTACGCAACCATTACCATTCAAAACTATTTCAGAATGTACGAAAAATTGGCAGGTATGACCGGTACCGCAGAAACAGAATCAGAAGAATTTAATAAGATTTACAAATTAGATGTGCTTCCTATCCCCACCAATCTCGAATTTCAGGCATTCGGTAAAGATGCAGCGATGTTAACGATTGAAGATAAGGACGAAGAGGGTTATCGTTATACATATTATGCAAATCGTGATGATCCTGAAAAGAATCCGGTCTTTTTCAAACGCAAGGACTATCCAGACATTGTCTACCGGACGGAAGAAGCAAAGTTAAGGTCAATCGGGCAGGAAATTCTCTTTTATCATTTGCTGGGTCGACCGCAGTTGATCGGCACAACCTCCGTTGAGTTATCTGATCGCTTATCAGATCGGCTTTCCATGGAATCAATTCGGCGGGTTTTGCAAACACTCCTCATCCGGGATGCGTGGATGAAGAAAAATAACCGGGAAATGATTGAGCAAAAAGTGGAGGAGTTAGAGTTTCTGAATGAACCTCTCGATCAATTAAATGTTGCACAAATGAGAAAATATGCCCGGGAAATTGGGCTTGAATCGGTTAATCCTCAAGATCCAGAGAATCTGAAACGGCTATTGGAAATTTTAAATTTGCCAGAAGCCTATTCAACGCGTCTCAATGACGTGATTAGTGCTGGTGTTCCTCATCGTGTTTTGAATGCACGTAAGCATGATGAAGAAGCGTTAATTATCAGTAAAGCCGGTGCGTTTGGTGCGGTGACGATTGCCACCAATATGGCTGGCCGTGGTGTTGATATCAAGTTAGGTGGTGAGATCAGTGAAGACATTCATGCCGACATCACCCGGGTATTAAAAAAGAATCAGATTGACCCGTATTCACTCAGGGATGAGGATAAACGGCAGATTTTGAAAAAGATGGATCCCGAACAATATGGCATTTATAGCGAATCCGTTAATGAATTTCTACAAGCGATGGATGATATGGAGAGTGTTCGAGCGCTGGGTGGTTTACATGTGATCGGTTCGGAACGTCACGAGGCCCGGCGAATAGATAATCAGTTACGCGGACGTGCAGCTCGTCAGGGTGATCCCGGTTCTTCCCGCTTCTATCTATCGCTGGAAGATGAGTTAATGCGTTTGTTTGGTGGCCAGCAGGTTGATGGTTTAATGCGCCGGTTTAATGTGGATGCAAATATCCCCATTGAATCCGGGTTAGTTGGAAGATTGGTGGAGCAATCTCAGCAAAGAGTGGAAGGCTCAAATTTTGATGTCCGAAAACATTTGTTGGAATACGATGACGTACTCAATACGCAGAGAAAACGTATTTATTCTCAGCGGGATCGGGTCTTTGTTAAAGAAGATCTGACAGAAGACGTCATGGACATGGTTAGATTGGATATCGAACAGAGGGTTGCCATTTCTAATCTGGATGAAGAAGGCCCCTGGAAATTAATCGCCTATCTGGCTGATATTCAACCATCCATCGATTATGAGAATATATTTTTCCCATCATTTCATCTCAAAATATTAATAGATGAATTTGGGGAAAGTTTGGGCGAATTCCCGGTTGCAAAGGAAAAAGTTAAACCCTTCCTGCTAAAACTTTGTGAGGATAGCTTGAATGCAGAAATTACACATTCTTTGGATAGCGCACAAAAATTCCTTGCCCGTATTGATGAAGCAATTGAGGGCCAAAAGCAGGAACGGTTTGACACACTCGATTCCTTTTTAGCAGGTTTTGAAGATTCCCAAAATCTCGAACCTAAAAAACCACAACAATTATTACAGGAACTTTCTAATTATGTGCATACTCCTTTACAACTTAACCCTCGTCAGGTACAGGAGTTGCTGGAAGGTTCAAACGAAATTGAAAACGAAATTCGTGATCAAATTGAAAAATTCTTATTAAACATCAATATCTCCCGGGCAGTGGGAACATTTGCAGTCCGATTCAATAATATGGATTTAAAACCCGGCGATGTCCAGGGAAAAACCTGGGATGAATCAGGTGATATCTTATTGGATGCTGTCGAAGATGCATTTGCAAGGCAAAAATCTGCTCTGCTGGGTGAAAATGGTCAATTATCAATTGATATCGACAATTGGTTGCGACAGATTGATGCCAGGACGATTGATCGGGAGCAATTATATCAGTTGATGATCTCACTGGTGCAGGGCAGCCGCCTGGCTTTCGATCGAAAGACACATCGCCAGATAAAACAGCGCTATACCCGCATAAATTATATTTTCCTGGCAGCGCAGGCTTTACAAAAAATTGATAAGGCGCAAATTTTACAATCTGTGCTGGACCATTTACTGGATGCATTGTTTGCCCTCCAGTCAGTTTGGGGAATTTACGAATTGAACCGCTTGCAACAAAATCAGGTCTCTTTGTCGAATCTGGATGAAAAAAATAAAGAATTAATGATCAGAGAATTGGGACAAGAGCGGTTTAACAGTCTGAAGGATAAGATCATTCCTGACTTTAGCTCAGAACAACGGGAGATCATTCGGGATATTCTTGGAAAAAGAGTTAGAAATGAAATATATCGTGAATTATTGTTATCAATCATCTCTCAAATGTGGGTCGAATATCTCACCAAAGTTGAAGCATTGAGAGTTTCGATTGGTCTGGAAGCGTATGGTCAACGCGATCCCCTTGTAGAATATAAATCCAAAGCATCCGAATTGTTTAAAATTTTGCTGGAAGATATTCGATCTGCTTTGGTTAACCGTATGTTCACATATCGTCCATCTCAACGAGTGAATTCAATGATAGAAAAGGAACGTTTAATCGAAACAGAGGAAACGAAACCATCTGACATTAAAGAGGTTGAGAAAACCAAAAAGAAGAGAAAAAGACGACGACATTGATTTTTTCAACGAAATTTGTACAGTTTTTAAGCATAATATGAAGAAAGCTTGCCAAGAACGCAATTCTTTCATATAATTTGAAAATCTTTTAAATTGGAGTATGTAGATCGTATGGAGCAAAAAGACACCGATATCGAGCAAGCAAAACCAGAAAATTCGCAAGAAGATAATATGGCTTCGTTGCTCGAGCAAGAAGGAATGGATATTGATTTCCCGCGAGCTGGAGAGATCAAACAGGGGACGATTGCCAGTATTTCACCAAATCAGATTTTGGTAAGTGTTGGCGCTAAATCGGAAGGTATTATAACCGGCCGAGAGTTTGATGCAATTCCCCAAGAAGAATTAGAAAAATTGGCTGTTGGTCAGGAAATCTGGGTTTATGTATTAACCCCTGAAGATTCCCGGGGCAATTTAGTACTCTCATTAATGAGAGCCCTGGAGGAAAAATCCTGGTTTAAAGCTGAAGACCTTCTGAAAACAAAAGATTCCTACAGCAGCACAATTCGTGGATATAACAAAGGTGGCTTGATTGTTCCAGTGGAAGGTCTGAATGGTTTCGTTCCAGCATCACAAATCAGTCTCTCCCGCAGAGCTGGTTTAACTGGTGATACACCAGAAAAACGCTGGAGCCCGATGGTTGGGGATGAAATTGACGTGTGTGTGATCGAAGTGGATCGTGAACGCCGTAGATTGATTTTATCAGAGCGAGCAGCCAGCTCAGAAACTCGAGAATCAATTAAAGATCGTATTTTGAGTGAACTAACCGAAGGCGATGTCCGTATAGGTAAAGTAACCAGTCTGGCAGAATTTGGCGCTTTTGTTAATATCAATGGTGCTGATGGTTTGGTCCACTTATCAGAGATCTCCTGGGATCGCATTCAACATCCCTCGGAAGTCCTAAAAGTGGGACAGGAAATTAAAGTCAAAATCATTAATATTGATCGTGAGAAAAAGCGAATAGGCCTTTCTATTCGACAATTAATGGATGACCCCTGGATTCACAGAATTTCCCAATATGAAGTAGGGCAATTATTGGAAGGTACCATCACCCGCTTGACGAAATTTGGTGCCTTTGCCCGCATTGAGGATGATCTGGAAGGGTTAATACATATCAGCGAAATCAGCGAACGAAGAATTGAACACCCAAAGGAAGTCCTGAAAGAAGGCGAAACAATAACCTTGCGTGTGATCAAAATTGAGCCAGAAAACCACCGCATTGGACTTAGTATTCGCCGGGTTGATTCCATGGCATTTGCAGAAATGGACTGGAAAACACTTGAAGATATCCTCCTGGATGAAGTTGAATTGGATGAAATTGAACCACCTGAACAAAAACAAGAAGTTGAACAGGTAGAAAAACCGAAACGCAAAGCGAAACCAAAGAAAGAAGTGGAAAAGGTAGAAGAACCTGAGCCAACAAAAGAAGCAGAACAGGTAGAAGAACCTGAAGCTGCAGAAGAAGTCGAACAGGCTGAAGAATCTGAAGCTGCAGAAGAAGTCGAACAGGCTGAAGAACCTGAAGCTGCAAAAGAAGCAGAACAAGTAGAAGAACCTGCGGCCGATACTGAGCCAGCGAAAGATAACGGGCAGGAAGAAAAACCCGAACCGGAAGCATAAAGGATTTTTAAGCGATGATAAAAGCGCACCACTCGGTGCGCTTTTTTAATAAGGTGAAAAATATGCGAAGAATAATGATTGATGCCCATGAAGATATAGCCTATTCTGCAATAACATTCGACCGTGATTATTCCAAATCTGCGGCTGAAATTCGCAAATCCGAACAATTCACAGAAATTCCAGACAGGAATGGTCAGGCCATGTTGGGGTATTCAGACTGGCAAATAGCAAATGTTGGCATCATTTTCTCAACATTATTTGTGATGCATCGGAAATATCAACAGGCAGATTGGGAAAAAGTTGTTTATAAGAATAGTCAGGAAGCACACTCGCTCTTACAACAACAGGTAGACTACTACTCCCATCTGGAGGACGATTTTCCCGAAAAATTTGTTTTGCTCAAAAAATCTTCCGAATATCTACAGCATTGGGAAATTCTGAAAAACCCCTCCCTCCCTTCCTTTCCGATCGGATTGGTTCTATTAATGGAAGGTGCAGATGGACTCAACCATCCCCGGGAGATGGAGGATTGGTTTCAGAAAGGTGTCAGGATTGGTGGTCTGGCCTGGGCGGGTGGTAAGTATAGCGGTGGTATGTATGAAAGTGGCGGTTTGACCACAGAAGGAAGATTGTTATTGGAGATCATGCTTGATTTGGGAATGGGTGTGGATATCGCCCATATGAGTGAACAAGCCGTATATCAAACCCTCGATATTTATGAGGGCCCCGTTCTTTGTTCCCATGCCAATTCAAAATCATTATTAAATGGACACGGGGGAGAAAGACACCTGACAGACACTATCATTCAGAGGCTATCTGAGCGGGATGGTGTAATAGGTGTTGTACCTTATAATCAATTCCTGTCAGCTAATTGGACAAAAACATTTCCTCGTGATAAAGTAACTTTGGAACAATACGCAAACCATATTGATCATATTTGTCAGGTCACCGGTAGTGCAAGTCATGTAGCAATTGGCACTGATTTCGACGGAGGATTTGGTTACCCGGAAGTTCCTTTGGAACTCAATACTATTGGTGATTTACCGAAATTGGATGTGATTCTGGCATCTCGTGGTTATAATCAAGGTGATATTGACGCGATATTGGCTTTGAATTGGAAAAGGATACTCGATAGGATTTTTTCTGTATGAGGTCATCGAAACAAGATAATCTTCTGGAAAACGGCTCAATTTCAACCAAAGGGAGAAAATATTTCCGAATACGACTGGGATTAATTTTTACAATCGTAGGTTTTCTTATTTTTCTCTTAGGAGCCCGACCCTCATTATTTGGGCTTGATCGTAGTCCGGTTATTGGTTTTGTTCAAATTGGTATGTTCCTGGTCGGTCTGGCGATTATGTGCCTGGGTGGCTACATCAGCATGATGGCATTGTGGAAAAAACAAACGCCCAGTATTTTGGCTGATATCGGGTTGCGGCTGGTCGCTACTGGTTTTGTAATTGCAGTTTTTGCCGGGATGGCAGATGTTTTTGGGTTTGGCAGTCATTTTTTACCTGACGCACCATATTTTGGTGGCTGGCAGACCAGAGGTGTTGAAATAGGAGAAGTAATTATTGCAATTGGTTTCCTATTTATGATACCGTTTGGGAAAAAAACTTGAAAAGTGAAAACAATTCAATACCTGGAAAAGGTAATATCTCAATCTTCGAGAACAGGCCATCTTTTCAGTGAATTCAATCCCTTCGCAAAACTGGGTTCCATATTTCTGAAGACACTGTTGACGATGGTTAAGAATGAATTAAATTTCATCGTCAATATCAAAGCTACCTTGACACCAAATTTTTCGTTTGTTATGATGGATTACCTGAGGTAAATAATTATGTCAATGGAAGAAATGAATAATAATCCAGACTTGAAGGAACCAGAAACAAAAGCTAAAAAGGATTTCCGTTCCGTTTGGGATAATATTGTTAGATTCGGTTTGGGAGAAGCAAGCCTGCGTGTAGGTACAGTGATTGCATCGATTGCATTGATCTTGCTGGTGGTATGGGTGATGGGCCGTTTTTACCTGAAAGGTGACATTACCGAAACAAAAGCAGCCATCGCGGAACCAGAAATGCCTACTGCAACAGCAGTGATTGCGTTACCTCAATTCTTAATTCCCGATCCTGAGGTTTCAACTGTTTCACTCAATCGAATCACTCAATTAGATACGACCTTACCAGAAAAACCCCGCTATGAGATTGAAAAATATACTGTGGTGGAAGGGGACACCATTTTTGGTATTGCTGAAAAATTTAACCTGGACCCTTCAACCATTCTATGGGGAAATCTATATACACTGGGTGATGACCCCCACAGGCTTTTTCCAGGCGTGGAATTAAACATCCTCCCGGCAAATGGCGTATTACATCGATGGAGTGCTGGGGAGGGGCTGAATGGAGTCAGCCGTTACTATGATGTTGCTCCCGAAGACATCGTTAATTGGCCGGGGAACAATTTGGACCCGGATGAAGTCGGAGATTTTGCTGCTCCAAATATTGAACCAGGTACTGATCTTTTTGTTCCTGGCGGCGAACGTGATTTCATCACCTGGAGTGCTCCACGGATCACGAGGGATAATCCAGCTGTGGCTAAAAATATTGGACCGGGTGCCTGTGGTGTGATCATGGATGGGGCTGTTGGTATCGGCACATTTATTTGGCCAGCACCGCAACGGTTTATTTCTGGATATGATTATTCACCAGGTACAAACCATTTTGGTATCGATATTGGTGGGTATTTAGGCGACTCCCTGTTTGCAGCAGATAACGGCGTGGTAGTCTATTCTGGCTGGAATGATTATGGATATGGTTTCATGGTTGTGATTGATCATGGTGGTGGCTGGCAGACGCTGTATGCCCACATGAGCGAGATCTATTATGGTTGTGGTGCTTCTGTATTTCAAGGTGATGTGATCGGATTAATGGGCAGCACAGGGAATTCCTCTGGACCACATCTGCATTTTGAAATGCGGCACGATGTTTACGGTCGCGTGGATCCAAAATTGTTCTTACAGTAATTCAAATTTATCTTAACATCTCAAATAAAGGGGGTTCGCAGTGTGCTCTTTTGGCGAGTATTTACTCGCCAAAAGAGCAATCACTCAAAATGGTAGTAATGCTGCAATTTTTCAGATAAACCACCATATTTTAAAAACAAGCCGACATTTTTTGTCTCTGAATTGTATAATTAGATGGAAAGGATAGGATGAATAAAATTACACCAACCCGGCCATCTCCCATTTCAGGATATTGGTATAGCAATGATCCTCAAATTTTGCGTGCTGAGATCAATACATTTCTAAGCAAAGTGACCTTACCTGATCTGGGTGGGAATATCATCGGTCTGATTGCGCCCCATGCTGGTTATCGTTATTCCGGACAAACCGCGGCTTATGCGTTCCAGAGTGTTCGGGATCGACATTTTGATCTGGTGGTTATTCTTTCACCATTTCATTCCTATCATCCTGTACCGGTATTGACCAGTGCACATGAATATTATCAGACACCTTTTGGGAAAATTCCTGTGGATCAGGAATTAATCCAACTATTGATGTCACAAAAAATACCTGATTCAGAAATGAAAATCGTTCAAATTGCGTATGATGAGGAACATTCTCTCGAAATCGAATTACCTTTCCTGCAATGTGCGCTTCAAGGTGATTTCTCGATACTACCAATAATGGTACGCAGCATTAATCCACAGCAAAGTGAATTAATTGCTGGGCAGCTCTATGAGTTAATCAAAGATAGGAATGTTTTGATCGTCGCTTCCACTGATCTTTCTCACTTTTATCCACAAATCGTTGCTGAACGGCTGGATCAGGAGATGCTTGAACAAATACGATCTTTTTCGACGAAAAATGTTTATCAAACAGAACGAAATGGCAAAGGCTATGCCTGTGGATTAGGTGCTGTCATGATCAGTATGGCACTCACACAAATGCAGGGTGCCAATAAAATCGAAATCCTGCATTACTCGACTTCAGGAGCAGAAACGGGCGATTTTTCTTCCGTGGTTGGTTATGGTGCTGGTGTCTTCGTTCAATCTGGTGAATAAAGGTAGCGTACTTGTATGCAAATGTATGTTCAGGTGATTGTCAACGTTCCTGGCGTTGAAGGTGTTTTTGACTACCATGTACCGCAGGAATATCAAGATGACCTTGAAGTTGGTGCACTGGTTCAGGTTCCCTTCGGAAGGCAGTTGGCACAAGGTATCGTTCGAGCCTTCATCACCACACCACAGGTACCAAAAACCAAAGCCATTGACAGTGTGATTGATCCTCATGCTGTGCTTAATCCCGCCCAGCAAAAATTAGCTGAATGGATAGCCCAAGAGACAATGTCACCGATTTCAGCCTGTATTAAATTGATGCTGCCACCTGGATTAAGTCAAAACGTAGATAGTATGTACCAATTGGTAGAGAAATCACCTGAAGTGCCCTTATCTCCCACACAACGAAGAATTGTGGGCATACTGAAAGAAAAAGGGGCTCAGCGTGGTGCCCAATTAAATCGGGCTTTTTCGCATGTAAACTGGAAGGCAGCCATCCGCAGGTTAATCCAATTAGGAATTGTTCAATCACAAACCTACCTGGCCCCTCCCAGAGTTCAAACGAAAATGGTGCGAACCATTCATTTGAACATCAAACCACAGGATATCGACCAGCGTTTAGGTCAGATAAGCCGGCAGGGGAGCGCTTACAAACGCCGCAGAGAAATTCTTCAGCTTCTCTCCAGCCAGCCTGACGGAATCGAAACCTCACTGGTAACCATGGCTACGGGGGCTACATCGATAGATTTCAACAGATTAGCAGAAGCAGGCATTATTTTCTTTGGAGAAATCGAGTCGATCCGCGATCCATTGGAAGACTATGAAAAGATTTCTCATGATCCACCGATTTTAACGGAAGATCAGCAAAAAATCTGGTCGCAATTGAAGGATCTGATTGAGCGTCAAACTATTCAAAAACCGGTTTTGCTGCATGGAGTAACCGGATCAGGGAAAACCGAAATATATTTACGGATGGTGAAAGCTGTTTTAGAGCAATCAAAGACTGCCATTATTCTTGTTCCAGAAATTAGTCTCACACCTCAAACAGTAAAACGTTTTCAGGCGCGCTTTCCAGGAAAGGTTGGGATCGTCCATTCCCAAATATCCGAAGGGGCAAGATTTGATACCTGGCGGAGAATTCGTAAAGGGGAACTACGTGTTATCGTTGGACCCAGATCAGCGTTATTTTCCCCATTGGAGAATCTCGGATTAATCATAGTTGATGAAGCGCACGATGATTCTTATTTCCAGGATGATCCTCCACCCAGATACAATGTGATTCACTCTGCTGAAGTTTACGCAAAATTAAACCGGGCATTGATTGTGTATGGAAGCGCCACTCCCAGTATCGAAATGATGTATAAAGCCGAACAACAAAAATGGCCAATTTTAAATTTGCCCTTGAGGATTTTTGCTCATACAGACGCCGTTCGCTCAGAGTTCAATTCAGGAAATGATCCTTCTCAACAGAAATTATCTTCTCTCCCTTTACCAACGGTGAGTATCATCGATATGCGTCGCGAGCTAAAAAATGGCAATCGCTCCATATTTAGTCGTGAATTACACGATCGCATCCAAAAAACATTAGATGATGGTCATCAGGCAATCTTATTCCTCAATCGACGAGGTGCTGCAACCTATGTATTTTGCCGTAATTGTGGTTATCGACTGGCATGCCCACGCTGCGATATTCCGCTTACTTTTCACGCAGATCAAAATCATCTTCTGTGTCATCATTGCGGATATACACGCCAAATGCCGCATACATGCCCGCAATGCAAGAGCAATCAAATTCGCCAGTTTGGCATTGGTACCGAACGGGTTGAACAGGAAGTAAACAAACAATTTCCGGCAGCGCGAGTGATCCGCATGGATTCGGGAATTTCCAGGCAAAAGGGTATTCACGAAGTTTTATTAAGACAGTTTGCCGATCGCAAAGCCGACATCCTGGTGGGCACGCAAATGTTAGCCAAAGGCATTGATTTCCCCTTTGTAACCCTGGTAGGTGTTATTCTGGCAGATGTTGGGTTATCGATGCCTGATTTCAGAGGTGCAGAAAGAACTTTTCAATTATTGACACAGGTGGCAGGCAGAGCGGGCAGAAGCCCTCTCGGGGGAAATGTGATCTTTCAAACCTACCAACCGGATGAGTACCCGATCCGAATGGCTGCTAAACATGATTTCAGGTCGTTTTACGAGCTGGAATTAGGATATCGGTCGAAGATTGGCTATCCACCTTTTTCACGATTGATTCGGCTGGAATTTCAAAGCAAGGATGAAGCGGAAGCGAAGATGAATGCACAATCAATGGCCGAAAAAATTCTGTCTTGGATACAGGCGGGGAACCATAAACAAACGGATATCATTGGACCGGTGCCGTGTTTCTTTCCAAAATTGAACGCGATTTACCGCTGGCAAATTATTTTACGTGGTCCACAACCCATAGATGTTTTATCCAACCGGGATTTAGGAGAAACACTGGTTACGGTTGATCCGGTTTCATTGTTATGATAAAGAAACACACCCCTGGCTCATCTACCGGGGGTGTGCTTTTATTTTTTTATAATAGTTTACGGTAAAACGTAATGTGGGTTCAAAAAGCCACCCATGAACCTGACTTCAAAATGCAAATGAGGTCCGGTAGAATTGCCTGAACTTCCGGCAGCACCGATGACGGAGCCTTGATATACGCTGGCACCACAACGCACACTGATTACACTTAAGTGGGCATACAGCGTTTGGTAACCATTACCATGATCAATCATGACCATATTCCCATAACCACCGCTAATGCCACCAGCGTAAACCACCACACCACTATCGGACGCGTAAACATTGTCTCCGGTCATTGCTCCGATATCAATTGCCAGATGTCCACTCCAGTAATCATTGCCGGAGATGAAATGGTTATTTGTCGGCCAGATGAAAGTTCCAGTACCATAAGCACCTCCCGCCGAGGTATCACAAGCGCCTGGAATCGTGCTGTTGACGCCTGCCGGGCCTCTCGGAATGGTGGGAACAACCCATTGTTGGAATTCTCTCTTGCCACCTGGAATCATCACGTAAGTTCCTGGCGTTATCTCCGGATCGGTGCGATCAATTTTATTCGGGGTCCAATCCAGAATTGCGTCTTTATCAACCTTAAATTTTCCAGAGACCGTTTCTAAGGTATCTCCTTTTTGCCATTCATAATAGACACCATCCGTGGGAGGAATCCGAAGTTCATTACCGACTGAAATCATGTGGGGATCATCATTCATTGTATCTTTATTGGCCCATAAAATTGTTTCAGGAGCCAGGTTGAAAAAAGTAGCGATCCCAAATACCGAATCACCGGTTTCGATCGTATAGGTTGTTGCATCTGTTCTCGCCCGGGTAGGAATGATGGTGACCGGATTTGCGTACCTGATTAATGAAAAATCGTTGTCGTCTGACTTAAAATCAGGCAAGGCTGCCGGCGCAGAAACTGATGGACTTGTGGAATTATCATTCGTAACCGGTGTCCAGGTAGTTTGCGCGGGTTTGAAAAACTGTATTGCAACAAAAACCAGGAGGGCTACCATACCAGATGCCAGCCCCCAAAAAGTGATTGATATTATTTTATTTGTGTCTTTTCGTTGCGTGATTTCTTCTTGTTTTTTATTTAATTTCACATAACCTCCGTAAGACCTTCCAAGAATTCTACATTACTTTTCGTTTTTGACAAGCGTTGTAGAATAGCTTCGGTCGCTACGGATGTATCCATTCCTGCTCCTTGTGGGGGATTGCCGATCATTTGTAAGTACATACGGCGCATTACCCAGACTTTTTGGAGAACGTCAGGCCCGATTAAAAGTTCTTCGCGCCGGGTTGAAGATTTTTCGATATCGATCGCCGGAAAAATGCGGCGTTCCTGTAAACGTCTGGAAAGATGTAATTCCATATTCCCAGTCCCTTTAAATTCTTCATAAACAACATCGTCCAGTCTTGAGCCTGTATCAACCAGAGCCGTGGCGATAATGGTAAGTGAACCACCTTCTTCGATATTACGGGCAGCCCCATAAAACCGTTTCGGTGGATATAGAGCAGAGGGATCCATCCCTCCTGAAAGAGTCCTGCCTGAAGGGGTAACAGACATATTGTAGGCGCGTGCCAGACGGGTGAGTGAATCCATCAAAATGACAACATCCTTACCATTTTCAACTAAACGTTTTGCTCTACTGAGGGCGATCTCAGAGGTTCTGACATGTGCAGTAACGGGTTCATCAAATGTTGAAGCGACTACTTCTGCATCAACCGAGCGATCCATATCCGTAACTTCTTCAGGTCTTTCGCCAATCAGAACCAGGGAGACATAAGTACCTGGATTGTTGTCTGTAATCGCATTACATAAATCTTTAATAATGGTTGTTTTACCTGCTTTAGGGGGTGAAACGATCATGGCCCGTTGACCACGCCCGATTGGTGCAATTAAGTCGATTAACCTGGTGGATAAAATTTTAGGATTCGATTCAAGGTCGAAGCGTTGATCAGGAAAAATGGGGGTCAGGTTCTCAAAATTCTGTCGTGGTCTGACACTTTCTGCCTCAAACCCATTAATGAAATCGACTTTAACAATGCCATAATGTCTTTCCGATTCGCGTGGTGGTCTTGCTAATCCAATTACAAGATCACCACTCCTCAGATTAAACCTACGGATTTGAGCCTGCGATACATAAACATCATCTTTTCCAAGCTTATAGTTCTGTCTGAGAAAACCTATACCTTCCGGCATAATTTCTAATATGCCACCACGAACTTCTTCTCCTTCTTCATTTGGTTCGCTGGCATTTTGTGCAATTCGCACAATCAAATTTTCTCTTTTGAGCCACCGTGAGTGAATAATATTTAAGTCTTTGGCGATTTTTCTTAATTCTGAGAGTGAACTATTTTCAAGATCGGGTACAGTAATCATAGGATTCCTTTAAAAAGGTAGGATTTTTAAATTTAGGTTTTCATCTTAAGCGAATAAAATTCGTGCAAAGAGAAATCTTTCATGAAGGGCGCATAGGTCTAAACTGAATTGTAATTTAGGGAAAGAAAATCCTGTTTTCGTCTTTCTGAATTAAAAAAAATTATAACACGGGGAAAATGTACAAGCAAGTGAATTGTAAAAAAAACTTACTACAAACAGCCTTTTTATGATTGCCAGTTTTTAGGATTTTCCCAGCATTGCTGCAAACAAATATTTCACTTTGAATTCTTTCCCGGACAACAGATATTGGGCTCTGAAGAAACCCGCTACCGATCGAACAATCCAATATGCTGTGACTAATAGGAGCATAATCGAAATTAATATCTGCCAAAAGGGAACATTTCCGGCTGCCAATCTCGTCATCATGGTAACCGGTGAAGTAAAGGGGAATAGGCTTAGAATGACCGCCAGGGTTCCATTTGGTTTGTCAATGATTGGTGATAACAAAGCAAGAGGAATTACCATGGGAATCACCATCAGTGTCGTTGCTTGGGATGCCTCCTTGATATTGGAAACCAATGCTCCAGCGCCTGCCATTAAACTTGCATATAAGAGATACCCAAGTATGAAGAAAATAACTCCCCAGACCAGGATTGAGGTTGGTAATTGAAATGCCTCTGGTAATGACAAACTTCTGCCACTCAACCGGAGAACTAATAACCCGGTTCCACTCCAGACAATTGTTTGCAGGAGCCCAACCATTCCTAAGGCAATGATTTTTCCACTCAGTAACTGCATGGGTGTGATCGATGTCAGCAGAATTTCCATGACACGGTTCGTTTTTTCATTGGTAATACTATTTAGCATCATGCTGGAACTACTCAAAATTACAACATAGAAAAGGAGCGTGACAATGTACGGAAGGAAGAATGTCAATTGACTTTCCGGGTCTCTTTGAGGTTCTGGTGATAACACCTCGGTTTTAAAGTTGGGGTATCCATTTACCAGCCCCATAATTTCCGGATTTTCAGATAATAGGGCGGAATTAATTAAATTTTCGATCAGATAATTGTCATTCCCTGCGCTGAGTGGATTGAAATCCGGTCGATAGACGATGATCTCGCCTTTTTGAACATAATCATCGGGGATAAGAAAAAAAGCTTTAATTGCGCCAGAATTTAAATCGAGTTCTGCGGATGCACTTGTAGCATACAATTTTATTTGATCTAGAAGATCATCTGGAATTCGAGTAATGTTTTTTGTTTCGTCCAGTAATCCTATCACCAGGACTTCCTCCTGGGAGGTGGTCATATTGGAAATCAGGTCGGTGATACCGGAACTCCGATCACTATTGCCTGTCACCAGAATAAAAACCATCCCAACCAGTGGAAGCATCAGTAAGGTGATCAGGAAGGATTTTCTCTTGATGGTGGTTAATAACTCATTTTTAAGTACGATGAAAGTCTTTTTCATATTAAGGCCTTTGTGTCAGAATATCTCTGAGTGAAAGCTTCTTGCCGTAACGCAACATTCCTAAACGGAAGGCTCTGCCTGCAATCCAGAGCGCTATGATTGCAAATAAAAATAACAGCGCAATGGTGAGACTGATTTGCCAAACAGGAATACTGGAAAGGGCGGCACGCAGAGGCATGGCGACAGGTGCTGTGAATGGGAACAAGCTAAAGAAAATAGATAACGGGCTGTTTGGCTTCCCAATTAAAACACCCATAAACCAATAGGGTAATACCATCGGCAAGGTGAAAATGCCGGCAATTTGTTGCGCTTCGCGTGCTTCTGTTGTCGTAGCCCCTAAAGCAGCCATCATTGCGGCAACCATTACGAAAGCTGGAATAAACACAAGGATGGTTAAAAGGAGAAATGAAAAGTCTATTCTGGTGGATTGTAAATCAGGAAATAAGCGGAATAGGGCAGCAATACCAATGATTCCGAACACGATCCAAACCACCAATTGTGTTAATCCAACACTTAAATTCCCGATTACTTTGGCGGTCATTAATTGGGTCGGTGATAATGAAGTAACCATGATTTCCATGGTCCGATTTTCTTTTTCTTCCACCACAGATTGGAGAAGGTATCCAGCACTGATATTGACTGCCATTATAAATAAAAAACCTGCCAAAAATGGTAAGATAAAAACCAATATATCATTTTCACGGGTTGATTTTTCAGCTGCGGTGGTAATAATCTCAAAACTAGCACCTTCCATGAGACGATTGGATAGATCTTTCGGCAACTCATTCAGCACATTCAATTTGATGAAGGTGAAGAAATCGCTATTTAAACTCGAATCGGGAGCTTCATTGGCAAACACTCTGATTTCTTTGGATTCAATGAAGTTGTTATCTACAACATAATATGCCTGGACTTTATTTTCTTCTAAGGCTGATGCAGCCTCAGATTCATTCTTATAGCGAATAAATTCAATCGGTTTCATGAAGCCGAGGGGAGCTTCGGTCTGATATTCGGTTGAATTATCTGTTAATCCAATCTGATCAATATAACCAATTGGCGTATCGTCATATTGGAAAATTACCCCCAAAAAGCCAATCCCTACCAACAGCAAAACAAACAAAGGCAAAGACAGGAGGGCTAATATGAAACGTTTCTTTCTGACATGTTTCAAATATTCGTGTTTGATTACAATCCAAGTTTTATTCATATTTCATACCTGATTCAGTCACAACCTGAATAAAAATTTCATCGAGTGTGGGCGTTGCGATCTCAAATTGGTCGATATTTATATTCGCATCCACCAAGGTTTTAAGAAAATCTTGCGTCGAAACATTGGGCATGAGTTCCACTTGATAAAGATGATGGTTTTCCAATCTTTTCACTTCTTTCACACCTGGAAGATTATTCGGTATTTGATCTTCAGTACGAAGATGAATGGCATGCCCTGCATATTTCTTACGAACATCATTCAAAGTGCCATACAACATTGATTCACCTTGATTGATCAAGACCAGACGATCACAAAGTTCTTCAACCTGATGCATTTGATGGGTGCACATTACGATTGTTTTCCCGAGAGCCCTTTGCTCACGTAAAATATCTTTGACCATTTGCGTGTTTACCGGATCTAATGCTGAAAAAGGCTCATCAATGATTATTAGTTTAGGATCATGCACGAGTGTAGTTATCAATTGGGCTTTTTGTTGCATGCCTTTACTTAATTCTTTGACTTTTTTCTTTTTATGCTCGTCCAAATTGAATCTAACCAGATAATCATTAATCCGTTTGTGACTTTCAGCATCTGACAAGCCCTTCAGCGAAGCCAGGTAAGTCAAACAATTCTCTAGATTAATGTCCTGGTAGAGACCTCTTTCCTCAGGTAAATATCCAATTAAATTTTTTTTCTCTTCACTCATACTGGAGTTAAAAATCTTTATTGATCCACTGTCTGGTTTGAATATATCCAAAACAATGCGAATGCAGGTGGTCTTCCCTGCTCCATTTGGACCTAATAATCCAAAAATTTCACCGGGTTTCACATCAAACGATACCTGGTTTAACACTTTTTGTGGGCCAAAACTTTTGGAAATATGATTAACTTCAATTGTATTCATGTAGAAAACTCATTTCTGTAGATTAGTTTTTTTGCGTATAGCATAATTATAAAATTAGTAATATCAATTGGCTTTACATAAATCTTTTTTAGTCTATCATTGAATTTATACTTTTTACCTATCCAAATTGGCTAATTAATCTCAACCATCTGGACGAAATTATTATATCAAATTGGATTGAAGGTGCCTTTAAACCTGAATATAGGAAGATAATAGCAGGAGATTAGTTATGGAAATGACATCACGAGAACGAGTGCAAGCAGTCCTGAATTATGAAATACCCGACAGAGTACCAATTGTTATCGGTGTTAGTAATGCGACCGGGATAAAAATCAGACCCTATCGTGGAATTAAGGAAATTTTAGGAATCGAAGGTGTTGATCAATATATTTACAATTGGCCAGAGTTGGGTTCTGCCTTACCGGATGAAAGAGTAATGCTGCGTCTGCGCAGCGATGTTCGTGGAATTCTGGATCGTTTCCCGAAAGAAGTGTATGAAAAAAACCAGTCTCGTCCTCCACACTCCCCATTTTTTGATGATTGGGGCAATGGACAAATGGAGATAGGCCCTGATAATTGGTATCCAGGAGTTCACCCGATGCCAGATGCCAAAACGATTGCGGATCTTGAGTCATTTCCCTGGCCGGATATGGATGATCCCTATCGAACCGCCCATGTCCGCGAGCAGGCTTTGAAATTACACGAAGAAAACCAATTTGCCATCATGGGCACGCCCTGGTTAATGTTCCCTTTTGAAAGAGCTATTGGATTACAGGGAATGGAGACTTTTTTGTCGAATATGGCCATGGAGCCGGATTTTGCCCAGGAACTGCTCAATCGAATCAATAAACTTTGCATGATTAACATGGGTCATTTTTTGGATCAATGTGGTGATGTAATTGATATGATAAAAATTGGTGATGATTTGGGAACACAGGAAAATCTGATGATTTCACCCCGGATGTATCGCAGGATGTTAAAACCTTTACATGCTGAAATGATCGCATTGATAAAACAAAAAACAAAGGCTAAAGTGTTCTTTCATACTGATGGAGATGTGTTTAATCTGATTGAGGATTTTATTGAAATTGGGGTTGATGTATTAAATCCGATTCAGACCTCTGCTGGAAAAATGTCAAATCTGGAAGAATTAAAAAAACAATATAATAAAAGAATCGTTTTTTGTGGTGCGATGGATACGCAAAAAATTCTTCCTCACGGAACAACGGAAGAAGTGAAACAGGAAGTCCGGCGAGTGATCAATATATTAGGACAGGATGGGGGATATATGCTTGCTACTGTTCACACTGTTATGAACGAGGTGCCACCTGAGAATGTGTTGGCGATGGTAGATGCTGTTGAGGAATATGGATATTATCCTTTGAAGGGTTGAAAAAAAGGACCTGTACAGGTCCTTTTTTTATGTAATTTTTTATTCTTTTTCGTACGGTTCGCCTTCTGCTGCTGGTGCATGACTGCGTCCGATAACACCTGCCAGAACGATGATAGTCGCCAGATAAGGCGCCATACCGATAAACTCACTGGGTATAGGGACTTGCAATAAGGATGATTTCGTTGAAAGTGAGTCGAAGAAACCAAATAACAAGCCGGCTCCCATGGAACCAACCGGATGCCAGTTGCCAAAAATCATTGCCGCCAGACCGATAAACCCGCGGCCAGCCGTCATGACTTCATCAAAGCGGCCAGAGGAACCCAGTGAGAAATAGGTGCCACCAAATCCAGCCATCATACCCCCCAGAATGACAGCCATATATTGTGTTCTGTGCACATTAATCCCTAAGGTATCAGCTGCCTTAGGATGCTCACCAACTGATCGCAGCCTTAATCCCCAGCGTGTCTTGAAGAGCATAAAAGTCAGCAGGATAACAAAGAAAAACATGGCAAACACGTACATGTTATGGCTGAAAAGGATGGGGCCAATAAATGGGATCTTGGAGAGGACCGGCACATTGATTTGTGGGAACATACCGGGTTCATTCAAATATTGGAACTCTACTTTTTGAATGTATTTTGAGGAAAGGTAGGAAGTTATCCCGGTTGCGAAGATATTAATAACGGTACCAGAAATAATTTGATTGATTTTGTATTTGATGCTGAGCCAGCCATGAATTAATCCCATCAAGCCACCAGCCAATACACCAGCCAAAAGACCAATCCAAAGATTATGAAAAAGAGAAGAAAAAACGGTACTGACAAAGGCAGCCGTCAACATCATGCCTTCAATGGCAATGTTGATAATACCTCCCCGTTCGCACAATATCCCAGACATCGCTCCAAGGGTAAGGGGTACTGCCCTTACCACCATAACCCTTAACAAGCCAGCCAGGTTTGTTTGCCCACCGGCTGTTGCCCAGGTTAAGAAACCAAATAGAAATAAACCTGCAACCAGAGCAAGTATGCCGTTTGTAAACTTACCAAATCCCCGAATAATTTGATAGGCACCTAGGAGTGCACAAATTCCAGCAATCATATTCAAATAAGTCAGGCTGGGAAAGACCCAATCTGCTGCTTCGGCTGAGCCTCCACCGGGATTCATCATAAAGCGGGTTTCCAGACCTGGTTCAACATCCATAGCGAAAACCAACCAGATGAAAATAGCAGCAACCAAAAATAGAATACCCATCGTTATTCGGCGACGTCTTTCTAATTTCAGGATTCCGTGACTTTTTTGTCCTGTCTGAGCATCTGTCGTTACTGTTGTCATTTGTTATCCTTTCCAGCTGCGCAGGGTTACAAGATCTTCTTTTTGTTTGGATTCTCTCAAGCGATATATTGTTCGGATGATGGCTGGTGCAGCAATAAATGCGAGAATGAGAGCTTGAAGAATGGAGACAATATCAATTGGGACTCCTACAGCGAGTTGCATCGACCGGGCCCCATTCCTTAAGAAACCGAACAAGAGCGAAGAGAGAATTACACCCAAGGGGTGTGTTTTCCCTAATAAGGCTAAAGCAATACTATCAAAACCATATCCGCTGGAAAATGCAGGCAATAAACGATAATTTACACCTAAGACTTCATTGGCACCGGCCATTCCAGCTAATGCTCCCGATAATACCATTGCCAAAATGGTAGTTCGGGTAATTTTTACACCAGCGTAGCGGGCAGCATTTGGGTTCGATCCAACCATTCTTAGTTCAAATCCCCAGGTTGTTTTAAATAATAAGTAATAAACGGCGACCGCCATCAGGATAGCGATAAAAAATCCTGCGTGAAAACGAATTGGTGTGTCGAACAATCTTGGTAATTTAGCTGTTTCCAGGATCCAGGGAGTTTTTGGTGTAAATTCATTTGGATCCTGCATGGGAAATTTAAGAAGCCAATCAACCAGGCGAAAAGCGATATAGTTCATCATGATTGTTGTGATAACTTCATGTGCCCCCGTTTTTGCTTTCAACAAACCGGGTATAAACCCCCAGAGTGCACCTCCCAGAGCACCAAAAAGCATTGCTAAGGGAATATGAATAATTGCCGGTAATCCTGGTATTGCATATCCAGCCCAGACACCGGTGACCGCACCGATGAAAATCTGACCTTCCACACCGATATTGAATAAACCAGCGCGAAAGCCTAATGCAACTGCCAACCCACCAAAAATGTAGGGGGTGGATTGGACCAGACTTTCAAAGAACGGGTTGATTGCCCGCCGGATGGCTAAATCATCTCCGCTGGCAAACGCTAACCTGATTTTTTGTGGATCTCCGACAGAGCCTGTAAATAAAGCCACATAAGTGTTCCAGGCAGTTTTGAGTGCTTCCCCTAAACCCGACCAGAACGATACTCGGAACGCCGCATAAACTTCATTGGTGGTTATCGCTACCAACACACCACCCAGCAGAATACCGGTGAAGATTGCCAGCAAAATAACCAAAAAATTGGATCTTGAAAACTCATCCCAAAAAACAGACAAAGATTTATTTTTATTTTCGGTAGTTTTTTCCATATATTGATTCCTTTATGTGATCAGAATCTGTTCTTTCTTGGATAGAAGCTTCTTTTTCTCTTCTGCATCCGGGATGATTCCCGCCATTAGTAGACCAACCATTTCTTTTGTGGCATTATTTGCATCCAGAATATCCAGTACTTTGCCGCGGTACACGACTGCGATCCGGTCAGATAATTGCATAACTTCGTCTAATTCAGTTGAAACTAGCAGGATGGCGCAGCCTTCGTCTCTTTTTTCAATCAGGCGTTTATGAATATATTCAATGGAACCCACATCCAGACCGCGAGTGGGTTGAGAAGCAACTAAAAATTTTATCGGTCGTGAAAATTCTCTGGCAACAATCACTTTCTGTTGGTTTCCACCGGACAAGTTGCTGGCAGGGACATAAGGACTGGGAGTGCGGATGTCAAAATTTTCAACCAGTTTTTTGCCATTCTCAGATATTATGTTCTGATCCATCCAAATCGATTTGGAGAAAGGTTCGAGGTAGTATGTGTTCAGAACCAGGTTATCTGTGATGGGAAAACCCAGAACCAGACCATCTTTTTGACGATCCTCCGGAATGTGAGCTGATCCTATTTCCGTAATTTGTCGTGGCGATAAGCGGGTGATATCCTGTCCACAAAGACGCACTTCTCCATCCACTGCTTGTAGTAAACCTGTAATGGCCCGAACCAATTCGGTTTGTCCATTTCCCTGAACACCGGCTATACCTAAAACTTCACCGGCATGGACCTTGAAGGACATGTCATTGACTGCCAAAGCACCCATAGGATCCAAAACCTTCAGGTTTTCCACTTCAAGAATTACTTCTCCAGGGGTACTTTCTGATTTTTCGACTTCGAGGTTAACTTCCCTGCCAACCATCATGCTTGCCAGCTCGTTCAGATCTGACTCGGCTGGGGTTGTACTACCCACCACCTTGCCACCCCGGATAACGGTGATACGGTCCGCGATGTCTAACACCTCACCTAATTTATGGGTGATGAAGATGATCGATTTTCCTTGTTCGACCATAATATGAATGATTTTAAAAAGTTCTTCCACTTCCTGAGGAGTGAGAACAGCGGTTGGTTCATCCATAATTAAGATGTTTGCTTCCCGGAAGAGTAACTTGATGATCTCTACCCTCTGTTGCATACCGACCGGAATATCACTGATGTAGGCATCCGGGTTGATATCCAGTTTGTAGGTGTTTGATATTTCCCGGATTTTATCTGCGGCTCTTTTTCTGTCAAGAACTCCGCCGGCTTTTACGTACTCTTCACCGAGCATAACATTCTCGGTCACTGTAAAGACAGGCACTAACATAAAATGTTGATGAATCATACCTACACCAGCTTTGATCGCATCGATGGGAGAACGAACATCAAGCTTTTGACCGTTAACAAAGATTTCGCCTTCATCGGGACTGTATAGACCATACAAAATATTCATCAAGGTGGTCTTACCTGCCCCATTCTCACCCAGCAAGGCATGGATTTCCCCTTTTTCAACAGTCAGATCAATGTGGTCGTTGGCCAATACCCCTGGAAACCTTTTGGTAATGCCACGAAGTTCAAGGACTGGAGCCATTTATACCTCTTTTTTTGATTTTTTTGGAAATTTCATTTATTTTATCATACACAGATGATTTAAATAAACAAAAAAGGAGCCGGGTTTTTCCGACTCCTTATTCCGTTCAATAATTATTTATTAGCGGGTTGGTAAGGTTGGAATCTCACCGGAAACAATACCGGGGATCAAACCATCAACTTCGGCTTTCAGATCAGCGGGAACCTGGTCGGCCCATTTTGAACCATATTGGAGACCTACACCTTCATTTTCCAGGGTTAGCATATAAGGAAAGCCACCTTTGAATGTTCCTTCAACAGTCTGTTTGATTGCTTCATAGACGAAGACATCAATTTTCTTAAGCGCACTCCCTAAAATGAAATCTGCTTTATCAGGATTCGCTACGGACCAATCATTGTCAACACCAATCAATAAACCAGTTCCACGTTCTTGCATAACTGCTAAAGTGCCAAGACCGACAGGACCTGCGACAGGCATAATAACGTCTGCACCTTCGTCAAGCAACTGTTCACCGAATGCGCGGCCATCATCTAAACTTTCAAAGTTGCCAACCTCAAGGCCTTGTTCTGTGGCCATGTCCCAACCAAGTACTGAGACTGATGTGCCATGAACTTCGTTGTATTTGGCAACACCCATGGCAAATCCATCCATGAAAGCCTGTGTGGCGGGGAAGCGGATACCAACATAGGTAGCAACTTTACCAGTTTTACTCATGCCGGCTGCTAAATAACCAGCCAGGAAAGTGGCCTGATCGATTTTGGAACCATTGCCTAAAACATTAGGCTGTGAAAGGTATTCAACATCCACAATAGCAAATTTTTGATCCGGGTTGGTGTCCGCGGCTGCACCGGTGGCATCTGCAAGGAGGAAACCAACAGGGATAATCACATCACAACCAGCTTCAACGAAAGTATTCAAATTAACTTCATAATCTGATTGTTGTTGTGATTCCAAATATTGGACTTCAACTCCGAAATCTTTTTCGGCTTGCTGCATTCCTGACCATGCAGTTGCATTGAATGATTTATCATCAATACCACCGGTGTCAGTTACCTGGCAAGCCTTCATTTTGGCTTCAGCTGGTTCTTCCGCAGGTGCTGCGGGTTGGCAAGCTGCCAATAACATGGATGCCAAAACTAGAATTGCGACTAATACAGATACTTTTTTAGACATTTTTTTATTCTCCTCCGAATAATTTGATTAAATATGATACTTGATACGCGTCCGACGCATCACGTATAGTATATCACTATCCGAAAATCAATTACAAGAGAAAATCCAGATGAATTGGTAATGAAAATCACATTTTTGGCTGACTTTTTATTCTGTTTTCGCTTCACCGCGCTTCACACCAGCCATCATAATAAAAGCAGCCAACATGAAAATGGGAGAAAACAACATCATCAGGCTGTAATTATTTCCACTTAGCTGCACAATCCAACCGTTTAAATTTGGGCCTAAAATGGCAGCCATCGTAGAAGCCATGTAATATAGCCCCGTAAAGGTCCCGATGTGGCTATCGCTGGTCATATCCACCACCATTGGTAATGAATTGATGTTGATCAATGCCCAGGAGAAACCTGCAACCATCAAGACAATACTTACCGAATAAAAATTACCAACCAGGGGAAGCTTGGTGAATAGAACGGTCAATCTATCCACTGGCAGGATATACATTGATAAAATTGCAAAGCCCATCAGGAAGATACCGGTCATGATGGTGCGTTTTCGTCCAAATTTTCCACCAATATATCCAGAAGGGAGAGCCATGAGAACAAAAATCAGAGATAATTGACCTAATAGTCTGGCGCCATCTGCTTCCGATAATTGCAGATGTTTCACTGCATACAATGTGAAAAAAGCCTCAATGGCATTATAGGCAACAAACCAGAAAAAAATTGCTGCTAGAATGCGCAATGGGCTTTTTTCTTTTTCTTTGAACAATTCCCCTAAGGCGTGGATGAGACTAGGTTTTTGATCCTCTGAAATTTCGAATTCCTTTGGTTCCCGAATGAAAGCTATAACCAGCATAGAAGAGATGATCACCAATCCAGAACCGAGCCAGAACGGATAATTTGGATTCAGTTCATATAAATTTGCTCCGATCAAAAAAGCGATGATCGCGCCAGCACCGCCCATGAAATTGATTACGCCATTGGCTTGCGATCTAAACCGGGAAGGTGTAATGTCAGGCATTAATGCCACCACAGGGGTTCTCCATAAAGCCATACTGATGAGGAGGGTACTTGTGCAGAGAACAAATAGTGGCAGGATAGAAACGATGGGAATTAATCCAAACGCTATGGCTCCAATTGGCGCTCCAATCAAAATAAAGGGCATACGCCGGCCCAAAGGTGTTCTTAAGCGGTCTGAATAAGCGCCCACGGCAGGCTGGATGAGAAAAGCAGCAATATTATCCAGTGTCATGAAAAAACCAATCCAGGCTGCACTTAACCCAAATTTTCCATCCAGGAATAATGGAACAAAGGCATTATAAACGGACCAGATGACACTTACGCCAAAAAAACCAAAGCCTAGCAAAAATGTTTTCGGATAACTTAGTTTTTGTTGCATTATCGATCTCCCTTTTCATTAATATAAAAATAAAAACCAGATCAACCTAGCACCTGGTAATGGCCCAATTTTTCTTTTGCTTCCAATTTCAATAAAAATTCTATATCCTCAGGACTCAGATTGGCATTTGTTAATAAATCCGGTCTTAAAAAATATGTCCTGGTTAAGGATTGTTCTCTGCGCCATTTCTCAATTTTGGCATGGTGACCAGATAACAAAATTTCAGGCACTTGCCATTCTCTAAATTTTTCTGGGCGGGTGTAATGTGGGTATTCCAGCAAACCATTTCCAAAACTATCATTCAAAGCTCCAGCCGGATCGCCCAGCACGCCTGGTAAGAAACGCGCAACTGCATCAATCATCATCAATGCCGGTAATTCACCTCCGGTCACCACAAAATCCCCCACGGAAATCTGATCGGTTACTAAATGCTCAATCACTCTCTCATCTACCCCTTCGTAGCGACCACATAAAATCCCTATGTGAGGGTATTGGGAAAGCTCAACTGCTATTTGTGTGGTGAGGGGACGGCCCATAGGTGACATCAAAATGATGGGGACTGCGGTTTTTTCCCTTAACACATCTTCAATGGAATTGAAGATAGGCTCGGCTTTCATCACCATCCCACCCCCACCGCCATAAGGTGTATCATCCGTCACATGGTGTTTATCAATTGTCCAATCACGTATATTGTGAACTTCAATTTGAATCAAATCTTTCTCGATTGCTTTTTGCAAAATGGAAATTTCAAAATAGGAATGGAAAATAGAAGGGAAGAGGGTGAAAACATCAAATTTCATGTGATGATTTTAGTCCGGGGATTATTGAATAGCAAGTGAAAAGTGCCCGATATTCGTGGTATCGTATTAATGTATCTCAGGTGATTGTGATTAGACAATTTTACGTCCAGCAATCATGCATCATTCGACCTGTTTAATTGAATAAGTATTTATTAATCAAAGGTTGTGGCAACCGAAATCATCTTGACGAAGAAAAAACGATGATGGTAATATCAAGTTATGTATCTTAGCAATAAACGATTGAACATGAATAAACATAAACGGCGCGGGAACCCGATCCGGATTCTATTATTGGTTGTTTTGATCGGCGTGGGAATTTATTTAAACCAGGTGGTGATTGCAGATGTACCGCCACTCTTTATTTCAACACCGACAGCAACCCGTGCGCCGGAATCATTCGTCACCGATGCGCAAACATTGGAAAATGAAGGGAAAATTTCTCAGGCAATTGAAGCATACAAACAAGCCATCCTGGCGGATTCGATGAACACAGGAAATTATATTTCTCTCGCGAGGTTATTAATATACTTAAATCGTTATGATGAAGCTTTGGAACAAGCCAGCAATGCACTCCTGATTAATGAAAATAATGCCATGGCGTATGCATTGAGAGGTTGGGCTCAAGGATTATCTGGTGATTATTTAAACGGAACAGCTTCACTTAAGAGAGCAATTGAATTAGACCCCAATAATCATATTCCGTACGCCTATATTGCGGAAGTCTATGGATTGCAGTACGAGTCCAATACGGCAATCATTGGCGTGATTGATAATGCCATTTCAAATTCAATTAAGGCCAGGGATTTGAGTCCCAATTCCCTGGAAACACATCGGGCGCGCGGATATATTCAGGAATTGGTCGGGAGTTACGGAGAAGCAGTTCAGGAATATGCCGCCGCAATTGCCATCAATAAATACATCCCCGAATTATATATGCGCCTGGGGAGAGTTTATTATTATCCGGATGTCGCCGAGTATGATTTGGCTGTTCAGGCCTTTACGGAAGCAGATCTTTTGAACCCTTCTGATCCCTTGCCAGATATTTATCTCTCAAAAGTTTATCAGACCCAGGGTTCCTACGCGACAGCTATTCAATACGCAGAGAAAGCAATTGTGGATGACCCCGAAGATCCGTATTTGTATGGAAATTTAGGCGTACTTTATTACCGAAATTATGAATATCCAAACGCGATTGAAATGTTGCGCCTGGTTATTCGAGGTGGAACCAGTGAATCTGGTGTGACAGTTGAACCTTTACCGTTGGACTATGGTACGATCTCCCAGTATTATCAAATTTACGGATTGTCTTTGGCCCGCGTAGATGAATGTACTGAAGCTTTACAGATATCCGAGGCTTTACTCAAAAACGTTGGTGGTGATGAAATTACCGTTTATAACGCTGGTGAAATTGTCAATATCTGTGCTGGCATTAGTGAAGAGGAATAATCAGATTTTCCACAAAAATCTGAAAATAAGGGCTGATCAATGGGAATAAGACTTCCTGATGATAACCATCTATTTAGAAAACAACGCAGAGATAATCCAATTCGGATTTATTTTTTATTGTTGTTTATCTTAATTGCAGCATTTGTCTGGAAACAAGTGGATGTTGGTGAAATTGAAAGTCCGTTTTTGGCGACACCAACATCAACAAGAACTGCTAATTCATACGCCCTGGAAGGTGAAACGCAGTTCCAGGCTGGAAACATTCCTGCAGCGGTACAAGCTTACGGAAAAGCTGCTGAGGTTGAACCAGATAATTCAACCATCTGGGCTGAGCTTGCACGGATTCAAACTTACTCATCCAACCTGCTCACCACTGATGCGCAGAAGAAACAACGCCTGGAGGAGGCAATTCAATCCGCAGAAAAAGCAGTTTCCTTGAACCCTGAAGACAGTAGTGCCCATGCAATCCTCTCTTTAACTTACGACTGGTATTCGGATTCCGCTTACTCCGGTGAAGAATCGGACGATTATGTATTCAAAGCAGAGCAATCATCCGCCAAGGCATTGCAGTTAGATAGTAATAATGTATTGGCAGTTGCTTTTCGGGCGGAAATTTATATGCGCCAATTAAGGTACAAAGAAGCGCTTGATTTTGCTGAACGGGCAGTAGCCATGGATGACACTTCATTTGATGCTTATCGTGTGTATGGTTATGTGCTTGAATCCCAGGGGGGCAGCTATGGAGAAGCTATAGAGGCTTACAAAAAAGCAGCAGAGATTAATCCGAATTTAACTTTTATTTATTTATCCATAGGTGTCAATTATCGTGAATTAAAAAAATATGATGAGGCATTGGAATATTTTGCCCTGGCTGCAAAGATCAATGAACAGAACAAAGTTGCAGATCCGATACCCTACCTTGGAATAGCAAGAACGTACAGCCAGATTGGTGAGTTTTTTATTGCCGCCAGAAATGTGATGCGTGCTTTAGAGATCACCCCCGAAGACCCATATGTTTACTCCCAATTAGGCTTGGTTTATTTTCGTTCAAGGAATTATGAGGGTTCCATCCCGGCTTTTGCCTGTGCGATTGATGGCTGTAGCGCCCTGGAAAGCTGCATTGTGCGGCAGGAGTGCTCGGAAGATACACCTGAATCAGAAGCTCCTCCCTATGACATCGTTGGATTACCTTTAACGGAAAGCACTGTCGTTTATTATTACTCCTATGGTTCGGTGCTGGCGGCTATGCATCGGGATGGAACCGGATTTTGTGAGCGCGCTTTGGTTGTATTTGATAAGATTCGCAAAGATTTTTCTGACAATGAAGGCGTGATGGGAATTGTTAATACCAGTGAAGAAATTTGCGCTTCATATGGCATAACCCGCTAACTACTTCTCTGGTTACAGAGACAATAGAAGAATCTAAATTTTGTATCAGAAATTTATTAGAAATCATTCCATCCTCTTGACTTTCGCTCTAAAGACAGGTAATATTTGTAGCGATTTAGCACTCTCTATATGTGAGTGCTAAAAATCCAAATCTAAACCTTTGTGCAAAAGCAGGAGGAAGTACACATGAAATTAAAACCATTAGGTAGTCGGGTATTGGTAGAGCCAATCGAAGCTGAAGAAGTCACCGCAGGTGGCATAGTTCTACCGGAAACCGCAAAAGAAAAACCCCAGAAGGGGAAAGTTTTGTCTGTCGGTCCTGGTGATCGTGATGAAGATGGTGATCGCATTAAGCTGGATGTTTCAGAAGGTGATGTTGTTTTATTTGCAAAATATTCTGGAACTGAAATAAAAGTAGATGGCAAGAAATTGCTCATCCTGCGCGAGAGCGACCTTTTAGCTATTGTTGAAGAGTAATTAATTAAGAACAGGAGAAATAAATATGGCAGCAAAACAATTGGTTTTTGGAGAAGAAGCACGTCGTAAATTACGCAATGGAATTGATGTAGTAGCGAATGCTGTTGCAACAACTTTAGGTCCAAAGGGCCGCAATGTGGCTCTGGATCGAAAATTCGGTTCCCCCACCATCACCCATGATGGCGTGACCGTTGCGAAAGAAATTGAATTAGAAGACGCATTTGAAAACATGGGTGCCCAACTGCTCAAAGAAGCAGCCACAAAAACAAATGATATTGCCGGTGATGGTACGACCACATCCACCGTTCTTGCACACGCTATCGTAACCGAAGGTCTAAAGACCCTGGCAGCTGGCGCTAACCCAATGTTACTCAAACGTGGGATTGAAGCTGCTGCAAAAATGGTTGCTGATGAAATTAAATCCCAGGCGATTGAAATTCGTGAAAAGAACGAAATTGCCAACGTTGCCACCATTTCCGCACAGGACCGTTCCATCGGTGAGTTGATTGCTGATGTAATGGACAAAGTAGGAAAAGATGGCGTTATCACTGTCGAAGAATCCAAAGGTTTGGAATTCGAACAGGAATATGTTGAAGGTATGCAATTTGACCGCGGTTATATTTCACCTTATTTCGTAACCGATGCCGAACATATGGAAGCAGTCATCAGTGATCCTTATATTTTGATCCATGACAAGAAGATCTCTGCCGCAGCAGACATTGTGCCCGTTCTAGAGAAAATGGTACAGGTTGGAAAACGTGACCTGGTAATCATCTCAGAAGACATCGATGGTGAAGCTCTGGCTACTCTGGTGCTCAACAAAATTCGTGGCATGATCAATGTCCTGGCTGTAAAGGCTCCCGGATTTGGCGATCGCCGCAAAGCAATGTTACAGGATATTGCTACTTTGACTGGCGCCCAGGTTATTTCTGAAGAGACTGGTCGCAAATTAGAAACCACCACAGTAGCTGATCTTGGTCGTGCTGAGAAAGTGGTAGCAGACAAAGACAACACCACAATCGTTGGTGGTAAGGGCGATGAGGCTGGTATCAAAGGTCGCATTGATCAGATCAAAGTCGAAATCGACAAGACGACCAGCGATTATGACCGCGAAAAATTGCAGGAACGTCTGGCTAAATTAGCTGGTGGCGTTGCGATCATTCGTGTTGGTGCCGCAACGGAAACAGAGCTGAAAGAAAAGAAACATCGTGTGGAAGATGCTCTTTCTGCTACTCGTGCAGCTGTTGAAGAAGGGATCGTTCCCGGTGGTGGTGTGGCATTGATCAATGCAATTCATGTTTTGGAAGATTTGAAAATGCCCTATGATGACGAGCAAATTGGTGTCAATATTGTTCGCAAAGCATTGGAAGTTCCCATGCGCAAAATCACCGAAAATGCTGGTCAGGAAGGTTCTGTCATTATTGCGAATGTTCGCAAAGCTCAAAAAGATGGCGGAAACATGCAGATTGGTTATGATGTGATCACCGGTGAGTATGGTGACATGGTCAAATGCGGTGTAATTGATCCCGCTAAAGTAACTCGTGGTGCCCTGGAAAATGCTGCTTCCATTGCAGCGATGATCCTGACCACCGAAGCTTTGATCGCGGATGTTCCAGAAGAAAATAAAATGCCTGCTGGTCCACCAATGCCAGAATACTAAACCAATTAATTACAAAATTGCAGGTCTTGATGTGGGTAAAGCATCAGGACCTGCTTTTTTTTGGATTATAATCAACGAGATGAAGAAAAAAATCCAGTTATTCCATTTTGTGATGATTTCTTTTTTGCTCTTGTCCGGTTGTGATTCAACACAAACACCTGCACAACCCGAGACATTTACCCAGGAGCCAGGCGTTTTCCTGGGAACTGAAACCGTAATAATCGCAGAGGAAACAGCTACCATTGAACCGACGCCATCTATACCAATGAAGGCAATTGTGAATGACGAAGGCATCTGGTTAAGCGATTATGAAGACGAAGTTTTGCGCTTCCAGACAGCAGCAACGAACCTGGAAAAAGAATTTGACGAGAATCAGGTTGCTGAAGTAGTGCTTGGCACAATGATTGATACCGTATTATTAGCTCAAGGTGCCAGAGCAGCGGGGCATGTTTTGGACAAGGAGACCTATAACAAAAAATATGAGATCCTTGTCAGCAGTTCTGGAGGAGACACCCAGTTTCAACAATGGTTATTGGGTAACCAATATTCACCTGAAAGTTTTGAGCGTCAATATAAATTACAGATTGAAGCCGCCTGGATGAGAGATTATCTTCTCAGTCAGGTACCCACCAGGGCAGAACAAATACGTGCCCGACAAATTCTAGTCTCCAGAAAGTCACTGGCAGATGATATTTACAATCAACTTCAAAATGGAGCTGATTTTGATTATTACGCCTGGGGTTATGACCAATTGGCAGGAGGAGAATTAGGGTGGTTTCCAAGAAATTACCTGGTCCTTCCACAAATTGAAGATGAGGTTTTTAATTTAAAGCCAGGAGAATACACCCCGGTGATTGAGTCCACTTATGGATATCACATCGTCCAGGTTTTGGAGCACGAGTTGGATCGTGAACTGACCCAGGATGCTCTCCTACAGCATCAAAGATTAGCGCTGAATGCCTGGTTAATGGATCAAAAAGCAAAAAGCTCAGTTATTTTAAATCAAAATTAGGACAGAAGGGATGGGAGGCAACAATTGCATCAAGAAACATCGAAGACAAAAATTCTGGATCTAATTTTAAATATCGTTACCGGATTAATGATCATTCTTATTGTAGCGATCATCACCCTGCAGGTTACGATTTTCTTAAATCCAAAAGTAGTTTTTAACCCTTTTCCGCCTTATGATCTCCCGGAGGCTTTGGTACTTGTTAAGCCGACTCAATCAACTGCTGAACAACAATTCATCCCAACAGCTACCCAGGAATTGATATGGGAGCCCACTGAAACATCAATACCTACAGCGACCCAAGAGGGGACCTTTATCGAAGGTACGCCTGTTCAGGAGACCACACCAATTCCACCCACAGAAACGCCTTTTAGCGGTTATTACGCTTTTGTTTTACAGAATGACATCAATGCCATCGAAAGTACATTATTGAAGCCGAATTACGGCTGTAATTGGATCGGAGTCGGGGGACAGGTATTTGATTTGCAAGGCAGACCAGTGATGGGAGTCCGGGTCTGGTTACGGGGGACATTTAATGGGAAACAGGTCAGTTTACTCAGTCTGACGCTAGAATCTTCCCCGTATGGACCATCAGGGTTTGAATTTACACTGGGTGATACACCGCTGAATAGTACCGGGAAATTATCCATTCAATTGTTGGATCAGGCCAATATCCCAATTTCTGAACGAGTGTATTTTGATACCTATGAAGATTGCCAGAAGAATTTAATCCTGATTAATTTTAAACAAATCCGCTAATTGCAGAGTTTATTTACTCTGCCTGGGTTTTAATTTAAATTCTTCATGTATGTCATGGAAGAAACCCGTTAGTGCATTTGCTTCAATTGCCAGTACTCTTCCATTTGAGAAAAATTCAAAATCAAAATTTGTCAGGTCTCCGGCTTCTTTACCGGGAATTGGCATTAATCTGGCTGTGAGTGGTTTATTCAACCGGGCAGAGAGAGCTGCAATATCCAGCAATAGCGCTTCCACCTGTTCCTGGGTGGTTGATCCCGGAATTGGAATGGTGTCCAGTCCGGTTCCACACACCGCTGAAAACATTAACAAATCTTTGATGGAAAGCGTCTGATCGATTGAACGTTGTGACAAGCGTGAATCTTCTAATAATGGTAGCATGAGCCCATTAAATCCGCATCGTAACCAATTTCCCCGATCCAGGGTATCTGTCAGAAACGCGGCGGCTGCCAGCGATCCGTGTTTCCCTACTGATGAAATTCCCAGGCTTTCCATAGCTGCTCCCAGTGAACAATGATCGGCAGGGAAAGGTGCAACCGAAAAATCGAATCCATGGAAATCAACTTCTCGATCCGCCAATAAATCTGTAAAAATCGGAGCTAATTGACTGGCATGCTTTTCAAGGGACTCCAGAAGGTTTTTCCGCGCTTCTAACAGGTTATGAGCGCTGCTGAATGCATTTACTACTTCATCCGCGCCTTCGACTGCAATACTGATGGCAGGAGGTTTTCCAGGCTGGTGATAAGATCCCGGGAAGAAAGGCCCGCAGGGTTTGACATTTGCCAGGGCACTGAATCTTAAATTGGCAAATCCATTCTCCTCTAAAATTGCATTCTGCGTGATTATTTTTGCACATTGTTGGATGGCTCTGATACTGACACCGGTTTCATTATCAGCCATGATGCCGCTGAAAAAGGTGCTTTCGGTTTCAGATATGAGATCTGAGATTATTTCATAACTTTCAGGATGAGTGATGAGTGCCGGGCCAAGTGCGAGATAATCAAAACCATTTTCTCTGGCTTTATTCTCCATACTTTTCGCCAGCTGGATCATTTGGTCTGGACTTCTATCAGAGGTAAAGAGAGGAAAAGGAACTGTTGCCAGGCGCAAGGTTTGAACTTCATATCCCTGACCATTACAGGACTTTTTCCCTTCTTTTGCCAGACCTGATAAAATTTCCAGAGTTTCATCAGCGTTCTTTTTTGTTGGATCATAGAAACTGGTTATAGATCGTATTTTCATTGCCACCTCTGTCTGACGGTTTCAAATAATAAGATACTGGCTGCAACCGCAGCATTCAAAGATTCAGCATCGCCTGGCATGGGTATTTTGATCTGGGCATCCGCCAATTCGAACGCTGCATCCCCTGGCCCGGTGGCTTCACTACCGACAATAATGCCACATGGAATTTTTAGATCTGCTTCCCAACAACTTAAGACAGCCTCTGCACTGGCAATATAAATTTGTAAGGGATTGGATCTGTTTTTACAGATTTCTTTAATTACCTGCCAATCAAATTGGAAAATTGGCAAATGAAAATGGGCTCCCATACCTGCCCTGATCACTTTGGGTGAATAAGGATCTGTGCTATTGGGAGAAATCATGACCGCCTGAACCTGCGCAGCTGCAGCTGAGCGCAAGATTGTTCCCAGATTGCCAGGGTCACTGATTGCATCACAGATCAGAACAAAGTTCAGGTCCTCGGGAATTAGCCCTTCTTTTTGACGCATTATTCCTAAAATACCCTGTGGATGCTCAGTACCGGCTACTTTTTTCATTAAAGAAAATGGAACCTCTTCAATGTCTATCTTTCGCACATCAGCTTGCTGAAGTAATTCTATCCCACGGTCGGATAGGTTATCACTAAAAAGGATAAATTCAAATTCCCAATCTGACTGTAAGGCTTCCTCAAAAAGCCGTACACCTTCCATCACGAATAATCCAGAGCTTTTTCGCTCTTTGGATTGGTGCAGCAGTGCTCTTGCCTGCTGTATTTTTGGATTTTGATTGGACGTGATCATATCCCTAATTTTACCGGATAAAAAAACCGGCAGGTGATCACCTGCCGGTAGAGTTTTTCATTTGAATAAGTTATGCTGATTTTGCTTTTGAAATCACCGCCGTGAAGGTCTTTGGATCACGAACAGCCAGATCTGCCATCATTTTTCGATTGATGGTGATGTTTGCTTTTCGCATCAGATAAATCAAATGACTGTAAGTCACGCCATTCAGACGAGCGCCAGCATTGATACGGGTAATCCATAATCTTCTCAGATCGCGTTTTCGATTGCGGCGATCGCGATAAGCATACCAGAGGCTTTTCAACATCGCTTCATTTGCGCGGCGGAACAATTTACTGCGGGTTCCATATTGACCTTTGGTAAGTTTCAATACTTTTTTGTGACGTCGATAGCCGGTTGGGCCACTTTTCACACGTGCCATTTGTTACTCCTTTGCACACCCCTGGGCGCCGGGATTAACCTGTTAAACACCCAACAGTTGCACTATATATGAATACGAACAGCCTATCCCTAAAGATAAGGGGCAAGGCGACGAATACGCTGGGCAATTTTGTTACCTTTTACTTCGATCATTTCAGATAACAGAAGTTTGGTGCGTTTTGAGGTGCGGCGGCGCAAATGGCTTTTGCCACCTTTGGTGCGAACCAACATGCCCGACCCGGTTAAGCGAAATCGTTTTGATGTTGCTTTATGGGTCTTCATCTTAAATTTGCCAGTACTTGCTTTACGAGGCACTTTTAATCTCCTCTTCTAAATATATTAAATTTGCGGTCAGTAGACGCGACCGCAAATTATACTATAGGTTATTTGATTTGGACAGGTGAAAAAAGCTGGGTGGAGAATTTTTTATTCTTCGACTTCTTCCAGGTCTTCTACCGTTTCAGTAACCTGATTTTCCTTTGTTTTTGATTTTACCGGTTTGGGACTATTGGCCTTTGGTTTTTTTCCCACACCTTTGGAAGGTGACAATAACATGAACATGTTTCGTCCTTCCAGGTCTGGTTTCTGTTCAACAGTCGCAACATCTGATAATTCCTCGGCAATTTCTCTGAGGTCTTCCAATGCGATTTCAGGATATGTGATTTCACGACCACGGAAACGAACTGTAACTTTAACTTTCATCCCCTCTTCCAGCCAACGCCTCGCATCGCGGGTTTTAAAACCACGATGATGTTCATTTGTTTTGGGGCGCAATCGAATTTCTTTTGTTTCAATTTTTGTCTGAGCTTTGCGAGCTTCTCTTTCTTTTTTGGTTCGCTCGTAGAGAAATTTTCCATAATTCATAATGCGGCAAACGGGTGGATTTGCACCTGGGGCAACTTCAACAAGATCCAGTTCTGCCTCTCTTGCCATATCCAACGCTTTTTGTATGCTAATTAATCCTACGTTTTCTCCTCCAGCTCCAATCAAGCGAACTTCTTTAACCTTGATTTCTTCATTTATCCTAAAATTTGATGTACTAATGGTCTTGCTCCTTTCAAAAGGTGAAAATAATTTGAGTCATTAAATCTGAACTTTTATAATATACCATATCTTAAATATGATCGTCAATAAAACATTTGTCATTAAACATATGTCGATTGGACCAAAGTCCGTTCTAAATGATAAAAACAGAGGGCTGTGTATCTGGTAGCCCTCTGTTTTTCTGGATTAAACCAATTCTTTTATCTGGTTCTGAGCAAGTTGAATAAATTCATCCACTGGCATTGCACCTGGATTTTCGCCACTACGCATCCGTAGTGCTACCTGGCCTGCTTCAACCTCTTTATCACCAATGACGAGCATGTAAGGAATTTTAAGAAGTTGTGCATTCCGGATTTTTGCATTCATACGGTCACTGCTGTCGTCAACTTCCACCCGAATACCGTTTGATTTTAATTGTTGTGCAACTTCATAGGCGAAATCAACATGGCGGTCTGCGATTGGGATGATCTTTGCCTGAACTGGCATGAGCCAGACCGGGAAAGCACCACCATAATGCTCGATTAAAACACCCATGAACCGTTCAACCGAACCCAATAAGGCACGATGGATCATGAGAGGGCGGTGTTGCTGGCCGTCTTCACCAATGTAGGTCATATCGAAACGTTCTGGTAAATTGAAGTCGAATTGAATGGTGCTGAGTTGCCACTCACGTCCCAGGGCATCAATCATTTTCAGGTCAATTTTGGGACCATAAAAAGCTGCGCCACCTTCATCCAGGTCGTAAATCAAATTAGCTCTTTCTAAAGCTTCTTTGAGGGCTTCCTGTGCCTGCAACCATTCGGATTCTTCACCCACAGATTTCTCCGGATTACGGGTGGATAGATAGGCATGGAAATCATTCATGCCAAAATGTCGCAGAATATGCAGACAGAAATTGAGGGTTCTATCTATTTCGCCAGGCATCTGATCTTCCCGGCAGAAAATATGAGCATCATCCTGGGTGAAACCACGCACACGCAATAAGCCATGCAAAACACCGGAACGTTCGTAACGATAAACCGTACCCCATTCAGCCATTCGCATTGGAAAATCACGATACGAATGTAATTTGTTCTTGTAAATCATGATGTGGAAAGGGCAGTTCATTGGTTTGGCATAATATTCATCCTCCTCAATTTCCATTGGGGCGAACATATTCTCTGCATAAAAACCAAGGTGACCGGAGGTCTCCCAAAGATGTGCCCTTCCGATGTGCGGCGAGTAAACAATATCATAACCATTGGCCAGATGTTCCTGTTTACAATAATCCTCCACCAGATGACGGATTAAACCACCATTAGGATGCCATAAAATCAAACCTGGTCCGACGTCCTGATTGATGGAGAACAAATCCAATTCCTTGCCTACTTTGCGATGGTCACGTTTCTTGGCTTCTTCAATTCTCCAAAGATAATCATTCAGGTCCTCCGGATTTTCGAAAACAGTGCCGTAAATTCTTTGCAGCATAGGCCGTTTTTCATCGCCACGCCAGTATGCACCTGCAATGGAGGTCAATTTTAGAGCTTTAGGATTGATTTCTTTGGTACTCTCAACATGCGGGCCACGGCATAGATCCACGAATTTATCATGCTTATAAATTGAAATTTCGGGTTTCTCTTCCAGGGGTTCGCCGTGTTCGTCAGTTCCACCTTCTTCGAGACCTTTGATCAACTCGACTTTATATGGTTGGTCTTTGAATATTTCAAGCGCTTCATCAGCACCCAAAACTTCTTTTTCGAATTTATAATTTCCCTTAACGATGTGTTTCATCCGTTTTTCAATTTCATCCAGATCTTCAGGCGTTAAAGGACGGGGAAGATCGAAATCGTAATAAAAACCGTCCTCAATTGCCGGTCCAATCGCATATTTGGCGTCCGGGAATTTTTCCAAAACTGCCTGTGCCATAACGTGGGCAGTGGAATGTCTCACTTTGAATAAATGTGAAGCTTCATAATTTAGATTAACTTTTTTGGCCATTATTCACCTCTTTCTAATTTCTCTTCCTTAAAACAAAAAATCTCCTGCCACTGGGGCAAGAGAACTTCTCGCGGTTCCACCCAGATTACTCAATTTTCCTGAGCATCTTGTCTATGCTGATAACGGTTGCACCGGTTGCCTTACTCCTAACGTTTCGGGTTTCAGCTCACAGGTGGTGTTCAGCGTTCTTATTTCTGAAAAAGCTTCCAGCCAATGGCTTTTTCTCTCTGAAGGTATAGAACGCTTACTCGTCCTGGTCATTGCTTCTGTTTATTCAATTGTAGTGGGCGGTATAGGACTCGAACCTACGGCCTCCGCGATGTCAACGCGATGCTCTAACCAACTGAGCTAACCGCCCGCGTGGCGATATTATAATTTACTTGAAGGGATAATGCAATAGAAAATTTCGAATTTGTGGTTTTTGATCTACCGTCACAAACTCCCATTTGATTAAGTTTCCTTTCCTTCCCTATCAAGCTCGTTAATGGTAAAATTGCGAACGCGTTCCTCGAAATTTTACAAGGAATTCACCTGGAGAGGTAGCGTAGTCTGGCCTAACGCGCGCGCCTGGAAAGCGCGTATACCGAAAGGTATCAAGGGTTCGAATCCCTTCCTCTCCGCCATGAAAAACCACCTTGTTTTAGGGTGGTTTTTTAGTTTCCAGACTAATATCTCAATGGATCAATTCTTAACCCATTTAATTACTTCCACACCTGTATTTTCGGGGATATTACGAATAGCCATTTCCAATGGAAGTTCTCTGACTTTGCATAAAACAGTTGCAATTGCCAATCCATGCGTAACGACAATGATTTGTTCCTGGTCGTGTTTTTTTGCTAATTTATCAAGACAGGCATACATACGCTCAGCTACTTCTGCTATGCTTTCGCCCCCGGGTTTGCGCGCTGTATACGGGTTTTGATAGACAGCCCGAACTTCAGCACCCTGGGTTGCCAATACATCCTGGATAAACTTTCCTTCCCAATCCCCTTGATTTATTTCCCTTAATGCAGATTGGGTAACGATTGGCAAATCTATTTTCCTGGAAATTTCCTGGGCAGTCTGAATTGCCCGCATGAGATCACTGCTGTATAAAGCGGAAAATTGATTACCCTCCAATTTTTCGGCGACAAATTGTGCCTGTTGTATGCCGGTAGAATTCAGTGGGATATCCTGCTGGCCCTGATATTTTTGTTCCAGGTTCCAATCAGTTTCTCCATGCCTGATGAGATGAATTGTTGTTGCATAAACCATAATTAAGTCCTACCTTTTTGTTTCCGATCCAATAAACTAATTGTATTCGAAAAAAGTGGAACATCTCAAAAAATTGGCCAGGTTTTCAGGTGTGCTTTCGCATGCCTGAAAACATAGACCCCAATTATTGAAATGATAAAAATAGATCTGAAAAAAATAAAAAGCCCTCCTGGGAGAGCTTTTTATGATTTCCATTAGATTTTAATTACGGATTTGCCTGATCTTGCAGGAAACGAACATAATTAACCACATCCCACCGCATTTCCGGACTGGGTAGATTTTCTTTCAAATTTGGCATTTTACCCGGTACGCCTTCCGTAATGGTGACGAAAATGGCTCCATCACTCAACGCAGATCGATTTGCATCGACCAGACTGACAGGTGGAAAATCCCTGAGAAAGCCGCTGAATCCGCCATTGCCTTCGCCGGTGTCCCCATGGCATAAAGCGCAAGAAGTGTCATAGTAATCTTTGCCACGCTTCACTGAATCCTCATTTGCAAATACCGGGTTGGCAGGTACACCCAGTTCGGGGATGTAAGCAGCACCTTGAATAGGAATTGATCTGGCAGGTAATGGGAGCGGATCTTCCATGGGACGATAACTGGATTGGATTTCCATCAAGCTGACCCAATCAATTTTGATGACATCGTACGTAAAAAATAAACCAATGATCAGGGGGGTGACCAAAGCACCCAAAACTAGAATTAACTTTTTAATCATGGTTGTTTTACCTCCTCGACATCAACAATTTCCGCCCCTAAATCCTGTAATTCAAAACAGGTTTCTTCATCGGAATGGATTGGACAATTGAATAATATGCCGATATAACCATCGCTAATTTTTGGATGATAACCTTTTGGGCCGAACGATGGTGAAATCATCTCCACGAAAACACCCAAAAAGGTGCTGATCAGCAATCCTAACATGGTTAACTCAAAAGTGACCACAATGGATGTTGGAATGGGTGTGAGTGGCATGCCTCCAACCGATAATTTATATAGGTTGGGCACCAGAAAATTGAGCAATAAGGCAATAATGAAACCAAACAAGGCTCCGGCCAGAGCTATTTGAGGGACACGCGTCCAGGACATTGGTCTGCCTAATATTTTTTCGGAGAATGGCACACCTGAGATTACAGAAATATCTTTATCTGCAATCCCATGAAGATGAAGTGTCTCAATGGCGTCTGAGGCCTGCTCAATCTGGTCTTCTTTGAAGAGAATCATACGAACATTTGTTTCCATTTCTCCTCCTATTCCAATTCAGTAACCGAAGGGATTTCGGTTTTTCCGACTTTTCGCAACGTGTGGCTCATTTGACCCTCCTGAACTTCCCAGACCGGCACCAAGGGAATCAGTCTGGAAGCAACCAAATAGAGGAACATGAACAGGCATAAGGTTCCCAGCACAATGCTGATTTCCACAATCGTTGGGTTGTATATTCCCCAATCGAATGGACTTCTCTGATGACCTAACGTCAGCGGGATGATGGTGTATCGTTCAGCAAACATACCTACATTTACCAATAAGGTGATGATAAACATCAGCCAGGGGGTGCGGCGGACTTTTTTACTCCACAGGAATCCCCAGGGGATGACCACGTTGCAGATGAGCATTGTGTACCAAACCCAGGCTGATGGACCGGTGGCATGTAATGTAAGAATTTGTTTTAGTGCAGCATCTCCACCATACCAGGCTAGGATATATTCATTGAAGAAAAAGTAAGCCCAGGACATGGAAAATACCAAAATTAGTTTACCTAGTCCATCAAAATGTTCCTTACGTATGAAGTAATCCATGTTTTTCATGGTTGATCGAAGAATGTAAAGGATTGTCACGACGGCTGATACCCCGGAGAGAATGGCACCGATAATGAAATATGGCCCAAAAATGGTGGATTGCCATCCGGATACGATGCTGACAGCAAAGTCCCATGAAACGATGGTGTGAACCGAGAACATCACCGGAATGATAGCGAAAGCAAAGATTGTGATGGCCTTACGTAACCGGAACCATTCCGCTTCTGTTCCGCGCCAACCAAGTGAAAGAAGTTTATAGACAGCATGTCGCCAGCCCGTTGAACGATCGCGTGCCATGGCCAAATCAGGAATCAATGGTAAGAACAGGTAAGCAGTACTACTCAGCAAATAAGTAGTGATTGCGAGAAAGTCCCACACCAGAGCTGAGCGGAAATTTGGCCATAACCAGCGTGCGTTTGGATAGGGTATCATCCAATAAAAAACCCACACACGTCCTAAATGAATTAATGGATAAAGGGCACCGGCTGCCAGGCCAAAAGTGGTCATTAATTCAGCAGCTCTGGTAAATGGACGGCGAAATTCAACTTTAAAGACCCGCAGAATGGCGGAAACAAAAGTTCCTGCGTGTGAGATACCTATCCAGAAAACGAAGGTGACAATGAAAATACCCCAGTAAACAGGACGCCGAATACCAGCAACTCCCATTCCGGTGGCGATCATATATCCCCAGGCGCCGAATAATAAGACAGCAATTGCTAACCCCAACCCAATCACCCAAGCCCACCATTTACGGGTAGTGGTGGTCATGGCTTCCATGACCATCTGATTCATTTCATCTCTTGGCATGGGGTCCAGCATCAGGTGTTCTCTGCGCAATTCTTCAGCTTCAGATTCCTGATGGGGGCTCGCTTTTGAACCAATGAACGGTTTTACATCAGCTGCCATATGATTTACCTCCCTTCAAATATGTTACCTTAGGCTCTGTTCCTAGATCTTCTAATTCTTTATAAGCACGATCATTACGTACCATTTTAGAAACTCTGCTTTCTGGATCACTGAGGTTACCAAAAGTGATCGCATCGGTGGGGCAGGCCTGCACACAGGCTGGGGTTACGTCCCCGTCTTCAACCTGTCTGCCTTCTGCGGTGGCTTGCTGTCTGCCTTTGACTATTCGCTGCACGCAGAAGGTACATTTTTCCATTACGCCACGCCTGCGAACGGTTACATCCGGATTAAGGTATGAATTCATGGGTGCAGGAATTTCGTAATCAAACCAATTGAAGGTACGCACTTGATATGGACAGTTATTTGCACAATAGCGGGTTCCGATACAACGGTTGTAAACCTGCAAGTTTATTTTTTCTGCTTCAGAATGCAGGGTTGCAAAAACCGGGCAAACAGATTCACAGGGTGCACTGCCACATTGTTGACAAAGCATTGGTTGATAGGTGGGGGATACTTCTGGATACTCACCTTCCCAGTAACGTCGAATTCGCATCCATTGCATGCCGCGGCCGTAGGCCATTTCATCCTCACCAACGAATGGTATATTGTTTTCCATCGAACAAGCTGTGACACATGCCTGGCAACCACTACAAATATCCAGATCGATTACCATGCCCCATTTTTCATCATGAGCTTGTTTCTCGAGTAATTCAGTCATCATGGTTCTCCTTTTTGTCTCCAACTTTAATGTTCTTCATAGACACCAACTTTGCTTTCCTGGCGGGCTAATGGGCGTCGTTTCCCGGTAGATGTGATTGTGACTGTCGTATCTGATAATGCCAGGTCGCCAGCTTGATTTACCTCTGATGACCAAACGGTTGCAGGATTACAACCTCTTCCTTCAGCATATCTACCTAAGGCTGTGTGTCCCTGGCCGAACGGGATAGCGACGGTATCAGGGCGAATGGCTGGATAGCGATACACGATGGCCTCGATGGAGAAATCTCCCTTTGTCGATTTCACTTCGACAATATCATCATCATGGATACCCAGCGAGTCAGCAGTTTTGGGATGTATTTCGATCCATGAATTCCAGGTGACAGTTGTCATGGGATCGGGTGTTTCCTGTAACCAGGGCCGATTGGCACCGCTACCGTCACCCATTTGGGTCGCAAAGGTGACGAGATGGAATGTTTCACCTTCAATTACAGTTGTTGGCGGTAAGAATGATAAGTTAATATCCACATTGGTTTCTATTTCAGTATCAGCCACATCCGGGGCGGTTTTCCACCATCCACCAAATTGCAACCATTTATTCCAGAAGGAAGGCAGTTCCTGTGCTGAATATGGACCTGCTTTCCCAATCAGTGGAGTAATGGATTTTTGAAGAAAATCAACTTCGTCGGTGTACTGGATACTGGCTGATAAATTTCCACCGGTGGCAAGGATGGCGGCCAGTAATACATCTGCGCTTGCCTTCGTGTCATGAATGGGGACAATTACTGGTTGAATAGCAGAATATGTTTCACGATCGCTGCCGAAAAGTAATCTTTGATATCCAAAAGATTCCAAAGCAGCATGATCCGGGAAAATATAATCACTTTCTAGTGCTGTTTCATCCTCAAAAGTACTGAATGAGATAACCGTTTTTACTTTTTTCAATGCGGATTGAAAACCAGAAGAGGGCGGCAATTCAAAAACAGGGTTTGTTCCATGGATGAATAGTGTATCCACACCACCAGAATTCATTTTGTTAATTAACGATTTTACAGCAGCATAATCTGAGGGTTGATTTTCCCCGGAAGAAGGAAAGACACCGCCAGATTGAACCGTGTTCTCTACCAGAATGTTCAAAGCCAGGATCGCTTTGGCAGCATCCAGCCCATTTTGGGAAGTCAGGGCTGAACCACCTGGCAAAGCAATTGCCTTGTGATCTGCTCCGAATAATTCACCCAGTTGAATCAATTTTTCCATGCTGATACCGGAAATAGTAGAGACATCATTCAAGTTTATATTCGCGTACATGGCAGGAGCAGGTTTCCCAGCTTGTGCTGCGGCGATTTTTCCAATGGCTAATGCGACATGACCTTCACTACCGGGTTTGATAGGTACCCATTCATCCGCGTTGGCACTGGTTAAGGATTGTCGGGCTTCAAAGGACACAATATAGCCTCTTTTTCCAAGTGGCTGTTTTCTCATTTGCCCAAAACCGCGGCTGTATGCCAGGGGTGAAAGCCAGGTTTCCAAAAAATTAGCCCCGAAGGAGAACACAACGTCCGCATTACCCAGATCAAATAATGGCATCTGGTTGAAACCATACAATTCCTGGGCAGCTTTTAATAACGTCGTACGGCCTTCAAGCGATCCTAAAGTGCCATAGCGAACTGGTGCCGGGAATCCGCCTTTTTCGGCGATCTCTTTGACCAGATCAAATAAATGGTCGGATTGTAAACCCAGCAGAAATGCAGTTTTTTGTGGATTTTTCAGACCGCCAGCCACTGTATTGATGGCATCCTGCCATCCCATCGGCGCAGAAGCCCGGGTTCCTCTGGTTCTTTTTTGTGGTCCAGTAACACGGTCCGGGTTATAGACTCCCTGAACAGTGGTTAACCCCCGTGAGCACACCTTTCCTTTGTTCACGGGATGATCGGGATTTCCTTCAACTTTAAGTGCGCGACCTTCCTGAGTGCGGACGATCAATCCGCAACCAGCCGGGCATTCTTTACACGTGGTTGCATAATACGTATTGACGCCGGTCTGGTTATATTCAGGCATATGAGCGTACGCTTGCCTGGTTACGTACCGTGAGCTGGGACCACAGCCGGTTAGCACGGTTGCTGCAGTAACACCCAGTCCGGATATTTTTAGAAAATCGCGCCGTGAGATTTTTTCAGTCATAGATCCTCCTTGATTAGTAGTGACAAGTGGCGCAATCCGAAAGCACAACAAAATCTTCCGGAGTGGACATTTTCTGATGACAACTGAGACACCAACCCATATTCTGTCCGCGTTGTGGCTCAGCGACCGTCATTTGCGTTAAATCACCGTGACAGGTTTCACAGGTTAACGCTGCATTAATATGTGGCTGATGTGTGAAGAACACAAAATCAGGCTGTATTGCCACAGGAACCCAGGGGATTTGTTTTCCTTCAGATCCATAACTGGCAACCAATTTCAGATTGTCATTTCTTGGTTCAATTTGCTGGTGACAACCCCAACACTTATCCGTTGTTGGTAATCCAGCAGTGGGTCCGGTTGCAGCACCGGTGTGGCAATAAGCGCATTGGGCCCCAATCCCAATATGAAAATTATGTGGGAAGGGAATCGGTTGTTCTGGTGGAATTTGGGTGTAATAAATTCCACCTACTGCTCCCCCCAAAAGAATCAGCAGCACCAAAGCCCCCACTATTCGAAAGCTTGAGCGCTGCCACAAGGGTATTGAAGATTTCATAAAAGACTCCTTTTATCAAATATGCTACGCTTGCCGGCTGCGCAATAACCAAACCAGCAATAGAATAATCCCAATGAAAAAAGCACCTAAAAGGATGGCAAAACCCAGACTGGTGGCCATTGCCCCAAAAGCAGTGACAATGCCAGAGAACCAGTTTTGAGCCGGACCACCAAGGTTTGAGACTGGTTCAATTTCCATCCCACCATTATCAGTGATCTCAAAACCGGTTGGCAACGATGATTGGACATAATAAACAACATCCCGACCATCTTCGGCTGTCCATCCTAATTCATATCCTAATGGCATTTCCGGTGCCCGCGCTGTTCCGAAACGCGTTCGATGCAGAAAACGCCACGGATCCTGAACAGCCAATGTACCTAAAGATACTTCAGTGCCTTCATAGCGGAAAGTAGCTAATTTTCCATCATCTCCATGACAACTGGCGCAAGCTTGTTGATATTTTTCTTTGCCATTGGCTAAATCTCCCCCACTGACTTTTCTGGTTATGATGTCAATATATTCATTGTCATCAATTAAGCCGGTTTGGAGGAAGGCAATAACACTTGCGATATCATCCTCGCTCAACATGGAAGTAAAGTTGTGCTGGGCATCGGAGGATCCATCCAGTGCTTTTACCAGGGTGGATTTATCCTTGCTGGATGCCTCCAGAAGCCCTGGAAAACCAGTACTGTACGAACCGGTTCGGAAGGCACCATCAATTCCCTGATAATCCCAGCCATGGCAGACTACACACCGCCAGGTATCGATACCTGAAATGGTATTATATGATTGTCGTGACCAGATAGGGTGGTCTCCAACCGGGATAGCAGCACCTGAAACCACACTCGTCCAATCGTCATAAATTTGTGCGCCTCTTGATACGGGACCAATATCCTGAGGGTTATCTCTGGCTGAGACATTTGCATTCCAAATACTGCCAATAATAACCATCAGAATCAAGATCACGATGAAACTAAAAATTGGTTTTAATTTGTTCATCCGTTCGCTCCTCTAATAGATTGGGTGTCAGAATAATATTTCTAAATGCATTTTTTACAATTATTAAGGATAACTTTTCAGAGAAAAATAATAACATTAAATTACGTTAAGAATTATATACCAAACATGATGATATTTATCGTTTTTAATTAACTTAAAATCCAGATTTTTATCTATGATAATTTTCCAGACAGTCCTTTTGTTATAATGAAAGACGATCGATTATCGTTTGCTACCAATCATCAATATTGTACATGAATTGAGATCAAAAATGGATAACCAACCCCGGCGAATTTCTGTAAAAATTGAAAAACCTATTTTCGGAGGAGAATTTTTAGCCCGGCTACCGGAGCAGAAGCCGGTGTTTGTCCCATTCGTTTTGCCGGGTGAGACCGCTGAGATTCAAATTACGCAGGAGAAAAAAGGATACGCCCGCGGGTTATTAACAAACCTGATGGAACGCAGTGCGAAAAGAGTCGAACCACCGTGTAAATATTTCACCATATGTGGGGGTTGCCAATATCAACACATGCAATATTCTGATCAATTGCTGTGCAAACAACAGGTAGTTTTGGAGCAATTCTTACGTGTGCCAGGCTTTATTGAAGACAAATTACAGAATATTGTCCCTTCTAATGATGAATTGCATTATCGCAATAATATTCAGTTTTCAGTTGATAAAAATGGAAAATTGGGTTTTCAGGCTTTTGGTTCAAACCACATCATTCCGGTGGATGAATGTTGGCTACCCAACAAACAAATTTTACAATCCTGGAAAATGTTGGATCTGGAGCAGTTCCCTGGTTTGAAGCGAATCCATATCCGAGCAGGTCTGCAGGATGAAATCATGGTTTTGTTAGAAAGTGATAATTTTCAGGATCTGCCATCACTGGAATTGGATGTGCCTGTTTCTGTCGTACATTTGAGTGATGTCGGAAAAATCGTCATGGCGGGGGATGATCATTTGATTTATCAAGTCAAAGACCAGTTTTTTCATGTTTCGGCTGAATCTTTTTTTCAGGTGAATACATCTGTGGCTGAAAAAATGATTGATCTGGTTTGCAAATATTTGCCAAATAATGGAAAAACTCTTTTGGAATTGTATTGCGGTGTGGGGTTATTCACCCGGTTTTTGGCAGCAAGTTTTGAATCCATTTATGCTGTCGAAGAATCTCCATCCGCCTGTGATGATTTTGCTATTAATCTCGATGCCTTTGATCATATTAATTTATACGTTGGTACTGTAAAAGAAATTGTTCCTCAATTGGAAATCCACCCAGATACAATACTTTTGGATCCGCCCAGAGCCGGAGTCGACCCCATAACGCTTGAGGCTATTTTGGCTCTGCAACCAGAGAGAATTGTTTATGTTTCTTGTGATGTATCCACATTATCTCGCGATCTGAAAAAAATGATTGCAGGAGGATATGAATTGGTGGAAATCACTCCCTTTGATATGTTCCCGCAGACATATCATGTGGAGTGTGTTGTGTTGATGGAGAAGGAAATATTATAGAAATCCTCAGATTTAATCAGTTTAATAATCATTTTAAATTCATAAAAGATCGATAGATTCAAGAAGAAAATAAAAAATGAATTTCAGAGTGTTAGTGATTATTAGCGATCGTACGCTCGTCAAAAGAGACGCTAACCGCCCCTTATAGATATGTTTCAAAAACAAATGTAAAAAATATATTCTAATATAACAATTATTACTTTCAATATAACAATACATATGTTATATTTATAGTGATATATGTTATATTAGGAGCCATGAAATTGAATTTAGCAATCGAATCATATTTAAAAGAAAATATTGACAGTCACATAAGGATAGAAAAATGGAGTGATGTAAGTAAAATCCCTTTGTTCTTAAGAAATATTTACCAGATCTACACCATGAAAATTCTAGGTACTCAATGTATTCTGCTTGAGATTATTGGTGAAGCACCTGGAATTGAAAACATTCAAAAACATTTGAATAGAATTGAGAAAATTACAAATCAACAAATCGTATTTTATTATAAAGTGATTTCCAGATATAGAAGAAAAAGTTTAATTAAAAATAAGATTTCATTTATTGTGGCTGATGGGCAGATGTTTCTACCCTTTTTGGGGCTAAATTTAAAAAAGACAACTGATTATTTTGAAAAAGAAAGAAAGATATTTACTCCATCTGCACAAGCAGCATTCCTATATTTTTTATATAACAAAATGAATTTGGTAAATACAACGGAAATTTCGAAAATATTAGGCTGGAACCAAATGACAGCTTCTAGAGCACTAAATGAGTTATATAAGGCCAGACTTCTCAACTTTGAAATTGGAGGCAAAACTGGTAGAAGCAAGGTATATAGGAGAATAACTGACCCAGATTATTTTAAAAAGGGGAATGAATTACTTCGGTCTCCGATAAAGAAAACCTTTTTTGTAAAAATGCAACCAAAAAATTCTTTCGTTGCTGGATTAGAAGCTCTGGCAGAATTATCCATGATAAATTCGCCCGAATTCAAGGTTAGAGCTATTTACCATAAATATTTTGATAGTCGAGATTTGGAAATTATTAGAAACGATGATATCGTAAAAGATAAAAAAATTGTTGAGCTCCAGGTTTGGGAATATAATCCTCAACTATTTACCAAAACAGATATTGTCGACAAAGCTTCTCTGTATGCATCTTTGAAAGAAGAAAATGATGAAAGAATAGAACAAGCACTTGATGAGGTATTACAAGGTGAAGAATGGTATACGGATTAGAAAAATTTAGAGATTATTTTGGTGATTATACAAATCAGTACGTATTTATTGGAGGTACAGCCTGTGAAATATTACTGGGTGAATTAGGGGTATCCTTCCGAGCTACAAAGGATTTGGACGTTGTATTAATTATTGAGGTTCTTGAAGCTTCTTTTGTGCATAAGTTTTGGAAATTTATTGAAGATGGAGGGTATAAGCACCGAGAAAAAAGCACAGGATTACACCAATTCTATCGGTTCAGTAGTCCAACAAAATCAGGTTTTCCAGTTATGGTTGAACTATTTAGTCGGAAACCTTATAATTTTGATTTGAAATTTGGATCTGGGCTGACACCAATTTACATAGAGGAAGGTATGGTTAGCCTTTCTGCCATCCTTTTAAATGATTATTATTATGAAGCTCTCTTGAAATCCAAAAGAAAAGTAGATGGTTATTCAGTTATTGAAATTGAAACAATGATTTTATTTAAAATTAAGGCATGGCTTGACTTGAAAGAAAAATTAGATAGGGGTGAGCATGTAGATTCAAAAAACATCAGGAAACATAAGAATGATGTGTTTAGACTTCTTGCGAATGTCCTTCCTTCTAGTAAGGTGGAAATCAATGATGAGGCGAAAGTTGATATCAGGCAATTTATTAAAAGGATTGAAGAAGATAAACCTGATATGAAGAATCTTGGATTAGGAAATATTACCTTGAATGAAATGATAAGATTACTTGAAAATATTTTTGTGATCGTGGATTAGGTTATCATAACAAATGGGTGCTTTCCTGGTGACTTTGAAAACAATAAATGCTTTTGAAAAGTTTCTAGCTATCGATAACACGGTAGAGATGGTCTTTTCTTACGAACCTTACAGAATGCTGGATTATGTCTACTTTTGATATTGTTTCTGTTATTCGAAAAATGATCGAAAAAAAGTTTGTAATGATCAATCGCTTTTAAACTAAGTTTCTCACATTTCTAAATAAGGGGACATTTCACGCTCAAATCACCTGAACCCAGGTCACGAATTTGAGAAACTCGGGTCTATAAACATTGTTAATGAAACTGTAGTTAATGACGTGATGAGTTATGATGGAATACATGGATCGGAAATGATGAGCATTGGATAGGACGCGCAAGTTTGAGTTGGTAAAGGTGGCACTTCCGATGTAGGCGCTACCATTCCGCTCCTTGGATTTTTATTAGGCCGGAAAGAAGGTTATACCTTGAAATTTCAATATTATATTTTAATCTTAGTTTTGGTTGTGCTTTTTATAATCTTTGGTTTGAAAGAAGTAAATAAAGGTAAAAGCACACCTGAATTAGATTTGAATGTTGTAAAAGAATACAATGAAGAAGATGTCGAAGTAATCTATTTAGCAGGGGGATGTTTTTGGGGCGTGGAAGAGTTCTTTTATCGGATCGATGGGGTGGTAGATACGATCTCCGGATATGCCAATGGTGATACAGAAAACCCGACGTATGAAGACGTAATTTATAGAAATACCAATCATGCCGAGACCGTTGAGGTCAAATATGATCCCAAAGTGACCGACCTGACCAGTATTTTAATGTACTACTTCAAAATAATTGACCCAACTGTATTGAATAGACAAGGCCCTGATATTGGGACACAATACAGAACTGGTATTTATTACACAAATGATTCCCAGTTAGGAGTCATCGAAAACATAATAAAGGAAGAACAAAAAAAATATAATGAAGGGATAGTCGTTGAAGTCAAACCAATAGAAAATTTTTACATTGCTGAGGACTATCATCAGGATTATCTTAAAAAGAACCCGAATGGATATTGTCACATAAATTTGGATTTGGCAGATGAAAAACTAGAAAGAGAGGATCTGGATATGAATGAAAAAAAATATAATAAGCCAACGGATGAAGAGATCAAAAAAATGTTGGATAAAGAACAATATGACATCACACAAAACGCTTTCACCGAGAGGGCTTTCAGTCACGAATATTATGATTTAGAAGATAAAGGGATCTATGTAGATGTTGTAACCGGTGAACCTTTATTTTCGTCTCAGGACAAATATGATGCTGGCTGTGGATGGCCAAGTTTTACAAAGCCGATCGATATGAGTTCCATTATCGAAAAAGAAGACAATTCATTTGGAATGAGAAGAGTTGAGGTAAAGAGCCAGATAGGAGATTCCCATTTAGGACACATATTCCCAGATGGACCAAAGGAAGCGGGTGGTATGAGATATTGTATCAATGGTGGCTCATTAAGGTTTATAGCATATGGGGATATGGAAGCAGAAGGTTACGGATATTTATTGAACTTATTTGATTGAATTTGATTCGAGAATCAATCTTTAAAAGAGAATAACAATCTCTGATTTTCAACCTGCTTGTTACGCTTATCATGTTGCAGAAACCGTTGAGAATGGATGGTACCAGAACCATCCATTCTGATTTTTTGACACTGGTTGAACGCCAGTATTGAAATGAAAGGTGAATTTGCAATCTTGATGGTAAAGCGTCTTTCTCAAGGATAAATTAAATTCAAGTGTAGAGACTCCAAAGATCAGTCAAAAAATTCTGAAAATTCAATCAATTTTTCCCGACAATCGACCCATAACTGTACCAAAACATTGGTAATCAGCTTGTTCAAATGATACAATTGCGTATCTTTCTTCAGAGATTGAAAATGAATATTCTTCTTCTTTTTACTTTTTTGCAAAGAATAAAGAAAAAATGTTCGCAGAAATTGTTGATGAGGGAGGAAATCAGTATGCGGTTTTCAACCGTATGAAATTTTTGAAAGGTATTTATCATGGATAAAAAGAAATTACCAATATTGAGCACAGTTTTATATGTTATTGCAGGTTTACTTGTCGCTTATTCTGTCTGGGCTGGTGTATATTCAGGAAAATATATTTCCACAATGATTGAACAGGGACAATTAGTTTTCAGCGGGAATGAATTTGAAATTGTCAGTTTTTATATGGGTAACATGGCTCAGTATCTGTTATTTGCCATCACGCTGTTCGTTTTAGGAAGAATCTTATTGTATTTTTCTTTTATTGAAGAAGAGGATGATTTGGATGAGTCAATCGAGACCTCTTTAGAAATTGATGAAGTATAAATCGAGAATTTATAAATTAAAATTGGTTTTGCTGTCTAAATCACTACGAAAAAAATAAGAATTATTAGAATATGAAACAGGTTTTTCTGGAATATTTACCAGATGATAGGTTTTGGTAATCGCGAAGAACCAAATTATCTTTTTTCTTATTCAAAAACTGACACCTCTGGAACAAAAATGTGTATAGCCTCGTCCTAAATGGAAGGGGTGTTTTTCCTTTCAAATACCTCTATAATTGATTTAGTTTAAGGAGGTTCGAAATGCGAAGAATTCTAATAACAGGTTTGGTAGCACTTATCATGGTTGTGAGCTTACCAGGATGTAATTTATCCTTTCAAAATTTAAATCCAACACCATTTTTCCCTACTCCCAACTATACAATGACTGCCTTATTTACCGTGGATGAAAGTTTATTGACGAAAACACCCCCGGATTTTGCCGTCAATACAGCCGAGCCGGAATTACCGACGGTAGGAATTCCTGATTCTGCCACAGCAGTTCCGACTCAGGTTGTACCCAGCAATACCTCGTCACCAACCGTAGTTCCACCCAGCCAGACGCCGCTTGCGCCATCGGCAACCCATACAGCCATCACCGTGCGGGGGGGAACCTGGGTGACTGGAAAATTCATGAAGTCACCACCAGTATTTGATTCAGTCTGGGATGAATGGGAGGCAACTAAATACCCTGCAAAATACGTTGTTTATGGTGCAAATCAATGGGAAAATTCGGATGATCTGGAAGGCTCATTTGCGGTAGGTTGGGATGCAACTTACTTATATCTCGCAGTAAAAGTTCTGGACGATAAATATGTGCAAAATGCCACCGGCCAGGATATCTACAAAGGTGATAGCATTGAACTGCTACTCGACACCAATTTGTATGGCGATTTAAATTCGACCAGTTTGAGTTCAGATGATTTTCAGATCGGGATATCACCAGGTAAAGGTGGTATTGATGGCGAAAAAGAAGTATATCTCTGGTTCCCGTCCGGGAAAGCTGGCGGTGTTGCAGATACGATAGTTGCCTCTTCAAGAAGTGATGGAGTAACCCGGGTGGAGATAGCCATTCCATGGAAAGTTTTCAACATCGTCCCTGCCAGTGGCCAACAGTATGGATTTGGGTTATCCGTATCAGATAATGATAATCCGAGCGAGAATGTTCAGCAAAGTATGGTCTCCAATTTGCCCTATCGAAAATTGACTGATCCAACAACCTGGACAGTCCTGACATTGTCGAAATAAGGAAATCATTTTGTTTGCCTGAACGTCGCGCAGCTTAGAATAAAATTGAGGCCAGCTCCGCTCGATAAGATCGGGTCAGCACATCATCCTCGCCTAATAATTCAAATAAGGCGAGGATTACTTTTTGCACGAATCCGGAACGATATTTTTTATCTTGTTTGAGAATTTCCAATAATCCATCCAACGCTGCCGGAATATTATTCCGGGACGCCAGACGAATACTATTGGTAAAAGCAAAATCTAGATCATTTTCCTGAGGTAAATGTTTTTGTTTCAGATATCCGAGGGCTTCTGCATAAGGCAATAATTTCTCGGCTGCAGCATATTGCTTGCTGGCTGGAAATTTTCGTAATATCAAAAGTGGTTCAAAAGGCTCACCCAATCCTAATTGGGCCTTTGCCAGACCCAGTAAAATTTCCGGTCGATCAGGATAGAGTTCAATCAACTCCAGGAAGTTCTCTTCTGCTTTCGCCCATTCATGGTTTGCCAGCAAACTTAAACCTTTTTCCAAAGCTAAACTATCTTTACTGGGAGGCGTTATGTTGGCTACAAAAGATCTCACGCGTTCCTCAGGTTGATTTCCTACAAATTCACCAACTACCTGTGCGCCGCTAAACGCTTTTACTGTTGGAACGGTTCGAACGCCAAATTGAAGTGCAAGATTTGGATTTGAATCCACATCTACTTTTGCCAGACGGAAACTGCCCATGGCTTCATAGGCTAATGCCTCTAAAAATGGACTGAGTGTTTTGCATGGACGACACCAGGTTGCCCAAAAATCCACAACCACCGGGGTGTTTTGGGAAAAGGCCAGTACTTCGTATTCAAAATCAGTTTCATTTACATCAATAATAAATTCAGAAGGCATCTGTTTTTGCTCCAGACCTGAAAAGACTAATCGTTCCTAATTTAATTGTATCAAATCTTTGTTGCAGGAGAAGATTATTCCTCCCCTTCAGTGGCAGTACTTCCAGGTTGATTGATTGAAATGACATCTCCATGGACATTGACCACGATCTTGAAACCCATCAAACCCATGTAAGATCGGGTTTCGTAGGGGATACCTGTTTCAAGTAATTTGTCAAACTGATCGCCCATATTCTTTAATTGATTGGCAATCATTGCATAGGAAAAAATATCATCCTGTCCAAGCATTTTGGCTGCTTGTTGACTGAGAAGATCTTCTTTCCCTTCAATCATTTCGCGCATTTGTTCCAAAACCTGGCGATCGATCGTTTCTGATAAAATGTGGCGTTTAAATCCGTGATCATTAACAACGTAACAGGCATCCTGTCCAATATAGACATTCTCAACCTGGTTATCATCTTCATCAAAGACTAATCCGGCAAATAAAGCATTTGTTGACATTAATTCATCCTCAGATAAAGAATAACATAATAATATTAACATTCTAAAAGAATCTGATGAAATGACAGGATCTGAAAATATCAGAAGATTTCCACCCTTGTTCCGGTCTTTTCCATGTAGGTTTCTTCTCCAAATGGGACAGCAGGTGACGACCAGCGATATATCCATTGAGCATCAGCAGGTGTTAAATTGATGCAACCATGGCTTCTTGGCTTCCCATAATCATTATGCCAATACGTCCCATGAAAAGAAACCCCGTTTTCGGTGAGGTAAGTGACCCAGGGAATCCCTGGCAAATCATAACTATTGGGGGCAGCAGGATCACCGGCTGCCATATGGCGGGAAGGACGTTTTCGATTGGTGATGTATGTGCCTGGCTTGGTACGGTAATCCCCATCAATAAAGCGGGCCCCTGTGGCTGTCCTGGCAAAGAAAACTGGATTTCCTTTTTCGTAGGCGATAACCGCCTGATCCTGCAGACGAATTTCAATTAATTTCTGGTCCAAGGGTATATTGGGGGAGATTGGAGTAATTTCCTCCGACTCGTAAAGATGCATATGGGCAGCTTCCACATAATAATGAATTTTCCACTTATCATCCGCGATCTTATACCAAAGCTTCTGGTTGTTATCCCGAACAGCGCATTTTACCCAAAATACTGATCCATAATACAAACGATAGGTGATCAAATGGATTGATTTTGGGTGCCAGACCGCGTTGGTAAAAGGTACGGTAACCTCGGCTAATTTTCCACTGCCTGGGATATCATCGATCTCTGGATTGGTCTGGATGCGTACAGGTTGAATGTTACCGGAGTGGACAAAACCTTCATTACCCATCTCATACCAAATGCGATTGTAAATAGGATCTTCATCACCGACAGTAACTGAATGGATTGGATGAACATGGTCTTGCCAGAGTGTTCCAACTAATGTGGATGTTTTTGAAGGGGATTGATAAGCATCCACGGTTGATGAAATCACCCTGCCATGTGAAGGCGTTTGGTGGCTGATGATATTGCTTGGTGTGAGAAAATCATGATTTAACTGTGGAATGACCATCAATCCCAGAAGAGCGTGAGATGACCTTCGCAGGAATTCACGTCTGTTGATTTTTGGGTTGCCAGTTATAGATTTCACCATTAGCTCTTTGTTAGTCGTGTACATTGACCAATGTGCCTACTGAAGCAAAATCATATAACCAGCCAGCTTCTGAAGTCCGCATGTTCACACATCCATGACTCATGGGGGTGCCGAAATTATCATGCCAATAAGTACCATGAATACCATACCCTTTATAAAAATACATGGTGTAAGGAACATCAGGCAGGTTGTAGCCAGGACCACGCATATCTGCATAGCGATATTTCACCCAGATATGATATTCTCCAAGTACTGTTGGTGTTCGCCAGGTACCCGTTGAAACCAGGAATGAATTGACCACATTCTCGCCAATATAAGCGTATAACATCTGATCACTCAAATCGAGATCGATCCAGCGCGTATTTTCATCAACCTCTGATGGTATGACAGCCCCATAGTTGGTTGGCATGGTAGGCCTGGGCGTGTAGGTTGGAGTGAATGTGGGGGTTGCTGTAGGTGTAGGCGTAGATGTAGACGTGCTCGTGGGTGTCGCAGTAGCCGTCGCTGTGGCAGTGGCAGTGGCTGTGGCGGTTGCTGTAGCCGTCGCTGTAGGCGTGATTGTCATTTTTTGAATGGCGCCCACCGGTCTTTGTGAGATGGGTTGCCGGGCAAATACTGTTTTTATGGTTGGAAACGCCAGCCAGGTGCCAAAAAAGATCAATGTTAAAAACACTAATAAGCCGGTCACTTTTAACCACATTGTATTTTTTGTCAGTGATGTAGGGGATTGAGCTTGAGATGGAATGACCTTTACAGGTTCATTGGGCGCTTTTATCACGGAACTTTGTTGTTCCTGTTTCAGTTTTCTTAGTCGCTTGATTGCCCAATCCATTCCTTGTCGTGCACGTTGCGATCCCGGGTTGATTTCCAGAGCTTTAATCAGGTAACGGACACTATCTTCAGGTTGTGAACAGGCTGCCATAATCAACCAACCCTCTTCCTGGTTGGGGGCAATATTTATTAATTGCCTTGCCCAATGAAGTGCTTCGGGTAAATTTCTGGTGCGTAATTGCTCACGGGCTTTTTGAAGTGCCTGTGAGGCTAATAAGGATGAATTTTCCATCATGGCAGCTCAGATAAATAATCGTCCGGGACGTTCTCTTTCCCGATGAAACATTCGATACCCGCAACGATCCCATCCGCAACCAATTCTGGTTGATAACGGATGATCGCCTCATCCAAATTCATAAAACCTGTTTCAATAATTGCTGCTGTCGTTTCATTACTAATTTCACTAAAAGTGTGATAACTTGTCATATCAGGTGTGATGGTGTTGACATGAAATTTCAAGCCAGTAATTTCTTTATACCGATGAATTAAACATTTTTCTAATCTTTCAGATCGATCCTGATATTGACTTTCAGAAGGGGCAGCAACCTTAAAGCCAGTGGCCTCATCGTTGATATAATCACAGGAATCGTTGTGGATCGAGACCAACGCCAGCCCGGCGTATTGATCTAATCGGGGATCAAATTCCTCCAATAAATCGACGGTATAACCAAGAACCTTTAATTTTTGAACAACCAGGGTCGCTATTTTTAAATTTGCTTCCATCTCTGTGAAACCATCTGAACACACTGAACCGGAGTCATTCCCATAATGTCCCGCTACAATTCCTATTCGGGTGGGGGGTAGTGAAGTTGGGGTGGGATAAGCAATATTCGATTGAACCTGCCAGATATCATAGATATTGTCCATCTGGCTAGAAAATAAATTAGACGGTGTCCACATTGTAAAAATGGTGGCTGCCAATATGGCAATTCCAGTGAAACTCAAAATAGCATTTCCCATATGAAAATTATTTTTTTCTTTTGGCGAAGGTGTTGAGTTTACCCGATTATTTCTGAACATTTTTAGATAGTACCATTCTTATTTTTTGATTGCAAGTTAATAGAACAGAGTCAAATAAGGAGTTCTTTCCACAAAGGTGGAACACGTCTATAATAAATATACACGAAAAAAGTATAATGAAATTTAACAACTACTTATCAAATAAAAGGGGGTTGGTATCTTTTTTTGGCAAACATTCGTTGCCATAAAACAGAGCCCTGAAATATTGAAGCGAACCAATAAAAGGATCAAAATGAACATTACTGCCGATGAATTGAAAGAGGTTATGAGAAATTGGACAAGCGGTGTAGCTATCATCTCAAGTGAATATCAGGGAACTTTCCAGGGGATGACAGTTAATTCATTTACTTCTGTATCTGTTCACCCTCCTTTGGTGGTAGTAACACTTAATAACAACACCCGTACCTGCAACCTGGTAAAAACTTCTCAGGTTTTTGGGTTAACAATTTTATCGTCTTCCCAAAAAAATATCAGTGATCGTTTTGCAGGCAAAGTGGGTGAACACGAAAACCGTTTTGACGGATTGACAACTTTTCATCTTAGTAGTTTGTGTCCATTGATTTCAGGTGGTTTAGCATGGCTGGATTGTGTCATTATCAAAGAAATTAACCTCGGATTCTCAACGCTTTTTATCGCTGAGGTGATAGCTACGAAGATCGGTGAGGGAGATCCTTTGTTGTATCACAATCGTGATTATTATCGCTTAGGAGCGAGAGATGGTTGAGCCTTTAAGTAAAAATGATCAGAAAATCCTTTTAGCCGTGGCTCGTCAGGCGATCGTTCATGTAACCCAGGGGAGAACCAGCGATAATCTGGATTTAGCATCATTTCAGCGCGTTTTGACTGAAAGAGGAGCTTCATTTGTGACTTTACACCGCAAAGATAACGGGCAATTGCGCGGCTGTATTGGAGTGCTGGAAGCTTATCAGCCATTGGTGCAGGACGTTCAGGATCATGCTATCGCTGCTGCATTGGAGGACTATCGCTTTCCGCCCGTCAAGTTCCAAGAAGTTCAAGATCTAAAAATTGAAATTTCCCGCTTAACTGCTGCCACCAAGGTCAAATACACCTCGCCCTTAGCTCTACCGGCATTATTGCGACCAGGTGTGGATGGTGTGATTCTGAGAGATGGCTTTCATAAGGCGACATTTTTACCACAAGTTTGGGAGCAGCTTCCAGACCCGGAAGATTTCCTGGGGCAACTTTGCCAAAAAATGGGTGCCAATCGTGATTGCTGGAAAAAGAAAATTCTGGAGGTTGCGATTTATCAGGTAGAAGAATTCCATGAATAAAAAAAGATCCCTTCATTATTGAAAGGGATCTAATTGTTCCAAGGAATTTTTCTAAAGGGCCTTCAGTTCCTGGGTCTCCAAATAACCCTGTCCGTATAAATGTCCCATGATTGCGAATGAATACGGGACAGTCAAAAAGACACCAACAACACAGGCGATTGATCCGAGAGAGGAAATGAAACTGGCAGCCAGGGTACCTACAAAAATGAGTAGATAGGTCACCAGATTGTTCTTGACTACCTTGAAAATGTCAGCGAAAGCCAGACCAGCACCAATGGAATCCTCAACAGCCACTCTTGCATACGCAGCGGGCAGCATTAATCCCATAACAATCCCGTATAAAAGCATTAAGAAACCGAAACAGATTCCAGCGATCGCTACAACAATACCCAGTGATTGTTCATTGCTATTGCCTGCAACCATAGACAGGATGAGGATTGGCAAATAAAAAATTATCATTGGAATCGAATAAACAAGAGCAACCACCCAGGCTTTAAACCCTCGACCTAGATCCTCACCAAATTCCATCGCTGGTAATGGATTGGGGTTATGCCTAATAACATTTAAGGTAACTTTTAGTGCCCATCCCAATAAAACGATTTGTCCAACAATGGGGATAAGTAATCCAACTAATCCAGGAATGATAATTTTCTTAAACCAATCTGGATCCTGAAAAACAAAGGTAAACGCATCTGCAAATTTCATATTCCCTACTCCTTTAAATAAATTTAATTTTGATCAAAATATTGAACAATTCCTGGTTTCAGGTAATGAATTAATTGTTTTAAATTCAAAACGGTAATATATTTTGAATAAAATTATGTTTAAGTCAGGACCTGCTCAATAATGATTATATAGGATGATTTAAAAATGAGTAAAATGATTTACATTCAGAACGAAAATTGTTGCCCGTTTTTGTTCAGGATCGTCAGGAGGCTCCAAATTCGTTCGAATTATCTCCAATGCCTGATCCACTTTTTCATCTTCGACACCAATAAAAATGGTGGAATTTCCTCGCCTTAAAAAGCCACCCGTAGACGCAATATGGGTTACTCGGAATTCTGATGAGGTGAGCGCAGTGGAAACAGGGTTTGTATCTCTATCCCGGACAATTGCAATGATCATTTTCATGGTTATATCTCCTCAAAGTGTTCGACATCTAATGCAAAAATATTTGCTCCACCAATTGAGATGGGTGTTGGAGCAGGCAGCGGTAGTGGAGCACTTTCGAGAGGAACAGCAATATATTCCACACGTTGACGACAAGTTTTCCTCAGCGTTTGTAAAATAGCTTCTTCTTTCTCGGCTGAAAAACCCAGAAAAAGGGTTGCGTTTCTTCTACCTAAAAATCCACCGGTACTGGCCAGGCGCGTAATATGAATATGTAGTTTTTCCAGTGCACTTTCGGCATGGTCAACATCCTGTGATTGAATAACAGCCATCAGTAAAGTATCTCTTTTTTTTGTTTGAGTATCCATTTTGATCCTTTCTAATCTACGAGGGGATCTTAATTTTTTGATAATTCCGGGTTTTTAATTCAATTTTATTGCCAGTAGAGGTAATGATTATATGTCCTTTTTGTGAGCAAATGATACTGAGCCCACGATAAAAAATTCTTATTTCATTTTTAAAGACACTGGAACCCATGAATTCAATTTCACCATCTGTCCATTGATGAATTCCTAACAACCTGAGGAAGACTCTCAAGGGTATCATCCCATTTATTATATTATATTCACCACTACAAGTTCCACTATTTGCATCATAGAGTTTGAAGAAATTTTTTGATGACCGCAAATTTTTAATGACTGCTTTCATTAAATGGCTGAAAATATTCTTTGCAAGATCAAATTGTTGATGATCAATCAAACCTTCTAAGAGCAAAGTATTCAGTGGGAAATCCACCCAGTTCAAATGACTTTTTCTATGTCCCTGGTATTTCTTTGGAACCAAGGGTAATCCAAACTCATCCAGGAATTCTCTTTCAAGCCAACGATTTATCATTTGTTCCAGGCGTTTTTGATTAATACCCCGATTAATGATTGGCATAAACATACTCAAATCCACCGTAGAAAATGGGGAGGTGGTGATTTCGACCAGGCTTTCTTTGGGTATGCCGAGAATGTTAATCGCAGTAATGTTATCGAAAATATTGTTGGTTGTACTGATACCGGTTGTGGTGCCCCACGTGAAGTTCCTGGGAGAAATGGTTTCGAGGAACTCATCATTTTTGTGAACTCCTCTGATTTCGATGGTGACTTTTCTGGATAAGTCGGGTTCAGTAACCACGCGAATATTCAGCCTTTGTGGGTATCGTAATTGCTTGTCAAGCTGATAGTTACCAGCACCATTTGATTTCAGGATCAGGATTTTTCCCGGTGTTTTTTTTGTCTGAATATCGCGATAAGCATAGTATTTTTGCTTGATATTCCATGAATCCTCAATGTTTTTTAAAAGGTTCTTTTTTTGATCTTCCAGCCAGGGTCTTTCTGATATATTAATCTCGAAACGATCAGCGATTTGTAAACATTTTTCACATTCCAGAGCCAGCAGGCTGTTTAGAAATGGCGATTCGATCCAGCGTGCATTGATCCCGTATCCATCCTTATCCCAAAGATTATGAATAGGAAAATCTTCATAGAGGGATTGCAAAGCGGTTTCCCAATGCGGACCTGACCTTTCAGGCGAAATCTTCAACCAATATTGTAAGTATGGAATTATCCTTTCCAGGTAGAACTTCGCCTGATCAGAAGACCCCTGAACATCAAGAATTTTTGTGGCAATGTTTGCTACTATGGGAAAGGCGTGAGATCGCGCCAGAAAATTAGAAGGATTTAAATGGTTCGGAATGAAACCGTCACTTCTTTGTCTATCCAAATATTCATCGAATACAGTTTGAATAAAATGCATCTCTTTCGGTAAAACCTGCATGAAATACCACAATTGAATCGGCGTCACCCCTTCATTGGGGTGACCATTGCGGGAATCTGAATGGAAAAGGGTTTTTTCGGGATGACGGCTTTGAACCAGGAAAGACTTTCGCTTATTCTCGGCATTGCCAATCATTAATTGTTTGGCAGAATTTTGACTGGCCAATAGTGCTTTATCCCAGTCTGAATTTCCTGTGTTAAAAAAGATTAAATCTCTTTGTAGACTGAGTTTGTTGCGGGTTGCCTCTTTATCGAAATCAGAGCTGTAATACTCCAGGATTCTTTTATAAGAATTATTTCTCTCCCTGTCGAAAGCTAGCATCCAGGGGATGAGTTGAGTAGCATCAGGCTCAATTTCAAAATCACGGGCGATAGATAGCTGACCCATTTTTCCCGCATGAGCGTGCCCACCCATGGAAAACACTGGAAATAAGTCCTTTGTTTTGCCTTCCAAAAAATAATTAGAATCAATCTGTGTCCCTTTTATCTGATCACCAGCGGATAATGGTTTCAAGGAAACATAAAATTGAAGCTCACCGGCAAATATTTGTGAAGAGGTATTGGAGATTGAAACTTGTCCTTTGATGCAGTCTGAATTTGAAACAAAGTACTCCAGCTGGTATTGAATGCCTGAAAAAACTTCTACGGTGATATTTGCGTAATTGGGTAATATTTCAGTGATGATAGGTAATTGGTGGAATTGTTTGAGGTTGATCCGACTTTGATTAAGATTCGAAAAAACCGGTGTGATTCTCAAACTGGATGCCTGTAACCCAAGCGTACTGTAAAGTGAAATCCCTCCTAATTCACCCCCCTCATATTGGATTTCCCATGTATTGTCAAATGACACTTTCTCATTAGAAAGTTGAGGATCATTGACAAGCACTAAACTGAATGGATCCTGTCTTGTAATATTTACCGGAAACATAGCCTGATTGTAAAGGGAGAGGGATTCGAGGTCAAATGAAATATGCTAGAATTACAAAATAGATATGGAAAATACTGCTGGATAAAAATATGGAAAATGACAAACCCAATCAAAATAGTTCGAATAAGGACGATCCTGCCGATCGCCTGAAGAAATTGATAGCTTCCCAGAAAGAATACGATGCTTCTCTGGATGACACTGCGCCAAAACGAACCTTGAGAGCTGAGACTGCTCAACCTGAGCAGGCGAACAACATTGACCCGCACGATCGTCACCCAACTGGCGACCCTGAGTCGACTGCCGGATGGTATTCTGATGAACTCTCTCAATTGGAAAATGATTCCTCAAATGTTGCCAATGGTGAAAAAGAGCTTCCTGACGAACCTGGTGTAATTGCAGTAGATGGAGAGACTGAAAATACGGATCTGGAGGAAGTTGACCCTCAATCATCTCAAGTTGATCAGGAAATTCCAGGTGACCTGGAAAATAACTCGGATACAGTTCCGATTGAGGACAAACAGGTAACAAGGGTAACCCAGAAAAAACAATCTACTTCAGCCCTGGATTTGCAGGTAACTCCATTAGAAGAGGAAATTGAGAAAACACCTCCACGACCTCGTCGGACGTATATACCTGCAACACCTCACAAAGAGATCATTCCTCCGCCTCCCGGAGCAACTCGTCCTGTCCTGCCTGATAAAATTAATGTTGATGATACCCAGGCAACCAGAGTGTCACCGGCAGCATTTCGGAAAACCCAGCAAGCCCCGAACACTCATCTACAAAGCAACACTCAAACTATTCCCTCAAAAGCTGCGCGAAAAAAGACGAAACCACCCAAACCGCCAAAATCATCCAATGGGAGTGATTTCCAACGCGCCTGGGGATGCTTCGGCCGCATGCTATTGATCGGGTTGTTTCTACTCGTTTTTATTGTGCTGGCTGCGGGTTCGTTTGGTGTCTACCAATATTATAAAATTGCCCAGGCTCTACCACCGGTTGAGGAGTTGCGAGAAAAAGCAGCAAAATTTGAGACCACCCGCATCCTGGATCGTGAAGGAAATACCATTTATGAGATTATCGATCCGAATGCAGGTCGTCGCACATATGTACCTTTGGAAAAGATATCGCCTTACTTAATTGCTGCTACCATCGCGACCGAAGACAAAGAATATTACAACCATCCAGGTTTTGACCCGGTTGCTGTTGCCCGGGCTTTCTGGCAAAACTATACAGCCGGGGATATTGTTTCGGGGGCATCGACTATCACTCAACAATTAGCTCGCATGCTATTACTGGATGATACCGAACGTTACACCCGTTCTTATGAACGCAAAACACGGGAAATTGTTTTAGCGGCTGAAATTACACGTAAATATTCCAAAGAAGAGATCCTTGAGATATTTTTGAATGAAAATAATTATGGTAATTTAGCCTATGGAGTTCAAGCGGCCGCGGAAACATATTTCAACACTTCAGCGGAAAAATTGACCTTATCCCAAGCGTCATTTCTGGCGGGATTGCCGCAAGCACCAGCAGTTTACGATATTTATACAAATCGGATTGCAACATTAACCAGACAGAAACAGGTTTTGCTTTTGATGTATGAGCTTTCTCAAGAGAAGAACTGTATTTATGTCAGTACCAATCTGGAACGGGTATGTGTGAATGAAATCGCCAGTGCAGCTCAGGAAATTGAAAACTATGATTTTAAACCCCATGATTACAGCATGATCCATCCACATTGGGTCAATTACATCCGTACACAACTGGAAAGCCAATTTGATCCACAAACCATTTACCGCTCCGGTTTTACTGTTTATACGACGCTGGACCCGGTCATTCAAAATAATGTTCAATCTGTTCTTAAAACGCAAATAGCTGGCTTGGCTGAGAAGAATGCCACCAGTGGAGCAGCTGTCATCATTCGTCCTGAGACCGGGGAAATATTAGCCATGGTTGGATCTGCTGATTTTTATAATGAGAGTATTTCCGGTCAGGTAAATATGGCGTTGGCACCCCGCCAACCAGGTTCTTCAATAAAACCGTTGGTATATCTGGCTGCATTTGAAAAAGGGTGGACACCGGCAACCTTAATTTGGGATGTGCCCAGTGAATTTCCACCATCAGGTGAGCCAAATGATCCGCGTGAACCCTATAAGCCGGTAAATTACGATGGTCGTTTCCATGGACCGGCTACGGTCAGATCCGCCCTGGCAAATTCCTTTAATATTCCAGCAGTTAAAGCACTGGAATTTGTCAGAATTTATGATAATCCTGAAACATCTCATCCCGATGGCTTTATCAATTTTGCGAAAAGAATAGGAATTTCCACACTCACCAGGGAAGATTATGGTATGTCTTTATCATTGGGTGGTGGCGATGTCACCTTACTGGAAATGACGAACGTATTTGCAACCCTTGCCAATACTGGAAATTATATTCCTCCGGTTGCCATAACTAAAATTATTGATCACTTAGGAAATGTTGTTTATGAATATGAGAGCCCAACGCCAAACCGGGTAGTCCGCGAAGAACATGCTTATTTAATCAGCTCGATCTTATCAGATAATCAAGCCAGATCACCAATGTTTGGTGCAAATTCTGTGTTAAATCTTCCCTTCCAGGTAGCAGTCAAAACAGGCACCACCAATGATTATCGTGATAATTGGACAATCGGTTATACCCCGGATGTGGCAGTTGGTATCTGGGTTGGAAATGCTGACTATTCGCCGATGACCGACTCCAGCGGTTTAACCGGTGCTGCCCCTATTTGGGCTGAGACGATGCAATTCGCTGTCAATCGATTGGTTGGAAATAATTCAGCGATATTCATGAGACCGGCAGGCATTGTGGATAAAATCATTTGTTCCATCTCAGGAACTGAGCCATCAGAGTGGTGTCCAAATCAACGGAGCGAGATTTTTGCTTTTGATCAGCCACCCTTACCAAAATCTGAAGATTTGTGGCAAAAAATTAACATTGACACCTGGACAGGTTTGCGGGCATCATCAGCCTGTAGCGAGTTTACCGAAGAAGAATTTGTTCTGAATGTAAAAGAGAAATGGGCTGTGAAATGGATTGAAGATACATCCGATGGAAGAAATTGGGCAGAAAATTTAGGGTTTGGGGACCCAGTTTTGTTTGTTCCTGAACGGGAATGTAAAGCGGACGATCCCAAGGCGAAAATCATATTTGCAGGCTTATCCGAAGGGCAGATCATCACAACCAACCCTTTGGATATATATGCGCTGGTGGATGCAACCCATAATTATCGAAGGATGACCCTTGAATACGGACGGGGATCCGATCCGTCTTCCTGGGAAGAATTGGCACAATTTGATCGAAATTTTCAGGATGTGGACATTATCTATACCTGGGATTTATTTGAAGAAGAGATTGAGCCCGGAGATTATACTTTAAGAATAAGAGTTGAATCGACCGAAGAAGGTCGCTATGCAGAGAAGAAAATTACCATCAGAATTCAAGTTGCCACACCAACATCAACGGTGACTCCCACCGCAACCATCACGCCAACTTTTACAATTACGCCAACAACAACTCAAACACCGACTGCAACGAATACTTCGCTGCCTCCAACAGTAACGTTAACACCAACGATGGAATCTCTTTTGCCGACTGTTGTTCTACCAACTCCATCGCCGACACCTTAACTGATAAGACTAAAACAGTACAGGCTGGTTGGATTCCTGCCAGACAGCAGGATCAGAATCCAGTATTTGAACCCAGGTTTTAAAATTGAGACCTGGGTTTTCATTCATTGATCGTAAATGCCGGAATTTTACAAAATGAATTTTTCCGAAATGATTATGGTAAACCGGATCATTTTTTAATTTGTAACTGAGCAGTTCAGCACGACTACCAGGGAAAATGATGACTGTTTCAAACTCATTGGATTCTGTTTTTATTTTAAATTGGGAAATGATACTGGATGCAGTAATGAAAAATCGATAATTGGGTTCATGATCGGAAGATGACCACTCAATCGGCTGGTCTCCACTGACTGAAAAACCTAACTTAATCCCGATTGAGTGAATTATTTTTCCCAATTGATTAAGATCGTTTTTTCTTGATTGAATAAATTCTTGAGATTTCAATTGATAATGATTCGCTTCTTCAGAAAATGGCGCACAATAGGAACTGAGCAGTCTTTGAAGATAAAAATTTGAAACGGGTAACATCCCCGGAAATTGTTGATTGATAAAATAAGCCACCTCATCGAAGGAGAATAATTGATTTTTCAGTACATAACGGATAAAACATCCTTCGATTTGGTCGTAAAAAGGTTGGTACTGGGTGGGTGGATTTTTTAACCAAAATTCTGCGTTTTCCAATTGGTCATCATCAACCTGGAGGAAAACCTCTTTATTTTGGATGGTATCTTCAAATAATTTTTGGGTGTTGATAAAAAGGGTGTTATCAAATTTTTCTAATTGAAAAGCCTCTCTTTGGTCAATGGTCTCTGAAATGATAAATAATGAAAGCAATTCCTGATAATCGGCTGGTGCATTTTTTAACGCAAGATAATTTTGTATGTTTTCGGATAATTCATTCTTGGAACGTAAATTTATTGAAGTTTGTTTTGGATACCAGTAGAATTGTCCGGATTTCAGCTCTGGATGATAAGCTGCGTTTTCCAATTGAAATTTTGAACTCGAAGCAGCCGATAAATACGCCAAAATGTAACTGTTGGATAATTCCGGGGCAACAGCCAGGAATGGCACCTCAAGTTTTGAAGTATAAGCAAACACAGTTCGGATAGCCTGCGTATGCCAGATCCAATCATAGCGACGCCTTTCTAATGCTCCTTTAAGTTTCCTGGCTGCATCCTGTCCCCAGATCCACCCACTCCAGACTGCATTATATGTCCATAAAGCCTGATTAGGTCGCGGAAGTACCGTAGCTACAGCCCGGAACTTTGGTAATTTATCTATGTCTTTTATGGCATTGATTCTCCCTGGGTAAAAGCAAATACCGCCTGAGTCCGGGGGTAACACCGGGAAGTAAGTAAAAGGAATTGCATTTTCGATGATCCTGATTCTCGTGACAGCTTCCTCGAGAACTTTCCAGAGATTGAATTCATAAAATTCCGCTGGAACGGAGATTTGTTTAGGTCGATTTCTGCTGGAGGCTATACCCCAGAGCATATTTCCATAATCGAAGACATGAATTAATAACGCTTCAATAATGTCTTTTCTCTCGGTGGTTGTAATTAAACTATCCAATTTATTGATGATGGATGAAATGACAGCTAAGGAACGAGGCAGGTACGAATCAATTACTTCTTTCACAGCAATGGAAGGATCAGAATTACCTGGGAGAATCCTTTGAATTACTTTCGTGCGGTGTAATTGAATATTTCCGATCTGGCTCAGGTTTTCCCGGTCTTCTTCAGCTATTTTATAAAGGCCATTGAGACCACAATTTTTACAACTCAGTTCTCTTGCAAATGGGAATGATTGATTTTTTTTCCAAAGGAATCTGACTTCAGTTTGGTCAGAGAGACAATCGGGGCAGGGGGAGATATATAGCTGTTTAATCTGGCTTTCCAGACGTTTTTCACCACGCTTTAAAGCTCCAAAATCTGCAATGGCAGCTTGATATTGGCTTATTGGATAAGCAGCACACATAACCTGAAGGATTTTTCCCAGAATTGGATTATTGCAGGCAACGAAGACCTGAAAACCAGCCTGGGCCAGTTCTATAACACTGAGAGGTTGGTTTCCAATCGGATCCAATATCCAACCCTTTTCAATTCCAGAAAAGTGAAGCATGTCAGATAATGCCCCGAAAGGATAGGGTGGCAGAAACCTATCCAATATTAATGGTGGCATGGATATTTTATCTGAAAAGTAAGCAGGTTTACCAAATTTCATCTATTAAAGTATAGTAAATTACTGGAAATTGTCTATACGTTTGGATAAATCGATCGGTTGGTATAGGTAAATCTAAGATAAATCGCGGTTCTAATCATGGTAATATTGATGAATCTTAGCACGTGATCCATCACGAATCCGGATGAAGAACGAAAGACGATTTTGAGGAAGAATGGAAATAAAAAACCGATCAATTCTTAATGATTCACTCCCCGAAGGAAAGTTTGAGTTTTGGAGATATCTCTTATTAATCACCCTGACGATAATAGTCGTTTTGGTGACACAAGCAATCCTGCTTTTGATTGCTTCATCTCTCGAAGGCACATTGGATATCAATCGCTACCCTTCTATGACACTATTATGGGTGACTATGATACCCTTTGCCGCTTTATTTGTTTTTTTGGTGCCTGGTATCCGTTTATTACACAAACAGTCAATCAAAACGATTTTTACCCAAAAATCAAACTTCAATTGGAAATTATTATTCAAATCTGCTTTTCTTTGGTTTGTATTGTCGGGTCTGGCTGATATTATTATCTCGTTAATTCAACCGGGGAATTATGTATTTTCATTTTCATTGATTTCTTTTTTGCCCTACATGCTGATAGCTTTCATCTTAATTGCTTTTCAAATTTCAGCAGAGGAAGTTCTTTTCCGCAGCTACCTGTTACATGGTTTTACGCGTTTATTCCGTTATCGTTGGTTGGGAATTGTCATACAGGCGATTCTGTTTGGCGTATTACATGGGGCAAATCCGGAAGTAAGTGCTTATGGCCTTTTGACGACCATGCCGTTTTATATAGGAATAGGATTATTACTGGGATGGCTTTCGTTCAAATATTTAGGATTAGAGATTGCTCTTGGGCTGCATTTTGCCAATAATTTTTACGCAACATCCATGGTGACTTTTGCAGAATCTGCCATTCCTTCACCGGCAATTTTTACCATCTCTAATTACCAGCCTGAAACGGGATTAATCGCCTTTGTCTTCATGGCGTTCATTTTTGCACTAATCATTACCAAAAGTAAACAAATAACTTTCTAAATGGTATGCAATTCACTATAATCTACCAGGAGGGGTCTTCTATTCATGTATAATTTAATTTGCAAGAAAATTAGCGAATCGGCGGTTTCATTTACATGTCATTATTCT
>JAVEYK010000002.1:142970-199552 GCA_034003505.1 Anaerolineaceae bacterium | reverse complement strand
TATCAGCCATTGAAGAAGTACAAAAGATTATTCAATTAGCGGATCCCATTGGCGTAGGTTCATTAAACCCACAACAGGCGTTATTGGTTCAATTAGAAGTATTATCAGATGCAAACACAGTACCTGAGTACGCCTATGAAATCATAAAAGATTATATGGACTTATTGAGTAAACGACAGCACGCTGAGATTGCGAAGAAACTCAGGATCAGTGTTCAGCGCGTAGAGAAAATTGTCGAATATATCAGTGATAATTTGAATCCATTTCCCTCGCGCTCTCATTGGGGTTCCGTTCGTAATCCATCCTCGCCTGATACGAATGTCTATCATCGGCCGGATGTATTGATTTCATTTGCGAATAATGATCAAAAATCACAACTAATTGTCGAGATTGTTATGCCGTATTCAGGTACACTGCAGGTAAGCCCGCTTTATAAACAGACAATCAAAGGAACCGATGCGGAATTAAAAGATGCCATGAAAGGTGATCTGGACAAAGCTTCCTTATTTGTAAAATGTTTACAACAAAGAAATCACACAATGCAAAGGTTGATGCATGAGTTGGTGATGATTCAAAAACCATATCTCACGAAGGGGGAAAAATTCCTGAAACCGATCACACGAGCGAGCCTGGCTGGAGAACTTGAGGTGCACGAATCAACTATTTCCAGGGCTGTTTCTGGCAAATCGGTTCAGCTTCCTAATAAAAAAATTGTTCCATTAGCAGCTTTCTTTGATCGCAGTCTTTCTGCCCGCACAATTTTGAGAGAAATTGTTTCCTCTGAATCGAAACCGCTCAGTGATACTGAGATCCAGAAGAAATTATCTGAAAGAGGTATTCAAGTAGCAAGAAGAACAGTTGCAAAATATCGAGCCATGGAAGGCATTCTTCCGGCACATTTAAGGCAGGCCCCATAAATTAATGAATTCTGAAAAACCAAATTGGTTCCGGGAAGTATTATTGGGAAAGGCACAGGATGACAGTGCCCTGATCTATAAGAATTTGTTAAATGTGATCCAGGATCCTGCGATATTAATTGATATTTCGCGCAAAGAAATCCTTAGTTTTAATGTTAATTTTCAGAAATTGACTGCTTACTCACCGACCGAATTACTGAATTTACCGGTGGATTTGTTATTTAATTCGGATCAAATTGAAAATACTGCTACCAGTGAACCATTCGAGTTTGAAATCATCAAGAGAAATAAGCAATCGGTGGATGGTTATGCCTGGAAATATGCGATTGACGATAAAAACTCCAGATGCGTGATTTTATTTAACGAAGAACAAGAATATATTGAGAAACAAAAGACCTGGCAGGACCAACTTTTTCTCACCATGCAGCAATTGATGCGGTTAATTGAAGAAGAAGAATTGATCATGGCTTTGAAAAAAGCCGTGAAATTAATTGAAAATTTCTTTGAGACACCGCATGTTTCCATTTACCAGGTGGAAAGTGATGTGCCCGAACTAACCCGTGTACCTGGTGATACGAACAGTGATTTATTACCGTTTACCTTGCCTTCCAGTGATATTCGTTTGGACCAAAAGACAGCAATTTGGACTCCGGGACATCGTGTGATCACCGAAATTCATAAAATCGCCAGAATAAGCAATTTAGCCTATGTTGCTACTTCAGCTTTAGGACCGGGAAAAAGTGCAACTGCATTGTTGGTGATTGGTCAGGAAAGAAGACAACCTCCTAAATATTTAAACTCCATCCTGGAAATGTTTTCTTCAGCAATATCCTCCATTCTGCAATATTTTATTCTGGTAAATGCACTTCGCACGAAAATAGAGCAACAGGATTGGATGATCCGGGTGAATAATGAAATCCTCAATCATGTCCAGGATGGGATTATCATTTTGAAACCGGATTTGAAAATATGGATCATCAATCCCAGTGCTGAGATATTGCTTGGATATCAATCCCGTGAAGTGTCAGATCAAACCGTTGATAATATTCTTGTGGGGCCGGATAGCTTTTTCCCATTATTAGAGTCTGCAAAAACCGATTTTGGAATTCATCGACTGGGAATTGTTCATATACATAACCGAAGTGGTGATTCGGTACCGGTAGACGCCAGAATTGTCCCGGTGGTTCAAAATGAAACGTTATTAGCGATCATCATTTATTTACGCGATGTAAGTGAAAATGAAGAAATAAAAACCAGGGCGCAACAATTGGAACACAGAGCTGTTTTAGGTGAATTTACAGCAGTTTTTGCTCATGAAGTTCGCAACCCGATCAACAATATATCCATGGGGCTGCAATTACTTTCCAGAAGCTTTACCGAGGATCCCAAGAACAAAGATATGGTGGATCGAATGATCCTCGATTGTGATCGCTTGACACACCAGATGGAAGCCGTATTGGCTTACTCAAAACCATTTGATGCAAAATTTGAATCAGTGGATATTTCTATCTTGTTGCAACGAATTTTGGATCGTTGGAAACCGAGAATGGCGCGGGTCGGTGTTCAGGAATTCATCCAAAAATCAGAAGAATTACCATTCATTACAGCCGACCCAAGGCTTTTAGAGCAAGTTTTTACAAATTTAATTGGAAATGCTATCGAAGCAATGTCTGAATTGGAGAAAGGCACGTTGGCTGTGCATATTGAAATTTCAAGGGAAATTTCGAATTACCCTCAAATAGAGGTGAAAATTATCGATAGCGGTCCCGGCATCCCGGATGAAGTTCGTGGGCATGTTTTTGAACCATTTGTCACCACAAAAAAGGCTGGAACAGGTTTGGGATTGGCAATCAGTAAACGAATTATTACAGCTCATCGTGGTAATATTACGGTTGAATCATATCCAGGTGGAGGAACGGTGTTTGCCGTTTATCTGCCGATTAAACAAGGAGAATAAATCTCATGGGTTATACCGTTCTGGTTGTGGATGATGAACCGAATGCAAGGACACATCTGGAAGCATTCTTGACTCCATTGGGATACGAAGTAATTGGCGTTGGCACATTAACAGAAGCTCGCGCAGAGTTGCAGAAAGGCAATTGTGATATCGTGCTTCTGGACGTTCAATTGCCAGACGGTTTCGGACCAAATTTGTTGTATGAAACATTAAATATGCAGTTAAGACCTCCCATGATTTTGATTACCGGTTTTCCAGATATCGAAATTGCTGTTGAAGCCATGCGGAATGGTGCACATGATTTTTTAATAAAACCAATTAAGTTTGACCGTCTTGAGCTTTCCATAAAAAGAGCCCTTGAGCTTGTCCGGATGAGAAGGGAACTGGCATTATTCAGAAACAGCCAAAAGAATAATGTTCAATTTGTTGCCGGCGATAACCCAAAAATTAAACATGTACTCAGTCTGGCTGAACGATCTGCTTCCATGTCCGTTTCGGTGTTGATTACCGGCGAGACAGGTGTTGGAAAAGACGTACTGGCAAATTATATCCACAGCGTAGGTCCGCGATCTCATAAAATGTTTGTGGCTATTAATTGTGCAGCCATCCAGAGCACCATGCTTGAATCAGAATTATTTGGACATGAAGCCGGTGCTTTTACCGGCGCAGATAAAAGAAAACACGGTTTGATGGAAACTGCAGATGAAGGAGTTCTTTTTCTGGACGAAATTTCCTCGATGCCGTTAGATATGCAAGCAAAATTATTACGTGCTTTGGAATCCAAAGCATTTCGGAGAGTAGGGGGTAATAATCTGATTAATGTTGACGTTCAGGTTGTGGCAGCTTCCAACCGGAATCTCAACCAAATGATGGAGAAAGAAGAATTCAGATCAGATTTGTATTACCGATTACGAGTGGTTGATTTACATATTCCACCTTTGCGGGAACGAAAAGAGGATATTCCTGAATTGGTTGGATTTTTTATCAGACAAAAAAATAGCAAAATGGGAATTAATATTCTTGATATCACACCACTCGCGATGGAAAAATTAATGGCCTACAATTGGCCTGGCAATATCCGAGAATTAAGCAATGCGATTGAAAGCGCCATGTTGTTTTGTGATACCGGCGTTATCGATGTACCAAATTTGCCTTTGAACCTGCAATAAAACACTGTTGGCATATAACTTGCATCATACCTCTAGAAGAATGTTCTGGAGGTTTTTTTTATGATAAAAGAGGATTTGGTTACATTGCTAACACTTGTTTTTATGGGATTGGGATTAATCTCATTCATCACCGGTTTTATCGTCTTATTAACCCGGGTTCTTGGTAAGGGGATAACACAAATCGCTAAACAAACCCAGAAAGTAGTCCAAAAAGGGATCACCGAAGAGATCGCTTCTATCATTGGAAACGCTTCAGTCCTGATTGATTCATTAAACCAGATGGTAACAACCGCTGCCGGAATCGGAGTCTTCCTGATGGTGTTAGGGGTTTTATTAATGGCGGGTTCTTTCGCATTATTCTTACGATTCTAGATTATTCAACAAAGGAGTACTGATGAACACAACATTTTTTTTCCAATCCTTAAGGGATAGTCTGAATGAAAATGACCAGAAAATTCTGTTCGAATCGGCAAAACAGGATAAATTGTTTTTGAAACATATCAGAAACAATGATTTCTTTATGCAATGTAAGGAAGCTTTTGGAAGTTCTTTGGAAAATTGGTCATTGGGCAAAATTGCCATGTTATCTGTTGATTCGAAAATAGATGTATTAGGGAAAGATGTAAAAGAAAAATATTATCTGAAAAACGCAATTTCAATTTTAGATGAGACATTTAAAAACCATTCAAAAGAGATCGATTTTCAAAGAGCTGCTTATATGGGGTTGGCTTTATTTGAAAGAAAAAGAAAAAACCAATCCTGGTCAGGGATGTTACAAGAAATCTCAAATGGGTTTTCAAGGAAATCAATTTTGGTCAGATGGCGCACCAGTCTGGCTATATTATATAGTTTACTCAATGGAGATGATAACCTTCTGCAGGCGTTAATTGCAGAGAAAGATCCATACCTAGGCATTGGATTTGTAAATCATATCATCGCAGCTCAATTATTCCCTCAAAAAGAAAAAGCCTTCAAATTAGTACGATTGTTTGAAAAACAATCACTGGAAACACAAATAATTTGGTTACAAACATTACCGGTACAACTTCCTTCGCTTGCTGATCAAATCTCGAGCATTCTGGGAGAGTCAAAAATATTTACGGAAAGAGTAAATGAAAAACAATCAAGCCAGGAGTACGATTTTCTCTCAAAATTTGATCCGGATTTTAAGATCAATTTATTGAATGGATTTCGATATCAACTCGAAAAATCACCATTACAAGCAAAATCTAATTTCATATTGGCGAAAGAAAAACTGCAGAATATATTGCGCCTCATTGATATAAACATAGTGACAGAAGCCTATGATGAAGTTCAAAATGATCTGACAAAATACATGCGTGAACCTAAATTTAATGATCTGGCCTTCGACCATGTTAAAGAAGGAAACAAATCTTCGTATGTTATAAAACCTGATTTCCCCAACAATGGAATTTTTGCAAATCTAACCTATGCTTGTGAGATTCTTAAAGGTGGAGAACCGTTGAAAGCCAGAGAAATAGGCGAAAAACATTTTAAAAATTGGCTCAATCAACAAATAATCGCCTGGCCTTCGTCTGAAACGGTTTCGTATTTAGACCATCTTGACCACAAGAAAATTATCCACTTACTGAATACACTTGGATTGAATGGGTTAAGTGCAGAATATATCAAATTCCTATCAGAAATTTCATTATCCATGGAGAATATGCAGGATGAATATATTTCAGGCTTGCAGACGCTTGATTTGATAGATGAAGCCTACAGTGAATTAAAAATGTCTCTATCTGGCACTGTTCATAACGAGGATGTCTATAAAAAGATATTTGATTTATTATCCAGAAACAACGTCTGGAATGCTCTATATACTGAATGGGAAGAATATTCTACATCGCACGTCATGTCTCAGGAAGACTGGATCAATTATGCGAAGGCAGCGCTCAATGCAAATCGTCTGGAAAAAACAAAAACGCTGCTGGAGGAAATGAAAACAGCTGGCGTAAACCGGACTCAACTCGATGTGATCAGTGGGAACCTGTTCTACAAACAGGGAGAATATGAAAAAGCAAGGGATCTTTTGGAAGAAACCACGAAGCGATTACCTGATTATGAAGAAGGTTGGATTGTCCTGAGCGCTGTATACAACGATATGGGTTTAATTCAAAAATCCATGGAAACGTTACGACTGGCAGTATTGGCTATTCCAGACTCAGCAGTTATTCACTTCAACCTGGCAAAAAATTGTTTAGATCAGGAGTTATTTGCTGAAGCTCTTCCCTATATTCGGAAAGCAGTTGGACTCGATCCTGAAAATTCAAACTACCATCTCAATTTAATCAATACTTTACAGACTTTAGGCAGAACAGATGAAGCAGATCTGGTTTTGAGCCAGGCCAGGCAGAAATGGCCAAATGAGAGAGAAATCGCATACGTTGATGCTGTCCGCCAGATTGAAAAGCAAAATCGAGATGCTGCAATGGCTGCCTTTGATGTGGCCATTCAAATAAATGATGGTAATGTTCCTATTCAACGACTAATTTTGTATGTGCAAACTCTTTTGGGAGATCGACCTGAAAAATTCCTTCCGACTGATGGCAAATATAATGATGTGAGCACTTTGTTGAATGCTCAAAAAATTCTACAGACCGCCTTAAAGGATAATTCTGAGGATACATATTATTTGCAGATGCTGCTTGGAGAAGTATATTATTTAACAGGAGAAGCGGAAACTGCCAATTCTTTGTATGCGAAACTGGTTAATGAATTCAAATCAAATCAAAACCATCAATCTTTCCTTTGGAGAGTGTATGCTGGATTGGGATTGGTGAAAATTGACTTATCTGAGGTAGAAAGTGGAATAGCCGCGCTTCAGGAAGCAGATCAATTAAACCAAAAACATTTAGGTATCAAACAGAAAATTGCTGAAACTTATTTTTCTGCGGCTTTGATCAACCAGGCTGAATCCAAAGCAGAGGAAATTTATCAATTGGGATCAACAAATATTGACAATTTGTTGTGGTACGCCGGCTTTATGACAAAAATCGGAAATTCTGAGGGAGAGATCAGAGGCTTGGAGCAGATTCTACATTTTGATCCGATTAATACAACTGCCATTTCCAGGTTAGCAAATATCTACATCTCCTCAGGAGATCTGAACCAGGCTAAGGTGGTTCTTGAAAAATTGGAAGGAGTAGAGCATCTGAATAGTCAGGATATTCGCAATGCGGTCATCTCCTACCTGCGCATTGGAAATTACCAGAATGCTTTGGATTGGTTCAACAAAATCGTTGATGATGTCAATGGAGTTGATCTTACGAAACGATTGGTTGAAAAAATATTTTTATTAATGGCGAATGAGAAATGGGATACAGCTCTTTCCGAAATTCAGAAGTTAAAAAAATTGGCATCCCATTCAAGATTGTTGTCATCTTTGGAAGGGGAATGTTTATTCAATAATGCAGATTATTCTGCTGCAATTTATGCCTTTGATGCAGCTTTTTCATTTCCGGCTGAGGGTGATTATTTAGTAGATGTGTCTCTTTTGGAGAATTCATTAATTCCGGAAAATTGGTTTCGCCAGAAAAATAACGATTTCTCAATTTTGTATTTCCTTACGAAATCTCATCAAAACAAATTCGAATTTGATCAATGTCTGGAAATGATTGATCGAATGATCAAAATAAATCCAGAAGAACCCTGGTTATTTTTAATGGGTGCAGAATTTTCCATGCAACTGACTGACTATGATTTAGCCTCTGATTATCTTTTGAAATACAAGAATAGCTCACATACTGAAAATTCAGTAAAGGATACAGATTCATATGCGATTGCATTAGATTACGCCTGTGCATTTTTGGATGGTCGTGACTTCAGGTTTTCGTTTCGCGAGGAAGAGTATCAGGATGATTTGCGAAAGGTTCTGAAAGCACATCAGTTACTGGATAAAAATTTGTTTGAAGAGGCAAACCAACTATCTAAAGAGATAAAAAACTCCTGTGAAACATCTGGTTCCAAGCAGGAAGATCAATATGCTGAGATTAAAGACTCCGTGTTTCAACGGCTTTCATTATTGCTGGTTTGGAGATTAAATGAATTCCCGGAAGCAGCCAAAATGTTGGAACAATTTGATCTTGAAAATTCTTCAAATATTGAGAAAGCATATTTGAAATTAGCAATTGATTTTTCCTATATGGCAATGCTTGATCTTTTCCATAAGATTGATGTTCAGATGCGCAAGAGCAGTCTAATTGAGAAAGATATTGCTGATCCCAATAAAATGAAGCAACTTCTCACGATCATCAATCACCAGGGAAAGACAAAGGCGATTAAAAATCTTGAGAGCCTTTCGAAAGTCCTTATTGAAAAAGATTTTTCAATCGGATTTGCTTTGATCAATTCCAGGACACTACCAAAATATTTGAATTATGTTCTGGTTAATGCGTTGATGAAAGCAGGCAAGCATGAAACCATAAGCGATTATTTTTCAAGTTTCAATCCTGAAATTTATGAAAGCATGTTTTTCTTGAATAATAATGAAACTATGTCCATCGAAGAAAAATTAGCTTTTATGAATGCTCAAGTGCCTGCAGACGACCCGGTTTGGTTAATGCAGAATTCAAAGATTTTTGAGAAAACAGGAGATATTCAGGAGACCATAGAATTCGCTGAACAGGCTTACAAAATTTGGCCTGAGGAAGAATTATGGGCGATTCGAATCGCAAATCTACATCACGAAACTGGAGATTTTGAAAGCGCTGATCGGTATTGGAAAAATATTGTCAGTAAGACGAATAATCCGAGTCGTGTAATTTTCCAATACATCAAATTGTTGATTGAAAATAAGAAAGCCGAGGAAGTCTTACAGCTATTGAATGAATATAAGGGTAAAGTAGCTGATTCATTCGAATATTATCATGCGCAAGCAAAGGCACATTTATTACTAAAGTCATTTGAGAAAACCATGATTGCCATTCAATCAGCCAGAAAATTCGAACCGGTTTCCGTTGAATTGGATTATTTGGAAGCTGAAGCAAATTATCTGAATAAAGAAGTGGGAAAAGCGAAAGACAAAATCAGTGAGATACTACAAATTAATCCCAATTACGAACCTGCTTACATTCTTCATTCAGTCATCCTGAAAGAAAATGGAAAATATTCAGAAGCTCTTAAGATCATCAATCTAGGATTGGAAAAATCTCCTGAAAGTAAAGAGTTGAAGGTTGAAAAAATATTGAACCTTAAGGAATTAGGAGAGGTCTCAGCCAGCTTATTGTTAGCTTCAGAGCTTTCTCAGCGGCATCCGTACGATTTGAATGTAATAAAAATTCTGGCAAATCTATATTATGAAATCGAAGATTATCAAGCAGCTGAAGTTGTTGCCAGAAAGAGCTTGCATTTACAATCCAACCAACCTGAAATCCATCTGTTATTGGGTAAGATAGCCAGACATCAAGGTCAATTAGACCAGGCTTTAAACCATTTCTCAAAAGCTGCTGTGGCTACAGGAGATGGAGTAGAACCCTGGTTGGAAATGGGCGAAATTTACCTGGACCAACAGGACTCAGAAAAAGCAATGGCAGCATTCCGAGAAGCGTATTCACGCAACAATAATGATTATCGTGCTTATTACAAGACCGGTCAGTTATTGAGGGACCTCAAGGATTATCAAGCAGCAGAAAAAATGCTCAGGATTGCATCCTCCCTTTCGCCAAAAGATACGAACATCCGTCGGCAACTAGCTGCTGTAATAGCATTGAATCTGGTTCACTCATCTTAGGAGAAATTAAATGGAATTTTCATACCCGAAACATGACGAAAAAATCAGCCGTGGCACTGTTATTCAACTGATCGTATCAGCTCTTCAAAATAAAAGAGTTGTGTTTGGTCGTCAATTGGCCCAGAAATGGTTATCCTTTTACCCTGGTGATCTTACCATTCAATATTATCTGGCTTTGTTTTACCAAAGAGAAAATCAGCTTGAATTAGCAATAGATGTCACCAGAAAATTAATCGAAACTGACCCTGAATATTTATCTGCCCATGAGTTGTTCATTACATTGCCGATTCCAGAGGCAGAAAAAGATCTTTCAATGGCCTGCATTCATGTGCTGGGTGGGGTCACAAAAAATAAAAGTGCTTTACCTGCCTGGGGACCAGCTTTACGCGTCGTAAAAAAATCAATAGGTAAAGAGAAATTTGAGAATGCCGGAGATCTAATGGTGAGGATTTTATCCTTAAAATTAGATAACCCCATCATCAATTTATTTCATCTGAAATCGATCTATTTTCAACAGGATTCAAATGCAATTAGAAATTTAGCAGAGGTATACCACCACAAATGGCAAAATACTTTATTTTATAAATTGATCCTGGCCGAACAATTATTGGAAAGCGGTGAAGAAGAAGAGTCGGTGAATTTATTGCACGATTGTGTGGCAAAAGATTCCGCAGGTCAGATTGCGCGAAGATTGTGGGGAGATCAACATGTGTTTCTGCCATTATGGCCGGATGAACTGAGTATTCGGTTTGATTTTCAAGTCCCGGGTGAAGTGGCTTCGGATATGGGATGGAACCGGCTGCCAGAAGGTAGGTTTGAAGAATCAAATTATGTTTATGATGATCAAACTGAAGATTCAGCCAAGAACTTTTCTGGCTCGGCACGCAGCAAAGTGTTTATGGAAGCAGAGAAAGAATTTCAACGCATCGCGAAAACCATTAAGAAAGATTTTAGTGGAAAATTGGATGGACGCTTCCCGGTGTATGTCATCATGACCACCAGGGCTGGAATGATCCAGCAGTATGGAGAACAAACCTACAATGTGATTAATCAATCCATGACCCAGATTAACCAGGTTTTGCAGAAAAAAGCCGGTTGGGATAGTCTCATTTTCATCCCGGACGATGCGAAATCACAACAGAAATTAAATCTTGCACCTATCACGGTAATTGACCCCTGGAAAATAAAATTAGCAATACATGATCTGGATAGCATGCTTGCCAAACGTGGTGAAAGAATTGGTGCCATGTTAATTGTGGGCGGAAATGAAGTGGTGCCTTTTCATCGATTGCCGAATCCAACGGATGATGTCGATGATGAAATATATTCTGATAACCCTTACGGAAGTCTCGATAACAATTACTTCCTGACCAATTGGCCCCTCGGCCGGATAATTGGTGAAAAAGGACAGGATGCCGGGTTGCTGATCCAGCAATTGCGTCAGATCGTCAAATTTCACATGCGACCGAAATCGATGAATAAAGTTTGGGAAAGAATTGTCAGATCTTTTACCAATATATTTACCTATAAATATTTATCAAGTTTTGGATACTCTGCATCGGTTTGGAAAAAATCATCCACAAATGTTTACAAAGCTTTAGGCGAAACCAAATCGTTATATATTTCACCGAATGGCAAAAAACAATCTCTCACAAAACAGGATTTGGTGTCGGTTGATTTCGGTTATTTTAATCTTCATGGAGTGGTAGACCGCCCGGAGTGGTTTGGGCAGAGAGATTATCTGGATCCGCCAGGTAATGATTATCCTGTAGCTTTAACACCGGGTGATTTAATCAATAATGGTAAATCACCGAAAGTAGTTCTCACAGAAGCCTGCTATGGAGCACATGTATTTGGAAAAAATGAAAATGAATCGATCGCCTTAAAATATTTATCGCTTGGTACGAATGTCGTAATTGGATCTACCAGCACATCCTATGGGTCAGTTGCTCCGCCATTAATTGCAGCAGACTTGTTTGCTCAATTATTCTGGCAACATATCCGTGAAGGTTACCTGGTGGGTGAATCATTTCAAAGAGCAAAAATCTCATTCGTTCAGGAGATGATGAAACGTCAGGGATATCTGGATGGTGAAGATCAGAAAACCTTAATCCAGTTTGTCTATTATGGTGATCCATTCTTTTTGTATGAAGGCAAAGAGATCCAGATCAAACGGATCAATTTAATTGAGAGACCCGAAAAAATACGCACAATCACTGATTACAAAAATGGGGGATCCATCATGGAAATCCCGGAAGAGACCATGCAACAGGTGAAGGCCACACTAAAGTCGTATTTACCGGGATTGGATAACGCAGATGTAAAAATGAGCAGATACCAAATTGGCTCATCAGGATCTGTTAGAACGGATGGACAAAAACAAAATAAACCTAAAGTATTGAGTGACAAAGTCGTTGTGACCGTACGAAATCCGGTCCAAATTCATCAGACAAGATATTTTCAAATTGCAAGAATAACATTCGATAAAAAAGGCAGCGTTGTCAAAGTCGCTATGTCAAGGTAATATTGTCACTGAAAGTTTGATCGCTTATAATCATGGGCAAATCATTTTGCCCATTTTTAATTGGAGTCTACATGGAAAATAAATTTAGTGGAAATGAAATACGGAAAACATTTATAGAATTCTTTAAAGATAGAGGTCATACAGTGGTAACTTCCTCTTCGCTTGTACCGGGTGGAGATGCGACTTTATTATTCACGAATGCAGGCATGGTTCAATTTAAAGAAGTCTTTTTGGGGACTGATTCAAGACCATATAAAAGAGCTGTTAATTCTCAGAAATGTATGCGTGTAGCTGGAAAACATAACGACCTGGATGATGTTGGGCGAGATGATTGGCATCACACTTTTTTCGAAATGCTAGGGAACTGGTCTTTTGGTGATTACTATAAAAAAGAAGCAATTGGATGGGCATGGGAACTGTTGACGACAGTGTGGGGTTTGGATAGAAGCAAATTATGGGTTACTGTCTTCAAGGATGAAAAAGGGGAAATACCGACCGACACCGAAGCCGCTAAATTTTGGGCCTTACAACCTGGAATGAATCCGGAACAAATCCTATTTTTTGGCAGAAAAGATAATTTTTGGGAAATGGCAGAAACCGGTCCCTGTGGCCCCTGTTCGGAAATTCACATCGACCGTGGTGAGGCTTTTTGTGAGAAAAAAGGTGTTGCCGGCCATGTTTGTAAGGTTAATGGTGACTGCAATCGATTTTTAGAATTATGGAACAATGTTTTCATTCAATACAATCGGATCAATGAGACTGAATTGGAACCTCTTCCTGCGACTCACGTTGACACTGGGATGGGGTTTGAACGAATCGTTTCTGTTCTTCAGGATGTAGATTCAAATTATAAAATCGATTTATTGGCGAATTTGATTAAAAAAGTACAACATTTGACGGGGATGCGTGATGAGGAAGTATTTCAAAACTATACCCCTTACCGGGTGATTGCTGATCATGCTCGTGCAGCGACGTTTCTGATTGCAGATGGTGTTGTTCCAGGCAATACCGGTAGAAATTATATTTGTCGAATGATCATCCGCAGAGCAGCGCGTTTTGGCGGCAAAATTGGTTTAAACAAACCTTTTTTGGCAGAGGTAGCAAAGGAAGTCATCGATAATTATGGGGAAGCGTATCCGGAACTTGTTCGGAACCAGGAGACAATTCTTAGCAATCTCACCCGGGAAGAAGAGCGCTTTCAAAAAACATTGGAAGCCGGGCTCAGTAATCTTGAGGAAATTTTTGAAAACCTTAAGAAGAAAAATGAAAAAATTGTGTCTGGAAATGATGCGTTTGAATTGTATGCTACGCATGGTCTACCCCTTGAAATTACAAGAGACATAGCTCGCGAGCAAGGGTACGATGTGGATGAAACCGGGTTCAAGAATGCCATGGAGCAACATAGATTGGATTCAGGAGCCGGTAAAACTTTTGGGGTCATGGGAAATGACGATGTTGACAATTATCGCAACGTTTTTGATCGGCTGGTGAATTCCAACAAAATATCGAAAGACGGAGTGCTTTACGATCCCTACCATGACCTGGTGTTTGAGACAGAGATCATTGCACTATTCAAAGATGGGCAATCCATCACGGAAGCGCTACCAGGTGACCTGATTGAGATACTATTGCCAAAAACAGGCTTTTATGTAGAATCTGGTGGTCAGGTCGCAGATACCGGGCTGATTCACTCGCTGGAGAATGAATTTGAAATTGAAGTAGCGGGAATGCGGCGGCCAGCAGCTGGCATGATTGTCCACGTGGGAAAAGTGCTGAATGGTAAAGTGCAGGTTGGTAAAAAAATCCTGGCGATGGTGGATGGACAAAGACGTATGGATATTATGAGAAACCACACCGCCACCCATCTTCTGCATGCTGAGTTGCACCGTGTCTTAGGGAAACATGCCAGGCAGGCGGGTTCGTTGGTTGCTCCGGATAAGTTACGCTTTGATTTCACCCACCCCGAAGGATTGACTCAAAAACAATTGGAAGAAATTGAAAAAGGCGTCAATAAAGCAATTTTGGAAAATCATCATTTACAAATCACCCATAAATCCTTGAACGAAGCCATTTCTGAAGGTGCCATGGCACTATTTGGTGAAAAGTACGGAGAAGTTGTTCGCACCATCACGATTGGAAATCATGGTACTTTTTCCTATGAATTGTGTGGAGGTACGCACGTCGATGACACTGGTGATATTGGTACATTTATCATCACGAGTGAGGGCAGCACAGCAGCGGGCATCAGAAGAATAGAAGCTGTGACGGGGCGTGCTGCGTATGACTTGATTCTGAGGCAAACATCCATTTTAAAAACAGTCGCAGGGAAATTAAGCGCCTCAATCGAAACTGTAACTGAAAAAATTGATAATTTACAATATGAATTCGAAAACTTGCGCAAAGAAAACACCAGGCTCAAGCAATTAATTGCCAAAGACTTTTTCTTAACCAATTTAATGAAAGTGAAAGAGATTGATGGCGTTCCTGTTCACGGGCTAATCTTACCTGGTGCTGATAATGAAGCATTACGATCCATGACAGATTTGTTCAAAGATAAATATCCTACAGGTGTGGTGGTGGTATCCTCCATCATTGACGATAAACCGATGCTGGTTGCCTCCGTAACGGAAGACCTGGTCGCACGGGGAATTCATGCGGGTCAACTCATCAAATATCTGGCAGGTTTTGTTGGTGGTGGCGGTGGGGGGAAACCAACCCTGGCACAAGCTGGCGGCAAAGATGGAGAAAAATTACCAGTTGCTATGTCAAAACTTTATGATTATGTGCGGGAACATCTAAAATAAAAAAAGAAATTTTCTCATTCAAGATGATTGAGAAAATCCACAACCAACCGAATTCCAAATCCATTTGCACCTTTTGGCAGATAATTTTCAGCTTTGTCGCTTGTGGCGGCGCCGGCAATATCAATGTGCGCCCATGGCACTTTAGATTCAATGAATTGTTTTAAAAATATGCCGCCCATAATCGGATGTCCATCGCGGCCACCTGCATTTTTCAAATCAGCATCATCGCCCTTGATAAATTCGAAATATTCATCATCCAACGGCATCGGCCACAATCTTTCAAATGTGGTTTCCCCTGATTTGAATAGTTGATCGGATAATTCTGAATTATTTGAGAACAGACCAGCGCGAATTTTTCCCAGTGCGACTACAATTCCACCAGTCAACGTAGCAAAATCGATTATGCATTGAGGCTGGTAATTTCTTTGTGCATACGTCAATCCGTCCGCCAATACCAATCTGCCTTCTGCATCCGTAGATAGAATTTCAACCGTTTTCCCTGACAAAGTTTTGATAATATCGTCGGGGCGATAGGCTACATCAGAAATCATGTTTTCAGCTGCGCAAATAATGCCAACAACATTTTTGGGGATTTCGAGCATAGAAGCTGCCAGGACTGAAGCCAATACCGCGATTCCGCCCAATTTATCGAATTTCATGCCCTTAATACCATCTGTGTTTTTGATTGAGTAACCTCCTGTATCAAAGGTAATGGCTTTCCCAACCAGTACGATTGGTTTTTCGCTGGTAGGTTTTTCGGCAATGTACTCCATTACGATTAATCGCGGTTGAGAAGCACTGCCTTTGCCGACGGAGAGAATTCCATCTGCGCCTATTTGTTGAAGTTCATTCTCATCCAGAACTTTGACATTGAGTTTGAATTGATCTGCTATTACAACACAAATGTCAGCCAGAGAAGGAGGATTAATGACATTGCCGGGTAATTGTCCTAACTCGCGGGCGTAATTGATGATGGATGTCAATTTCTGAATTTTCCCTATTTCATACTTGAGACTCGCATCCTTACTTTCGATTAATACCTCTATTTTTTCTTTCTTGAAATCTTCTTTGAACATATCAAAACGATAGTTACCCAGGAAAAAACCTTCAAAAAAAGGTTGCAAATCAGAGAATTGTATTGAGGTCAAGAACTCTTTTGAAATAAATAATTGGTATATGCTATGAGATCTTAAGTATTTTGCCAGCATTCCCCCAAGTTTTCGCCATTTATCCGTAGTTAATTTTTTTTCCTCTCCAATATGGAGAGTTAATTTTTTCTTTCCGACCTCCTCATCGATAATAATTTCACCAAAACTATATTTAATCGGTGAATCTACTGACGAGGTTTGAATGACGAGGGAGAACGCCTGGTGCTCTTTAGTCAGATTAAATTTTAACACTTCTAATTCTGGTAAATCGATGTTCATTTTTCCTCCTGGAAATTTTTGTCGTTTATTATCCACTCTATTATTTCGGGTGAGCACAAAAATCTTACTCTGGGTGCCCCCATACCTTCCAGCCCGATTCCTCGGGATATATACAACAATGTATCATATATCCGGTACAAACCCTGCTGAAGTTTTCGACCGTATAGTGAGCCTGTAAATATTGCACCGTGGATCGGGAAACGCACCTGCCCACCATGGGTGTGTCCGGAAAGCATTAGATTCACCTGATGTTCTGGTTTTAACTCATAAACAAGATCAGGTGAGTGGTAAAGGAGAATATTCAGGCTGTTATTTTGAACTAAGGGGGGTAGGTTAGTAATATCCTGATGAGGTTGGTGAGTGCAGGTTATTCCGATGAGGTTTATTTCATTATTATTATGCCTTATTAATTCACTCGAATTCTTAAGTCGCTTTGGTTCCAGATTTTTTTCAATAATCTTCATGGTATCTTCAACATCAACTGCCGGGCTTCCGGAAACATAATAGATCGGAGAAAGTGCATGTAGTTTATTGAAGAATTCAATTACCTTCTCAATTGATTTTTGATTTCGTATATTTGAAAGATTTAGAAAATCACCAGTGTAAAGAATAAATTCAGGTTTTCTCTCCTCAACGATGGTTAATAATTTGTATTCTCGAACACCAATATTTTCAAGATGAATATCGGATAAATGGAGAAATTTCAACCCGGAGGAAATGTTTGGAAAATGGTGATGAATGGTGTTAATTTTTATTTTGGATGGTTCTATCAGAAAACCATAAATAACCAATATTGTTCCTATCAATTGGAATACAAGATTAATTGGGAAAGGCAAGTTAATAAAAAAGGCGCGCAGGATAAACAACAGAAAAACCTGAGATTTAAGGGGACCAAAGGAAATCTTAAATCCGGGCAACAAAGCGATTAACAGTGCATCTCCCAGCGCAAATATCATTAATATGAACCAGTTTTTAACAAAAAATAAAGTAAACATTCCCCCAAATAGAAACAGCAACAGCATGAATAAAATGGTAGGTACCTGGTTGATTTTCTGGAGCGCCCTTAAGATTTTATCGAACGGATTGCCTTCTGCTCCAGGAAATGAGGATCGAGTTTCAAACTTTTTTTTGTCCTTTGGATCAAGCTGTTTGCAGTCAGACATCCATTTATTGTACATAAACTTTGTTAAATAAAAAAATCTCCTATAAGGAGATTTTTTTAAGCTAGATTAAAGGAATGATATTACTGAACATGTTGCCAACAGCTGGCCCAATGAGATATAAAACAACAATAACAATTACAGCCACAATAGAAATAATTAATGCATACTCCAAAAGACCCTGTCCTTCCTGATGACGTACCTGTAACACCGAAACCTCCTTTCCATAAATATCAATAATTGTTATTGTAATATTTTTTTAAAAAAAATCTATAAAATAAACTGATCAAATTGATTCTTTCGACTACGAGTTTCCTGGAAGAGATGACGAATATGGCATGTTTAAAAAAACAGATTAAAGAAAATATACCTATTCAGAAGGTTAAATAAATAAAGCTGGTGGTTTAAGCCAGCTTTATTTGTAGTATAGATATTGGAAATTAAGTATTTCTTTCCGGAATCCAGCAGCATAGAACAAGATCCTTAGCTGCTTTCACTTCGTCCAATCTGCCGATCGGTGTGTTATGCGGTGCTGATTTCAACAATTCAGGTTGGGTTTTTGCTTCCTCTGCGATTTTTATCATCGCCTCTGCAAATAAATCCAAAGATTGTTTACTTTCCGTTTCTGTTGGCTCGATCATGAGCGCTTCCGGAACAATGAGAGGGAAGTAATTTGTGGGTGGATGGAAATTGTAATCCATCAAGCGTTTAGCGATATCCAAAGCATGGATACCTGGTGCATCCGGCCAATGTCCTTCCAGAACAAATTCGTGCATGCAAAGACGATCATATGCAAGCTTGTAGGTGTCTTTAAGCAACATCATGAGATAGTTTGCATTCAGCACTGACCCTTCGGCAATTTTCTTAAGGCCATCTTTGCCATACATGCTGATATATGTATAAGCTCTGACGAGCATACCGAAATGTCCATAAAAAGCTTTCATTCTGCCAATACTTTTGGCTGGTTCGATAAAACCATACAAAGGAGGATAATCCTCAGATCCTTCTTCCAGGATCCCTACTGTGGGACAAGGCAAGTAATCGACCAGATGTTCTGCGACACCTACTGGTCCTGACCCAGGGCCACCACCACCATGTGGGGTTGAGAAGGTTTTGTGTAAATTGAAATGCATAATGTCAATACCCAGGTCTCCAGGACGTAAGACACCTAATAATGCATTCAGATTGGCACCGTCCCCATAAACTAAACCGCCAGCTTCGTGAACGATGTTAATAACCTCAACAACATCCTGTTCGAATAGACCTAATGTGTTGGGGTTGGTTAACATTAAGCCAGCAACCGTGTCATCACATACTGCTCGTAATGATTCGAGATCGACGTTTCCATTTTTATCGGTAGCGACGCCTACAACATCAAAGCCACTCATTGAAGAAGTGGCTGGATTGGTGCCATGAGCTGAATCCGGGATAAGCATTTTGGTGCGTTTGTTATCTTTGCGATCTTTGTGATATGCCCGGATGATCAAGACGCCCACATACTCACCCTGGGCACCGGCTGCGGGTTGTAATGTAACTCCTGGAAAACCGCTGATTTCACCCAGCCAATTCTGGAGGTCATGCATCAGGGCTAAACTCCCCTGAACAGTCTCTACAGGCTGAAGAGGATGGACTTTTGCAAATCCAGCCAATCTGGCTGTGACCTCATTGATCCTGGGGTTATATTTCATGGTGCATGACCCCAGTGGATAAAATCCGGTATCAATGGAATAATTCAGTTGAGAAAGGCGGGTGAAATGGCGAATCACATCGATTTCTGACACTTCTGGCATGGGGAGTTCAGCGCGTAAAAATTCATTGGGGACATCCATCTCTGGGACATCACTGGTTGGAAATTTAACGCCGGCTCTTCCAGGAGATGAGATTTCAAAGATAGTTGGCTCAGTCATTTGTCACCTCCTGTAAGGTTTCGACCAGATAACCAATATCATCTTTGGTGTTCATTTCGGTCACGGCTAATAACATGTGGTTTTTCAATTCGGGATAATCAGTTGATAAATCATAACCTCCCAAAATATCATAATCCAGCAGTAATAAATTCAATTCATTTACTGGAATGGGTGTGCGCACAACAAATTCATTGAAGAACGATCCCAAATTTACTAGTTCAAACCCTTTTAATTTAGAGATTTGATCGGCTGCATAATGAGCTTTATCGTAATTAAGTTTGGCTACCTTTTTTAAGCCTTGTTTTCCAAGTAAAGACATATACACTGCTGAGGTGAGAGCGATTATTCCCTGATTGGTACAGATATTCGAAGTAGCTCTTGATCGGCGGATATGTTGTTCGCGGGCTGTCAAAGTTAAAACGTATCCTCGTTTTCCTTCATTATCAACAGTTTCGCCCACCAATCTTCCGGAGAGTTTTCGAATAAATTCATTTTTAGTGGTAAATATTCCTAAATATGGTCCACCATACGACAAAGGAATACCCAAGGGTTGCCCTTCACCCGTCACAATATCAGCATCAAATTCAGATGGTGGTTTGATTAATCCCAAGGCTAACGGGTTGACGGATACTGCCAGAATGGCCCCAAATGCGTGCACCTGTTCTGCAAAGGCTTTAAAGTCCTGGACTCTTCCCAGAAAATCAGGATATTGAACGTAAACGATGGCTGTGTCGTAATCTACCAGTTTAAGTAAATCTTCCCTGGTTTGCATACCATCTTCTACCTGATCGCCCATTATGTGGATATCTTCATAGCCCTGGAAGTAGGTTTTGATTGTTTCACGGTAATGAGGATGAAGATATCTGGAGAGAACGAATTTGGTTCTTTTACCTCGAAAATGATGATATGCCAACACACAGGCTTCCGCTGCAGATGTCGCACCATCATAATGGGAAGCATTGCTGACGTCCATTCCTGTTAATGATGCAACCAGAGATTGATATTCAAAAATTGCCTGTAAGGTTCCTTGTGAAACTTCTGGTTGATAGGGTGTGTAGGAAGTAAGAAATTCACCGCGTGAGATAATTGCATCCACCGCCGCTGGAATATAATGATTGTAAGCACCCGCGCCGAGAAAACAAATGAGGTCTTCGGTTGAATCATTTGCGATTGCTAAATCCTTAAGGTTTTGTAATGCTTCCATTTCGGAAACAGCCTCAGGGAGGTTTAGATCTGGATATCTGAATTCTTTTGGAACATCAGAAAAAAGATCTTCAATTTTTGATAAGCCTACTTTTTGCAACATTTCGTTGCGTTCGGCTTCCGTATTAGGGATAAACATTAGTGATCTCTCTCTTCACAATACGCTGTATAGGCATCGGCGGACATGAGTGACTCTAATTCAGATGGATCACTCATTTCAACTTTCACCATCCAGGCACGGCCGAACGGGTCAGCATTGACTGCTTCAAAGTCATCCGTTAAGGCTTCATTTAATTCTACAACTTTCCCTGACACCGGAGCTGCAACATCGGCTGCCGCTTTCACGGATTCGAGTGTTACGAAAGAGTCACCTTTGGCAACTTCATCTCCCGGCTCGACCAGGAATTCTAAGTAAACAATATCGGATAGCTGGGATTGGGCATAATCAGAAACACCAATGGTGGCAACATTTCCTTCTACGCTAACCCATTCATCTGTTTTTGCAAATTTAAAATTACTTGGATTTGACATTTTTTTCTCCTTTAATATGATTGTTTTTTGTTTTTTTTTATATACTGTGAATCAATTTGATTTAATGAATTCTACACAATATTGAATAACTATGAAAGTTATTTCCTTCATGCTTTCAATTCTATTTTAATCCATAATCATTCTATTTGAATGAAATGGTAATGTCAATCAATATACAAATGATCATCAATATTTGGTCGGGTATCCGGTAATTGTGCGAATATGGTCATATAACGGTTTTAAGCGGCTATACATGGGTAAATATATTTTGCGATATAAATCGTCATAGAGCTGAATATTATTCCTGTCCGGTTCCACTGTTTTTCCAACCTTGGTCATTTGTTTTACAGCCGATTCAAAATCTGAGTAATAACCCATACCAACGGCTGCATCGATCGCGGCACCTAATCCGGAGGCTTCATAAATGTCAGGACGGGATACCGGTAAATTGAAAATATCGGCGGTAATTTGTATCGCCGTGTTACTCTGACTACCACCACCTGCGACTCGGATTTCCGTAATCGGTATCCCACTGCGTTTTGATGTTCTTTCGGCACCTTCACGCAGCGCATAGCCAAGACCCTCAATGATGGAGCGATACACATGAGCACGTGTGTGTATGTCACCAAAACCAATAATTGCCCCCTTGGCTTCGGGTCCTGGCTTTTTCAGTCCAGGAGACCAGAAAGGTTGTAAAACCAGACCCATTGACCCCGGGGGCACAGATTTCAGTAGATCATCAAACAATTCTTCGGGTTCAACGCCTCTTTGGGCAGCCAAGCGTTGCTCGTTTAAGCCAAATTCCCGCTTAAACCAGTTTACCATCCAGTATCCACGAAAGATCTGTAGTTCCAGGCTATATCTGCCTGGTACTGCGGAGGGGTATGGTGGTATCAGGGGTATTACCTCGGTGTACTTTGTATGGGTCGTGTTAATGGTCGCTGTGGTGCCAAAACTCAAGCAAGCCACATGCGGGTCGATACATCCCGCACCGATTACCTCACAGGCTTTATCCGCGGCAGCAGCGATGAGTGGCAGTCCTGCAGGAATTCCTGTCTGCATACTCGCCTGTTCTGTTATGACACCGAGCGTTTTTGAAGATGGCACCAACTCTGGCAGGATTTCTTTGGGGACTGGTACTGCTTGCCATTTCCAATCCCAGGAGGATGCCCAATCCTGCTTTTTGTAGTCAAAGGGGATATATGCTACCTGACAGCCGATTGAATCTACAAATTGATTGGTCATTCGGTAGGTTAGATAACCGGATAGCAGTAAAAATTTATGTGTATTTTTCCAGATATCAGGTTGATGTGTTTGTATCCAATTACATTCTGCTTCTGCTTGCAGGTAAGCAACTGTTTCCCGCATTCCTGACAGGGCAAAAGCAAGACCCCACAGACCACCCACTGGTTTGAGCCCATCCGTTCGCCTTTGATCCAGCCAGACGATGGCTGGTCTGAGTGGTTTTCCGTTTTTATCTAAGTTTATGTGGGTTGATCTTTGGGTTGTAATGGTTACACAAGAAATGGAATTTTTATCCACCCCAGGTGTATCCCATAATTGGTGACACGCTTTACATAAAATCTCCCAAAATTTTTCTGGGTCCTGCTCAGTAAAACCTGGCTCGGGAGATGAGTAATTGTCGATGGCTACTTTTGATTTGAATAAAAGATTTCCCTGTGGATCAAAAATCATTGCTCTGGTGCTTTGTGTCCCATTATCGATTGCCAGAATATTCTCAGCACTCATCATTTCCTCCAAGGTTCAAATCAGCATTCTTCCAAAAGGATATACTATTCTTCATGACTTTTTCGGTCAATCCATACACGATTTCAGGTTTTTTACTTAAGAATGCTGTTTCCAGTGCTCCGTAAAAATTGTATGAATAAATTCTTGCTTGTTCGTTATGAAAGTAAATAATTGCTTTTTGTTTAAAGAGCTCTCCAAAACCATTTAATATTAATGTGAATATTGGATTCCCGGAAGCCTGGGTTAATCGAAGATGTAAATTGAAGTCAAAATCTGAATAAATTTCAGCTGCATCCGATTTCTCAGGTTTGGTAGCCAGGAAATCAATGATTAATTCAGGATTATGAGTTACGGCCATCAATGAATAAGTTGGACATAAGAGGTAACGAATTTGTAATAAATTTTCCACAAAATTTTCAGAAAGGTGTTCTGGGTATTTAGAAATAGACGATAATACATTTAAATTTCCTTCAGCCCAGAAATCTCTGACTCTGGTTGGTTTTCCCTGATGAATCTCAACCCAACCATCTCTTGATAGTCTTTGTAAGGCTTCTCGAAGTGTAGGCCTTGTAACACCAATACGCGCAGATAGTTCTCTTTCGGAAGGCAAAAGGCTGTTGATTGGAAAAACATCTTCAAGGATTGCTTTGATAATTCTCTGTTCGGCTAATTCTGCTGGTTTTTCAGGCAGATTCCATTGCATTGTAGGTAATCCTTTCAAAGGTTAGAGGTCTTACCATTTGAGTTTACAACAATATTCTTAAATAACAACTAAAGATGAAATATTGATTAATGTGAAAATTTTTGAAGCCGAGCGTTCCTGGATACTTTAGGTGATTCGATAAATTCACATAATTGTTCATCAATAGTAGTGCTGAATAGGGTTGGGAACATGAAAGAGTACATAATCATTTTGAATTAATTCAAATTTAGATTAAAATGAACCATATGGAAATTCAATTAGCGGTAGCAAAAGTTGTTAAATTTGGTTCACAAGAGAGTGGGGATACCTTAGAAATCTTAGAAAGACCCATGGGAGGTGTATCCTGCGTACTCGCCGACGCTCGTTATTCAGGGTCCTCTGCAAAAACTATTTCATCGATGGTTGTTCGAAAAATAATTACTCTAATATCTGATGGTGTACGGGACGGCGCAGCAGCTCGTGGTGCTTCTGATTTTCTATTTATGGAAAAAGGTGGGACATGCAGTGTTTATATGAATATCCTATCTGCAGATTTACAAACCCAAACATTAGTAATAACCAGAAATAACCCCACCCCGGTGTTTATTTCACAAGCAGATCAAATTGAATGTATCTCCAGTGAAAGCGAGCCTATCGGTCAGTCCAGAAATATTCGCCCAACCATCACTGAAATTAGTTTATTGCCTCGCACTACGGTTGTTCTTTATACGGATGGCGTGATGCGTGCAGGTGAGAAATTTAATCAATCTATCGATTTTTGTTCGTTAATTCAAGCTTACCTGGATGAACAAGAGCCATCAGCACAATACATTGCGGATGCTTTACTATCACATGCGATCAGACTGGATCAAAACCAACCGAGTGATGATATGTCGGTTGTTGTCTTAAGGGTAATTGAAAAGTCAGAGGATAATATCAGACGATTAAATGTCAGATTACCATTTGACAAACAATTTCAAGGGCTGGACGGGTAGTGTGACGTAGCAGATACGTTCATTATTTGAGATGAATATCGGTTATTTTATATCATCACACGGGTTTGGACATGCTTCCAGGGCTTGTGCTGTCATGGATACGTTGGGGAAGATGGCGTACATCAATTTTTATATTTTTACTGCAACCCCAGAATGGTTCTTTCGCAATTCACTTTCGGTTCCTTTTGAATTGATTAGAATACAATCAGATGTGGGATTGGTTCAAGCTACTCCATTTGAAGAAGATATTGAAAAAACAATTATTTCGTTGGAAGAATTTTTGCCTTTTTCTGATCTTCAAAATGAACCAATAACTCAACTGGTTTCTCAAAAAAAGTTGGACTTAATTCTTTGTGATATATCCCCAATTGGGTTATGGGTGGCAGAGAGATTGGATATTCCATCAGTTCTGATTGAAAATTTCACCTGGGATTGGATCCACGAACATTATCTGGAGAGCTATCCAGGTCTGGAAAAATTTATTTCAATATTCCGCGAAATTTATGAGTCCCCAACAATACATTTTACCTGTGAACCCTTCTGTAAATTATCAGAAAAATCAATCATCGTCCCGCCTGTTTTCAGAGTGTCACGTACAGAAAAGGAAAAAATCAGAAAGCAATTAGGCGTCAGGGAAGGGGAAAAGCTTATTCTTGTCACCATGGGTGGTATCCCGATAGAATACGTGGAAGAAAACAGGCGGCTATATTTGGATGATTATAAATTTTTAATGCCAGTAAATGATGTCAGGAATATTCAAAAGACAAATAATATTATCTACCTTCCTCACGACCATCCTTTTTTTCATCCGGATCTGGTCAATGCTTCCGATTTGGTGATTGGAAAATTAGGGTACAGTACAGTAGCCGAAGTTTATTCGCTTGACAAACCTTTTTTATTTATCGGAAGAAGAAATTTTCGCGAGTCCAAAATACTCAAAAAATTTGTCTTAGAACACTTGATTTCTGAGGAAGTTGAGCTAGCAACCATTTTTTCTTCGCAAACAATCGACAAAAGTATAAATTTAATCTCCAAAACGAGAATTAAAACAGCCCACAAAAACGGGGCTGATGAAATTGCTCATTTCGTTCTCAAGTATTTTGGCTGATAATTAAAGTTAGCCCTGGCATTTCCATTTAATCGAAACGATAGTACCTAGATCCAATTTACTTTCTATTTCCAGGTTAGCGTTGATGGATAAAGCTCGTTCCTGCATTATTCCCATCCCTAAATGGTTTGAAGGACTGTTAAGAGTATTAATTCCAACGCCATCATCCTGGATTAATAAATTAAAAAATTCATTTTCTCTTTTTAGACAAATAGAAACACAACTTGCATTCGCGTGTTTGGCAATATTATTGAACGCTTCTTGTGCAATTCGATATAAAGAAATTTTCGTATCCTCAGGCATATCAGGAATGTCGATCAGATCAATTTCAACTGGAATTCTTGTCCTGCCACTCAGGGCTTCAGAGAGTTGTTTCAATAAATAGGAAAATGAAGCGTCTTTAAGTGCGGAGGGGCGTAGTTCTAATAAAAGTGTCCGCATCTCAGCCAAAGCACCGCGCGTTAATTGACGTATTTCTTCCAGGCGTTTTTCCCCTTCAGACGGGTTTTGTTTCCATATTTTAGGCAGCACTTCTGCGATGATCGTAGCGGAGAATAGTGTTTGCGTGACTGCATCATGTAAGTCTCTGGCAAGACGATTTCGTTCCGCTAGGATTGCCATCTCTTTTTCTTGATTTCTCAGCCGCTCATTTTCTATCGCCAATGAAACTTGTGATGCCAGCGTAAGACCCAGGTAAATATCTTCCTCGGAGAATGAGGTCATGTCCTGATAATAAAATGTTAAGGTGCCATAAAGGTGATCACCTATCATGAGTGGGACAATCAAGTGGCTTTTGTAATAGCGAAGAATGGCTTTTGCCCATAATTGTTGCGCTGGTGTAAGTTCCTGGGAATCTTCCAGATATCGACCAAAGGATTCCGGCAGGTTTGATACAACGACAGGTTTGTTCTCTCGTAGAATGGTCTCTGAACCACCAGAGTAGAATGGTAAATCTTGAATTACGGAAAATTCCTCAGGCAAATTAGAAGATGCTTCGGTAATTACTTTGTTTTCCGCATAATTGATTCTTCTTATCATTGTTGAGGAGGCATTTAATAATTCTCTGGATTGTTCAGCAATGTAATTTAATAATTCTGATATTTCTATTTTGGAATTTAAGAGACGTAAAATATCCCGTAAAGCTTCCGCAATTGTTTTCCGCTGTTCAGCTTCTTCCCTCCGGTCATGTTCTTCTTTGTACAAACGCGCATTATCCAGGGCAATGATGGCGCTATTAGCAAACATTTTTAACAACCGTTCATCATCGAGACCTAATTCACCTTCTTTTTTGTCTGCAACCGAAATGGCACCAATTAACTTTCTTCCTGAAATGAGTGGGATAAATAAAATGGACTTTACTTTTGATCGTTCAACCGCTTCCTTGAATGTACCGATGGATTGTGATAGATCACTTATCAAATAAGGTGATCCGGTTTTAAATGCAACTTCTGCCAGAGATCCTTCAATTGGAATTTCAAAACCAATTTTGAGAAGGTTTTCAGTTTCGCCAGATATTACCTTAAGGATCAATTTTCCGTTTTCATAAAAATAGACTGTTCCCAATTGTGTTTGGGTCAACCTGCAAGCTTCATCGGCGATAATTTGAATCACATGATCAACATGCAATTCAGATGTCAAAGCTTTTTGTATATTTAATAATGTTGATAGTTCATTTGTTTTTTCATTTATTTTCTGTTCTAAAGACAGATGTAATTTTTCAATTCTGCTTTCATATTTTTTGCGTTCAAAAATATTAATAAATAAGTCAGCAAGATTATTGAAAACTTCAATTGATTGATGATTCCAGATTCTTGGTTTTTCATAATTCGTAAACGAGATCCAGCCGATCAAATCTTCTTTCAACTTCAATGGAATCATTAAAATGGATTTGACCAATTCGAAATCGAAAAATTTTAGTTCTGATGGAAAAGATCTCAGAAAGTCCTGTAGTGAGGATATTTGAATGTAATTTTTTGTTTTTAATTGGCGAAGGCTGTCCTGACAGTTGAGTAATATATCTGATTTCGTTAAATGAATATGGGTAGGATACTTTGTCGTCGCTTGCCATTCAATGCTGGTGAAGTCACTTTCTGGATCGATAATAAAAATTGTGATCTGATCGTGGCTGGTAAATTCCGCAATTTTCTTCAACGCGGCAATTACACCATCAGTAAACAAGTTTAAATCCAAATTAATAAGATGTGTCGAAATTGTCCTTTCTATACTTACCAGTTTCGACCGATCCATTAATGTGCTTGGTTGAAGATTGTTAATTTCTTTCATTAATATCTAATTTCCACATTCCCAGATAAATTTTATCCCAATAATTAATATCAAGAGCAAAATCCGATATAATTCTAAGACAATTAAAAAGGGAGGTACTTGTGGAAAGAACAGTACCAAAGATAGCTTCTGAAGAAATCGAACTCTATTTACGAACTCTTTATTCTTTATTACGATCAACAACAGAAATACAGATCAGAACCCTCGAAGAAGTTCATGCTGGCATGAACTCCCTTTTACACCCTCTTGCCCGGCAAGGGGCCTCTGATACGTCTGCGTTTATTTACAGTCTTTTGCGGTTACCTGATTGTATGCCGGATGTAAAAGTCGTTGCCTTAGGACAGAGTACATCCGTGTTTGAAAACCATGGATATCGGAACGTGGAAAACTGGATTCCGGTTAATACCCGGGCAAGACGGCGAAGATGTTTTTATGATGGAAAAGATAAACTGGCTTGTTTCATCGCCAGCCGATCAGATATTGAGGATGTTATTCCGGCAATGACAGCATACCAGATTGAGTGGAATAAGCTGCATGTTATTTTCAATCAATTACCATCGTCCTTTGATATTGATAATATTGTAAACAATCCTGCAGAGTTCTCAAAATTTGCTGATTTTCTCAATTTATCCGAGGATGATTTGAGAAGGTTTGAAGTTATTTGGGGGAAAGATTTCATTTTAAATTTAAAAAGGATCAAAAATAAAAAATGTGATTTACGGGTAAATTTGTTAGCTGGTTCACTGAGCGAGTACTGGCGAGCAACCCGGGCCTGGTGGGATCATATTGAAAGTTCTAATCCTTTGCCCAAAGAAAGACCAGTCTATTTTATTTCCAGCAACCCGCATTCCATACCGAATCTACTGACCGGTTTTGCATTAAAAAATGAAGAGTTACTGATAAATTTTCTTAAAAAAAGTGATGAAGAAAATTTATTTAGAGAATTTAAAATTATTAAAAACAAACAAGAAAAAGCAAGCCTTGAGAATTTACTCTATTATGTATTAAAAAAAGCGCAGCAAACTTCCCAATTGAACTATTTGCGGAAGGATCAAGCAAAAGATGAAGCGATGAATGGAATCACCCGCATTAATAGTCAACATTATTTCGATGTGGATGCTCAGATTATTGAACTCAGTAAAATTAATTATGAAGGAATGGATCCCAGGTTAAAAAATAATTCTGATTATGCTTTGCTAAAGAAGAGTGACGCCATCATCCTCAATATCGACTATCCACTCGGGTTAGCAGCTTATAACATTCTCACAAAAATTGCGGAACGGTCTTCTCCCATACTGGGTGTCTATATTCTGGGTAAGGCTGCCACATTAAATGGTGTTCTGGGGGATGTTATGATCCCGAATGTTGTCTATGATGAACATTCAGAAAATACCTACATGTTTAGCAACGCTTTTTCTGCAAGTGATGTCGCCGATAATTTGATTTATGGAACAGTACTCGATAATCAAAAAGCCGTGACGGTTCTGGGTACATTTCTGCAGAATGGAAAACTGGCAGATGTATTCTATCGGGAAGGGTACTCAGATATTGAAATGGAAGCAGGACCATACCTTTCGGCAATCTTTGAAATGTATCGACCGACAAGGCATCCCGTCAATGAAATTGTGAACTTATACAATATTAATTTTGATTTGGGAATTTTGCATTACGCCTCAGATACGCCGCTCAGTAAGGGTAAGAACCTCGGAGCTGGCGCTCTTTCCTATTTTGGGATGGATTCCACCTACGCCGCCAGTCTGGCTATATTAAAAAGGATTTTTAGCGTTGAAATGGAACGCTTAGGATCCAAATAAATAAGTTCGATGATGAAAATCTCTGGATACAGGTAAGTAATGGGTGAAACAATGAAAAATCGACTGGATGAATTTGAAGCATATCGTGAAAAAATGAATGAGCGGATCCTGGATCTCGACCATTTGGGAATCAAACGCTTTTTTAATCTCGATACGAATGCCTATTCGGAAGGTACTCTGGATGTCAAAACCAAAGAATTGCTTGGATTGGTCGCTTCGATGGTATTAAGGTGCAATGATTGCATTGATTATCACATTATTCAATGCGTTAGAGCCGGTTGGGACGATGGTGCCATCATTGAAGCATTCAATATTGCTCTGATTGTAGGGGGTAGTATTGTGATTCCACACTTAAGGCATGCGGTTGAAACACTGGATTTGATCAGAAACGACGTCAAGTAATCTTTGTATTGGCGATATCAAATAATATTGCCTTAAGTTTAAAAGCATCATTTTGAGAATAAATTTCTGACCGTAACTCTTTTCCAAGAGAAGATACGTCTACATAAAATTTAATATACTTACGAAACAATATCAAGCCACTTTCCAAGCCATAAAAACCAGTCATCAGATCAAGATGCTCGGCTAACAGGTCCATTTTTTCTTCCATCGTTATCTGATCAATGTCCAATCCAGCGAATATCCAGGGATTTTTGAGAGCTGATCTTCCAATCATGACGCCATCACAATTTGTAATTTTTAATATATTTTGAACATCAGCCATTGAGTTGACATCTCCATTCGCCAGAACTGGTATTTTTACATTCTGTTTGACCTCGGCGATTGCATCCCAGTTTGCGCTTCCCTGATATCCTTGTTTTTTGGTGCGGCCATGGACTGAAATCATAGCGCAACCATAATCTTCCAGTAATTTGGAGATCGACAAATAATTTAAGGAAGTTTCATCCCAGCCCAGTCGTATTTTCGCGGTTATCGGGACAGAAAGCTCTCTTGTTAACAAGGACATGATTTGTTTAATGGTTGCGGGCTCTTTCAGCAATCCAGCCCCAGCGCCACGGTTTGCTACTGTTTTTGCGGAGCAGCCCATATTAATATCGATAAAATCTGGATTTTTGGTTTCCAGATAGAGTGCGGTTTGCAATATTCTGTCAGGAGAATTATCAAATATCTGATACGCGAAAGGTCTTTGACCCTCAGAGAAAACGATTTGTTGGGGTAAGAATGGATGATTATTCAAGTAATCATAAGCATTAATAAATTCAGAAAATATGATGCCTGGATGAAAACGTTTGATCATCTCTCTGAATGGATGGTCGGTAAGTCCATCCATAGGAGCCAGTATTAAATGGGACTGGATTGGAATATCTGCAACCTTAAATATATAATCTTTTGCCATTTGGCTAATTTTACGCTAAATTTATAGATGGAACAAAATTCAGTTATGGAACGTCTGGATAACAATAATTGTTATAGGAGAAAAAAATGAAGCGCGTTTTTCTATTTATGGTTCTGGGAATAATCTTTTTAGGATTGGCATCCTGTAATTTAACAAAACAATTTGGTAACCCAACAGACCCAGGTTCAGTCAGCACGCTCGCTATGCAAACAGTTCAAGCTCTGGCAACAGAGCAAGCTTTTGCGACCATGGTTTCAAATGCTACTGAAGTGTCTAACTTACCCACGTTGAATGTTATTGAAGGAGCAACGTCCACTCCACTGCAAAACACAGTGGTTACACCAGAAATAGTTGCTCCTTCAAATACCCCGATCCCCACTTTTACCACCTTACCAATGGATAAAGCAACTTTTGTTAAAGATGTTACTTATCCTGATAATACAGTCATCGCATCAGGTACGAATTTCACAAAAACATGGAGATTAAAAAACGAGGGACAAACTACCTGGACGGCAGATTATGAAATAATTTTTTCAAGTGGAAATGCGATGGATGGCAAGGCAGCCAATAAAATTGGCTTCGTTGTAAAACCAGGCGAGACAATTGATTTATCGGTTGATCTTAAATCTCCCACAACCTCCGGGGAATATAAAGGCGAATGGATGTTAAGAACTCCCGGTGGGAAAGTTTTTGGGGTGGGAGAAAAAGCGGACAAATCATTTTGGGTAATCATTAACGTTGAAAATTATCAAAGTGAGAGTGTGCCCAGTGATATTTATCCTCTGGATTTTGTGGCAAAAATTTGTAGTGCTCAATGGAAGAGCAGTTATTCGGTGGTGAGAATACCCTGCGATAGCGATAAAAGTATGACCAAGGCATATGTAGCTGTTCTGTCCAAACCAAAACTCGAAAATGGATATATTGATGATGAAAGAACAATCCATATGCATCTGGAAGGAGATAGTGGAAGTTGGATGCAAGGATTCTATCCGGCTTTTGTCCTTAAGGAGGGCGCACGTTTTTCAAGTTTGGTAGGCTGTCTGGAAGGAAGCAAATCTTGCAATGTAGCCATAAGTCTCGATGCACGGATTAATGGCGGAAATCCAATAAATTTAGGAAAATGGATTGAAACCTATGATGATAAGATGACAACAATTGACATCGATCTCAGCGAGTATGAAGGAAAAAGTGTTGAGTTTATCCTGGGAATTAGCAATCGATCGAACACAACTTCTGATATGTTCTGGTTAGCCCCAAGGATTAATCAATAAGGTTAATAAGTAATATCTCTATGAAGATGGTATCGCGTGTTGTTTTAGCGAGGGAGCTCTTGCCAATATAACACGACCATAAAAAAATGAAACGCATTTCATGCGGTTAAACGAATATGGATTTTAAAAGAGATTGTCATTGAAAAAATGATGGTCTCTTTTAATTTGGCAGTATGAGAGTCATCGTTTTTCGATAGTTCTGAAAGTGGTTATCGAGAATTTTGTTATTTAGAATTTCTTCCATTTCTATTAAAGGAATGTCTATTTTTTTATCCCCAATCAATAATGTGCCCCAAACACCAAAGCGCTCACAAAAATATGGTATATCAACCAACAAAGAAAGTATATTTTGGTAGCTATCAAGCCTTACAGGTTCTGCTGTTAGCAGATGTGTTCGAAATTGTGCTTCCCAAAACTTTAACAGGTCAAATAGATTTTCAAAATTTTCTTGAGGATATTCTTTAAAATCTGATAATTCAACAAATAAATCCATTTTCTTTTTTTCATCTTCGAGAAAATTTACTGGGTCAAAATCAGGCATGATCAAATCAGATTCGAGAAAAGTATAGAAGGGTGATGTAGTTCTTGATATTTCTTTAAGATGCTTAACGGGAATTTTTGATACTGAATCACCTGAAAATGCAATTAAGAAGATACTGTTTTCATCATCAGTGTAAAAGTCCAGGATTTTTCCTGAAAAACCGGAAATAAACCAATCCAGTTCCTGGTCATATATTCCTTCACAAACTTTTACCCAGTGGTTAAAGTGGTAAAAAATTTCCCAGGAAAGTTCTTTCGCATGCTGATTTTTCCTTCTAATATCTCTACTTGATCCAACAGAGACAAGATCTACAATGCTCATACTGAATTGCGATTGTAAGTATTGAGAACCTCTTTTTATCAGGTGCTTTTGATCAGCGACAGACAAACGAGAAGGAATAGAAAAATAAAATGAATCAAGATGAGGATAATGATTCAGAATAGAATCAGATTTGATTCCTTTGCGCGCTTCCTCGGTTAACGTTAATAAAACAATTCGCATTTTCTATCCTCATGCACAACCTCTGATTCAAGTGTATCAATATCAATTATTTTACATTGAGATAACAAATTGAATAATTTCGTTATAATATTTACAGTAATAACAAGTAACATTTGAACAAAAGCGGCATATGGTGTGTTTTTGGAAAAGTATGCTCGGCAAAAATCGTTACAAAAGGATAGAGTTAATTCAAGCATGATTTGAAGATATGTAGATCAGACAATGTTTCATCAAAATGGAGTTAAGATGGCCAAACAGGTTAAAAAAACAATCAAAAAGAAAAATAATTTAAATATCTGGCTTATTCTAGGTGGATTGGCTCTCATAATTTTTGCGGTTGCGGTTGGATTTTCTCCCAAAACAGCTGATAAAGATGTTGTAGCTCTACCTTTAGAGGTGAGTGTGACGGAAGCGTATCAGATGCGAGAAGAAGGTGCCTTTGTACTAGATGTCAGAGAACCACATGAGTGGGAAGCCGGTCATATTCCAGACGCAACGTTAATACCGTTAGGTCAATTGGAAAGTCGTTTGAATGAGATTCCTGATGATCAGGAAATTTTGGTTGTGTGTAGATCAGGGAATAGAAGTGCCCAGGCAAGAAATATTCTGAAAAACGAGGGCTTTAAAAATGTCACCAGTATGGCCGGTGGGATGAATCAATGGGCTGCAAATTCCTATGAAATTGAAACCGGACAATAGACCCATTTATTTATTGAGATGAAATTGATTCCAGGCAAAAATACCAGGATCAAATTTACTACCAGGAAAGAGGTATTTCGTGAATAGATATCGGGTAAAACCCAAACAAAAAATTAATCTCAGTGAATGGGATCCAGACGACAAGTCCGGTTGGCCGGAAGGCAAAAAAGAAGCTAAAGAGAAATTTTTGGAAATTAATCAAGAACTGGAAACGCTACAAGAACTTTTATACGCAGAAAATAAACACAAGGTTTTAATCGTTTTGCAGGCGATGGACACAGGTGGGAAGGATGGCGTTATACGGGCTGTTTTTGATGGAGTAAATCCTGCCGGTGTGCGCGTAGCCAGCTTCAAAGTGCCGACTGCACAGGAATTATCGCATGATTTCCTATGGAGGATTCATAAACAAACACCTGAAAAAGGTGAGATTGTAATCTTCAATCGAAGTCATTATGAAGATGTGCTGGTAGTAAGAGTACATAATATTGTTCCAGAGAGTGTTTGGGAAAAGCGATTTGATCACATTAATAATTTTGAAAAATTATTAGCCGATGAGGGTACCACCATCATAAAATTCTTTCTCCATATCTCAAAAGATGAACAAAAAGAAAGACTTCAGGAGAGATTGGATATTCCTGAAAAACAATGGAAATTTTCTGCAGGGGATTTAAAAGAACGCTTATTGTGGGAGGATTATACAAAGGCATTCGAAGATGTTTTGGAAAAAACATCTACAAAATATGCACCCTGGTATATCATTCCTGCTAACAGAAATTGGTATCGTAATTGGCTTATCAGCTCAATCCTCGTAGAAGAGCTGAAATCATTAAAAATGAAGTACCCAGAACCAGAAGGTGATTTGAGCAGCATTAAAATTGAATAAGGTTAACCTGGTAGGATTAATTGGCAATCCTAAGCAATTAAAAATTATTTAATTGCCGTAGGTTTCCTCGTAGTCGAGCATTGCGGCTTCGACTACCTTCCATGCCTGCTCTGCGCCAAAGACTCCGGCGATAAAGGTGGTTTCTTCTTTTCCAGGCGTTAACTTGTACGTGCTGAAGTAATGTAGAAGCCGGTCAATCAATACCTGTGAGATGTCAGATAAATCATTTGCATTTTGATAAAAATAATCATTAAAAAGGATTGCAATTATCTTATCATCCGCTTCACCATCATCGATCATTTGAATACCACCAATAACCCGTGCGGTCAAAATAATCTCAGATTTTGTAATTGGTCGTTCGCTCAGGACACAGATATCCAATGGATCTCCATCGCCTTTCGTGGATTTAGGCGAAAGCTGATGGACTCTGTTACCACAATACGTCCGGGGAATGAAACCATATAAAGTCGGCGGTTGGGAGGAAGACCTTTGAGGTCGATCCACCCTTAGATACCCAGTCACCTTATCAACTTCATATTTCACCAAATCAAATGAAGACAGTTCGATAAAAGCATTTACTTCCTTAGGTGGATTAGGACCGGTTTCTAAACCATGCCAGGGATGGGGTCTCCAGCGATAGAAAGGACTTGGAAAATTCAACATTCCTCCGAATTTTAATCTTTTTTATTATTATAAACTCTTTCAGAGAAATATCACGAGAATTTATAGGATAGGTGCAATCCCTTTATGAATGAGTGTGAACCAGGATAATCAAATAATACTATAATAGAAGCAACATGAGCCCTAGAAGAAAAATTGACAGCACGCTGTATCTAGCATTACTGGGTTTTTTCATCGAAAAACCAAATTATGGTTATGAATTGTATAAACATATTTCGAATGAAACATCTTTTTTCAAGATATGGTACTTAAAACAAAGTCAATTTTATGGATTTTTGGAGAGACTGTTTCAGGAAGGGTTCCTTTCACAAAAAATGATCGAGGGTGATCAGTACCCGGACCGAAAATTGTTCACAATCACGCCTGAGGGAATACACCAATTAGAAAATTGGATAACAACCCCCGTCAAACGTGGCAGGGAAATGCGGCAAGAATTTATTGCCAAATTATTTATTGCCAAGAATTTATATCAGGGAAAAATTGCAGCGTTGGTTGATAACCAACTAGCGCTTTGTAATCAATGGCTTACAGAGCAAGATCAATATTTAAGCAATGAAACAGATCAATTTCAGATCCTCTTGATTGATTATCGAAAAAAGCAGATCAAAGCAATGATGGATTGGCTGAACCAGGTGAATTTCTAAAAAATGATTTCTTCTTAGAGAGTTTGATCATCACGACAATCAAACTCTCTACGCTATTATCTAGTTATCTCCAAAAACCCAATCGTCATCCATTTTTTTCCAGTCAACGATTTCCTCCCTGGTAAACCAGAGAGATATTTCGCTAACAGCATTTTCTGGAGAATCAGACGCGTGAGTGAGATTTCTGCTAATTCTTGATGCAAAATCATGACGGATAGAACCAGGTTCAGCTTTCAAGGGGTCCGTCAGTCCCATTGTTTGGCGCACAGCCTGAATGGCAGCGGGACCTTCCCATACCATCGCCATCACTGGGGCTGAGGTAATATATTTAATCAATCCTTCGTAAAATGGTTTACCCTGGTGAATGGCATAATGCTTTTCAGCTAGACTAACCGGAACTTGCAAGAACCTGGCTGCAACTAATTTCAAACCTCTTTTTTCCAATCTCGATAAAATTTCACCAATTAATCCACGCTGAACACCATCTGGTTTCACCAGAATAAATGTTTGTTCCAAAATGTACCTCCAATAAAAGTTATGATAATAAATCCTCAGCTTTTGAATACGCATCCAGCGCATTCTGAAGTTGATTATTTTTTAAGTACGCATCACCCAGAGCTTGCCATAAGTTTATATCAATCGGGAAGTGGTGGTCTAAGGCGTTTTGTATGTTGTAGATAATCTGATCCAACTCAAATGAGCCATCAATTAATTCATCAAATATTGCGATAGATTCTTCAAGATTTCCACTCTCCAGATATCTATTTGCCTTTTCCAAGTCTGGAAGCCGGTCATCTCTTACTTTTAGGGGTTGAGTGTCTTCGATTTCTTCTTCCAATTCAGAAACGAAATCCTGTTCCCGCTCTGTAGTTTCCAGGATTTCCTCAGTATGCTCATCGAGTTCATCATCGGGTGAAGGAATTTCCTCTAGAATTTCTAATCCCTGAACCTCATCATCAAAAATTTCTTTGGTAACTACTTCTTCTTCCAAGGAGATGGTTGCCAATTCATCTCCTAGTTCAACAGTGCTAATTTCTTCAAAAGATGTTTCAGCTGTTAATTCAAGAGATTCAATATTCCCTGGTTCTTCTTCTTGTTCTTCTTGTTGTTCTATTTCCATTTGCTGAGAAAGAGGTTGTTCCGTTTCTTCTGAAGTCAAGTCTCCAGATTGGACTCTCTCTTTTTCAATTTCTTGATCGAAGAAATCACCTTTTTTACCGTCTATTTCAGTTTCTAGCCGATCAAGGAAATCTTCTAAATCCTGGTCATTGGTTTTGTCTAAGTTCATTTCGCTGGAAAATTCTGTAGTTTTTGTTTCTATTGAAGAATCGGAAACCAATGAAGACAATCCTTCTAGCACTTGATCAGAGTCCTGTTCAGGCACTTCACCGGTCTCGATTTCTAATTCTTTCAACCAGCTGGGTGTTGAGACAGTTTCATCACCTGAGTCGTCATTAAGCGATGATTCTCTCGAAAGTGATTCAGGTAGTGTTTCAATATCCTCTTCAAGGTTACTGGGGGAAAACTCTTCAGCAGAATCTTGTTTGGAAATTAATCCTTCCATCCAGGCTAAGGCGGAATCCATTTCATCTTCTTCGGAATCAGAGGCAAGATCCACTTCTTGGATTTCTTCAGTCTGTAACTCGGATTCACCAAAGTCAAACACGAATTTCTCCTCCTCCTCAGCTTCAATGGGTAAATCCACATCACCTTCAACTTGAGGTTTGTGTTGATGCTTTTCGATTAATGCTTCGTAGTTTTCATCTGTCAGGTTTGAAAATTCTGAGCCGGGGATTAATTCATCACTTTCAGTTCCTATGTCTGCGAAAATCTTATCATCGAGTAATTCTGAATAAGATTCCTCAACAACTTTAAGATCCTGGTCAAGGTTTTCCATCGAATCAATAGTTGTCTCGATCGGGATCGAGAGGTCATCCTCTTCATCGAAGCTGATCTTAATATCGTCTAATTTACTTCCGAGGTTTTCATCTGAAATTGACAACCAATCCGGTAAGGATTCCGATTCTTCAGATGCAGAGGATAATGTTGGTTCGACACTATCATCCACAACAGATTTTATCCAATCTGGAATTCCTTCTTCTTCCTGATCCATTACTGATTCCGTTAATGACGCACTTTTATCTGCATCCAATACCAAAGAATTTAACCAATCATCATCAGAAAGTTCCTCGGTTTTTTCTTCTGAATGAGTACCTTCAATTTTGTTTTCTTCCAATTCATTAATGATTTGATCCAGGGATTGTTTATTAATCTCTTCTTCCTCTTGAATTTCAAAAGCATTTTCCATCATCGTTGCATCTGAAAATTTATTTTCTGCTACTGATTCATCTTCAAAAGATAAAGCTTTTATCCAATCCAGATCTTCGGGGTTGATATCTTGTGTTTGTGAATCTGACTCCGATTCGATGGGGGTTGTGCTTTCAACTTCGTTGGAGGTCACTGAAGAAAACTCAAACCCTTGTAGTGTTTCTTCCAGTGACGGTTCATTATCCTTTGTAAATTCATTCTCCCAATGGATGACCGCATCATTTTTTACCGAACCAAATTTGTCTTTTTCCAAATTATTGAATAGATCTTCAAGGTTCTTAACCTCATTATCGTCACCATCTTCTGAGAGATTACTGAATCCTTCCGATGGAGCAATCGCCTTAAGCCAGGAGGGAATTTCTGCCGGAAGAATTTCCTCTTCATCCTCCGGATTATTCTCGATTTTATCTTCAGTGGGGATATCTGGTGGGATTGAAAATCCTTTTTCTGCGTTTTGATCGGATTCTTTTGTTATTTCCCAACCCGCGTCACTAAACCATTCAGGTAATTTCTGATCACTTTCTGCATCTGAAGTTGAAATTGTAATATCATCCATGTCATCATGGATGTCTTTCAGATTTATCACATCATCCTGTTCTTCCACTTCCTGTGATTGGTTAGTTTCTGTGAAATTTTCAGCATCCGGTACGTTTTCAGGCTCAGTTGACTCTTTTGAATCAAGGTTCTCAGAGGATTTGATATCGATTTCATCGATCCAGCTTGAAAAATCTTCACTGGAGGTTTTTTCATTATCCAAAGCAAATCCAATTGATTGTGCCCAGTCAGGTTGATCATCCACCATTAAGCTTGGATCCCAATCCAAAAAGTCCATCATGATGAGTGTATCAGGTACATCTGCTAATGATAACGTTTTATCATTCAAATATGCAAAATAAGGTTCTAAATCAACCACTCTTTGGTGGAAAATCTTTTGATCTTCCTCTCGGGAAGTTCCCGGTAAAATTTCAGACAAAATTTTGTTGGCTTCATAACAGTAAGGCAATTTGGTAATTAATTTACTGCAAGTCTCGGTTGCCTCAACCTTTTTGCCTAACAGAAAGTAAATCCGAGCCAACATAACTTCCAAATCGACTCGATTCGGGTCTTCAGATAGAGCAGCCAGGATTTCAGCAATCGCCTGATTATATAATTCTCCCCGCGTGTACATTCTGACAAGAGCTCCCCTGGTCAGACGAATTTTTGGAGGTGCAACCCCGTCACGACTGGTATACAATCGGCGCATTTCATCCTGTACTGCTTTGTTAGAAGGTTGGACTTCAAAAGCACGCTCCATGTGCCAAATTGCCGCATCCAGATTATTTTCATCTTCCCGAATCATTGACATACCTATGTGGGAGACGAAATCGTCCGGAACTGAAGACAACACCCTTTGAAAAATGTCCGAGGCATCGCCATATTTTTGTTTTTCAAGCAACGCCTTTCCTAATAATCGATAACTATCGATATGTTTCGGGTAGGTTTGCAGGATATGTTTACAATGGGCTATTGCCTGATCGATTTGACCATTATCAATCTGGTTTTCAATTTTATGAATATAAGCTCTTAAAGAAATATTCTCCATATGTACCTCTCAGAAATAGTATGCTACATCTTAAATAATTTCGCAAGTACATTAGAAACCGAAAAACAATCAGATGGAGAAAAAATAAGGCTGAAAGGAGGTAAAGATTAATCTCCCAGATAATCTCTTAGTTTTCTACGTATGACTGGATGGCGCAGCCTGCTTAAAGCTTGAGCTTCAATTTGCCTGACTCTTTCACGCGTTACACCCATTTTCCTGCCAACTTCTTCCAAGGTGTATGCCTGGCCGTCCAATAGTCCATACCTTAATTGCAGTATGCGAACTTCTCTTGGGGGTAAGCCATTCAGAACTTCTTCTAGATGTTGACGCAGCAAATTGTATGTTGCCGTGTCATCGGGAGGGGGAGCTTCATCGTCTTCAATAAAATCGCCAAGTACCGAATCCTCTTCGTCGTCTGTCGGGGTTTCTAAAGAAAGAGGACGACGAGCAACCTGGATCATGTTTTCGACTTTTTTGGGTGGAACATCCAATGCTTCGGCTAATTCTTCCACACTTGGTTCACGCCCCAATCTTTGGGTTAATTGATGTTGAATTCGTAATAATTTATTGATCTGATCACCCATGTGGACAGGAACCCGAATCGTCCTTCCCTGGTCTGCGATCGCCCGGGTAACTGCCTGACGAATCCACCAGGTTGCATAAGTTGAAAACTTATGTCCCCGGCGATAGTCAAATTTTTTGGTGGCACGGATGAGACCAATGTTTCCTTCCTGGATCAAGTCCAAGAAGGGAACCCCGCGTCCCATATATTTTTTAGCAACGCTGATGACAAGACGGGAATTGGCAGTGATTAAATGTTCGCGGGCGTCCCAACCATCTTCAATCAAATTTCTTAATTCAAAGCGGCGATGATCAGTGGAGTTGCCTTTGGCTAATTCTTCGCGGGAAATACGTCCTCGTTCTATTCGTTGGGCTAATTCCACTTCTTCTTCAGCTGTTAATAAAGGAACACGACTGACTTCTTTGAGATAGAGACCAATTGTATCGTCTGTATCAATGTTTTCAAGATCATCGAAGATTAGTTTTGCGGCTTCTTCGTCGTCGATTTCTTTTTCATCGGCATCAAGTTCTAAATCATCTTCCGCTGGACCATCTAGTGGCGTCTCATCTTCGACATATGGAATACCAGCACTCATCAGTGCAGCGAAAGCTTCTTCCAACTGCTCGACTTCTTGTTCAGCTTCAGGGAAAAAGTGAAGGATATCATCAATCGTTACATAAGATTTCTGTCTTCCCAGTTCAACTAATCTGGCAATCGCAGGATATTCAATCAATTCTTCATTATCGTCATCAACTACATTTAGGAAATTATCCATACTTTAATTTGATCCCTCGGAAATTTTAAATACTAAAGACCACTGGTCCATATTATCTATTTATTAATAAGTCATTCTTGAGCATACACTTTTTCAACCTAAAATTCAATAGGAAATGAGATTGAAAAAAGTATGTGATTATAAACAGGCAAATATCAGCCCATCTTCCTGCAAAAAATAATTAAGCAAGTTTGATATTACAACAAATAAAATGTGAAGTCAACATCAAACTTGTGAAAAATCTCATTAATTCGATTAGAAAATTCTTAGAATTCTGACCATTTAAGAATGGATTTCAAAAATATTAGAAAAACTGTAGGATTTGTTATGATTTTTATTTGACACCTACATTATTCCTACTAAAATAATCTTTTGGGCTGAGTACAACAGACTTAATTACTTGTTCTATCCAATTTTATTAACTCTGAGGAGGAAAAATGAATATTCTTGGTTTGGCCCGTCATGGATTTAATACTTTTGAACAAATCTCCATGCTCGGAATTATCGTTGTTGCTATAATTAGCCTTGTCTATGCGTATTTACTCAGGAAACATGTTCTTAAAAAGGACAAGGGCACTGAGAAAATGCAGGAAGTTTGGAACGCAATTCGTATTGGGGCGGATAGTTATTTATCAAGACAATTGCGAACGATCGTTGCTTCCATTGTAATTCTTACAGTTGTTTTGTTCTTTAGTGTGTATGTTGTACCGCCAAGTTTAGAAGCCCAGGAAGAATTTGCCGGTGGAAATGTCAGAATGATTATTGCTATCGGCAGGTCGATTGCGTTTATTATTGGCGCTACCTTTTCAATAATGGTTGGTCAAATGGGTATGAGAATGGCCATTCAGGCATCGGTGCGTGCTGCTTCTGCTGCCCGGTCCAGTTTGAATGAGTCCCTTTCAATTGCTTATTATTCTGGCACATTTACAGGCATGTTGACGGACGGTCTTGGACTGTTAGGTGGTACGGTCATTTTCATGATTTTTGGCAAAGCTGCACCTGATGCACTCCTAGGCTTTGGTTTTGGTGGTACCCTGGTTGCGCTGTTCATGCGAGTTGGTGGTGGTATTTACACAAAAGCTGCTGATGTGGGTGCTGACCTGGTGGGTAAAGTTGAACAGGATATGCCCGAAGATGATCCCAGGAATGCAGCGGTAATTGCAGACCTTGTGGGAGACAATGTAGGGGATTGTGCCGGGATGGCGGCGGATATTTTTGAAAGTTATGAAGTTACGATTGTCTCAGCCTTAATCTTGGGAATTGTACTTGTTTCACTGACGGGCGATCTGAAGTGGATTGTATATCCTCTCATCATCCGTGCGATCGGTGTGGTCAGCTCGATTATTGGTACCTTCGCAGTACCTATATGGATGAAATTCCCCATCAAATTTTTAAGGGCGCATGACTCAGAAGAAGCAATGTTCCGTTCTTATGAAGTTTCAAGTATTAACACCGTATTATGGGCATTCATCATTGCAATGACCTATGCTGGGGATTGGCGGTTGGGCATGTTGACCACAATCGGCGTTGGATTGGCGGTTGCGTTTAACCCACTCACTTCTTACTTTACTTCGACCAAAAAACCACCGGTTAAAGAAATTGTTAAATCTGCAGATACCGGCACCGCAACCCTAATTCTTTCTGGTTTGTCCTCCGGTATGGAATCCAGTGTGTGGGCTTTGCTGGTCATTGCGGTAAGCTTCATATTTGCTTTGTTACTATTCAATGGGGAGGCACCTATCTATGTGATGTATGCTGTTTCCATGATTGGTATTGGTATGTTGAGCCACACAGGAAACAATGTTGCAATGGACTCATTCGGGCCAATCTCTGATAATGCCAACGGAATTGGAGAAATGTCCTGGCATGATATGGATGATGATGAGACCAAAGAAGCGCGCCAGATTATGGCTGACCTGGATGCGGTTGGTAATACTACCAAAGCAATAACGAAAGGTATTGCGATTGCTTCTGCGGTTATCGCTGCTGTTAGTCTTTTTGCGTCCTACATCATCGATGTATCCAGAGTTCAACTTCAATTGAATGTGCCGGTGATTGAGTCGATCCGAATATCTGACACGGGAGTTTTTGTAGGCTTGTTGCTGGGCGGTGCCTTGCCATGGCTTTTCAGTTCCTTAAATATTCGGGCTGTTAGCCGGGCAGCTGGTAAGGTTGTGGATGAGGTTCGAAGACAGTTCAGGGTACCAGGTGTATTGGAAGGTACAAAAAAGCCTGATTATGCCAAAGTTGTTGATATTTCAACACAATCAGCTCAAAAAGAGTTGGTTCCTATCGCCATATTGGCAGTGGTTATCCCCCTCATTGTTGGAATGGTTTTACAAGTGGAGGCTTTAGGAGGATTTTTGGCTGGTGTCATCTTAAGCGGTCAATTGTTGGCGGTATTCCTTTCAAATACTGGTGGCGCGTGGGATAACGCAAAGAAATCCATCGAAGATGAGCCGCGAGATCTAGAAGCCAATACAGGCAAAGGTTCTGAACGTCACAAATCTGGTGTTGTTGGTGATACGGTTGGTGATCCATTAAAGGACACAGCAGGTCCGGCTCTTAATCCTATGATCAAAGTAGTTAACCTGGTCAGTTTGTTAGCTGCACCCGTGATTGTTAAGTATCAGGATTTGGGAATTGTTGGTTGGACTTTAGTTGTGGTATTGTGCGCGGTTGTCACCTGGGCATTTTTACAAAGCAAAAAGACTGTGGAAATTAAGCGAACCTTGGATTAATATGCAACCAAATTGAGATTTTAAAAACGGAGATGGTTTCTCACATCTCCGTTTTTTCACACTTTTTCCAGGGAAAAAGGTACTTCTGTTTCGATCAATAATTTCTGATTGGTGATTGGATGAATGAATTCGATTGAAGTTGCATGCAGCATCATACGGTTGACCTGGTTATTTAAGTGTAATTGTGAAGTTGTCAACTGCTTACTGTATAGATCATCTCCGAGAATTGGAAAACCAAGAAATGAACAATGGGTTCTAATTTGATGGGTATAACCGGTGTGGGGTATTGCTTCCAGAAAACTTAAACATTTATTCTGATCATATCCATGTCTGAAAAAAAGCGTTTCAGATGGTTTTCCGGCTTGATTAACAATCGTTCTGTGACGCCGATCTCCGTTCACCACCATTGGAAATTTAGCGTCAAATTGATCCCATTCCGGAATATTATGGGCTATGAGCCAATATTTCTTCTTAATTTTTCTTTCCTGAAATTGAATATTCAGTGCGCGATGTGCTTCTTTGGTTCTGGCGAAAAGGATCACGCCACTCGTCTCTTTATCCAGTCGATGCACGGTCATCAAATCCGGAAAAGCAATCTTAAGTAAAGATTGTAAATTCTCTTTATCCTGATCGTATCCATCTGGAATTGTTCGTAATCCAGACGGTTTATTGACGGCAATAATGGATTCATCAATGGAAATGATCAAGTCAGATGTATTCAACATAGGATACTGAAGGAAACGATTGAGAAGTTATTTTAGATCTATCAATCCACAAAATAACTTACACCAAGTACGCCAGGGCCTGAGTGGGTTAGAAAAGCAGGTGGTAATTCGAAAATTTCAATACTTTCAACATCCAATAATTTTTTGAACTCATCTGCCAGAGAATTAGCTTCCTGATGTGCAGCACCATGTTGGATGCTGAGCATCGAGCAACCTTTATCTTTGCATTCATTCACTACCAGTTCTTTTAACCTTGCAATTGCCTTTTTTGATGTCCGTTGACTATCAACTGGTTCCACTTTTCCATTTCTTAAACACAGGAGTGGTTTTACCTGAAGAAGGCTACCAAATAACATTTTGGCCCCACCAATTCTTCCGCCTTTATACAAGTATTCAAGTGTATCCACCACGAAGAGATTCCTTTCTCTTGTAATCAGGTTTTCAACTTTGTGCACAATTTCTTCGCTGGAGGATCCTTCTTTGGCATACTTATTTGCCAACTTCACAATGGTAGCCAAAGATGCGCCGATACTTAATGTGTCTATGACTTTAATATCTGCGTTCGGGAAATCCTGAGCTGCCACTTCAGCACTTCTGAAAGTACCACTCAATTGCGTGGAAGGTGTTAATACGATGATTGAATCCCCAGCTGATGAATGTTTTTCAAATTTAGGGCCGTATAAACCAGGTGGAGGAGCGGCCGTCTTTGGTAAGGTAGATGATTCAATCAGTTTTTTGATAAATGTGCTTGAATCTAATTCATAATCATCACGAAACGATTCATCACCAAAAATTATGATTTGAGGGAAGTACTCAATCCCTAATGCTTCTGCTTCTTTGACACTCAGGCTTGAAGTCGTATCTGCAAATATAGTCACCATGTGATTCACCTTTCATAAAAATGAAAATGTTCAGGATAATACCAACTGGTTTAGGATACTTTCACCATGATAAATTCTTTTAATAATTTCAGACAAGAGAGGAGCAATTGTCACTTGCTCTATTTTGCTGCATTGCCTTGCCCGTTCAGGAAGCGGCAAGGTGTTGGTGACAATGACACGTTCAATTCTAGGATCATTATAGATGATATCCAATGCAGAATCTAACAAAATGGGATGTGTTATGGAAAGCCAGACTTTTTCTGAAGTACCCTGGTCCATTAAGGTATCGATTTGTTTTAAAATGCTGCCTCCAGCGATGAGATCATCGATAATAATCGGCTTTTTACCAGAAACTTCTCCAACGATGTGCGTTACTTTTGTGGAAGTAAAATCATCTCTCCGTTTGTGCATGATTGCTAATGGAAGTTTCAGCCTTTCAGCATATTTGCCTGCCAAAGTAGCTCTCCCTACATCTGGGCTGACGATAATGGCATTCGATAGATCAGATTGACTGAGATGATTGCAAAGAATGGGAATGGCTGAAATTGGATCAACAGGTATGTTGAAAAATCCTTGTATCGCTGGATTGTGAATATCGATAAATGTAACTCTTGTTGTGCCTTGTTGTTCGATTAAATTGGCGACAACTCTAGCACTGATTGCCTCTCTTCCTTTTGACATTCTTTCCTGTCTGGCATACGGAAAATACGGAATAATCACATTGATTTTATTCGCGCTGGCACGTCGAAAAGCATCCAGATATAGCAGGAGTTCAAAAATTGCATCATTGACTGGTTGGGTGATGCACTGAATAAAAAACACATCATGTTCACGCACAACCTCATTCAAAATTACATGAATTTCAGAATCTGGCAAGAAGGTTGAGGTTGCATTTCCCAGGGGTAAGTTCAATTCTGAGGAAACTTCATTAGCAAGTTGGATAGATCGTGAACCTGAAAAAATGTGTAAAGGATGGATAGACATAGATGTGACCTTCCCAAAAAATTTTTGTATTATGATTAAATTATATATGAGATGTTTTGGTTTAGATTCTGATTAGTAAATCGACATATAGAATCAATTCAATCATTCCAGGGTTCTGCTTTTTTGCGGGCAGACCCGCGCTAAAAAGAACGTGGCAACTCTCTAGATTGGTAAGATAATTAACATGCATACATAGGAAAATGAGGTGGTATGGAGAACAATCATCAAAGAAACTCTGAAAACAATGAAATAAGCGCTGTAGTTATTTTTGGGGTGACCGGAGACCTGACCAGCAGAAAATTAATTCCAGCGATTTGTGAACTCTATTCTACTGGTCGGATTCCAAATCACTTGCATATCATTGGTTTCGCAAGAAGAGATTGGACTGAAGACCATATGAAAGAAGTGTTTACAGAGTCAATTCGAGAGAACTCCGAGAAAGAAATTGCCCCAGAGAGTTTAGAAAAGATTTTTTCCAAACTGAAATATATTCAGTCATCCTTTGATCAAAGTGATGGATATGAGCTATTGAAACAATATTTGATGGATGAAGGCATTAAAAATGTGTTGTTCTATCTGGCAACACCTCCCGAATCCTACGAGACAATTATTGAACTAATTGGTCAACATGAGTTAGGTCATTTAACAGCTGGCTGGACGCGAATCGTGATCGAAAAGCCTTATGGTCGCGATTTGGGAACAGCCAGGGATCTGGAAAAACTCGTTCATACTGTCTTTGATGAAAAACAAATATATCGCATTGACCACTATTTGGGAAAAGAGACTGTTCAAAACATTTTAGTATTGCGATTCGCGAATGGGATCTTTGAACCCTTATGGAATCGACAATACGTTGATCACATACAGATAACCGTCGCAGAAACCGTTGGAGTTGGAACACGAGCAGGATATTACGAAAACTCGGGTGTCATTCGAGACATGTTTCAAAATCATTTGTTGCAACTATTAGCATTAACTGCAATGGAAGCCCCCGTAAGTTTTACAGCTGATTGTGTCCGCGATGAAAAAGTTAAAGTATTGCGGGCATTAAAACCTTACGACGTACAGGGTGTGTTGGAGAACACCTTTCGGGCTCAATATACTTCTGGGTATATTGATGGAAAAAAGGTAGTTGGATATAAAGATGAAGAAGGAGTGGCAAGAGATTCAATCACAGAAACTTTTTTGGCGGCACGTTTTTTCATTGATAATTGGCGTTGGTCCGGTGTGCCTTTTTATTTACGATCTGGAAAACGTTTACCGAAAAGAATGACTGAAATCGCCATACAATTCAAACAAATTCCCCTTTCGTTGTTTAATTGGCATAATATGGCCGGTGATGCCCCCAATGTGCTCGTAATCAAATTACAACCAGATGAAGGAGTGACCCTGACATTTGGTGCAAAAAAGCCTGGCCAAATCAATGAAATTGCCCCGGTCGAGATGAATTTTGATTATGAAGAATCTTTTGACATTAAAATACCGGAAGCCTATGTGCGTTTGATACAAGATGCTTTTTATGGAGATGCGACACTATTTACCAGATCTGATGAAGTAATCAGTCAATGGAGTTTTATTAATAGAATATTGGATGGTTGGAAAGAAGACCCAAGAAAATATTTGCCTGTTTATGAGGCTGGAACCTGGGGTCCTCCCGGCGTGGACTTCTTCATTAAAGGCGATAATCGTCACTGGAAGAACACTGAATTTTAATCTAAATTAGGTTTTTTACAATTCGGGCAAACTCGTTCAGTGCTGGTGATGATATAACCACAATGTTTACATGTTTTTGGTTGAACTCCTCCTAGGGGTGCACCACAAGCAAGACAGCTTGACTCTCCGATAGGGTTGGGTGTGTCACAATAATTACAAACATATCTTTTCAATCTTTCCGAGAGCTCAAACCCTGCTCCAAGGTTATAAGCAGCTTGATTGATCACTGACCAAATTTCATCTCTGAGTGATAAACTTTCGATATCCTGTGCAACATCATCTAATCTGCCTAATAGGGAGAGGGGATTGTGAATTGCACCAAACGCGGTTTTACCCAGGCTGGCTGCTATACCCATCCAGGACTGTTTTCCAATTTGCACCATGACACCATCTTCAAATGTTTGAACTGAAACTCCGATTGAAGTTTGTCCCCCAGAAGGGGCATTCATGATGGATGCTATCTGAATAATTATATTTTCCCCGCTACCAATTTGTTGCACACGATAATTTCCGCGGTGGAAATGCGCAACTAGTGATTTCGAAATGTCCTGTGGCGTAATATTTCCGTGATAAGTTTTGTGTTCCATAAATATATTATAATCAAGCTACTCTTAAAAAAGAAATTATTTGGAGAAAGTGTGATCAAGAAAATATCATCTTTGGTGGTTTTAATCATCTTAATTTTATTATTTTATAATGTTCTATCAGTGGTCGCTCATCCCTTACCGCAACTGCCAACGGTTTCTGTTCCGACCGTGACAGGTACGCCACAAGGAATGATAATTACCGTTCGACCCAGCCAGAATGATGATTTTATGAATGTGCGTAGTGGACCGAGCACCTTATATCCCTCTGTTGGCGTTTTAATGGTTGGGCAAACAGCACCAGCTTTAGGGCGTTCTCAAGGAGGGGAGTGGATACAAATCGAATATCCGGGGGTTGCCGGAGGTAAAGGCTGGGTTTTCGCGGCCCTCGTAAGTCTTTCACCTGGTCAGTTGCCGATCATCGAACCACCCCCAACGGTCACGCCACAATTTACTGCCACAATTGACCCTACTTTAGCTGCTCAATTTGTGGTTACCCAACAACCAACCCGATTGCCAACTTTCACAGAACCTGCTCCACTCACAATACCGACCTATGTTGAAAATACACCCAATCAATTGCCAGGTGGAATACCGATGGGCATGGTAATTGTTGTGTTAGGAATTACAGGGATATTATTGACGCTATTTTCGTTTATCAGAGTTCGATAATCTCTCAGTTTGGAAGAATAATTTCAAATTTTTCAGACAGGAAGTCCCAATTTTGTGCCCTAAGTCTTCCTGACAAAATTTTGTCTCGGCAGCATAATCCTCGAGATAATTTTTAAGTTTTATTGATCTTTCGAAGTCCACTAATTGATCCTGAGTTCCATGAGCAATATAATATTTGAGGGTGGACAATGTTTCTCTTTTTAAAACAGGTGGATTTGAAGGTAAAAATCCTGATAATAGAGCAACTTTATTGAACATTTGAGGGTATAAAATACTTAAAACGGCACTCATGGCTGCTCCCTGGCTAAACCCGATTAAATTAAAATTTCCAGCCTTTGAAGGTGTTTGAATTGTGCGTGTCAATTCCTGCAATGATCTCATTAAACCTGTGGATAACCGGGCGTAATCATCAAAATTGGGTCTTTGATCATTTCTGACATCTGTCCAACCGAATTTATTTTGACCGATAAGCAGGGGACCTCTCGGAAAAATGATCAGCGAATCGCCAGGAATTGCAGATGAAAAGATTTCCATAGATTTCTCATTTCCAGACCAACCATGAATGAGGTAATAAATTTGGTCAGAAACAGATTCAACTGGTTCCTTGATATGGAAATAATAAGAATTAATTAAAATATCATTTGTTTTATATTCCATTACTCATCCTCTAGCTCGTTAATTAAATCAAGATTTCATGTTAATTCTAAATGTTATGTTAAAATCACGCTATGACTGGAATCAAGATTTTAGCAAAAAACAGAAAAGCTGGTTTTGAATATTTTCTTTTGGAAAAATTTGAAGCCGGCATTGAACTACAGGGAAGTGAAATAAAATCCATACGGGCTGGTCAGGTGAGTATTGGCGAAGCTTACATTCAAATCGAAAACCTCGAGGCATGGTTGATCAATGCTCATGTCGCGAAATATGATGCAGCCAGTATTTTTAACCATGATCCAAAACGAAAACGAAGATTATTGTTGCACAAAAAACAAATCAATCAAATTTGGAATTCAGTGCGCCAAAAAGGATTAACTGTCGTTCCAACAATTCTATATTTAAGTAATGGAAAAGCAAAAATAGAAATTGCATTGGCAAAAGGTAAAAAAATGTATGATAAACGCGATAGTATCGCCAGGCGTGATCTGGAAAGAGAAAATTCTCGCAAGAGAAAGATCACTGATTAAGAGCTAAATTATGTCATTGTGGTTGGCTTTTAGCATATCATTCATCATTTTAATCGTTTGGTTGCGATTAATTGATCTGTTTGCTGTGAAAGGGCTGATTTCCAAAAAATTGAGCAGAAAGATTATTCATATCGGTACCGGACCAATTTTTTTACTGTGTTGGCTCTTATTTCCTGAAAATTCAAATGCAAGATATCTGGCAGCGGTTATTCCCCTCTTAATTACAATTCAATTTTTCCTGATTGGAATCGGGGTCATTAAAGATCAGGCTTCGGTGGATGCGTTGTCCAGAACGGGAGACCCAAAAGAGATTCTGAAAGGCCCTCTTTTTTACGGCGTAGTATTTGTTCTGTTAACGATCATTTTTTGGAGGACATCTCCCATCGGAATTATTGCCTTGATGATTTTGTGTGGGGGAGATGGCTTTGCAGATATTATTGGTCGCAGAATTCCTTCACAAGCATTGAAGTGGTCTCCAAACAAGTCAATTGCAGGGACTATTTCCATGTTTTTTGGGGGATTAATTTTTTCATCTTTCATGTTATTTATTTTTATTGAATTTGGTTATCTAACAATTGATTTTGTTAACAGTTTACCCAAATTGTTATTATTAAATCTTCTGGCAACGATTATCGAATCGCTCCCAATACGAGATTGGGATAATATAACAGTGCCTCTAACAATTGTATTGGCTGGGTTAATTCTGTTCTAAAGGAGTGTAGATGATTTCGATTGATGGTCATCATCTGACGATTGAAGAAATATTAAAAGTAGCACGCAACCATGAGAAGGTTAAAATTTCCGCTGCTGGGATTGAAAATATTAAGAATTCCTATGAATTGAAAAATAAAATCGTTGCGTCGACGCATGCAGTCTATGGGATTAACACAGGGTTTGGAATTTTTGCAGATAAGCAAATAGCGAATGAAGATTCTTCAAAACTAAGCAGAAATCTCATATTAAGCCATGCAGTCGGTACCGGGGATCCGTTTTCAAATGAGATCGTCCGCGCAGCCATGTTAGTACGGGCTAATACCTTAACAAAAGGGTTCTCAGGTGTGCGACTCTGTGTTGTTGAAACGCTCCTCTCCATGTTAAATACGAATGTAGTTCCTGAAATCCCTTCACAGGGTTCATTGGGTTCATCGGGGGATTTAGCTCCATTATCACATCTGGCTTTGACATTTACCACCGATGAAAAAGACCTGGAAGAAGATTCTGGTTATGCGTATTATGAAGGACACAGATTAACGGGTAAAGAAGCCATGAGCAGAGCGGGAATTCCCAGGTTGGTCCTTGAATCAAAAGAAGGGTTGGCGATTAATAATGGGGCTACATTTTCAGCAGCCATTGCGGCATTGAATTTATTCGACTCCAAATCATTAATAGATATCGCAGAAATGTCACTGGCAATGAGTTTAGAAGCTATGTTAGGTTGTAGTGCGGCTTTTGACCATCGCATTCAAGCCGCACGCGGTCAACTAGGACAAATGGAAGTGGCAGATAATGTAAGAAGGTATATTCTCAACTCAAATTTAATCAATTCTACGGACAGAATTCAGGATGCCTATTCCTTGCGATGTGCTCCCCAGGTGCAAGGGGTAGCGAGAGATACGCTTCAATTCATCTGGCAGATCGTCAGCAGGGAAATCAACGCTGCGACTGATAATCCCCTATTATTTGTTCCTGGAGTGGCACTTTCCGGTGGCAACTTCCATGGGGAACCAGTTGGGGTGGCAATGGATTTTTTGGGAATTGTTCTGGCAGAAATTGCATCCATTTCTGAACGACGGATCAATCGAATGACTGACGAAAACCTTAATGCAGGCTTGCCTCCCATGTTAGTTGATTCACTGGAAGCCGCTGGATTGAATTCTGGTTTAATGATGCCGCAATATACAGCCGCCAGCCTGGTTCTTGAAAACCAGACTCTGGCCCATCCGGACAGTGTATTTTCAATTCCCACTTCTGCTGAACAGGAAGACCACAATGCAAATGCTATGAATGCCTGCAGACATACTTTGCAAATCCTAAAAAATGTTCAACATGTTTTATCAATTGAACTTTATACGGCTTCCAGAGCGATAGACTTGAGGTTAAGAAAGTACCCGACCGGAAAATTGGGGGATGGGACAAGTATGATTTATCAAATGATCAGAGACGTCGTTCCATACCAGGCAGGCGATGCACTTTGGTGGCCAGAAATTGAAAAAGTAAAACAACTGGTTATCAGCGGTAGAATCTCTAAGGCTTTGGACTTTATTAAGAGTTGACAAGGTCACTTATTGCGATTATCTTTTCTCTATGTTCTGGTTCTCAAAAAAAGTGTCTAGAAGGGACTTGCTTAAAGGTGTTGTTTGCTTTGGGGGAGCAATGGCTTTTTATCCATGGTTAGAGGTTAAGGCTCAAACTAATAATTTTCCTGGGTCTGACAAATTGGGGAGGGTTTGCAGCCCAGTCGTAAAAATGAGAGCCAGACCATCCATCAACGCACAGGAAGTGGGTGTACTTTATGAGGATACTGTCGTTATTTGGTTAAGAGAAGTCGTTGGCGAGATACCTGCTGGCATGCTGAATGCCAAATGGATAGAAACACCGGATGGATTTATTTATGCACCTTCATTGCAACCTGTCAAGAACATCGAAAACTCAATCGTACCCACATTCCCCACAACCAGTTTAGGTAAAGGTTTTTGGGCAGAAGTTACGGTACCATTTGTTGATTTGGATCTAAATAATCGAGCGGCTGGCGCTCCATGGCTTAAAGAAGCCAGTCACCCGCGTTTGTATTATTCCCAAATTATCTGGATCGATGATCTGAAAACTGGTGCAAATGGAGAAAAATATTATCGAGTGAATGAAAGATATGGATATGGCGATATTTTTTGGGCTAATGCCAAAGCTTTCAGACCATTGACAGAAATAGATTTGGAACCAATTTCCCCTGATATCGATAATAAAATGGTTTATGTTGACGTGACACCTACCAGACAATTTTTAACCTGTCGGGAAAATGGTGTTGAAGTTTATTATTGTCAAATTTCATCTGGGGCAAAGTGGAACTCTTCTGGTCAGATCGAAAAAAGTTGGGGCACGCCACCGGGAGTACATCGAACCTGGAGAAAACAGATATCCACCCACATGACCGGTGGAACAGCAGGGGGAGGCTGGGATATTCCAGGTGTCGGATGGACGATTTTATTTTCCAGTAACGGCGTCGCTATTCACTCTACCTTCTGGCACAATGATTATGGAACACCCAGATCACATGGATGTGTTAACGTAAAACCAGAAGACGCTCAATGGATATTTCGATGGACTTTACCGGTTGTGACTATTGATCCTGGTGATGTAACGGTTCCAATGCCAGGCGGTACACAAGTAGATGTTAGAGAATTTTGAGGTGTAAATGGATTTAACGTTAGGGTTAGCATTCTTAGCAGGATTGGCATCATTTTTATCTCCGTGTGTATTTTCGTTAGTACCAGCTTATATTAGTTATCTCAGCGGTCGATCTATTGCAGCACTAAAATCTGCGGAGACCCAGGGATTCAAATGGGAGGCATTCTCGCATGGTTTGGCGTTTGTGTTAGGGTTTAGCCTCGTTTTTATTTCTTTAGGAGCGACAGCATCAGCAATCGGAGGACTTTTATACAATCTGAGATGGCTATTAGCAAAAATTGGTGGCGTAATTGTGATCATATTTGGTTTACACATGACGGGTATTTTACGAATTCCATTTCTTGAATATGACTTGCGCATTCAAAATAAGGCGCAAAAAAACAGGACGTATTTATCATCCATGTTGATGGGAGTATTTTTTTCAGCCGGATGGTCACCTTGCGTTGGACCTGTTTTGGGTGCAATATTAACATTGGCAGTGGGGGGCGGATCTATTTTTGAAGGAATGAAATTATTGTCAGCATATTCTGCAGGTCTGGCAATACCGTTCTTATTGGCAGCTCTTGGCATTGGTTGGGTAGTGAAAGTAATTCAAAAATATGGTAAAACAATGCGCTATGTTGAAATTGTGATGGGAGTCATTTTAATAATCATTGGTGCGATGCTGTTTTTTGGAACCTTAGAAACAATGAACCGTTTTGGGTTGTTCATTGATTTTGGATTATAGGCGGATAGGAGAGAAAATTGATTAACGTTATTGCATACGTAAAAAATTCCGAACAACAAAATTTTATTTCTGAAATGTTAAACAAATTAAAAACAGAGATTGAATTTAATGACCAAATCATTAATATATCGGACTCTGAGGATTTGAAAAATAAATATGCAGAAATCTCCCCCTTTATTAAAATAGGTCCTTATACCCTATCAGGAGAAATTTTGGAAGCCAACTTAAAAATGACCATTATGGCAGCTAAAGATAGGGAAAAACAACTTACTGATGTAGGCGATGATCGCTATCAAAAAAGAATAGAATCCGGAAAGAAAATTACCAATTTGGACAAAGTATCCTTGTGGCTTTCGAAAAGCTATATCTGGCTGATGATTTTCTTTTTATCCTTGTATGTTGGATTACCATTTCTCGCTCCCTATTTTTTAAAAGTTGGCGCTAACCTACCCGCGAACATTATTTACACAATCTATAAACCTCTCTGCCACCAATTGGCATTTAGATCCTGGTTTATTTTTGGGGAACAGGCTTATTATCCCAGAACTGCCGCGGGGATTGAGGGAGTGAAGACCTATGAAGAAATATCAAATCAACCAGTCATTAATATACGTGAAGCTCAAAAATTCAAAGGGAATGAACTTATAGGATACAAAGTTGCATTATGTCAACGTGATATTGCCATTTATGGAAGTATGTTGTTATTTGGACTCCTGTTTGTTTTATCAGGACGACGGATAAAATCCATCAAATGGTATATTTGGGTGGCTGTAGCTCTTATTCCGATTGGTTTTGATGGTGTATCACAACTGCCGGGATTGGCAAGCTCTTTGCCAGCCTGGATCCCAATCCGTGAAAGTAACCCACTCTTACGGTCCATTACCGGTTCTTTATTTGGATTTTTTACAGCCTGGTATTTATTCCCTTTGATCGAAGAGAGTATGGTAGAAACAAGAACAATCGTAACTGAGAAGATGAAATATGTTAAATCCCTGGGAAATTAAAAAATGATTTCAAATGTTAAAGAAAATTTGAAATATTTTACGTTTGATAGTTTTCCAAAAGAGAAAATTAATCATGGTGTCTTTACCCGTCTGGGAGGTATCAGCCCGGATTCATTTTCGAGTTTAAACGTTGGCGAATCAGCAGGTGATTCCCGG
>JAVEYK010000002.1:133700-142870 GCA_034003505.1 Anaerolineaceae bacterium | reverse complement strand
GTATTTGTAAGAGTTGCCGTAAATATTTTTACTCTGCTAGTCATCGCAAAAGTGTTGTTAAGTTATTTTCTATCACCGTATCATCCGATTAGAAAAACAATTGACCTAATCGTTGAGCCTTTATTAGCTCCCATTCGAAAACGAATGCCAATGATTGGAATGTTTGATTTCAGCCCAATCGTTCTGTTGATCGGAATTCAAATTATCGAATTTTTATTAATCACAATTTTATCTTCGCTATAAAAAATCCTGATTAAATTAGAATTCAATATTTCTGGATTTTGAGTTTCTTAATAAATATAAAGTAAGATAAATTTGGTTAATTAATTCAGAATCATGAGATTTTGATGCCATTTCAAGCATTTTTGAAATGGTTGCTTGATTTGCTTCCTGAATTGAAAAAATAATCGCCTTCATCAAATCCATTTTAGTATCTGAATTAAGTGCTATTAATAAAATCGGCGCAACCGGCTGGTCGGATGACACACCAAGGTTTTGGTTTCCCGCAAATTCAATAATCCAGGGTGTATCGGTTAACGGCAATTTACGCTCAGGAATACATGGATTTCCCGCTTCTAAAAATTCAAGAGCTTGCGTAGCCCCGTTTCTAACTACCCATTGACTATCCTCAATCATCATTTTTTTCAAGGTCTGGATCGACCATAGATTATTTAATTTCACTAACCCATTGATGGATGCTCTTCGGACAACGATATCCTCCAGAGATATGGCTTCCTGTAAGATTTCAGTGCCAATGATAGGGTGCAAGGCTAAACTTTCAGCGACCAACTGTCTCGCTTTCTCTTCCCCATTCAATAAAATTCTAGCAAGTTCATGAATAGCGTTTTCATCTTCAAATGTGCCTAAAGCTAAACAGATATTCTTCAGAAACTTACCAGGGGCTTTCTGTGATAAAGAGACCAGGTCTGGAATGAACGAGTTATCTCGACTAGAGCAACTAATTGCAAAAAGAGCTAATTCCTTCAAGGATTCAAGATCATTGGTTAATAATTGCCGGAAATAAGTGGGCAGGTTATTATCATTTGAAAGTACCAGGGTTGCGACAGCTCTCAATCTGATTGTGAACTTCTCGTTAGCATTCTGAATTATTTTTACTAATTGTTTAATAAAAGCAATACGCCAGTTCAGGTTTTTATTTGTGATCTTAAGCCAGGGTCCTATACTGAATAATCTGAATGGAAAATCAGATGGTTCATCTGAAATAAAATTGGTTAACCATGTGCATTCAGAGTCCTGAGAAGAACTAAAACCTAAATAAGCATAATTTGCTGGCCACTGTAGATCGTTTTCATAGATATCAGATAGGGGAGATTTATTAGATGCTAAGCTTGCAAAGTATCCTAATAAGTCAGAATGGGAGAAAGTATATTTGCCACTATTCGTGGTTTGGATTATTTCCGATTGAAGTAATTTGTTAAATCCCTCCGCTTTTGAATCGCTCGTATTCAGGTAACAAGTTCTATTTTGAATCAAATTTTGTGCCAGAGAGATTGCCAAATCATAGGCTTCTTTGTTTGGGAGGATTCTTTTCGTGTATGTCTGATATAAATCCAGGACGCTTGGTCCGAACAAGTCACCTGCTAATGCTCCCCAAATGTGCATCGTGTATTCGCTGGGGGATAAAGGTCTCAGGTTAGAAGAAGCCCAATTCAAGACAAGTGTTTCACTAATCTCGTCGTCCGATTGTTTATTCTTTAAAATTTCGTTCTGCCACAATTTATTCCAATTTGAATAAAAATCAATTATTTGTTGATTTGACCAGGCTGCTAAAAATAGAGGAGTGAAGTTTAATTGCAGCAATTCACCCAGGTATAACGGCGTCGCGGAAAGGACGATTTGAAGATCAGGGAATTCAATTTTGGTTTTCTTAAAGAACTCAACAAATTTATCAAATTCCTCTGGAGGTAACTCATCCAGTGCATCAATGATCAGGATTGCGTTGTTGCCTTCAATAGATTGATGAATAAATTTAATCAATCTGGGTAATGCAGTAGTTGGGAGCTTAGGGGAGAGAGATTTGTAAAGCATATCGAAAATGGATAAATCTGGTTGCGAAATAACTTCGGTATCATGAACATTCACATAGAAAGGTGTTTTAGCTGATATAAAACCACATTTAGGGTCTTTACGCACCAAACACGAAACCAGATGAGCTAAAGCGACGGTTTTACCCGCACCAGGTATGCCACAAATAATCAAGTCAGCATTTTTGTGAATAGCTTCAGTAATTGCAAGTTTTGGCACATTAAAGTTTCTGGTAAGGTGAGGCTGGTCAGGAATAAAAGGAACTGTCTGAGCGATTTCACTTTCAAAAATAATATTTTCTTTTTCCTGAACTGAAGCAGGTTGCACCAAAAGGAATGGCTCTACCATAATTTCGTCCAGGAAGAAAAGACTTTTAGCCAGATGATTGGATTGAGCTCTGGTGTATGCTTCCGTTAGTACTGCGTTCTGAATACCCGCTGATTGCTGCGACTTAAGGTTTTTAACAATTTTTTGGAGATAGGGTTTAATATCAGGTATCCAGATTTTTAATTTCGAAATTAAAAACCAGAGAATTGTGGCGCTTAAAAAACCAATGAAAAAGGAGATTCTCTCAAGTTGAAAATTTTTCAGCCAATTCAGCATTTAGATCATCCACAATACAGAAATCGTTTACAGACCGAGCAGAAAATTTCGTCGGCGGAACTCCTGGCTTTCTGAACTTCCATGGGAGGTAGTCCATTCCCACACATCGAGCATGCATTATCCATGATTAACGAAACAGCTATCTTATTTTTTGATTTTCTTAATTTTTCATAAATATTAAAAAATTCATCCTCAATCTGGGACAGGATAGGATCTTTTTCGATTGTGATCCTCCTGTTTGATTTTTCAATTTCACCTGCTTCAGCTAACAGAATTTCTTTTTCAGCAGATTTTTCTTTTTTGAGAATATCCAAAGATTGTTTATGGACATCAATTTGATTATCTAATTCCTCTATGGAGAACATGATCTCCAATTGCTGCTCATCTAAAACTAACAATCTCTTTTTCAAAGAATCAATTTCAATATTAACGTCCTGAAGCTCTTTTGGGTTTTTAATAGATCCATCATAAAGAGATTTCTCACCGTTTTTTATTTTTTCCTGAATGATGTGGGCTTCATCTGCTATTTTTTTTAATTTGGTTTGCCACTTTTTCTTTTCAGACTCAATTTCCGCGACAATCTGTTCAATTTCTTTGACATCCTGAGAATATGAAATAATCTCATTAATTTCCGATAATCTCTTCTCATTCTTGTCGAGTTCGAGATCGAGCAATTGTAATTGGTAGAGGAATGTCCTTTGATTCATATTAGGGATTATAGAATGTGATGGGTGGAATGGCAAGTAAACGAGGCGATGATAAGTTTGTGCTTTTATTTTGCTTGCTGTATACTTCGAAATGATGAAAAAATGGAAGCTAATTATTTTTATTATCTGGATTTTTATTCTATTATTTCCGGTAATATTGGGATACAGAAATTCAACCGGTGAGCTTCTGTTTTCTGGATTAATTTTCAATCCGATCGATGGATATAGTTACTATGCAAAAATGCAGCAAGGCGCCGCCGGTGAGTGGGCTTTTAATTTGCCCTATTCTGCGGAAACAAACAATGATATTTACATTTTTACTCTTTATCTCTTTTTTGGTCACCTTTCCAGGATTTTAGGGATCAGCATTCCGATTATTTATCAATTTTTTCGAATTTTATTTGCTATCTTGTTATTTTTTTCACTTCTCGAAATCTTAAAATCTGTCTTTAACAATGAGGATATATTTTTTAAAGGCGCATTTATCTCACTGTTATTTGGGGGTGGATTGGGTTGGATATATTTTTTGTCCGGAGACCTACCCTTGGATTTTTGGGTAGCTGAGGCTTTTGTATTCTTATCCTCCCTTTCAAATCCACATTTTATTCTGTCCTTGTTAATATTTGTAATGTTGCTGCAAATTATTCTAAGAAATTATTTTGGGATATGGAATACAATCCTCATCTTTATTCTCAGCACAATACTTGTTAGTATCTCACCATTTTCTGCGATCATTATGGGTTTTGTTTTTCTGATGAATGTTATTTTGGTGCAGAAATTTTCGAAGGAAAGCATCAGCAATCTGATCGTATTTGGGATTCCTGTCGGAATAATTGGTGCCTATCAGTATTTAACCATTCGCGCTGATCCAATCCTGAATAATTGGAATACCCAAAACGTCACTCAAACACCATCTTTGTTAAACCTGCTTTTTTCTTTTTCCCCCTTATTAATTGGCGTTTTTATCCTTCTATTCATATTTTGGAAAAGGAAAATTCTTGTTGAAAAATCATTGTATCTTTTAATATTCTGGATATTTTTTGGATTATTGATGGCGTATGTACCTTTTAATCTACAAAGACGCTTTTTGGCAGGTTATTATTTACCACTTGCGATCGTCTTTTGGAAATTATTAGGTGATTTTTACAAACAGTTCCCACATAAAAAACAAACAATATTGATTTATGCTTTGATTGGGTTGAGCTTACCTTCCAGTTTACTGATTTTCTCAGGAAGTTTGAACGCAATCAATCATCAGGATCAAATATTTTATTACAAAGAGAATATCCTTGAAGCAACAGAGTGGTTATCTTCAAAAGGTTCTCACAAATCCATTGTTTTAGCTACCGAAGATAATGGTCGTATTATTCCAGCTTTAGCAAATTTTAAAGTAGTCTATGGGCATCCATTTGAGAGCATCAATGCTGAGCAAACAAAAAAGGATGTTGATGATTTTTGGGCAAATAATCTGTCGGAAGAGCAATCCTGGAATCTGATCAAAAAATATAAAGTAGATTATATTTTTTGTGAATACGAAACCACCAGAAATAGCTGCCCGACTATTACCAGTACAATGGAAATAATGTATGAAGCAAGAAATATAGCTATATTTCAGGTTGTGAATTGAAAACAAAAAAGTCCTTGATCATTTTGTTTGTGATATTTTTGATGGGTAATATAAATATTATTTTGAATTTAAATGATTTTATTTATTTGGGAAGTTCAACTTTTTCGGATATTCCCATCACACATTATCCAAATCTTTTATATATACAAAAAACGATCCTCCAACATCAACAAGTACCTTTATGGTCTAATCTTATTTTTTCTGGGTATCCATTTGCTGCAAATCCACTTTCCGGGTTATGGTACTTCCCCGGGTGGTTGGCATTACTTTTTCCTTTGCCAGCCGGAATAAACCTGACGCTTTTGCTGCACCTCTTGATTGGTCTTTACGGGATGTATTACTTTTTAAGATCCCTGAATACATCAATAATCGGCTCCATGATCGGCAGTATCGGTTTCGTATTTTCGACAAAAATTTATGCCCATTTAGGCGCTGGTCATCTTTCATTGATTTATGCAATATCCTGGACGCCGTGGTTACTTTATTTCACCAGTAAATTTAAGTTACAGAAGCAAGGGTTGAGAATCGGTATTGTAAATGGATTGTTTTGGGGGCTGATCCTGCTTGCTGATTTACGTTGGTCAATTCCAGCGTTTTTGGTTTGGTGTGTTTTGTTAGCTGACAAAAGAATCAATTTAAAAGAATTGTCAAAATTTGTGGGCACGGCTTTGAGTATTGGTTTGCTGACCTCAATGACTACCTGGTTCCCTCTTCTGCAATACTTGAACTATTCAAATCGGGCTGGTTTATCACCGAATGATCAATTGATTTTTTCCATGTCTTTTTTGGATTTTCTTAATTTGTTTTTTCCTTTTTTTGAAGGCAATGCCGAAACCAGAGTATATCCAGGCGCAGTCATCATAATGTTGTCTATTTTGGGATTGTTTCTTTATAAACAAAATAACCATATCCGGAAGTGGTATGTTTTACTGTTCATCTCAGTCATATTTTCTTTAGGTGAAAATATTCCCGGTATGCGTTTCATTTATGAGTTGCCTGGCTTTTCTTTATTGCGGGTGCCTTCCCGTTTTCTATTTCCATTCATCATTGCCTTGTCCATCATTTCAGCGATGGTTATCGACATAATTCATCTTGAAAAAGTCCAATATCGATTAAACAGAATTGTCTTTCTATTTCCAATATTTATTTTTGTTGTTTTATTCTCTTTCGGTTCAATTATTCTTACCAAAGATATTTCGAAAAATTTAATCTGGTCGATTATTATTTTTTCAAGTAGTTTTATAATTTTATTATTATTGCTTTCCCATTCATACAAACCATTCATGTTGACAACAATTTTATTTTTGATATTAACGATTGACCTGTCCTTTGTGAATTTTTCCAGTTTAAATTTCATCCCTGTCAAAACAGTTATTTATGAAAAGAATGATTTAATTTCAAAGTTATCAAATCTCAAACCAAATTTTCGTGTATACACACCCTCTTATAGTATTTCTCAGGAACAAGGTTCGTTTTTTGGTATTCATCAGGTGAATGGCGTTGACCCACTTCAATTGCAACGATATGTTGATTTTTTTGGCGAAGCATCCGGAGTAGCCGTCGACAAATATTCGGTGACTTTGCCAAGATTTGAAAATGGAAATCCTGAAAAAGATAATATAGGAAAATGTCCAAATAAAGATATGTTGCAGGAATTAAATACAAAATATGTCATATCGTCTTTCCCTCTGACGGACTGTGATGTAGGTGATTACGAAACCATCTCGGATCAGTATGTTTATGAAATTGGGGAAAAAGATCATTACCTGATGTTAGAAAATTGCCCGGAAAAGGAATTAAATTATCTGATCAAGAAATATTCCCCAAATGAGGTCATTCTTGATCTTGAAAGTTGTGGTGGAAACCTTAAAATCAGTGAGATCAATTATCCTGGATGGCAAATTTTTATTGATGGTCAACAAAGTGAATTGGAAAGCGAATCTCTCTTTCGGTTAATGAATATATCTAAAGGCCCCCATGAGCTTCGAATGGTATTTCGACCAAAAAATGTAATTATTAGTCTGATCATCCAGAATTTACTATGGCTGTCATGTGCTTTTTATCTATTCTTTTCGCACCGGAAACCTGGATATGAAATTCATTCGTGAAAATAAATTCCTGATCATTTTCTCAATGGTCGTTATTGTCATTACCAGCATTCCTTATTGGCTGGGCTTTTCCTTGCAAAATGACTTTAATAAATTTAGTGGCTTTATTATCGGGGTTGGGGATGGAAATTCCTATTTAGCCAAGATGATGATGGGGGCAAGTGGTAAGTGGTTATTTACCACTCCTTACACTGCCTATCCACAAATGGAATTCTTCGCATTTTTTCCATACTTATTATTAGGGAAGTTGGCTGGTCCACCGGAGCAGACCCTTCAATTGATTTTAATATTTCACTTGTTTCGTTGGGCAGGTATTGTTTTTCTTATCTTTGAAACATTTCGATTTAGCTCCATCTTCGTAAAGGATAAAAATACTTCATTGCTTATTACTGTCCTGTTGATTTTTGGTGGTGGGTTAGGATGGTTAGCAATAATTTTTCCGGGTTTGGTTCAAAATCGTTTGCCTCTCGAATTTTATTCGCCAGAAACTTTTGGGTATTTATCGGTATTTAGCTTACCGCATTTATTATTTGGCAGGGCATTTCTTTATAAAGCCTTCAGAACATTATTAGTGGTGGAGGAAACTAATTTTGCTAAACAATCGGTTTTGTTCAGTGGGATTTGGTTATTCTTCAGCGGCATTTTTCAACCAATAAATTTGTTCATCGGTTGGTTCGTAATGGGTGTGTTTTTGCTGGTTAAATCAATTAGAGAAAAATCATTCGCTTTATTTATAAAAAAATATTTTATCTGGATAATCCCTTCTGCACCATTATTTTTTTATAATTTTTTCTCTTTCTTGTTCGATCCTTATTTATCAACCTGGCAAGATCAAAATCGGATTATTTCCCCACCTTTCATTGATTACGTATTGGCTTATGGACTGGGGGTACTTATTTTGCTTCTGGTCTATAAAAAAGGTTTGAGTCAGAAGATTAATCATCAATTGTTTGTGAATATCTGGATACTTCTCATCCCGGTTTTGATATATTTTCCAATTAATATCCAAAGGCGGTTGACCGAGGGAGTCTGGTTATGTTTTAGCATTTATTTTGGTATATATATGATGTCCAACCGGAAACGAACTAATAAAATTCTGCTTTTTGCTGTTTTTGTCCTATCCAACTTGCTATTTACAATTGGTTCCTTTCAAACCGTGCAACACATAGCTGCTCCAATTTACTCGCCTCAATCAATCATTGATGTTGGCAATTATTTGCAAAACAAAGTGACCCCTGGGGATGTTATCATCGCACCGTTTGATGAAAGCAATTTATTACCGGTCTATGTTCCAGTCAAAGTCATAACGGGGCATGGTCCTGAGAGTAAAAATTTGAGTGAGATTACTGAAAAATTGGATCAATTTTATCAGGGTGAACTTACCCAATTGCAAACTCAGGATTTCTTTGAGCCATTCAATATTAAATTTATTATTGTTCCAAAGGATAAAGATAGCGCTAAGATAAAGATGCAAATCCCCGTTGATCAAATCATCCAAACGTATGAAAATAGCGATTACACGGTGTTAAAAGTTGATGATTAATAATATTATTGGGATGAAAAATAAATATAAATTAATTTTATTTTTGGTTATATTTTTCCCTTTTGTGGTTCTATTGCTATTCGGGAAGGTTATTTATTGGGGCACGGCTTCTTTACAGTTTATTCCCTGGTACCAATTTTTCTTCGATTCCATACTTAGTGGTCATTGGCCATTATGGAATCCATACAATGGAATGGGGGTTCCTTTCATTGCCAATTACCAGTCGGCTGTTTTTTATCCGATTAACTGGTTGTTATTGATTTTTTATCTGATTGGCAGCATTGAGGGAATAGCCATTGGCGTCACGTTGTTAATCCCCCTGCATTTATTCATCAGTGGATTAGGAATCATGCGGATCCTGGAGCATTTCGAGAAAAGCCGGTTTGCTCAGCTGATGGGAGGTATTGTTTTCGCATTAAGTGGGTACATTCTCACCCGATTAACGTTTATCAGTATGGTGTGGGCTTACGCCTGGCTGCCATGGATAATATTTTCGTGTTTGCAGTTGAAATCATTCTCTCAGCAAGGTTCAATAC
>JAVEYK010000002.1:0-133600 GCA_034003505.1 Anaerolineaceae bacterium | reverse complement strand
ATTTTTGGAATTCTGACTTTGGTTAAGGATAATTCCTGGATTAGAATCTCGATCATTAAATTGATCTTTGGGATCATCGTTATTGGCGATCTTTTATTTCATAATTTGCTATGGGAGAATTTTCAACCTTTTACAATTTTCCCGGACATCAATCAGCAGCCATTTAATGCTGAACCGGGACGGGTGTTCATCAGTGCACAAGATGAAGATTTCTTGAAGTTCAACGTGTTTTTTCGACCGGATCGCTTACAATCCATATTAGATTTTAATAAAATACAACCCAATTTTCTCCCGGACACAAATTTACTCAATCATCGCTATGCAATGATTAATAATTTTGATCCCTTACAGCCAGAAAAGTTTACAAAATTTTGGCAATGGCTAAATAGCTTATCCAGCGAGGATCTGAATTCGGTTATTTCCCTGGTAGGTGTGAATACGATGATCAGTATTGATCCAACCAGTACGAATTTCCTATCCGAACAAACGGTGACACCTGAAGATCTCATCCAATGGTATGGATGCAGCACGTTAATAGATGAAGACAATCCATTAAATAGTCTCTTGCATGCAGAGGTTCAAGATTCTGATAATCGATGCATATTTGTTAATGATATTTCACAGATTTACTCACCTGAGACTTTGGAGCTTGAGCCTGTTCATCTCAATTTTTCAATGACTTCCATGAATTCTATTACCGTCAATTACGCGTCAGAAACACCAGGTTGGATAGTGATACGACAAAACTGGTATCCCGGATGGAAAGCGATATTGGATGAAGAAGAACTTGCAATTGAAGAAGTTGATTATTTGTTTCAGGGTATATACGTTCCCGCAGGGCAGCATAGCCTGGCCTTAATTTACAATCCGCAGAGTTTCCGGGTAGGGTTCAGTTTATCTCTCATCACTCTTTTCATCTTGTTGATATGGAAGAAGTTATCCAAATCGTAGAAAATCACTGGATAACAAGTTATTATTAATGAATTCAACGGATTCTAGGAGTTAACCATGGGTGTTGGTACTGTTACCGATGTCAAAGTTTTCTATGAAAAATTATTAAATAACTTAAAAACAGTGATTATTGGAAAAGATGAAGTTCTTGATCTGGTTATCATAACTTTATTGGGTCAAGGTCATTTACTGGTTGATGATGTCCCCGGTGTAGGTAAAACGATGCTGGCTAAAAGCCTGGCGAAATCCCTGGGATGTACGTTTAATCGCATTCAATTTACACCAGATATGCTGCCAAGCGATGTTACCGGTGTTTCTATTTTCAATCAAAATTCCCGGGAATTTGAATTTCGACCGGGTCCAATAATTTCTCAAATTGTGCTGGCAGATGAAATTAACCGTGCCACTCCAAAAACACAATCAGCTTTGCTAGAATCTATGGAAGAAAGACAAACAACCGTTGACGGGATCACACACCCCATTCCACAACCTTTTATGGTGCTTGCCACCCAAAACCCAATTGAATATGAAGGTACATTCCCATTACCAGAAGCACAATTAGATCGTTTTATGATGAGAATACGGATTGGATATCCAGGATTTGCGAATGAAATAGAAATTCTTGAACTTCAACAATTAAAACATCCAATTGAGAAGATACAGACAGTTGTCAGCAGTGCGGAAATCCTTGACATGCAGGAAGCAATCAAATATGTGTATGTTTCAGCAGCAGTTAAACGATATATTGTTGAATTGACCAGAGCCACCAGAGATCACAATGATGTATATCTTGGCGCCAGCCCGAGAGGAAGTTTGGGTTTATACCGGGTGAGTCAGGCGAAGGCTGCTGCATTGGGCAGGGATTATGTTTTACCTGATGACGTGAAAAGTCTTGCAAAATTTGTGCTGGGACACCGATTGGTGATTAATCCTTCTGCCAGGTTGAAAAATTTATCAGCGGATCAAATTATTGCTGAGGTATTATTGGATGTACATGTACCTGGTGGGGATTTTCGAGGGAATTGATTCTTGATGCAGGTTCGAAAAATATTTTGGTTCGCCATTGTCATCATCGCATTTTCATCTTTTATGATCTGGTACACAAATGTGTATTCTCCATTTCCAGATGCACAGGATATTTTCGTCCGCATAACAGTTTTGGGGACTCTTTTTCTGATTGTCAATTGGTTTTGGACTTACATTTCAGTGAGAAAGCTTACCATTTTGAGAACTCAAAGACTTTCACGCCATCAAGTTGGAAATGTTTTTGAGGAAACCTTCGAACTGATTAATCCTGTTCGGTATGCTAGATTGTGGGTGGAAATTGAGGATATGAGTAATTTGCCGGGGAAAACAGGTTCAAAAGTGATTTCAGGTATCGGTGGGAAGAAGAATCGTTTTTACAATGCCAGAACCATCCTCACGAAAAGAGGAGCATTTGTTTTAGGTCCAACTATCCTGAGATCTGGTGATCCTTTTGGCATGTTTCTCTCTGAAAAACAAATCCCTTCTGAAAATCATTTAATTGTTTTACCGTATATTGAAAATATCAACCGATTTCCTGAACCTCCTGGGAATATTCAGGGGGGGAGGGCAATTCGCCAAAAAAGTCTAGAGGCGACATCCTTTGCTTCCGGTGTAAGAGAATACCAACCTGGAGATCCCTTGAACCGAATTGATTGGAAATCGAGCGCTAAAAGCGATAAATTTATGGTTAAAGAATTTGATCAGGATCCACAGGGTGATGTCTGGATTGTTGTAGATGGCAATGCTGAAGCAAATTTCTACACGCTGGAAGTAGAGGATGTCCAATTTGCTGACACATTTTGGGCACTCAAGAACAAAAAAGCTTTTAAATTACCGAGGAGTACTTTTGAATATGCTATCAGCATCTCTGCTTCACTTGCTTCCTATTTCATTGATGCCGATAAAGCAGTAGGTCTGGCATGCGCGGATTCGATTCTGACAGTCCTACCCACTGAAAAAGGAAGCCGCCAGCTCGGAAAAATATTGGAGACAATGGCTTTTTTTGAAGGACGGGGCAGGATGCAAATCAATGAGGTGATCGAAACATTAAGCACGCAAATTGCACGTGGAAGTGCTGTGGTGATTGTTTCACCTGCCAGTACCCAAACCATTCAATTGTGTACCGAAATCCTGGTCCGCAGAAGATTGAAACCGATTGTCATTCAGGTAAATCGAGATAGTTTTACGCCCGATGGTACCGATCCAAATGAAATTGAATTTGGAAATAATTCTGGAATTTCAATCAGTTATGGGGATTCGATCTCAGGTGTATTAGAGTCGATTTTCCTGACATGAAATTTGAATTGACGACGAAAATTGAAATTTCTTCCAGTCAATGCAGAAATGTATAACCCATTTCGTTAATGATTATTTTCTGACCCGGGGTCATCCAATATTAATTCAATTGCATGTGGAAGAACCGGTAACAGAAAATCTAAACATTCCAATACGCTTTTAGGGCTACCCGGTAAATTAATGATTAAAGATTGATCTTTTATTCCGGAGACTGCTCTGGAGAGCGCAGCATGCGGAGTGATTTGAAAGCTTTTATAACGCAAATACTCAGATATTCCCGGTGTTTCTCTTTCAATGATTGCCAGGGTTGCTTCAGGTGTTATGTCGCGCGGTGCAAATCCTGTTCCACCGCTGGTAAAGATGAGCGGGACTTTTTCCTCTGACCATTGCAAAAGTGCATGAATAATTTGTTCTTTTTCATCCGGGACGATCTTATATTCGTGGATTAAATATCCAAATTCTTCCAGGCGTTTAAGAATGACAGGTCCGGATTTATCTTGACGTTCCCCAGTTGAAGATCGATCGGAAACGATGAGCACGGAAACACAATTGTTGTTAATCATCATCATCTAATTCGCCTGCAATTGTCTTCCATTCACCGTGAAGACCGTTGGCATTGACACCATAAAAAAAACGGAAATTTCCATTATCTTTATATACCAGATCGTAATTAACATTGTATCTGGCTTTATATTTTCTTAATAATCCATAATTACCAAACCACTTGATGGATTGGGTGTTTTGGTTATCTTTTTTCTCCAGATAACTTCTAATTGCATATTGCCATAATCTTCGTGCAGATTTTTGCGTTACATTGGTAACCACATTTCCATTTCTTAAATCTTTGACCGCGAAATATAGGGTGCCTTTTCTTTCTTCAGGTGGATATAATTCGATGCCGGTTTTTGGTTCAATAGATGTGGATTCTCCATCTCGATAATCAGAGGTTTTCTCAGAAGAAATGTCTCCATCATCCACTACGGGTGCTACTGGCACTAAATTGCGGCTTTTTCCCCTTAGAACAAGTCCTACAATTTCATCACGAACTGCAAGGTTTGTTTCATTCTCTTCCCGAATATAAATCTTATAATCATCCAATGCGTAGGGAGGATCATCACCTCTGGGGATGAGAATTCGAATAATATTTTTCTTTTTAAATTCATGTGTGTCAAATTCACATTGAATGGGGGGACTAATACGATTTGAAATCTCGTTTTCGATTGATTTAATATTTTTCTCAACATCAGGGACGCCAGCAACAGGAACTTTTTGGTCTGAATTTAAACCTACATAGAGTGTTCCACCATTCGTATTGGTAAATGCACAAATATCAGAGAGGATCGCATATAGTTTACCGCCACGAACGGTCATACTTTCGTGAAAATCCTGGATAATATTCGGTCCTTCTTCCAGCGCATTAAACAAAAAATTGGAAACTGGTTCAGAAATTTCTTTTCTAGGCCGGGTGCGCGAGAAATCGTTCCCTTTGAAAACGTTGACGATGGCCTCGAATGTTTTTTCGCTCAGCAGGATTTCGGTCGTTCTTTCACCCAAGCCAAAATTCTTTTTTCGCGTGGGATCTGATGTTAAGCGATGTGCATCGGAACCTTGAATGCAATGCATTCTTCTAGGATATTCCGGTTTGGTTCCATTAAAAAAGTGAGCAGTCGTTCTTCTGCCGGTTTGGTCCAGATCAGTAACTTCCAATGCATGCAGATGTTCATCTTGCGTATAGGCAATTTTTGTTTGCCCGCCAAAGTTAAATCCGCGCATAGCTACGCCATTGGATGAATTTGCATGAGCTGCAATGACAAGACCGCCATGTTCATGTATTTGTTGATAGGCAGAGATTACATCGGTGGTAGCACCAACATTTTGGGAGCCATCATCTAGCAGATGAGGGGGAATTTTCAGGGATAACAGCAAGTGTTCAATTTCTCGAACAGGTGTATCGGGCGGGAAAATACCTAAAATATGGAATCCGAAAGTTGCGGTGAATTCAAAGCCGGGTAGAACCAGAATCTTTTTTAAAAGACGATGGTACTCATCCAGTCTAATTTTTTCTGCAGGAAGGATTCTGTTTAATTTCAATAAGGCTTCAAACTGAGAAATTTCTTCCTGCATACGTTTAAAACCGGAAATTGTGTTGTGATCTGTTATAGCTATAATATCCAGATTTTTTTCTTCAGCTTTCTTCAACATATCCAGAAGGTCATATTCAGGTTGTTGATAATCCGTTGAGGCAGCTGAATGAATATGTAAATCCATGTTATACCAATGGTTTTTAGTTGGGTTGGTTATTTTTGTCAAAAGTACTCCAAATTAGGGTGAATTAATCAAATGGGAAATTTTATTCTTTTTTAGTATTATCTTGTTCGAGCGCGATGTCAAGCACTTCATCAACTGTATCGACGAATATGAAATCTATTGACTTTTTGACTTCTTCAGGAATGTCTTCAAAATCAAGTTCATTCAGTTTGGGTAAAAGGACCGTTTTAATCCCGGACCGGTGAGCTGCCAGAACTTTTTCTTTAATCCCACCTACGGGCAGAACCTGACCTTTTAACGAAATCTCTCCTGTCATTGCCAAATCAGGTTTCACCAAATTATTAGTAAACAAGGATGCCAGGGCGGTAAACATTGTAATACCCGCTGATGGACCGTCTTTTGGTTGTGCACCAGCAGGAACATGTAAATGAATTTCATTTTTCGAAAACAATTTCGCGTCAATTTTTAAATCAGACGCTTTGCTCCTCAGGAGGGATAATGCAATTTGGGCAGATTCCTGCATGACTTTTCCGATGGAACCAGTGATCATGAATGATTTATTACCCGGCATTTTGGTTGCTTCAATGAACAGAATATCTCCTCCGACAGGTGTCCACGCCAATCCTGTGGCAACACCAGGGAATGAAGTGCGCCGTATAATTTCTTCAGTTTCAAAATATTTGGGTTTCCCCAATAACTCCCTGACTGTTAAAGGATTAATTTCTACAGTATTATTCTTTCCTTCGGTTATTCTCGTCGCTATCTTCCGGCAAATATTACCGATTTCTCGCTCAAGATTCCTGACGCCAGCTTCTTTGGTATACATACGGATAATGGTATGAATTGCCTCATCGCTAAATTCGATTTCGTCATCGAGCAAACTATTTTCTCTCAATTGACGGGGAATCAAGTATTTTTTAGCAATGTTCAGTTTTTCGTTTTCCGTGTAGCCCGCCAGGTGTATAACCTCCATACGATCCAATAATGGGCTTGGTATGGTTCCGAGTTGATTGGCTGTGGTTATAAACATAACCTGCGAAAGATCAAAGGGGGCTTCTAAATAATTATCTCGAAATTCATAATTTTGTTCCGGGTCTAATACTTCTAACAAAGCAGAAGCAGGGTCTCCTCTAAAATCTGAACTTAATTTGTCAATTTCATCGAGCATGAAGACCGGGTTTTTGGATTCCACTCTGCGAATCGATTGAATGATCCGGCCTGGCATAGCCCCGATATAGGTTCTCCGGTGGCCGCGAATCTCCGCCTCGTCCCGAACACCCCCTAATGAAATGCGAACGAATTTTCTTCCCAGAGCGGAGGCGATGGATTTTCCGAGTGAAGTTTTACCAACGCCTGGAGGTCCCACAAAACAAAGGATCACACCCTCCCGATCACGTCTTATTTCATCGATAAGAGCCTGGTCCTGGATATCTCCTCTTTCTTTGTGTAATTTTCGTACGGCAAGGAATTCAATGATGCGTTCTTTTACATCTTCCAATCCATAATGATCTTTATCCAGTATTTCGCGGGCATGTTGAATGTCCAAATTATCGACGGTTGTTGTTGACCAGGGAAGACTTACCAGCCATTCAAGAAAGGTTCGAATTACACCATATTCAGCTGCTGCAGTAGGCAACCTGGATAGTCGATCGAGCTCTCTTTTGGCCAATTTCTCAGCCTCTTCTGGCATGTTCGCGGAAGTAATCTTCGATCTGAATTCATCAATATCTGCGGATTGTTCATCCCCTTCGCCCAATTCTTTCTGAATGGCTTTCAATTGTTCTCTGAGAAAGTATTCTCTCTGGACTTTATCAATCTCTTCCCGTGCTTCATTCTGGATTTTTTGACCAAGTTCGAGAACTTCGCTCTCGCGAAGTAAAATGGTTACCAGCGTTTTTAATTTATCGAGTGAGGAGTCTAATTCCAATAAATTTTGCCCATCTTCCAGTTCCATTCTCTGGAAATTGGCAATCGTGTAAGCGGTTTGTAAAGGATCCTGGATAGAAGTTATGGATGCAACTAATTCAGCTGGAATGGAAGGTATCATCTCGGCGATATGCTGAAATTGATCTCTGACATTGCGAGCGATGGCTTCTGCTTCTATTGAAGATGCATTTATTTCGGGATGAGGTTCAATGATTGCTTGCAGGTAGGGATCGTGTTGAATAAATTCAGTTATTTTGAAGCGCGCGATCCCTTGAATCACTAAGCGAATGGTTCCATCTGGTGCCCGGAACATGCGGTGAATTGTTGCTGCAGTACCAACGGTATAAAGATCTTCTGGTCCAGGATTTTCGATTTCGGGTTGTTTCGCTGCTACCAATCCAATCATTCGATCAGAGGACATGACCTCGTCTACTAATTTTATCGAACGCGGTTGTCCAACTGTCAAAGGCACTGCTGTAAACGGATAAACAACCAGACCACGCAAGGGAAGAATGGGGAGTGTGGTCGGTAATTCTACATTAGCTGGATTAGAATCGTTGGTTTGGATTTCTTTGATTTGAGAGACCTGTTCATTTTCTAGGGAATCGGTTTCGTCGTTATTCTCTTGTTTTTCATCTTTGTTTTTTATATCTTCTGTCATTCTTTTCTCTATTTAATCTGTATATTTCTGGGTTGCGATTTTGGTAAATGGATGATCAAGAAGCCATTTTGATAATTAGCTTCTGCCTTATCAACCTGAATGGGAATGTTTATTTCAATGGAAGTTGAAAATTCCCCATACCCAATCTCTAATTGGTGAAAAGCTTTCTTTGTCGAAATTTCATCTGATCTGCAACCCGAAATATTGAGAGTATTCTTGTAATACGTTATTTCAAATCGTTCCTGAGACATACCTGCAATTTCAACTTTAACAATGATGCAATCCTCAGATTCATAAACATCGGTAGGTGGTCGCCAATTACTTGAGTTGGTTATCATAATTAAACTTCTTAAAAATTTGATATTAGATGAAAAAAGATTTCACCTTGTTTAAAATTTATCATAGTTTTGCAGAAATACCAAAACCATCTTGTATAAGAATCTTATAGGGAGTCTGGCTACAAGCGAATTGGTTGACTGTAAAAATGATAGCGCCCCTGGGGGGATTCGAACCCTCAACCAACAGCTTAGAAGGCTGGTGCTCTGTCCATTGAGCTACAGGGGCATTATTTTTAGAGTGGGCGAATTCCGCGATAAACCTGTGGGCCGGAGAACGTTCTTAGTATTGTCATCGCAGCCTTGCCAGTTATACTACTTAATTGCTCTGGCGTTAAGGGTTTATTTCCATTCGAAAGGAAAATTCCAAAGACAACATTTACAATGGTTGTGTGTTTTTCTACAAAATCTGGTTGTTTTGCACAATGATCCATTAAAGTGTGTTGAATTCCATCCACAATTAAAACTTCTGCTGTTACTGGATCAACCCAATCAATTTTTGGCGATTTTTCTTCATTAGAATAAATCTCACGATGTTCATCACATAAAAAACTGTGGAGATACACTCTCCAGTTTTGATCATGGTTTTTCCACCAATCGAAATCAATATGGAAAGGGGTATCAAGTGTGGGTTTTATAATACTGTATCGTTTTATATCATTCATCCTCAATGCCTTAACTTAATTTGTTCTAAATTTTGATACGGAAATATAAATCACCTAGATGCTCAATCTCAGTACTGTTTTCCAGTAGATGCAATACATAACTGGGGGATACTCTTTTTACGATATTATAAGCTGCATACAATTCCTGAGCGTGTACGTGTCCTTGAGGATTTAATTTTGCTAATTCTCTGACAAAGGTAGGTACCAATTTTTCTGCGGGGACGGCCAGGTATTTCTCCCAGAGGTTTACAATCTGATCTTTTTCGGATATTGCAATTGCCATTCTTTCATCGAATTCGGTGGAGATCAGTTGCTTGGTCATCGAAAAAGTAATTTTTCCATCAGTATTAAGTGTAGCTGTTCTTACCCACTCTCTGGTGGGGCGTTTTTTTCCAATGGAGACTATTACTTCTCCGGCGGCTTTTCCAGGTTTTATGTGTACCAGACTACCCGGGAGAACATTATTTTTCTCATACCATTCTTCAAGTCCATATACATATTTGCTTTCCCGGATCACCCAACCTGCAAAATTTTCTTGTGTGTCGCCATCTATGAAAGTAAATCGAATACGCGGTGATTCGTAGGCTGTTGGGAAAAGTTTTTCCAAATTGCTACTTAAGGGCAAAGTACCGGAAACAATGTGTGGAAATATTACTGCGATCGTTACCCCATTATTGGATCCATTTTCCTCAATGTTGGAATGTTCGAGTTCATCGAATACGCCGGCATTCATTTGAGCAAGATAATCTGAATATTTTGTGTAATCAAAAACCTTCTGCTTATCGGGAATAAGAAATTTCGGTCGATTCCTCACATTTTCGGGTTCACTACGGTGCAAAAACCACATTGTTTCACCTGCTGGACCGACCTCATCAAAGCGTGGGTCTTCCTGAAGAGCCAGATTAAGAGAAAATTCGGTCAGCATTGTATTTGAATCGGTCGGCAGTTCAATTTGCTCAATAATCTCTGGTGTGGAAAGGGGACCACCGTTTGATACTTCCAAAACTGCTTCAGCCAGGTTTAAATATCCGATATTAATATCTATTAATAAAGATCTTGGAAACCAAAAACCTGCAATTTGCACCAAATCCTGATTGTTGTATAGTTTTTCAAGTAAAGAATCCGAAATAACAGATTTATAAGTGGAGAAAATATGATCAAATTCAAGATCAGAGTCATCATCCAGAGCAATGAAAGTTTGGTTCAAAGCGTGGTCAGGTAAGTTTGATGCAAACTCCTTTGATTCTCCTTTCCGGAAATTTATTTGTATAACCGAAAAATCACCAATATCAGGATTATTACCTTCTCGAATTGACACTACTTCACCACTTTGGTAATTTAAGGCTGGGAAAGTTAACTTTTGGCCAATTTGGAAGTCATCCTTAGGCAAATAAATATCTCCTTTGGATTTAGCCATCCCTTCCCGCCGGATTATTTCTAACCTAATTCTTTCCTGAATTAAGATTTTTACGAGGTCTGTTGTATTTGTAGGTGTTTCAATTTCAAATAATTTGTTAAAAATGAAGTCAATATCATCATTATTTGCTTCGAAATTCCCCCAGATATTATTTTGTTTTTCAATGGTTTTGATCATTTATTGATTGTTTTCCTTATGTGTAAATTTGCGTGTATCATTATACACTACTATCAACAGTTTTCACGGATAAACAGTCTCCAGCCAGGGTAAAGGATCGACCTGAATTCCGTTGACAACCAGTTCCCAGTGTAAATGTGGTCCGGTTGAGCGACCTGTGTTTCCAATTAATCCTATCAGGTCACCTGCTTTGACCAATTGACCTTCCTCTACCAGGATTTCTGATTGATGCCAGAAGCCTGAATATACACCCAGTCCATGATCAATAATCGTAGCATTCCCACGGGTGAGCAAGGAATCTGTGAAGACAACTTTTCCATCTGCTGGAGCATATATATTCAAATTGGCACATACCCCAAAATCTGCACCGGTATGAAATCGATTATACGGTTGATCATTATAAGATCTGCGGTTCCCAAACCATGACTTGATACAGACTGGCTCATCGACTGGATAATTAAACACTCCCGACCAGTATTTTTCGGATGTAAATGGTGACACGACTTCTAACATTAAATCATCCTCGGGTTTTGTGAATGCTTCCTCGAGAGTGCTGGGATCAACCTGAAGTGGAGGGTCCTGAGGATAAAAACCTTTTTGAATGAGGATTAATTGATCAATCACCACCTTTTGATTGGCGGAATTGTTGTATTCCAGGTGAAATGGATATAATCCTGGAGGCAGCATTGCATGAATTCCAAATATCGATGACTGGTGTGAATCGTTTGAAAAAAAATTTAATTTAATGTTGCCTATACTACCCATGATATCGGGAGTTCCAGATTCGACATGCAGGGTTGCAGATTTACCCTGGGTTAAAGGTAAACCAACAAATTCAATAGCGCTTTCTGAAGTTTCACTGGTTGTCCTGGCTGTTATAGCCGTTTCATAGGGTAGGATCATCCAGGGGTCATCCACATTATTGATAAAAACCGTCTCCCAATATGATGTGTTGTCGCGAACGGCTTCTTCGAACAACGTGTCTCCGGGTGCTAAAGAAAATTTGAGGAATGAGTTTTTAGGAGATTCTACCAGGATCACATTTGATCCTATATAAAATTCTGATGGTGACGTGGTTTGATTTAAACGAAAAATAACATCTTTCGGAATTTGATATATTCTGGATAATGTATCAGGGTTTTCGCCAATTGATACTGCCTGGTAGGTGAGAATTCCAGAAACTCCTTCAATACCTGGAATAAATAACTGGGTACCAACACTTAGTAGATTTGGATCAGTAATACTGTTCGCGGCTATGATATCCTCGGCACTGACATCAAATTTTATTGCAATGACGTTGATTGTGTCTCCAGGCTGGACAATATAAACGGGGTAAGCTGGATTTTTGGTTTGTCCGGAAATTGATGATGAGGGAATTGCCAAAACGATTGCGAACAAAAGTAAATAAAGAAATCTAAAAGTTTTCAATAATAATTGTGTCTCCAATTTGTAATTTATCATAAAGCTCTGGATGCGTCTCAAGAATTTTCAAAGCTTTTACCTCAGGATAATAAACCAAGCCCCATTTTTTTGCAATTCTTTTATCGACGATTATATTTAATCGATCAATCCAAAACACGGCAATATCAAAATTCATAAATAACATGTGAATTGCGGAATCAAGTCTATTTTCATTTTTATTGATAAATAGACCAGCTTGATGACTTAATAAATTTTTCTTAAACATTAACCCCTGTAAGCGGTTCAAAAAACTATCAAAGTACCAGGCTTCCAAGTGATCGAATGACCCAAAATCTCCAGACAATTTTCGAATTAAAGCTTTTTTCATCACCAGATTATCAATTCAAAATTGATTCAATACTTTCCAGCAATTCCTGAGGTTTAAAAGGTTTACCTATGTAATTGTTTACTTTGGCTATTTCCAAGCCTAAGACTTTATCGATGGGTTGTGCTTTTGCAGAAATAATAATTACTGGTATCTGACTTGTATTTTCGTTTGATTTAATTTGATGATAAATATCCCACCCGTCAATATTTGGCATCATCAGATCCAATAAAACCAAATCTGGTGATTCTCTTTCGATTAATGCAAAACCTTCCAAACCATCGTTGGTAGAAATTACTTCATAGTCTTTTCTTTCAAGAATCATCTTAATCAAATATGTCATTTCCAAATCGTCTTCAATGTAGACAATCTTTTTTGGCATTATGCACTCCCATTGGTACTATCAGAAACGTAATATAATATAGTTTACCATAGCATAAGGAAAGAACTAATCGATGAAAATTACAACTTGGAACGTAAACGGAATCAGGGCAGTGATAAAGAAAGGATTTGTGGAGTGGGCGTTGTCTCACGAAAGAGATGTTCTATGCATACAAGAAATTAAGGCGTTTTCTGAGCAAATTCCAGAAGAAGCTTTAACGATGACTGATATCACTGTCCATATAAATTCAGCGAAAAGACCAGGTTACAGCGGTGTTGCATCTTTTTTCAACGAGCCTCCTGAAGAAATTCGGTTTGGATTGGGGGTAGAGGAGTTTGACGAAGAGGGACGGGTGATTCGTTCAAAGCATAAAGATTTCTACCTCTACAATATTTATTTTCCCAATGGTCAACGCGGCCAGGATAGAGTCGATTATAAACTTGCATTTTATGAGGTTTTACTGGCTGAATGTAATCAGCTTCATCAGCAGGGTGAAAAAATTATTATTACCGGAGATTTTAATACTGCTCATACTGAAATTGATCTTGCCAATCCAAAAGAGAATGCTAAAACGAGTGGATTTCTTCCAGAAGAAAGAGAAATGATCACTAAATACTTAAACAATGGGTTTAAAGATGCATATCGGGAACTTTATCCGGATAAAGTTGAATACACATGGTGGACCTACCGATTCGGTGCACGCAGAAGAAATATTGGTTGGCGCCTTGATTATTTTTTAGTAAGCGATGCACTCATGGAAGACGTAAATGATGTTGTCATCCTCGGTGATGTTGAAGGATCGGATCATTGTCCCGTCACATTAATTATTGGTGAATAAGGAGAAGTTGCATGTCAAAACAAAGAATACTTTTAGTGGATGATCATGAAGTTGTCCGCTTAGGTCTTAAGTCATTATTAGATCGGAATCCTCAATTTGAAGTAATTGGAGAAGCCGGAACCGCCAAAGAAGCGCTTGAAAAAGTTTCCCGGTTATTGCCGGATGTGGTTCTAATGGATATACGATTACCCGGTACATCCGGAATCGAAGCATGTGAAGAAATAACAAAAAATTATCCCGATATAAAAGTGGTAATGCTCACTTCTTATGCGGAAGACGAAATGTTGTTTTCAGCCATTCGAGCTGGGGCATCTGGTTATGTTCTAAAACAAATTGGTGGCGAGGATTTAGTCCGGGCTATTGAACAGGTCGGTCGAGGCGAAGCAGCTCTAGATCCTGCTGTTACCCAGCGAGTTTTTCAGGAAGTTCGTCGGGCTGTAAAAGAAGAGGAAGCATCAGCGTTTGCCAACCTCAGTCAGCAGGAAAAGCATGTCTTACAATTAGTCTCGGAAGGCAAAACAAACAGGGAAATTGCAAAGAATTTATTCCTGGGCGAAGGAACAGTCAGAAATTATGTCAGCAGCATCCTGTCGAAACTAGGCGTATCTAATCGTGCTGAAGCTGCCGCTTATGCTGTTGAACATAATCTACGGGAATATTTATAAGTCGAACTCAGGCTTGGTCTTAGTTAATTTATTGGTGGAAATATTCACGCTAAAAGAATGATCAAGGCTACGATCAGAGCGTAGAGAGCTGCCAAAAGTACACCCGCAGCAGAGATATCTTTGATAATTTTAATTTTAGGATCCTGCTCTGGATGGATAAAATCGAGTATATATTCAATGGCGGAATTGAATATTTCTGCTATCCAAACAAAGAAAATGGCAGAGATAAAGAAGAGGGCTTCAATATAATTTAATTTGAACAAAAATATGAATATGATCGCAATTACTGATGCTACCAGATGAATCCAGGTGTTTTTTTCATGTTTAAGGATATAAAATAATCCCTGAGAAGCTGGAACGAAGGACTTCAACCGTCTGATTAAAAAATTGAATAATTTCATTCAGGTAATTGGTTTAGCATTATTCTGTTCGACCTTAAAATATCATTTTGACGCTGCCACATTTGTAACTTTTGATCGTCACTGGTGTGGTCATATCCCAGCAAGTGTAACATCCCATGTATCACCATTAATTGAATCTCAGAAAATAGTTGATTTCCAAGTTTGTTTGATTGTTGAACAACAAATGGATAACAAATAATAATGTCACCCAAAATTTCTTTCCCTGAGGACGGGTCGATTTCTCCGGCAACGAAAGACAGGACGTCCGTAGATTGCGCATAGCCATAATATTGTTGATATAAATCTTTCATACCATTTTCATCAACAAAACTAATCGTCACTATCTTCTCCTCGACAATCTTTTCTTCGTGGAGGATGGAGATTACAAGGTCTTCAAGGTTTGAAGGGATATTTAAATTGTCATCATTGATGATTTCGATTTCATGATTTTTCAGGTTCATTGAGTAATTCAACCGGCTGTGTTTTTAATTCTGGATATTTAATGCGTGGGTGATAGGTATTAATAAGCGTATTGGAAAACGAATTTACGATTGTATTGAGATCTTTCATAGTTAAATCTGTGTCTTCCAGCTGACCTTCTTTTAACACAAAGTCGATAACGCCATGAATAATTCTTTCTAATTCCTCGCGATTGGTTGGTTTATCTGCCCTGGCTCTGGCCTCAACCCCATCTGCCAGCATTAACAACGCTGTTTCTTTTGATTGAGGACGAGGACCCGGATATCGGAAATCATCTACATTTACAGCAGATTCGTCATTATTATTCATTTCGATGGCCTTGATATAAAAATACTTGGTCATCAATGTTCCATGGTGTTCCCTGACGAAATCCAAAATTCTGGCTGGTAAACGATATTTTTTGCCTAACTCAACGCCATCAGGTACGTGTTGAATAATGGTGGCTGCACTTAAATAGGGATTTAGATCATCATGGGAGTTTAAGTCAGTCGCAACTTGATTTTCAATAAAGAATGAAGGATTAGCACCTTTACCAGCATCGTGGTATAAAGCTCCCACTCTGGTCAGAAGTTGATCTGCTCCAATATCTTTGGCTGCTTGCTCAGCCATATTTGCCACTTGAAGCGAATGTTGATAGGTACCTGGCGCATTGGTTAAAATAAATTGCAGTAAAGGATGGTCTGGCCTGGAAATTTCCAGCAATTGAATTGCAGTGGTGATACCAAGGATTTGGGCGACAAAGAATTGCATTAAAAGTCCCAAACTGGCAGAGGCCATCCCATTGAATAAGGACGCTCCTGATAGAGTTATCATCCCGATCAGATCTGTTGAACCATCTAATAATCGTATTGCCAGGATTATGCCAGCTGACAAAATTCCTGTGGTCAAACCCGCACTAAAGAAAACGGACACTCTTCTTCCCTGACCTAAAATGAGTGCACCACACAGGGAAGGGAGTAGATAAAATGGCAATAAACTTTGAAAATCAAAAGAACCAAAGGAAATGAGCGAACTCAATGATAGTGAGAGGACGAATGCGGCTTCAAAGCCAAAAAGGGTTCCAAGTGCGAAGGTAAACCCAGCAAAAGGAAACAAATAGGGTAAAACGGTTCTGTTAGGTATTAAGAATTTGGCTGATAGTAAGAATATTATGAACGTGATGGAAATGATCAAAATTTCTTTCACTGAAAAAGAATTCGCTTTTTGGCGACTGAAATATATGCCCATGAATAACACCTGCAGCACAACAAAAATTCCAGATGCAAAATATTCCTGGTTTTTGTTATCTGGAGAGATAAAATTAAATTCTTCCAGTGCTTCATATGTTTGAGCATCAATAATTTGTCCCCGACGAATGATGATTTCTCCAGGAGAATAAGATTTTTGAATTGGTTCGACCAGTGCGATTGCTGAATTGATGGCTTCATCAGTCAATTCTTTACTGAATAATGAATTTGGAATGACGAATGGGGACACCAAATTTTCAATTATTTTGGAATTTTCTTCACTGAAGGAAAAACTTATGAGCGTCGGCACTCTTTGTTTAGATTCCTGTACCTGGTAGTCCCGTATTGTTGCCCGGAAAACCTGTTCAAGGACCAAAATAGCTTCCCGTTGAATAGACACCCAGGTTGGTTCGTCCAAATTTATTAATTGTGTTGCAACTTCACGAGAAAGTGCGGTATGGGTCAGATTCGATATGTCATTAATTTTTTGACTTTGATCAGAATGAGCATCGTTTCTTACCAGGGTGATAAAATCGAGAGACTTCCGTAATCTGTCAATTTGCTGCCTTGAAATTGCAGGATCAATGTTCAGGTAGACCGGTGAGACAGAACTTTTAATGGAATTGATTTTTTGTTCCGTAAGAAAATCAGAAGTGTAGGTTAGATTTCTGGGTGCTTGAAAATCTTGCGTTGCCACACTCCCAACAGCCAATTCGAAAGCTGTGGGGCGAGAAGAAATGGGCAGAATAATCGCTCCATAGGCAATGATACCAGTGAGGATTAAGATGATGATTTTGAAGAATGAGTTCTCCCTTTTCTTGAATTTCTTCTCTAAAGAATTTTTCATACTAATTTTGTAACAATTCCTTCACAATCTGGCTAACCTGATTTCCAGGAGCTCTACCAGCAATTTTGGGTAATACGATTTTCATCACTTTACCCATATCGGCTGGTGTGTGAGCACCCACTTGTTCAATACACTCTTTGACAATTGCAGTGATTTCATCCTGAGATAATCCTGCAGGCAGGAAAGCCTCAATGATCTTAATATCATTCTTTGCTTCGTCAATCAAATCCTGACGGTTATTTAATGTTGCACCTTCAATGACTTCATGTCTGCTTTTAATCTCCTTATGAAGAATAGAGATGATTTCCTGATCTGTGAGTTCTTGCCTGGAATCAATCTCATTATTTTTTATTCCGGATATGACCATGCGAATAACCCTTTTTTTATCAGTATCCGATTCCTTCATTGCAGTTTTTAATGCATTTGATAATTGTTCTCTTATGCTCATGATACGCCTCATTAATCAATCGAATTGGTAACAATCTTATCTTTTAGCTGGCCAAATGTGGCCTCACCAATCCCAGGAACGTTTAGTATATCTTCTATTGTATCAAAATAGCCATGAGAGTCTCTATAAATGATAATCTCTTTGGCTTTGGTTGCTCCAATTCCAGGTAACTGAATCAATTCCTCGATGGTTGCTTCATTTATGTTTATTTTCTCAAACTCACTCAAATTGATTGGACTATCAGATAAATTTCTTACAATGATGGGGTCTGAAGAGATATTTATATGTTGTCCATCATAAAGTTTAGAAGCTAAGTTATATTCATTTCCGGGGGGTATTTGCATGCCTGAGAGGGTTACTAAATCATCTAAGCGGCTATTAATAGGTAGCTCATAAAGACCAGGATTTTCTACATCTCCTGATAAATATACTTTTATTGGTAAAGGTGTCGGGGCTGGTTTAATTAATATCGCCGAGCTTGAATTATTCGTGTTTAATAGAAGAATTATTCCTGCGATCAAAAATCCAGAAAGTACAGAAAGCAGATACCAGAAGAAATTCGAACCTTTCATAGAATAAGTATATTTTCTGGTTCAAATGTGTCAAGTTTGCCGTTCGATCTTTCTCGATAAAAATTAAAAATTACGGCTCAATATTTTCTAATGCATACATGGCATTGAATGCAGCAATGCTTACTTCCAATATTTTCTCATCTGGCTCGTTCGTTGTAATCTTCTGTAACCATAACCCAGGTTTCGCCATTATTGAAATAATGGGATTTTCTAAGTGGTCAGCAGTAAATCGAATGTATTCGTAGGCAAGCATAGCAATTACTGGAATTAAAACCAATCTTGAAAGGATTAAAACCAACCATCCAGTATCCCCGAGAAAAGTAAATATGATTACAGAGATCAAAACCACATATAGAATAAAAGCTGTTCCGCATCTTGGATGCTTCAATGAGAATTGCTTAACCACGTCTGGACGCAATTCGGCTTTTGCTTCAAAAGCGTTAATGGTTTTATGTTCAGCACCATGATATGAAAAAACTCTATGCACATCTGGCATTTTTCCTATTCCCCAGATGTAGAGAATAACAAAAATGAGGCGAATTAATCCTTCGATTAAATTCTGAATGATGTGTGAAAATCCTAACCATTGTTCAAGTGCCTTCCCCAGCAAGGCAGGTGTCAGGAAAAATAAACCCATGGCAACTGCCAGAGAAATGAACAGGGTAAAATATAAGGCTGGCCCTTCTATTTTTTCTTCTTCATCTTCTGTTTGATAATTGGCTGATTTGGTTAAGTATTTCGTTCCTAACCCCAACGCGTCCCATAATATGATTAAGCCACGTAAAAAGGGGATTTTTCGAAGGGGGCTCTGATAAATCTTTCCTAACTCTTCGGTTTCAACGACAATTTCTCCGTCAGGTTTTCGGTAAGCGGCAGCAAGATATTTTCCACCCCGCATCAATACGCCTTCGATTAGCGCCTGGCCGCCATAGGTTGGTAATCTTAGTTTTTCAGTTTTCATTCCAATCCTGCATAATTATAGAAAAATTGAACCAATGCAAGAATTCCTTTTTTCCATGTGGGCAAATGAAGGCTTTCATTCGGAGAGTGAATTTTATCTTCTGGAAGTCCAAAGCCAGTGAGTACAGAGTCTCTCCCCAGAATTCTTTGCATAGCAGCCACAACTGGGATCGAACCACCTTCTCGTTTAAACAAAGGTTCTGTTCCCCATTCGCTTTTTAAAGCTTCTGTCAGGGCGATCACACCAGGATGACTGATATCAGAAATTGATGCCCATCCACCAGCAAACTGTTTTAGATCCCATTTGACAGTATCAGGGATATTGTCTTCTATAAATTTCCTGAGTTGATGATAAATTTTGTCTGGGTCCTGGTTGGGTACCGTACGCATTGATATCTTAGCCATCGCTGATGATGGAATGATGGTCTTGGATCCTTCCCCGGTAAATCCGGATTGCGTACCACTTATGTCCAACGTAGGACGTGTGCCGATTCTTTCAATCGGACTATAACCTTTCTCTCCCCAGAGGGCAGGCGCACCCGTTTGCCGTTTTAAATTCTCTTCGGTAATGGGTAATCTCAAGAGTTGATCTTTTTCTTCAGCAGACAAAATGAGGACATCATCATAAAAACCAGGTAAAGTGACTTTCCAATCTTCATCATGCATTTTGCTGATTAATTCGCACAATACTATAGCCGGATTGTGAATGACACCACCGAACATCCCAGAGTGCAGATCATGGTCAGGCCCAATGACATTTAATTCAAAATAAGTAAGTCCCCGTAATCCGTAAACGATCGTTGGGCTAACAGGTGAAATCATGCCAGCATCCGGATTTAAAATGACATCACATTCCAATAAATCTTTGTGTTCTGCCATGAAATTTGCCAGATGGGGGGATCCTATTTCTTCCTCCCCTTCGATAATAAATTTGAAGTTTAATGGTATTTGACCATTGGAACTGATAGCATGGTAAGCAGCAAGACTCGCTACAATTTGTCCTTTCATATCAGAAGAACCACGTCCGAATAGGCGATCTCCCCTTATAATGGGAGTAAATGGGTCGCTATGCCATAATTCGACAGGATCGGCAGGTTGTACATCATAATGTCCATAAATCAATACTGTAAGCGCATTATCGTTTGAAGATTTCTTTTCAGCAAATACAATCGGATGGCCTTTGGTTTCAAAGATCTGAACATCTTTGATCTCAAATTGGTTTAGAATTCCTTTAACAAAATTGGCTGCTGCCAACATACTTGGTTTTCGATTCGGATCAGTAGAAATGGATGGGACTTTGATAAAATCTTGTAAAATTCTTTGATACAAATCATAATTATTATTAACAAACTCAAGTGCATCAGTTCTGATTGACATGTTTAACACTCCTTCGAATCAATTCGAACCTGATTATAAAGTAATTTTGATTTTAAGGTACATAAAAAGTCCGACCGAGATTAGACAATAGAGATAGGAGAGAGCAATGATTATTACGAATGGAAAAATTATTACATGGACGAAACCGAATGAGATAATTGAAGGCAAATCCATCCTTGTCCAGGGAAATGTTATTAAAAGGATCGATGATGAGGAAGTTTTGCGAAAAAAATATCCACGAGAAGAGATAGTAGATGCCTTGGGACAATATGTGATGCCAGGATTGATTTGCGCACACACTCATTTTTACGGGGCATATTCCCGTGGTTTAGCAATCCCAGGGGATGCTCCGGCTGCCTTTCCAGAAATTTTGAGTAAACTATGGTGGTCTCTGGATAAAGCTCTGGACGAGAAAAGTGTTGCTTCTTCTGCCTGGGTTAGCATTTTGGATGCCATCAAACATGGCAATACCTGCTTATTTGATCATCACGCATCCCCCAACGCGATACCTGATTCATTGGATGTCATTGCAGAGGTAGTGAACCAATCAGGAATTCGCGCATCCTTGTGTTATGAAGTTACTGACCGTGATGGCGAAGGTAAAGCGCGTGAAGGGATAAATGAAAATGTAAGGTTCATAAAAAAAATCAATAAAGGTGAGAATCTGGATGGGAGATTGGCAACAGTTTTTGGATTGCACGCCAGTTTAACATTATCAGATAAGACACTCGAACAGAGCAGATCCGTTGCCCCAACAGAATCCGGTTTCCATATTCATATTGCTGAACACACTGCTGATGAATATGATAGTTTGAATAAGTCAGGATTGCGTGTAGTAGATCGCTTAAATAAATTTAATATTTTAAATGAGAAATCAATCGCAGCGCATGCTGTTCATGTAGATGCTAAAGAAATAGACATCCTTTCCAAAACAAAAACCTGGGTAACCCATCAACCTCGCTCGAATATGAATAACGCAGTAGGAATTGGTAACGTTGAGTCCATGATGCGCGCTGGTGTAAAGGTGTGTCTTGGTAATGATGGTTTCTCAAATACGATGTGGGATGAATGGAAGACGACTTATCTGGTTCATAAATTAGTCAATCTTGATCCGAGAAGAATGGGTGGCTTTGATGTTGTTGAAATGGCTATTTATCAAAATGCTGCCATGGCTTCACAGCATTTCAACTTACCGATTGGTTCCATCGTTCCCGGTGCGCAAGCTGATATAATTTTCGTGGATTACAAACCATTTACAGAGTTGCATAGCGGTAATTTGCCATGGCACATTTTATTCGGGATGCATCATAGCATGGTAACCATGACCATGGTAGCTGGCAAGATTCTGATGAAAAATAAAGAATTCGTTGATATCGACGAAGAAAAAATCATAAGTGATGCATATCAGTCCCACAAAGGGGTGTGGGAAAGGTACAACGATCAATTTTAATCATAGAAGGATGGACTAAATGAAAATTGCGATTTTAGGCGGTACCGGTAAGGAAGGAATGGGGATCGGATTTCGATGGGCGTTAGCCGGTCACGAGATCACGATCGGATCAAGACAGGAAAGCAAGGCTCTTGAAGCAGCAGGAAAACTTCAAGAAATGCTGGAGAACAAATTTCAAATTCAGGGAAAAGAGAATTTGGAAGCTGCAAAAGAGGGCGAATTATTGGTATTGACGGTTCCTTACAGTGCGCATAAAGCAATGTGTGAGTACATTAAGGAGGCAAGCCAGGGAAAGATTGTTATTGATGTAACCGTCCCGCTTGTTCCTCCCAAAGTCACTAAAGTTCAAATGCCTCCTGCTGGAAGCGCAACTCTTGAAGCAAAAGAAATACTCGGGGAAAATACCAGTGTTGTTGCAGCTTTTCAAAACATATCCTATGAGCATCTTATGGAGGAGGGAGAAGTTGCCTGTGATGTCCTGGTGACTGGCGATAGTAAAGCATCTCGGGAGACAGTTATTAAATTAATTCAGGAAGCAGGGTTGGTTGGCATTGATGCCGGTCCAATTGAAAATTCTGTAGTTGTGGAAGGGTTGACATCCATTTTGATTGGGATCAACAAACAATTTGGTATTCATGATGCGGGCATTAAAATTACAGGTATTTCATAAATGAATTTGTTGGTTTCAGCATTTGAAGAATTCCCTGAGGTTGAAATTTCGTCGTTTCTTCCAGGAACCATATTGGTTTCCGCACAAAAGAATAATTGGCAGTGGGAAGATGGTGATATTTTGGTTGTTGCACAAAAGATTGTATCAAAATCCGAAAATCGGCTTGTCAATTTGGAGGATGTAACCCCGGGCAAAAAAGCAATCCAATATAGTAAATCAACAGGGAAAGACCCAAGGTTGGTCGAACTAATTCTGCAGGAATCGAAAAAAGTTTTACGCACCAGAGCTGGATTGATTATTGTTCAGCATAAATTAGGTTTTATCTGTGCAAATGCAGGTATAGATCATTCGAATGTAGTTGGAACTAACGGAATTTCCGAAAATTGGGTTCTATTACTTCCTCTTGATCCAGATCTATCCTCAAAAATTATCCGTAATTATATAAAAAATGAAACGGGTAAGGATATTGGCGTCATCATCATTGATTCCCATGGTCGCCCCTGGCGAAAAGGCGTGGTTGGAGTAACGATTGGTTTAAGTGGTGTACCGGCAGTGCTTGATCGCAGAGGATTTCAGGATAGGTTTGGATATAAACTTAAAGTGACAGAGATAGGAGCAGCAGACGAGTTAGCCGCTGCTGCTTCGATTCTCATGGGTCAGGCAGATGAAGGACGACCGGTGGTTGTCATTCGCGGATTTCCGTATCAACTGGAAGAAAGTTGTACATCTGAATTGCTTCGAAATGAAAATGATGATTTATTTAGATAGAGAGATATTGTAACAACTCAATACAACCCCCAGATTATTGAAATGATGTGAGATATTGTATAATTGAGTTGTCTGACATTTTAATTATTTCCATATATTCTGGAATAGGAGTCAAACCATGAGCTTATGGGTGATTGTTCCAGTGAAACCCTTAAGACGATCCAAATCGAAATTAACAAACGTACTATCCGAAGAAGAACGCGCAGTTTTAAATTTAAAAATGTATGAGAATACATTATTGGCATTGAAGGACATTCAGATACCTCATCAAGTGCTGGTTGTCAGTAAAGATTCTTCGGTTTTATCGATTGCAAGATCTCACAATGCTAAAACGCTCCAGGAAGATGGGGATAGCGGATTAAACGTGGCATTAAAAAAAGCAATCCAGATTGTCAAAGCTTATTCCGCCCAGTCCGTTTTAATATTGCCTGCTGATTTACCCTTTATTACCAGGGAAGACATTGAAGGTGTAATGGGATTTTCAAATGGATACTCATTTATGGTAATTTCACCAGATCGTAAAATGAGTGGTACGAACCTTATGTTTATTTCCCCACCCGATCTGATTGAATTCAGTTATGGTCCTGGATCCTTTGAGCGTCATGTTCGACAAGCACAATTACATAACACTCATATTGAAGTCAGAAAATTTGATAGTGCAGAATTAGATATTGACTCACCAGAGGATTTTGAATTGTACAAAAAGTTAATCAATTTTGAAGATACCAACCAAAGATTACGAATTTAAATAAGGAGGAATGATGTTTGAACGTGTTGCTTTATATTTACAAGATTCACACGATTTAAGAGACGGTTTAGATTATGTGAAAATGGCGGAAAATTATGGGTTCGAAGCGGTTTGGCAGGCAGAGAGCCGCCTGGTGAGGGATGCAATTGTACCGATGGCAGCTTATGCAGCAGTCACCGATAAATTGAAAGTCGGATCAGGTGTTATCAATAACTGGACACGCAATATTGGGTTACTCGCAGCAACATTTCTCACATTGGATGATTTAGCTCCTGATCGAATTATTTGCGGTATTGGTGCCTGGTGGGATCCGTTAGCAAAGAATGTCGGCATTGATCGTACAAAACCGCTGCTTGCCATGCGTGAAACGGTTGAAGTTTTGAAAAAATTACTCAACATGGAACGGGTTTCATATGACGGGGAATTTATTCAAGTATCCGGAATTGAATTAGATGTTGTTCATGGCAGAAGAGAACCCAGAAATGTTCCTATTATGATTGGCGCTACAGGCGATAAAATGATGGAGATGACCGGAGAAATTGCAGATGGTTGTGTGCTCAATTATTGTGTTCCTCCTGAATACAATCTTAAAGCCCTTGAGCTTCTGGACAAAGGTGCAAAGAAAGCGGGTAGGCGTTTTGATGACATCGATCGACCACAACTGGTGGTTTGTTCAGTTGATGAGGATCATGATAAAGCAATTGATACAACCAGGGAATTATTAACTCAATATCTTGCTCAGCAACCGCATATTGCAAAAGCCTCCGGTGTTTCATCAGATGTAGTTGCTGAAATTCAATCTATTCTTGGGTGGCCAGCTACTCATGAACAAATCCAAAAAGCGAAACACCTGGTTCCAGAAGAATTAATTCTGAAAATTACTGCATCCGGTACGCCGGATGAAGCCAGAACCAAAGTGGCAGAGTATATAAAAAATGGCTGCACTTGTCCAATTTTATATCCCGTCGGTGGAAATGTGGAAACTTTGTTAAAAACATTTTCAACAAATTAACAATAAAATAGCTTTATGGTTTATATCAAGTACTTAAGCCATAAAGCTTATTTATATGGAAGTGAAAAGAAAAAAATCTTTAAGGGAATCGTTAAAACAGAAATTTCCTTTTTTACAGGAATATAATTTATAGCGATAAAAAATATGAATATTTTTGCTGAATTAAATGAAATTGAATCCAAAAGCTTAACGGCTGTTTTTTGTATAGTGACCAATACCCGTGGTTCCACTCCACGTCATGCCGGGTCAAAAATGATCGTCTATCCAGATGGTCACATCATAGGTACAGTGGGCGGTGGTGAATTAGAATCGCTCTGTATTTCAGAAGCTATTCAATTAATGCAAAATGGTAACAATACAACACTACACTATAAATTGGTTAATCCGGAATTAGGTGATCCCGGCATTTGTGGCGGTGAAGTTGAAGTATACCTGGAAGTGATTGGTAAGAAACCAAAAATCATGATCATTGGTGCCGGTCATGTTGGGAAACAGTTATCTTTTTTAGCCAATTGGCTGGGTTTTGAAGTAATTGTGATTGACGATAGAGAGGTATTGATTTCCGAAACCAATTTCCCTCAAGCTACACATCGTTTCGCCACATTGGAAAAATTTCTTGAAAAGTTCTCTGCAATTGAATCAACGAGCACATTTGTGGTAATGACAACCCGTAGCTTAGAAATTGATGTCAAAAATATACCTGAAATATTGAAATTCAATCCACGCTATCTGGGTGTTATTGGCTCTAAAAAGCGCTGGTTAAAAACGACGGAATTATTATTAAATGATGGTATAGTGGAGTCAGAAATTGAAAAAATCTTCTCCCCAATAGGTCTTGATCTTAAGAGTGAAACGCCTGAGGAAATTTCTTTGGCGATCATGGCAGAAATATTAAAGGTAAAAAATGATGCATCTGGAGAGAATTTGAAATATTATCGGAGGAAAAGAATTGATGTGGAATAAGTACTACAATGTAACCTCAATGGAAGAGGCTCTGGAAATTCTCGATCAAAATCAGGATCAGGCAAGAATTGTTGCGGGTGCAACTGATCTAATTATTGAATTTGAAAAAGGTCTCAGGAAAAACACAGATATTTTGATTGACATCACTCGAATCGAGGGACTAAATCAAATTACTTTAGATGAAGATCAGAATATTCATATTGGACCTCTGGTCACCCACAATGATATTGCAGCATCAAAAATTATACAGGAAAGAGCCTTGCCTCTGGCACAAGCAGCCTGGGAAGTTGGGTCGCCACAAATTCGGAACAGAGGAACAATCGCTGGAAATTTGGTTACTGCTTCTCCGGCAAACGATACAATAACGCCATTATTTGCTTTACAAGCCCGGTTGGTGTTAACTTCCATTCAGGGGGTACGAGAAGTACCGATCGAAGAATTTTATGTAGGCGTTCGTAAATCTCAGTTACAGTCCAATGAAATCTTAACGGATATTTATTTTCCGGCATTAGTCTCTTCACAAAAAGGACATTTCATTAAATTTGCTCTGCGACGAGCACAAGCAATATCACTTGTGAATGTGGCTGTTATTTGTGAATTTGAAAAAGATCTAATAAAATCTGCAAATATTACATTAGGGGCAGTTGCGCCTGTAATCATTCACGCGAAAGAAGCAGAGCACTTTCTAATTGGAAAAAGATTCACTGAGGATGTCATTGTTGAGGCAGCAAAGCTTGCTCAAAAAGCAGCCAAACCCATTTCAGACCTAAGAGGTTCAGCTTCTTATAGAAAAACAATGATTAATGTACTTACGAGGCGCGCATTATTGGCTTTGGCTTCTTCAGATGCTGATCATTCTCTTCCAAAGGATCCGGTTGTTTTGGACAGCCATATTCAATTTCCGGTATTGGTATCTAAATCTTTGCATTCAGAGATTGAAGGAAAAATCATTACTCATATTAACGGCCAATACTTTGAATTTAAAGGCTGTCAATCAAAAACTCTTTTGGATTTAATTCGCGAAGATGCCAGATTGATTGGAACAAAAGAAGGTTGCGCTGAAGGGGAATGTGGCGCGTGTACTGTATTTTTGGATGGAAAAGCAGTCATGGCATGTTTGGTTCCTTCTGCCAGGGCGCATCATGCGCAGATCACCACAATCGAAGGATTAAAAACGGGGGAAGTGAAACATATTGTGCAGGATTTCTTCGTCCAGGAGGGTGCAGTGCAATGCGGGTATTGCACGCCAGGTTTTGTGATGTCTGCAGTTAAATTACTCGAAGAGAAACCGACTCCATCACAACTAGAAATTAAACAAGCGATATCAGGGAATTTATGTCGATGTACAGGATATTATAAAATAATTTCAGCTATTGAAAAAGCGGCTAATAATTGATTTGTTAATGGGAGGGTTCTATGTCAAGGAATGATTCTTTCGAGGAAAGACGCCCGGTCACTGACGATAAAATATACATTCATCCGATTTGGCGGGGGATTGGATTTGCGCTTTTGATTTTAGCCCCCATTATGGGGTATGCTGCATCCATTTTGCTGATTGACTTAAACAGAGTAAATAAGTGGATGCCAGTGCCCAGAGATTTATTAATCGCGGGGAAAGATCCATATTTATTAATTAAAATTATCATCACATTAGTGGTTGCATTTCTCATTTTCTTGATATTCCAGCTCATTACTTTCTTCTTGTATAAAATTGCGGGTCCTTCGCGATACGGGCCACAGGATGTTCCCAGAGTTGCATATCGAGGAAAAAAATACAAACGATAAAAATTAGATGAGGTTTTATGGAAATCGGAAAAGTTCTAACAAGGGTGGACGCGGAAGCTAAAGTGACTGGTGAAGCATTGTATCCAGGAGATTTTAACCTGGATCAACAGCTTTATATGAAAACTTTATTCTCTGAGAAGCCGCATGCCATCATTAAAAGTATTGATATTAGCGAAGCTCAAAAACTCCCTGGTGTGATACTGATTTTAACAGCAAAAGATGTACCGAATAACGAGTATGGTTTGGGTATTCAGGATCAACCGGTGCTGTGTGGTCCCGGATCAAACAAACCTTTGGCTGATCATGTTAGATGTGTTTCAGATCAAATAGCAATTGTTGTTGCTGAATCCGGAAATATTGCAGCCAAGGCAATTAAGTTGATTAAAGTTGATTACGAAGAATTAACCATCATTTCAAACCCGGATGAGGCATTATCAGAGAATGCAATCCTGGTTCACCCAGAAAGAGAAAACAACGTACTACTGCATTACAAAATTAGAGATGGTAATATAGAACAAGGATTTGATTCCTCTGATGTTATTGTTGAAGGAGTCTACGAAACTCCTATGCAGGAACATGCTTATCTTCAACCTGAAGCAGGTTTGAGTTACGTAGATGAAGAGGGAAGAATAACAGTAATTGTAGGTGGTCAATGGGTGCATGAGGATCAAGAACAAATTGCACATTCATTGAATCTCCCTTTAGAAAAAATTCGAATCATTTATCCTGCCATCGGTGGCGCATTTGGTGGACGCGAAGACATGTCCATTCAGATCACATTAGCTCTGGCAACATTAAAATTGTCAGAAATGGGAATCAATCGTCCTGTAAAAACAATCTGGTCGAGAGAAGAATCAATTATCGGGCATCATAAACGGCATGCCTATAAAATTTATTCAAAATGGGGTGCGAGCAAAGATGGAAAGCTGCTAGCTGCGGAAGTAAAACTAATTGCCGATGCTGGAGCTTATGCATATACTTCCACTAAAGTACAAGGTAACGCAACCTTGATGTGTACCGGTCCGTATGAAATTCCAAATGTTAAAGTCGATTCTTATTCTGTGTATACGAATAATGTACCGGGAGGTGCATTTAGAGGGTTTGGTGGACCACAAGGTGCCTTTTCAGCGGAAATGCAAATTGATAAATTGGCTGAAAAATTGAACCTTGATCCGGTTGAAATTCGCATGCGTAATTTAATACATGAAGGTTCTAAATTACCGGTCAGATCGGTTATGCCTATGGGAGTAAGTCTGCCAGAAGTGGTTGAAAGATGTGCTCTTGAAGCTGGCTGGAAGATTGAAGATGGGTCCTGGAAAAATCCAAATGTTAAAATCATTTCTGATGATGGGAAGGTGAAAGGGCTGGGCTTTGCTTGTGGATATAAAAATATTGGCTTTTCATATGGTGCTCCCGAAGGTTGTTGGGCTACGATTGAGTTAAGAGGTGGAACAGAGATAGAAAAGGTTATCCTACACCATGCCGGTGCTGAAGTTGGTCAGGGTTCACACACAGCATTTTGTCAAATGGCAGCCGAATCTGTTGGAGTTGATATTGAAAAAGTTGAATTGATCGCTTCGGACACGAGCACAAGTGACAACTCCGGCAGTGTTTCTGCATCCCGCATGACTTTCATGTCTGGAAATGCAATTATTGGTGCAGGTAAGCTTGCTCTTGAAAAATGGAGAAATGAAGAAAGACCTGCGACCGCGAAATATTTCTATAAAGCGCCCAAAACTACACCTTTCGATAAGGAAACAGGTGAATGTAATCCCAACATTTCGTATGGTTATGTAGCTGAGGCGGTTGAAACGGAAGTTGATCTGGAAACGGGTGAAGTTCACATAACCAATATTATCTGCGTGGATGATGTTGGTAAAGCGATCAATCCTCAGCTAGTCGTTGGACAAATCGAAGGTTGTATCGTCCAGGCAGCAGGATATGGGTTGATGGAGAATTTTATTCAGGAAAATGGATATGTTAAAACCAGCCAATTATCGACTTACTTAATCCCGACAGTTCTGGATATCCCGGATAGAATTCAATCGATCATCATGGAACATCCCGATCCAAATGGACCGTGGGGCGCACGCGGGGTTGGAGAAATGCCTTATATACCCCTGGTACCCGCAATCAGTTCAGCCATTCATGCAGCTACTGGTGTATGGTTTGATCATTTTCCAATGACATCTGAAATTATTTTGCGTGGTTTAGGCAAAATCGATGAAGAGGTTTAAGTAAAACATCACACCATTTTGATGTTCAATAGAGGTGAGAAATGAATATTTTAATACGCGGAGGAGGTGACCTCGGTAGTGGTGTTGCATTTCGTCTTCATCGGGTAGGTTGGAATGTTGTCGTAACAGAAATCGAAGAACCTTTGGTATTGCGACGATCTGTTGCCTATGCAAACGCAATTTATGAGAACAATGTAAATGTGGAAGGAATTATTGCCAGGCACATTGCAAAACCAGAGGGTATTCCTGAACTGCTTGAAAAAAAGGAAATTCCGGTACTGATTGCGCCAGATATCTATACTTTTCCTGAATACATACCAGATGTAATTGTGGATGCAAGATTGTTAAAGAAAATGGTTAAGTATTCTTTACAATCAAAACCGATGATTATTGGTTTAGGGCCAGGCTTCAAAGTAGGGGTGAATTGCCATGCTGTCATTGAAACAAACCGTGGTCACTATCTAGGTAGAGTATTGTGGACGGGTGAAGCCATGTCTGATACAGGCATACCAGGTACTGTGTCTCAAAAAAGTAACGAACGTGTATTACGCGCTCCTGCCGATGGAGCGATTAAATCAAATATTAAGATTGGAACTACCATTAAAAAAGGAGAAATAATTGGCAGCGTAGCAAACAAACCGATCCTGGCACCTTTTGATGGTCTTCTTCGAGGATTGATGCATGATGGTATATTTGTTAAAGAAGGTTTAAAAATTGGAGATCTTGATCCAAGATTGGATAAAAACCTCATCGATTATATATCAGAAAAAGGTTTGGCAATCGCCGGTGGAGTTCTGGAAGCTATTCTTACCTATCAAAATAAATTTCAATGAGATTGGCATCTTTACAATTATTTTCAAATTCTGATCAAATAGCCTGGGTTGGTGCCGGTGGAAAAACCAGCTTGATGTTCTCGATTGCGAAGGAATTGTTTGCAGATAAGTGTGTCATATCGACGACAACCAAATTGGCTTATTCTGAAATGGAACTTGCTGATCGACCTCTTAAACCAGATAATTTTGATAATTTTGATGTGGATCAAATAAAAGGCGTCAGTATTATCTATCGGGGACTGGTTGAGAACGAAAAAGAGAAAATTACCGGCTTTGAGGATGATGAATTGCTCAAGTTATCAGCTATATTGCATCACCATCAGATTCCTTTGATGATCGAGGCTGATGGCTCGAAAAGAAAACCTTGTAAATTCCCTGCACTTCATGAGCCGAATATTCCCAAATTTGTTAATAAAGTTTGTGTGGTTATCGGGTTGTCAGCTATCGGAAAACCACTTACTGACGAATTCTTTCATCGCCCGGAGAAGATCGCAAAAGTTTTGAATATTTCAATGGGAGAAGAAATTACGACAGACCATATTTTTACTTTGTTATCGCATCCAAACGGCGGACTTAAAAACATTCCCGGTCACGCTGAAAAATTTCTATTTTTACATCAAGCTGACAGTTTAGAAAACCCTCATCAAGTCGATCAATTAGCCTCAGCACTAACTGGTTTTTTTGACCATGTTTTACTAAGTGAAATACGTGAAAACAAATTGGAAATTGGAGCACATTGGGGAAAAATTGGTTGTGTGATTTTGGCTGCCGGTTCAGGTTCGCGGTTTGGTGGCCCAAAGCAATTGGCGGTGTACCAAGACAAAACGTTTATTGAAAATGTGATTGAGACTGCGCAATCAATAAATTTTCAAAAGAGGGTGATTATTCTAGGCTCGTATTTTGATGAAGTCCTCCCAGTAGTCAATCAATATCAAATCGAGGTGATAAACAATCAAAATTGGAGAACTGGGCAATCGACTTCGGTGAAAATGGGGGTTGGGTATTTCAAGGATCAACCCATTGATGCGGTATTATTTCTACTGGTAGATCAACCACAGATCACTCCCAGTATGATTAATAATGTTTTAAATTTATTTGCACATCAAAAAGAAGATATTATTGTGCATAGCTATAACAATCAATATCGTCACCCAATCTTATTTTCAAAAAACACATTTCAGGATTTAATGAGTATTCAGGGTGATCAAGGCGGAAGACAGTTATTCGAACAATATTCCCCTCGAAAAATAAATTTAGTGAATGATTATTTAGCGATGGATGTGGATACCGTCGATGATTTAAAGGATTTATCAGCAAATAAATAAAACAATGGAATACAAATGTTTCAATGTTGGTTATATAAATTAGATGTAGACCGGTTAGAAAAACGCTCATTGGCAAATGATGAATTGTCTTTGGATGCGTTTGTTTTATCATTACCAGAAGGGGTATATACCACAATGCGAACCGTTGGAAAAATTAGGATTTTCCAATTCAGGTATCACCTTAATCGTTTAATTGAAAGTTATTCGCTTTCCAAGGGTATATTCCCATTTGATATTAATAAAATTCGTCAACCACTATTTGTGATCATCAATGAATTTCCTGCAAAGGAATTAAGGATCAGAATACATATCCCCCTTAATAGTCCTGAAACGGTATATTTCCTTCTGGAAGAACTTACGACACCTCAAAAATCAGATTTTGAACAGGGAGTGAGTGTAAATACAAACCAACTATCCAGAAATAATCCAAAGGCCAAATTGACTTCGTTTATTCGAAAGTCTGAAAAAATTAAAAAATACTGTAAGGAAAATTTCCTGGAAGAATCACTTCTTATAAATTCAGAAAATCAATTATTGGAGGGACTATCCAGCAATTTTTTTGCAGTGCTCGATAATACAATTTATACCGCAGATAAAGAGGTATTAAGTGGTGCAACTCGGGATATCATCCTGGATGAAGCCAGAAAAGCTAATTTGGAATTAAATTATTGCCCGATCACCTACGATCAAATTAATGATATTGATGAGGCATTTATTTCAAGTACCAGCAGGGGGTTGTTACCGGTTATTAAGATTGATGATTTTAAAATTGCAAATGGAAAACCGGGAAAGATTTCAAAATTATTAATGGGTAGATTAAATGAAAGAATGCTTTTTGAATCAGAAAATATCATTTAATTTTCTTCATCATCCTCATCCAGAACCACTTGTTCAATTTCTTCATCGGTGTTTGGTTGATCCTCAAGGTCAATTTCCGGCATTTCAAGCTGACCATTCTCCATCATGGTGATTACTTTCATAGCATTCTCAAAATCTTCATTTTTTACATAAATATTTGCTGAACCTAACCCGCCGACGGTTAACCCCAAGGCTACACCAGCGCTCTCTTGATATGCTTTTGATTTGATATTAAACGATTCAAGTAAAATTTGAATTGATTTCGCATCTAATAGACCGTAACATCGATATAGCAATTTATATTCTTTCATATTTTCCCTTTGTTTTTCAGTCTTTCCATTCGATATTCTATCATTTCCTTCAGCAGCATTCTTTTATTTGAATTTACCTCATTATCCAATATTAACAAAGCCTTTTTACAACAATCAAATGCTAAAAAGTAGCTTTTATGCCTGTGTTCCAGAATTTTTGCCATTTCGATAAATGCTTCCACACTATCCAGATCTGCTGCAGCACGCCAGAGGTCCATAGCTTTATCAATCAGGTCTGATTTTTTATATAAATTTGCAAGGGAGAGCAGGGAAATTACTCGAATTGAATTGGGAAGTTTGGGCTGTTCCAGCGCTTTTAAATAATAATCAATCGCTTTTGAATAATTTCTGTTTTTATCAAATTGGCGCGCCAAAGAAAAATGTAATGTGTCGTACCTGGAAAAGTGATGTTCATTACCGTCAGAGACTTCATTGACGATACTGATTAATGCGGCCAGGGAAACAACATCCATTTTATTGTGGTAAAAAATACCATCCATATATTGAGTTTCTCCGGTTTTAAGAAAATCCTGATAAATAACCGGTGCTAAATAACCGGCAATTTCTTCCTCAGCCCTTTGAAAATTGAGAACCTTGGATTCGATACTTTTCAACGATCGATCTTCAAATTGATAACGGAATAGCATTCTTGCATATTTTAATAGATCGATCTGTTTTTTTTGGGCTATTGTTGTTGGAATTCGATGATATTTATATCTGAATTTGAGAATGGGAATATCAAAACTTATCCCATTGTATGTAACGATATTTTCATGGAATGAGAAAAGATTTTCGAGATCCAGTAACATGGCCTCTTCCTGATCTGGATGAACAAGAAAATATTGTCGCAGGATAAATTGATGATCCTCGAACCAGCCTACGCCCACCATAAATGCAAAGGTTCCGCCGGACGTTGACAATCCAGTTGTCTCAGTGTCCAGAAAAATGCATCTGTTTAAATTAAAGAGGTAATCTGAATCGGGCGTCGAAAATTCGGATTGTCTACCGAAAAATATTTCAAATGGAACCACGCCATGTTTGTAGTTTGATGAAAATTCATGCTGTGTGAAAAATACTTCCCCTAAAGAATTCGACTTTTTTATTCCGCTTAACGTTTTCGAGGGTTTCAGATTTTTGGTTTTAAAATCAATCAAATCCTTCTTGCCAAAATAGACCCCCAGCGATTGCAATTTCTTTCTATCTTCAGGATCCATGGATCGCTTCCCGCAATAATTCAAGCAATTGGATTGTTTCTTCTTTTCCACCGTAGCCTTCATCCGAAACTGGACCAACACAAGAGGGACAACCGTGATGGCAACCACACTCTTTAACGTGTTTAATCATTTCAGGTAGAATCATAGGAAAATTATTATAAATCTCCTCGCTTAATCCAAGACCATATGAAATGTTATCGTATGTGAGAATTGCATTTGCATATCCGGTGATCTCGTTTTTTGAATCCAATATAACATCGATATCCTCAGGTCCGCACATGATAAATACAGGTGACAGGGTTTTTAACAAATAGGATAATCCGGACATGCCACTGCGAACTCGTACCTGAACTTCTGCCAACCTGTGGCATTTAGGGCATAAAGTTATCAGGTTGGCCGGGTTGTTGGCTGCTTCAATAGAATCAAATAATTTAATTGGCTTTTTATGATGAATATGATGAGCAGTTTTTTCTTCAGGAAGCCCGCAATGCTGGCAAGTGTAATTATCTCTCCTGCGGATTAAATCTTTATATCTTTTCCATTCAGGTCCGTAATCATTTTTTTGGTTCAGTAATAATTTATTGTCTATGATTTTAGTAGTGATCGAATCAGGTATGTAGAACCAGAATGCTTCAGTATCCAATACAATTTCAGGTAAATCTAACTTTCCTTCGGAAATTTTTTGATGGGTGTCCCAAAGTATTTCCTTATATCCTGTCACGGCCTGGGTTACTCTAATATTTCCGAAATGTAATTCCAACTGGTCAATAGATTTTGCCCTGGTTTGTTTAAGTATTTCGTAAGTTTTTTCTATCTTTGGTTCCGTATAATAATCTGCAGTTGATTCTTCCAGAAAAACTTCATTTGATTCAAAATCAACCTTATTGACATAATATTGTTCACCTAAATGCAAATAGATAGCATTTGGGTGAACCATCCATAAACTACTGGCGTAGTCAATTTCACCGATAATTCTTTCTGGTTTTTTTGTGTTATCAATCAATTTCATCGTATTGCCACTCAAATTCCGCAGGGAGATCTCGTTTTTAAAAGTTGATTGGTTGGAAATCATATATTTCTTATTGTTTTTGCGCGCAATACCAGTAGCAATTAATTGATCAATAAAGGGATAAATTTGATCCCATTTCAAATTACCAAAATTTTCTCCCTCCATCAGACTCAATTCATACAATGCAATTTTTAAGTGGTCCAATAATATATTGGGATTATCAGGGTTAATCAATGCTTTTTCAGGATTATTAATTAAAAGATATTCTGGACGTTTGATAATATATTGGTCGATTGGATTGGCACTGGCGATGAGAATTGCAAGAGAGTCTGATTGCTTTCTACCAGCTCTTCCGACTTGTTGTAATGTAGAACTGATGGATCCTGGATAGCCAGACAAAATGACACTTCTCAAACCGCCTATGTCGACACCTAATTCGAGAGCATTGGTGGCAAATAAAACATTTAGTTTGCCGGATCTGAAATCCTGTTCAAGTTTTCGCCTATCATTTGCTAGATAACCACTTCGATATGATGCTGAAAAAAATTCTTTTTGAAATCCACTTTGGAGATTAATATTTTTAAGACTTCTTTCAACTTGTTTCCTCGATCCTTGGAAAACCAGAGTTTGAATATCATTTTCTACTAATTCTTTAACAATTTGTAACGTTTCAAGGTTACTGCTTTTACGAATACCGAGTTCTTCATTGATGATCGGTGGGTTATAAAAAATGGTTTTTTTCTTTCCTTGCGGAGACCCATCATTTTCAATTAGTTCGAATTTCTCCTCAAGCAGTTTCTCTATGAACTCAATCGGGTTCCCAATTGTTGCAGAGGTACAAATAAAGATAGGCTTTTGGTGATACAAACTCAATATTCTCTTTAATCTTCTGACAACGTTTGCAACATGGGAACCAAAAATACCATGGTAAATGTGGGCTTCATCAAAAATTACGTACTTTAAATTTTCAAAGAAATTTTCCCACAAAAAATGATTGGGAAGGATGCCGATATGTAACATATCAGGATTCGTGAGGATTACTTGGGCATGTTTTCTTATCGGAGATCGAAGTTCTTTGGGTGTGTCACCATCGTAAACATTGATCATCTTCGAAATATTTTTATTTTGTGTGTTCTTGTTCGGAGAATTACCGATGAGATCATTGATGTGTTTGTATTGATCATGCGCAAGCGCTTTGGTTGGATACAAAAATAATGCATTAATATTTTCTTGGTTATAAATAGAATTGAGGACGGGTAAAATGTATGCCAAGGATTTACCACTGGCAGGGCCAGTGGTTAGTATCACATTTTTTTCTTCCTGGATCAATTTAACAGCGTCGTATTGATGAGAAAACAGAGATTTTATCCCGTTATCTCTGAGAGTGGTGATCAGATCTGGATGGATGGAAGAAGGTATTTCCTCAAAAAACCCTTGAAAAGTATTTCGTGTGTGAATGTGGGTTATATTAACAGAAATATCTTTTGAATTAATCCATTTATCGATGAAATTGCTGATAAGGATATCTTTTGACATATAATGGTTAGAAGATCTTTCAAACAAATTAAAAATTAATGGTTATCAAATGAATTTACTGAATCTTTTTTGGCTCGTTCCATTGAGTGTTGTCTTAAGTTATTTTATTAATCAACTTGCTGATACACTTCCGGTTATACGAAGGATCAGCTTATCGCCTATCTGTTCTGCATGCCAACAACCACTTAATCGCTCGGAATATCTGTTCTTCAGGAACTGCCCTCATTGTCATACAAAACCGCGAAAAAGAAGATTTATTTTACCAATTATTTTTATTATAACATATGTTCTATTATTAATATTTCCGCCAGAGTTTACTGGATTTTATATTGCGCTTATCATAGTAACTTATTTATATCTTGTTTTTATTATTGATATCGAGCATCGACTAATTCTTCATCCAATAAGCATTTTTGGTGCCATCCTCTTTGCAGTTATCGGGCTTTATCTTAATGGTTTTCAAAAGACAATTTTAGGTGGGGGATTAGGTTTTCTGTTAATGTATGCTCTTTATTTATTTGGTATTTTGTTTTCGAAATGGATCGCAAAAAGAAGGGGAGAGCCAATCGATGAGGTTGCATTAGGGTTTGGAGATGTCAATTTAACTGCCATACTTGGGTTATTATTTGGTTGGCCAAGAATTGCTGTTATATTATTTTTTGCAATATTTTTTGGGGGTATATTTGGCATTGGTTATCTGCTGGTATTAAAAGCACAAAAAAAATACGAGCTTTTTACCCCTATCCCATATGCACCTTTTTTGATTATTTCCGCTTTTATCTTGCTTTATATTTCTTCAGCATAATCAACCTACACTTTTTCTAGTTTTCTGGAAAATGTCTCATAATTATCCTCAAATTTCTTCTTCAATTCATTTGCAATTTGTGTATATGATGCTTTGTCTTTCCAGGTATTAATCGGATTGAGTATTTCATCAGGAACATCTTTACAATTTGTTGGAATCTTTAACCCAAAGGTAGGTTCAACCATAAGATTGTCCTCCTGGATTTGGTCTGATAACGCAGCCCGGATGAGTGCGCGCGTGATTGGTAAATTAATTCTTGATCCTATTCCATAAGGGCCACCTGACCAGCCTGTATTAACCAACCAAACATTAACTGAGTGCTTTTCAATTTTTTCTTTCAACATTTTTGCGTATAGGCTAGGGTGTAAAGGTAGAAAGGGCGATCCAAAACAAGTCGAAAATGTTGCTTCCGGTTCTTTTCCTAAACCAACTTCTGTTCCAGCTAATTTTGCTGTGTAACCAGAAAGAAAGTAATACATAGCCTGATCAGGATCGAGTTTTGAGATAGGAGGCAATACACCAAAAGCGTCTGCGGACAAAAAGAAAATATTTTTAGGATGGCCAGCGTATCCTTCTTGAACATGATTTGGAACAAATTCGAGAGGATAGGCAGCTCTGGTATTTTCTGTTATGGAATTATCAGTAAAGTCTGGAATTTTTGTAACTTTATCGATAACAACATTTTCAAGGACAGAGCTAAAATGATTTGCTGCATCCCAAATAATTGGTTCAAATTTTTTATCCAGATTGATCGTTTTTGCATAACATCCGCCCTCAAAGTTAAATACTCCCGCTTCACTCCAACCATGTTCATCGTCACCAATTAAAAATCTGTCTCTGGCAGAAGACAAAGTGGTTTTCCCAGTCCCTGATAGACCAAAAAACAAAGCAACATCCTTTTCTTTGCCTACATTCGCTGAACAGTGCATTGGGAGTACATTTTTATGGGGTAAGAGGTAATTAAAAATGGAGAACATGGATTTCTTTATTTCACCGGCATAACCGGATGCAGCAATTAATACAATTTTTTGAGAAAAGTCTAATCCAATGAATGTTTCAGAAAAAGTACCATCTTCTTCGGGATTGACCTTGAAGCCTTCTGCTTGGATTAATGTAAACTCGGGGTTGAAGTTTGCATATTCCTTTTCTGAAGGCACAATTAAAAGGTTTCGAGAAAAAAGGCTATGCCAGGCGTTCTCTGTGATGATACGAATGGGCATTTTATAGTCTGGATGAGCCCCAATATACAAGTCCTGAACATAGATGTTTCGATTTTGGAAATAGGATCGAAACTTCATAAATATTTGGTTGAATTTTTCTTCTTCAATGGGTTTATTTAAGTCACCCCACCAGATCGGTAAATCTTCAGGTGGGGTATTACTAACGATAAACTTATCCTTTGGGGATCGCCCAGTATGAAAACCGGTGGATACACTTAATGCACCGCTATCAGTAAGATCCCCTTCATTATTTAAAATTGCGAGTTTGATCAGTTCAGCCGGTGATAAATTCCAAAATACATTGCCAAGATTAATGAAACCGAGATGTTTCATTTCTTTCACACCTGGTTTTTGTTGATCGGTCATTTTTTATTACCTCCCAAAATTTAATTCGTAATACCCAGCATCCTGGGGAACCAATACCAGAAAACACCATTGGCGGGTTTCCCCCTTACAGAGCTACTAATATCCATAATAGCAACCTGGGGATTATATTCCTGCGAAATTACTCCATCAATCCATTCGGCTTCATTGATTGCATTGAATGCTGCGTGATAAAGATTAACCTGGTTAATTAGATCAACTTCAAATGATTTAGCAACAATGTTGCTATCAAGTTTATTAATGATATCGAAGTCATAACAAACTTCCTCCGCCATTATGCAACCGCGTTCAACACCTTTAACGGACGGAAAATTTAAACCAATCAGGATCTGCTTATCATATTCTGAATAGGTAGCAAATATTTCATTTTCCAGGTAAGATGCAAAAGTAGACTCGTAATTTTCGGCAACGTATTCAGATTCCACAAAATCCAATTGAGGTTCAATAACAAACCCATCCACTGCACTTAAAATGGTGTTATCAGATAGTTGCGATCCGTTCAGAGAAATAAAAATTTTATTTGGAAAACGGTTTTTTATATTATCAATATTCGAAAAGGTAGTGGATGTTACCATCTCAGATAGAGTCGCATAATTTTGGAATTTATACAAGTGCAGAACGTCTGTAGGATATATGACACCTTCAATATTCATATAATTAGCCAGGTCTGCTGAGTAGATGATAAATTCTGAGTACAGAGTCGAAAAATTTTGTTGCCAATTGGTAGCAAGATCTTCCTGAACGAATTGTTTAACAGCAATGGGAGACATTTCAATTTCTGGAGATAACCATATTTTAAGATCTTGTTTTTGCGCCTTCTGAATCATCAATACCAGGTCTTTCCAAAGCGGATTTTGGCCCGTAACAGGTGTAAAAATCACAGGATTAAGTGATTGCAAAGTCCATTTTACTGGAATGACAATTGTATTGCCGTTCACTCCTAGAATATTTTTGTAAGCGGATTCTACATAAATGGGGGTGTTTACATTGTAATTATCAGAAAAAGAAAAACCTGCGATAAAATTTTCACCACGCACATTAATTTGTGGAGCCGTTAACGAGGGTGTTTCCGTCTCCTGATTCCAACCTTTCCATTGTGTTACTTTTACATTTAGTTGTTCGGGAAGACTGGTAGTATCAAATGAATACCCATTGACAGGGGCAGACGCATCGTCGGCTGATCCACAGGCATCATTTCTACATATACGATAATCAACTTTACTCACCAGATGATATGGCCCAAAAAGTTGGTATGTCCATTGGAAATCATTCTCCTGCCACATTTGTATCGGTGGAGACCAACCGAAGCTATTGAATTGGATAGAAATTTTATCCGTATCGGGAGTATTTTCGGGAATATTAACAATAAACTCAACGGGTTGAGTATCAGACGCAGTCCAACTTTTAATTACATCAGTAATAATGGTGTCTTTATCCGGGACAACTACTTTTCTAACAACGAAGTTATTCTCCGAATTAAGTTCAGCGTTCCAAAACCCATCTCCTAATGAATATTTGTATCGCAAATCTAATCCACTTGGCAAGCTCATAGAAATTGAATAGCTGCCATCTGAAAGTGCAGTCAATTTAGGTGCTCTGGCAGGAGCAATACTGGTGCCATTGTAAATATTTCCAAATACATTTCCCAGTTGATAGGTGTTGCCTAAAATACGGAGGGGGGCTTTCTCCGGGGTTTCAGCTGGTGGTATTACAACGAAAGTGATGTTTACAAACGCTGCTGCTTTCATTCCAACAAAAGCAGGGGTCGTCAATCCCTCAGCGATAATTGCTTCTTGTTGAAAAGGTTGATATTCCCCATCGGTGCTGATTAAGGTGAGATTGTGTTTCCCGGGTGGAAGGTTTTCCACTACAAAATTTCCCATGGAGTTGGTATAGGTATGCTCACCACCGACCACGACCAGAGCATTTGGAATAGGTGAATTGGTCTCAGAGTTTATTGCCTGACCGGAAACTCGGCCGTATGAATGTGCATATTGTTCGTCAGCCCAATTGGTAAGTTGATTATTTATTTCACCTGGTGAGATGACATATGCCACTCGATACTCAATAATTTGATTATCGGAATCAGTCTCATAAACCGGTAACCCATCATTCTTATAAAAACGGTACTTGATCAATGAAGGAATTTGGACAGGCAAAATTAACTGATAATGATTATCATCCACTTTCTCCATTACGTATCGAGTTGGGTTTAATTCAATTCCGGTAATATCATCCACCATTTCAAAAATGATTTCGTTTTGAATGGGTTTTGGAACCAAAAGCGTAATTTTATACTCGGTGTAAGGTAAATCCTGGTGATATTGATCGACTTTTTCATTAATATTTTCAAATGGAATTTCTTGAGAAAATTGGGAACAGCTGGTGAGAAGAAAACTAAGAATAACAGCGAGAGTAAAAAATTTTAAAAAGTATTCAAAATTATGTTTTTCCATCGTTTCCTCACTGATCTTTTGATAAATAAGCGTTTACCTTCTGATCCAATTCGTTCAATTGATTTGCGAGACTTCCCAGAACACCATTCACGAACCTGGGTGTTGAATCTGAACCAAATGTTTTGGAGAGTTCAATTGCCTCGTTAATCGCGACCTTTATTGGGGTACATTTCGCGACTGCAAATTCCCATAATGCTATTCGCAAGATATTGCGATCAACAATTGCCAGCTGATCCATCGGCCATTCCGGAGCGTGAACCGCAATGAGTTCGTCTAAAAGGTGAATTAAAGGGATCACCCCCGAGACAATATCCGATGTAAATTTTACGAGGTTTGCTTCAAGGGGTTCTTCTTCCAATCGAAATTCTAAAGACGTAAATGGAGAATGCCCTGATACATCAAATTCATATAATACTTGTAATGCTATCCCGCGAGCTTTTGTGCGAGCCTTCATGAATTTAGTTTTCTATTGCATTGAGTTCGATGTCTTCAACATGAACATTGATCTTACCAACATCCATTCCGACCATTTCGGAAATTGCTCTGGAAACCTTCGCCTGGATATTGTGAGATACATCTCTCACATTGAAATTACGCTTCAAGATTACATATAAATCAGTATATACTACATCCTCGTCAACGCTTATTTTTACCCCTTCACTGACACCTCGCTTAAAAATGCGATTCATCTCTGAGGGTACTGTAGCCATTCTGCTGACACCATCCACAGAAAGCGTGGTTAATTTTGCTATCGTTACTAATACCTCGAGAGCAATGGTGGTCTTTCCAGGAGTGTTTGAAGTAGTTGTCATTTTTTCTCCATATTAAAGTACAAATTTATCATCCAATTATAACCTAAAGAGCATTGAGATCAATTTTGACAAAATATTACTTTTCCAGGATATGTTTTAAGAATTCAAAAGTTTTTCTGGCCATAAATTTAAAATCCTTATCCAGTAGTACACAATGGTCGGAGTTTTCCAATAACACCAATTCTTTCTGATTAGAACTGATATTATTGTAAATCAATCGTGGTCCCTCAGGTGAAATTGTCCTATCAAATTTCCCCTGAAAAATAATTGCTGGTTGGTGGATGAGTTTTAGATTTTTCCTGGTTTTTTGTTGTAATAAGTACATTTGATAAGCTGCTCGTGTGGGATGTACTTTATATCCTTGCCAGGGAAATACATCTTTTTCCGGTTGCTCGTTGATGTTCTTTTTGGGGATTACTTTCTTAAAAAACCTTATGTATTTTGAATAGCCTAATTTGTCAACCATCAATGCCGGCGCATATAACATTATCCCCTGAATGTCTTTCATTAAAGCAGCTAAATAGCAGGTGATTACGCCGCCCATTGACTCACCACCCAAGAAAATTTTCTCATGACTGACTTTGCACTGCCGATAAACATCTGAAACTGCATCTATCCAGTCTTCCCAGGTTTGATTATTTAAATCTTCTGGCGTGGTACCATGCCCTGGTAATAACGGTGCAGCAACTGTATACCCATTACTGTTTAGAAATTCGGCAATCGGTCTGACTTCTACCGTCGTTGCAGTAAATCCGTGAATCAAAATCACACAAGCCCCATTAGACCCTTCAAGCATGAAGGATGTCCCGTCCATTTCCGGATTTTGAATTATTGAATCTTCCATCATTCACCCTCCTAAATTATAGGTATGGTCGTTACAGCGTTTGGCATGAGTGCAATGGTGTGTGTATTCTCAGATGAAATGTAATTGAAAAATTTCTGAAGATCCACAACTGGTTCCATCATAAGTTTTTTTACAATTTCGTTAGCCATACTGGAATATAAAAATATTTTATACCTGGATTGTAATTTCGCCATTAAGTAAGCTTTGTGCTGACCAATCACAAAATTTTTATTCTCAAAATCACTTATCACTTCAGATGGATGTGAGAACTTGTTGACATATTGATAATACGCGTCACTTCCAGGACCTTCTCTACACTCTGCTATGAGAAGCATCGTTCCATTGTTATTTAAAATCTTGCCTGCATTTGACGTAGCTTTTTGGGATTGATAAAAATTGATATCCTTCGGATAGCCACCAGCAGATGCAACCACAATATCATATTTTTTATCAGTGGATACTGAAAACAGGCTGTCAATGATAGGTATGGCAAGTTGCATGACTTTCCCAGGCTGGTCAAAAAATACATGAAGTATTTCCAAATCTTTTGTTTGAATACAATTCAAAGCCAAATCAACACCTATCATGTCGCCAATTTCTTCTATATCCATGCGAACTTTATTTTTTTGATACTTGCAGGCGACACTATTGGCGTCCATTAATAAAGCATGGTTGTGGTTTATAGTTTCCTTGCCAGCCAGGCCAATGGAAACTGTTTTTACACCACCGGAATATCCAGCAAAATGGTGAGGTTCAATATTTCCCACACTAATTTTTATATCACATTGATAGTATGATCGATTGATCTGGATAGGGGTGCCAAAAGATGTTGTTCCAAGGTGAACCAGATCATCCTGGCAATTGTGTTGAATGAATGTGAAACTGCTCAGAATATCATTTTCCAGGTTTAGATATCGATAATCGTAATCTGGAACATGCGTTCCATTAGCAATGTAAAAATAAATGTTTTTTTGATGAATTCCGGAATTGATAAGTTCATTAATCAAAGGAGGAATTAGCCTGGAGTAGGGGACAGGTCTGGTTTTATCGTTGATTGCAATACCAATCACTAATTCTGAGCGTTTTTTATGGCTCTTGAATAATAAATCATGCATTGGTTGAAAATTAATTTCAATCATTGCAAGGGGTTTCTGGTTTTTAGCTCCAGAGGTAATGACATCAACGTGATGATCTCCAAAATCGATATTGATTAATCCCTGGCCATATTTTAGTGAATATTGCATGTTTACCAACTCACTTCATCGAGGAATTTCTGAAATTCAATCAAATATCCATTTGGATCATTGAGAAAGAAGTGATAAATTTTATATTTTGGGTTTATGGCAGGTGGGCTTATTATTAAGCCTGAATGCACTTTTAATAACTCGTAAACATGATCCACGTCATCTACAATCAATGTGACAATAATCTTTCCTTCAACAATATTGACAGTGCGTTCACAGAAACCAATATAACCATTTTCAGATGTTTTAAAAATGACACAATCTCCCTGGTCAATAAATAATTCCATGTTCAACAAATTTTTATAAAAGTGGGTGGTGGTTTGTAAATCATTTGTCGGTAAAAAAATAATTTGTTTTTGGATATCCATTTCAGACTCCTCTTAATTCATTTCCCATGCGTGCAAGTATTATATTGATGCTCCGTAAGGGGATTCGTTTTAATGATCATGGTTTCGATAAGATACATTATCATAACCAATATAACAGCCAATGTTGTTCCCTATTCAGTAATTTTCATGGTTCTTAGTTTCTATTGTTATTTATAATCGCAACTGCATTAAGTTCAAAAGTTATTATAAGCTTGGAATGCATACCTGGATTGATAAATTGGCAAGCTTATTTAACCCCCCTTTTTCAAACGATACAATTTATAGGAAAACCGTTCTACTCATTTTGTAACGTAAATTTTGTTTTATAATATTTCTATGCTTTCACTTGATATTGCAATAAAGAATTATTTACGGACGATTTCATTGGCAAGAAGTGAAAATACTCATCGAACTTATCAAAACGGGCTAAATGTATTTAAAAACTGCTTACAGAAGGTCCCAATTGATATTGAAGATGTATCCACTGACCAACTGACAGAAAAACACTTTGCTTTATTCATCAATGAATTAAAGACCTATTCCCCTACAACAGAAAGATTGTACATTACGGCTGTGGTTGGTTTCATTGAGTATCTTGTGTCTGAAAATTTAAGCAACATCAACATACAATCGGTTCGAATGCTGGTTAAAACGAGAGCCAGGATTCCCCGGCAGCGATTACCTCAATTTCCTAAATTAGATATTGAGACGTTATTAGATCAAATTTCAAATATTAATCTGATGCCTGCTGAAAATGTAACAGAAACCTTGATTAATTTTCGAGATAAAGCTTTTCTGATTTGCCTGGCTGATACAGGTCTACGGGTACATGAAGCCTGTAATTTACGGCGGGGAGATGTTGACTGGTTTGAAAAAAAAGCAATTGTCGTTGGAAAAGGTAATCGTGAAGCGATTGTACGCTTTTCTGATCGCAGTATTAGTGCAATCAAAGACTATTTAAAAGTAAGGTCTACAATTGATGGCTCCACTGGCGTTCCCCTGACTTCACTACCCCTTTTCGCTCGTCATGACAAAGGTGCCGGCAAAAAAATCAAACCGATCACCACTACCACGGGTCGAAATATCGTTTCCCAAAGAGTGGAACAGTATTTAGGGGAAGAAGCTCTTGGAACGATAACGCCCCACTCTTTCCGACATTATTACGTCACCAGAGTACTGCAATCATCAGGAAACCTGAAACTGGCCCAATCTCTTGCCAGGCATACCAATATTGCCATTACACAAAGATATGCACATATCAATGATGATGAGTTAGATAAAGGTTACAACGAAATTTTTGATCAATAATAAGATGAAATTAAATACGAAATTCACTCCCCTGACACACGGATATTCCTTCCCAAACCGATTTGAATTTACAGGATTTACCAAGATTGTGAAATTTGTAAAGAGCAAATTGATCTACGGGATGTGTGGCGGAATGGTTTTTACTGCTTTGGATTATTATTTTGACCAAAGAAAAATACCTGAATTCAAGGCAGTCAGGGAATTACCACTAAACTATACGAAATATTTATGGAAAAGGCAGACAGAAAGTGTCTCTCTGGCTGTTTTTGTACGAATTATTCAGTTTGCTTCCTTTACAAAATCACAAGCAATTCAAAAATCGATCCAAGAAGAACTTCCTCTCATTCTTGATCGTGTCGAGGATGGTTTGCCTGCCCCCCTCGTAATCATTAGGTCAAGTCTATTCCAAAATCCGACCCATAATCACCAGGTACTGGTTATTGGCTTCGAAGAGAAAGCTGATCAGTTGGAATTGATCCTTTATGATCCCAATCATCCCAGAATACAGCCAAGCCTGGTTATTCGCCCGGCGCCTGCTTATTCGATCACCCAGTCGACGGGTGAACCCATAAGGGCTTTCTTCTTAAATCACTATACGTATCAATTTTCTTATGATCACGGTTAAAATGATTAATTATACAAATTCATTGTGGTAAAGTTTTTCATTCACCACGCACATTAACCGCTCCTCTTTGGATAATGTTGACCTTGCCTGATCTCTAAGAATATTTACATTCGAGAAGAACTCCCGCATCATAACGACAAGCAGATACCTGCTTTCCGGACGCAAATAAATGCGACCATTTTCCCATTTTCCGAACGCACCGGATAGCCACATGAACATCATTTCCGGGAACAGTCCAATGACTAAGGGTACCTTGAAATCTTTTTGAAATTTCTCAGTATTGAGGGATAAATCAAACATCTCCATCAGGAATCGGTATCGTTTTTTGTCGTAATTACTAAACTGCCTGATTTTATATACAGGGAAAAATCCTGACTTTATCTTTTCTTCGTATTGTCGGAGAGAAAAGGTATTAACTAATAAATTACCATCCAGATAACTGAAAGATCCAGATCCAGTTCCAACATATTCTTCATATTGCACGATGTATTCATCCAGCATCGATAAATCTTTCCTTGAAAATGTCCAACCAGAGCTTGGTTTATACACTTCTGAAAGTTTCTCACTGATAATCTGGAAATATTTAAATTCCCGGGCATGATCCAGGTATCCGAGGGTTTTTTCCATCGCCTTTTTTACAGAAGGTGCACTCATCAGGGGATAAAAAGTTGTTTGTTCCGCCCCGGATTTGTTTATATATTCAAGATCCCTCATAAGGCTTTCTTCTGTTTGATCGGGTAAGTTGTAAATCATATCAATGTTTAAAGAAGGTAATATACCCACTGCATTTTGAATAATTTCTAATATTTGGTCACCAGAACCAAATTTCTCATATCTGCTCATTTGCCGGAGTAATTTGTCATCAAAGCTCTGTACACCAACTGATAAGCGATCCACACGCCCTTTTAATTCGCCTAATATTTCCTTCGATAAATGATTAGGATTTGTCTCGCAGGATACTTCTTTAATGGAGAATAGATTTTTTGCAAAATCAATCATTCCCGTCAACTCACTCAAGTCAACTGTTGGTGTTCCGCCCCCGATATACAAATTTACAAAGTCGTAACCTAAGTCTGCCAGCATCTCCATTTCACGTCGTAGACTCCGATAATATGACTTTAGTTTTCCTTCATTGAAAATGAAACGGTTGAAAGAACAATACGGACATAAGCTTTCGCAAAATGGGATGTGGGCGTAAAGAACATATTCATGTCCAGGTATTGGGGATGGATATTGAAAGTCCCGTGGGATCGAATCTAGTTGTAATTGTTTATAAGTTATTTTATCGATAACTTGAGATAATATTGTTGAGGAAATTTTTTGACGAGTATTGTAAAGTTCCTTGATCATTTATTTAGCCTTTAATGTTGGTTTTACCGTTAATTAATCATTTATGTGTTCAAAATTGAATTCTAGTATTATAGTCGAAAAATAATCAAAGTAAATCAAGTTTTCCAGGGTAAAATTTAAAATATGAAAATTGGGATTATTGGTGGTGGTCCAGCCGGATTATTAGCGGCAATAGAAGCCAGGAAAAAATACTCAGAAGTTTATATCTTCGATAAGAATGAATTTCTCGGTAGAAAATTATCGGCTACAGGAGCTGGACGCTGTAATCTTACGAATGTTAATGTTGCTCCAGAAAAATACAGATCCATGTCTGCCAACAGCTTAGGTAAATTAATTGAAACACATGGATACAATTTTTTAAATACCTATTTTCGTCAATTAGGAATTTATTCATATCATACAGATGATGGTTGGGTCTACCCTTATTCTAATTCTGCAAAAAATATTTCTACATTTTTGGAAAACTATTTGGCTAAACTGAATGTCAAAATGCATAAGAATACCAGCATTATTAACTTTCACAAGGCGGTCGATGGATTTCATTTATTCACAGAAACTGGTCAAACCTTCCTATTCGATAAATTGATTCTGTCATCCGGTGGAAGAGCCTATCCACAATTGAATGCGAGTGATGAGATATTGCAATCTGTTCGGAAATTTGGACATGAGATTATTCCCGCATTTCCAGCACTGGCTCCCATCAAAACAAGTAAAAACGAAACAAAATCACTTAATGGTGTCCGATTGGATGCAACGGTAAAAATTTTTCAAGATAAAAATCAAATCGGGGAGGAATTTGGAAATATCATTTTCACAGAATGGGGATTAAACGGCCCTGGCGTCATGAATCTCAGCCATTTCGTTCGTAATTATCAAAACCTATCGATAGAAATCGATTTATCCAATGGATTACCGGATGACTTCATCGATAATACAATTCATCATAAAGACAACTTTCTTCATTTATCCACTCCCCTGCTTCCTATCATGAATAAAAAGATAATTGATCAATTGTTAGTAAATTTGAAATATAAATCAGTTTCTACATTCAATCTGCATGATTTCAACCACCTGGTTAGGAATTTGAAGTTTCGGGAAATAATTTTGGGCACCAGGGATTTTGAATTTGCGCAAACTTCCACGGGAGCAATCGAATCTTCCAAAATTAATCCCCAAACACTGGAGTCTTGCTTGTGTCCAGGTCTATATTTTGCTGGGGAGGTGTTAGATATGTTTGGTCCTTGTGGTGGTTACAACTTACATTGGGCTTTTATTTCCGGCATTGTAGCAGGTCAGTTAGAAAGTTAATCGTTATCCTGTCTGATCCGGATGAAAACTTCTTTTGCACCCAACATGCTGTATTCACAATAATCAAGGAGACTTTCCACCCCGATTTTCATTTTTACTGCTTGATCTATTCCAAAACGGTAGGATAAAAATCCTGGATTCAACTCCAGGTATTCTTGTATGGCTCTTAATCCCATTATCAATTGATCTACCTGTATTGGTTGATTTCTGACCGTCAAAGATTTTACGGGTAATTTTAAATTCCGCTTCAGCACATCCATGATGACCGGATGTTCGATAAGTTTGGAAAAAGCCTCCATGCAGGAGAAATTCAAAGTTTTTTCGATTCCAGTCACATCACGGTAGAAATAAACCAAATGCCTTTGATCATATATTTCAGGAACACCAATTTTTTCTGGGGGTAAAAGTTCAGATATTATTTCCATGATTCTTGAAGTACCCTGGCTCATGCTGTGTTTTAATGGTAAATCTTCGGGAAATAATTCTTCAAACGGCGTCAGTCGTCCGATATTTACAGTCACCTTAGGTCTTTTGAGTGATAATGTTTCTTTTATCGCGCCATTCATACCTATAAAACCCATAGGCAAGATGGGTGCTTTCGATTTATACGCAATCCAGCTTGTTCCTAATTTGGGTTCTTTAAGTTTTTTTTCCCAAACCCCCCCTTCAGGAAAAATACCGAGAACTCCATTTTGGGAAAGTACTTCTAACGCATTGCTTAGACCTTTTTGATCAATTTGTCCGCGCATTATTGGGATAAATTGATATAAATTCGTGATGAAAGTCATTCTTGGATCAATAGGTATATCACCGGCTCCTAAATATTCCAGCTGTTGAGGAATCAGGATAACCATTAATATAGGTTCCAAAGATGAAACATGGTTTCCTACCACAATGTACGGGCCAGATTTAGGTAAATTATCTAAGCCGTTTACTTCTAATCTGACCAATAACCCAACTAGTAACCTGGCCAATCCTTTTAATATTCGCCTTATGAATATTCTGCGAGGGTATTTGATCTGGATTGCTTGGTCCATGATTTATTCTATTACAGATAATTTTACTTTTTGAGCTTTACCTCGATCATCTGCATTCAGCGTTCGTTTTCGGATTCTAAATACATCTGGTGTCACCTCCAAGAGCTCATCATCAGCCAGGAACTCCATGGCTTCATCGAGCGATAATTCATGCGGTGTCGATAATCGGTATTCAAGATCTTTATTGGAAGAACGCATGTTGGTAAGGTGTTTTTTCTTACTCACGTTAACGGTAATGTCACTATCGTTGAATGTTTCCCCGATTACCATGCCTCCGTAAACTTCCATCCCTGCTCCAATAAAAAGTGTACCTCGCTCTTCAGCATTTTTTAAGCCGTAAGTGCTGGACACTCCATTCTCCCAGGCAACCAGTGAACTTGATTTTCTAGTGGGTACCTCGCCAGCGTGTGGAAAATAACCAGAGACAATGGTGTGAATAATTCCTTGTCCACGCGTAATTGTCATAAATTGCTGTCTCAGACCAAGCAGGCCTCTTGTTGGAATGTGATATCGGATGATGGTTGCATCGAGTTTATTCTCCATGCTCAATAATTGCCCTCTTCTGGCACCAAATAGTTCAATCACAGATCCGACGTAATCGTTTACCACTTCAATGATTGCTTCTTCAAATGGTTCTAACAATTTTCCATTAGAATCTTCTCGGAAGATTACCTCAGGTTTTGATACCTGAAATTCATATCCTTCGCGTCGCATCGTCTCAATCAAAATCGCAAGATGTAATTCACCTCGCCCGGAAACTACAAAACGGTCTGCATATTCAGTATCTTCTACTCTCAATGCCATATTGCTTTTCGTTTCTCTGTATAATCGTTCTCGAATCTGGCGGGTCGTCAAATATTTACCGGATCTGCCTGAGAAGGGGGAATTATTTACTTCAAAACTCATTTTTACGGTAGGTTCTTCTACTGTTATACGCGGCAACGGCTGGGTATTTTCAGGGGATGAAAGAGTCTCACCAATACTAACCTCCTGAACTCCAGCAATAAAGGCAATATCACCGGCTGAAATCTGCTTGGCGCGCTTCTTTTTCAAGCCATCGAATTCAAATAAATATTTAATTTTTTCACTAACTATTTTGTCGTTGTTCTTGATGATAATAATATTATCTCCTTCAATAGCAGAACCTGAGAACACTCTTCCCAAACATGTTATACCTAAATGCTCATCGTAACCAAGGTTGGCTATCAACATTTGAAAAGGTGCATCTTTATCTACTATTGGAGCAGGAATTTGATCAATGATGGTCTCAAATAATGCTTTCAGGTCATCTTCAAGTTCAGAATCTTTGAGACTAGATTTTCCTAACACAGCATTACAATAAACAATCGAAAAACTGGCCTGATTTTCATCTGCACCCAATTCAATAAATAAATCGAATGTGTCATTCAATGCCCTTTGTGGGACAGCGTCTTTTCGATCGATTTTATTGATGACCACAATCGGTTTTAATCCCATTGATAAAGCTTTTTTTAATACAAACCGGGTTTGCGGCATAGGGCCTTCTGCTGCGTCCACCAGGAGAAGCACACCATCAACCATATTGAGTACACGTTCAACTTCCCCACCAAAATCAGCATGGCCGGGAGTGTCGATAATATTTATTTTGACTTCATTATCCGTTCTTACATCATGATAAACGACGGAAGTATTCTTTGAAACGATTGTTATTCCGCGTTCCCTTTCAAGGTCATAAGAATCCATCACCCTCACGTTGACGATTTGGTGTTCTCCAAAAGACTTCGTTTGTTTCAGTAATGCATCTAAAAGTGTTGTTTTTCCATGATCGACATGGGCTATAATCGCAATATTGCGAATTTCTTCTCGTTTTGTTAACATAATTCACCTATTAAATAAAGGATCCTGAAAATTTCAGGATTGCAATTATACCCCCTTAAATTAAATCGTTATTGATGAAAACTTCGACGCATCAGCAAGATGTAAATACCAAAAATTATTAACCCAACAGAACCGGTATTGCCAATAAAACCAATTGCGCTTTCAGGGTTTCCAGCGATAAATAACCCCCAGCCAACAACAGCTAATATTCCACCTGGTATCAAAGGCCACCAGACAATTTTTCTGGTTAATGTCCTGGAAGTTACAGTGATTAAACCCCAGCCAAACGCAAACGCAACCAACATAATTCCAGTTTGTTCCAACGGATTAGCTGTATTTGTGTTTTCCCAGGCAAAGTAAAGTCCAGGTGCCACGCCGACCAACAACGCGCCAGGAATTATAAGTCCTATTAATTTCCAATAAATTCCTGCTAATAACAAACTGACACCAACCCCAGTACCAATATATAGAAGGAAATCCAGTAAGTGTATTTTCCCAATCAAAAATGGGATTCCGCAAGATAAAAATACGATAAATGGAAATAGAAGGTAAACCTCAGAAATGTGGCGTGAGAAGTATCTGATGATAAATAGATAACCCCATATGAGCCCAAATGTCACAAATGAAATACCTAAAACTGAAAATGTAGTAAGTGAAAATTTTGTTGTAAGGAAATATAGAAGCGAGCTGAGACCTGCAGCAAGAAAACTAAAAATAATTTGTAAAACGACTTTAACTTGTTTGTTTATTATCCTGGCCACATGAAAATCCAATCTTCTACTTAAATTTTATGGATATTTATGCACATGTCATGTGTCTATGGTCATAATAGAATCACATTATATGATGCCACTTTCTTTTGCGATAAGGACAGCATGCATTCTATCACGGGCATCCAGTTTGTTAAAAATACTTGTCAGATGGTTTTTTACAGTACCTTCAGCGATGACTAATGATAAGGCAATTTCCTTATTACTCATTCCGGATGACACCATTTTAAGTATCTCTAATTCTCTTCTTGAGAGATTTTCGTAATGAACTCCTGCTTCTATTTTTGGGGCTCTGGGTAATCGCGTGAACTCCGCCATCACTTTGGCTGTAATGGATGGTAACAAATAATATTCGCCTTTGTATGCTGTGCGAATCGCTTCAAACAATTTATCAGGTGAAACATCTTTTAATAAATAACCTACTGCGCCAGCGTGCAAAGCGTTAAACACAAGGTCATCTTCGTCAAATGTTGTCAGCACAATTATTTTAATGCCAGGATGTTGTTGGAGAATTCTTTTGGTTGACTCCACTCCTCCCATACCAGGCATTCTCAAATCCATTAAGATTACCTCTGGCAAATATTTTGTCGCTGCGAAAATAGCTTCTTCACCTGAACTTGATTGGCCTACCACTTCAAAATCACTTTGTACAGATATGAGGGTCATAAGACCTTCACGGAATAATTCTTGATCATCAACGATTAGTAATTTAATTTTTTTGATCATATGGCATCTCAATTTCTATTCTAAAACCTTTGTGCGGTGACGTTTGTAAATTCAATACTCCGTCAAGGATCTCAATTCTTTCCCTGAGTCCTTGCAGACCAAATCCAGACCGAAATTCATTCATACCAATTCCATCATCGTAAATAACTAATGATAAATTATCCTCAGCAGAATAATTTAACAAACAAAAATAATTGTCTGCTTTTGAGTATTTGCAGGTATTATTCACAGTTTCTTGCACAATTCGATAAATTGTAGATTTGATTGTCTCGTTGAGAAATTTTTCCTCACCAATGATTTTTAAATGTGATCGAATACCGATCCAATCACAAGGTCTCATTGCCCGATCCAGCGCATCTTTGATTGATTCTTTTTCATTTTGATCAAATCTCAAAGTGGATACTGAACGGCGGACATCGATTAAAGCAATTTGAGATTGCGATCTGGCTTTCTCAATGGAATCTTTGGCTATCTCAGGTTTTTCGTCAATAATCGCTTGAGCAGCCAGTAATTGCATGTGAATGGTCGTTAAATAGTGACCCAGACCATCGTGGATTTCTCTGGCTATACGGTTGCGTTCTTTGATAACCGTTAATTGTTCAACCTCATTTGCATAAGATCTTAATTTTTCATTTACTTCTTCTAATTCTAAAACCAATCGTTCCACTTCTTTTTTTGAGCGTTCTTCATCTATTGCCATTTGTGTAAATACCATTATGTAAATCAATCCAGCAAGGATAGTAGGTAATGTGGACCAGACATTTGATAAATTACTTGTATACTGCCGAACAGCCCATACATAGCCTAAAACGATGGCTAAATTGCTAACATATAGCCAATATCCAGGTGCCAATACCACTGCATGTCCCGCAAGAGGCAATAATAAAATTGCAGAAAAACCTGCCCCTCTTCCCAAATACACAATGATAGATCCGATAATTATCTGGATGAAAAAATATAGTGGTACCCATATAGATTGTTTGTGTTTTGAAGCAAAATTATATCCATATATGCCAATCGTTATATATGCAACTCCCAATACCACCATAATTAAAAGCTGCACCAAATTTGTTTCTTTTAAGGAGCTGAACATCGCAAAATAGGATGCCAAAACTACTACAGCAAATGCAAGATCGGCACTCCCCTTGAATTGAAAATCAGACTTGGAAAAACGCTCAGATTTTTTACTTATCATGGTTGATAATTATAATTCATTAATAAATATAGCTGGCTATGCGCATAATTTTAATACAAAAGAACAAGGCATACATCCGGCTGCCTTGTTCTTTTGTTGATTAATTTTTTAAACGATCTGTTCCCGGATTTTGGAACTGATGTAATCCATCGTTGCAACGACAATAGCGATAGCAACCATCTGTACCGAGGCAGCTCGATAACTGAGCAAGTTAATGTTTTGTTGGAGAAGAAAGCCGATGCCTCCCCCACCAACAAATCCAATGATCGTTGACATTCTAACGTTGATATCCCAACGATACATGGTGAAGGAAATGTATGGCGGGATAATTTGAGGTATGACGGCGTACACAATTGTCTGCAATTTATTTGCTCCAGTTGCATGAATTGCTTCTAATGGACCATCATCAATGCTTTCCACTTGTTCTGAGTACAATTTTGCCAGGGCCGCAATCGTATGTAACGCCAAAGCAAGGGAACCCGCAAATGGACCGATGCCAACCCAAATGACGGCGACAATTGCCATGACAAGTGGTTCAATTGACCGGGTTGCATTCAGAATTGTTCTGGTGATTGTGTAAATAATAAATCCGGTGGGAAGCGGTTGCTTTGGTTTTGCAATCAATGCCAGGATGAAGCCCGTAGCACCTCCTATAGCTAACGGAAAATAGAAGGATATTTTCGGGTCATTAAATTGGTAAAACCAATTGATCAATGCCATTATGAGTACAAATAGGATAGCACCAGCGATTGTCGACAAAATGATATTGACAATTTTCAAACTCTTGCTACTTATATTATTCTGCAAGGAAAGCCCAAATTTGTTCAATATACTGGCCACAACCCCACCAAATGCGATTGCTGTGATTGCAGGAGCAAACATTGTGGTAATGTCACCGACGAGGTAGAGCGCGTTTCCAAGGAATGCGAATGGTCCCAAAATACTTTCTAATAACTTTCCTGCTAACTTCGTGAATTCTCCAAAAAGAATGATTGATAGGATAGCGAGAACCCCAGCGATAAGAAGCAGTATGAATCTCTGAACCTTGACAGCTGTCGTGGGTTTATTGATGTCTTCCGATGGCAATCCTCTTCGTAAAGCTAAATACGCCAGGAAACCAGTTATTAATAAACCAGCCAGGGTAGCAAAAACATTCCTTTGAAGTGGAGATAATAAATCAATAATCCATTTACTAAAAATATACCCAAGATAAAAGCCCAACGGGAAGCCAATAAGATTTAAAGCTGTGCTGGTTACGGTACTGGTCGAATCCTTCATCAGGTTCCTGGCTGCAATAAAACTGATTGGAATTGATGCAGCAGTACCGATTGTGGTTGCCAGCAGTGCGATGAACACCGTTTCTATGATCTTATCCCAGGTAGCTTTTGCAGTGTTTGACCATTTCGGCAAACCACTGGTCGTTCGAATGGTTGCGACAATGTATTGGGCTTCAGCCACTGGTTGTCTATTTGGTACCTCAACATCCACAGAAAAATAGCCATTATTATCTGTTTCATAATTTGCTAATTGACGTTTGACCCCACTTGCAGCCAAAAAATTCACCGGCCCTTTGCTGTTGGGTGGCATATTGAAGCCCTCAACCGTGATTGTCTCTTTAGGTGATGCGCATAACTTAGAAGTTGTAATATATTCTTCTTTTAAATTTTTCTCTACTTCCTCCATATTTCCACTATCAGGGCAAGGTAAATAGAATGGTGTGGCAACATCAACTTCGGTTGTATCATATTCAATCAATTCTGGTTTTGCCAAAGCACGTAAGACACGGGTTAGCTGTGTAATACGCACTTCCGAGCGAGTAGTCTCAAAATTTACATTTGTCACTTGAAAAGCATAAGCAAAAACAATAATACCAATTAAGACAAACAGACCTAAACGTAAAGATTTAAGAATTGAACTTTTCTTTTTCAAATCACACCTCATCCTACTCTTTCGGCCTCTTTGCCATAAATATCTTTAAATTTTGCATCATCAATTTCTTTTGGTGAACCATCAAACATAAGCACTCCGGCATTTAACGCGATCGCACGGTTAGCATAGCGGTGAACCAAGTCCAGAAAATGTAAGCTACAAATAATTGTTACGCCATCTTCTTTATTAATTTTTTCAAGATACTGCATTATGGAATGTGCCAAAACAGGGTCAAGACTGGCAACCGGTTCATCCGCCAGGATGATACGTGGGTTTTGCATCATGGCTCTGGCAATTGAAACCCGTTGTTGTTGTCCGCCACTAAGCTCATCAGCTCTTTTATTGGCCTGATCAGTTATTCCTACCCGGTCCAACTGCCGATAAGCCATTTCAATGTCCTTTTTGGAGAATCGATTGACTAAACTCATTGCTGGATTTGTGTAGCCCAATCGTCCTGCCAGAACGTTCGTGAGTACTTTTGACCGCTCAACTAAATTGAAATGCTGGAAAATCATTCCTATTTGCCGCCTGATTTTTCTTAATTCATCTTGACTGGCTTTAATAATGTCCTCGCCGTCCCAAATTATTTCTCCCTTTGTCGGTTCAACCAGACGATTGATACATCTCAAAAGGGTCGATTTTCCAGAACCACTTAAACCAATAACTGCTAGAAACTCTCCCTGCTTTACGTTAAAACTGACATTATCTAAAGCCTGTACATTTCCATCATAAACTTTCGTCAAATTTCGTATTTCCAGCATTGTATATCCCTATCCATTATTTTAAATAATGAGTTAATTGTAAAAATGAGTAAAAAAAATAATATAACTCAGTCCCGAAATCTCGGGACTGAGTATTGTTATTAACTGGGTTGATTATTCACCAAGATTTTCTAAGGTGATTCCTTGCGCTTCCATGAGCAGGCGGACACCATCAAAATTTTCATCAAAAATTGGTGCGGCACCGGTCCAATCATAGAAGTTCTCGTTACAAAGGGTTTCTGCACATGCATCAGATGCAACGTATTCAATCAATGCATCCATGATAAGTTGTTTCAAATCTTCTGGGAAATCAGGCGAGAATGACATTGTATCGTTTGGAATTTCATCAGAAAGCCCTAAAATACGTACTTTTTGCACAACATCTGGAGCTTCTGTGAGGATGGCAGCACGCGCATCTAACACACGATAATCACCACAGAATAATTTTCCATCTGCATTTGGCCCACATTCTTCAACGACTTCATCGGGTACATCCGGGTCGTCGCCCATAGCCCATTTACCTTCCGGCAAGAGAGGAGCACTAAAATAAACTGTGGCTACATCAGCCTCGCCATTATATACAGCTTTCACTGCCTGAGGATGACCACCTGCCTCAACTTCCTGGCCCATTGTGATACCAAGATCGTCGAAAATAGCTTTTGGATAAAGGTATCCTGAGGTAGAGCCGGCATCCGGGAACGCCCAGGTTGCACCATCCAGATCAGCCAAAGTTTGGTAATCGCTGTCACGTGCAACAACAAACTCTGTCCAATAAACATTCCAGCCGTAACGCACTGAAGCCAAACCTGGTTCCACACCACATAATTGACTTGCCAGTGCATACCCTAACGCAGGAATAAACCCAATGGTATCTGTTGGGGACGCACACATTTCCTCAATGGTGGCTGCATAAGAAGTTGGTACAGCAACTTCAAAGAACAAACCTGTTGCTTCGTTTAATGCCTGGGCAATCAAATCACCACTGGAAATCATGAAATCAACATTCACCGATGGCACGAACAAAACTTTGATTGGGTGTTCTTCTGAACCAATGGCTGGCTCAGGTGTTGGTTCCGGTGTCGGTGGCACGGCAGTTGGTTCTGGTGGTGCTGTTGGTTCGACAACCGGTTCAGTTTCTTCAACGGGAGCTGGTTCAGGGGTTGCTGTTGGTTGACAGGCAGTTAGAACCAGTGCCATTGAAAGAACTAACACAAAAACAATGTATTGAAATTTCTTCATTTCTTCCTCCTAATGAAGTGGTTTATAGATTGGGGATTTTAAACCCCATCAGACAACTAATTCTATTCAAAAAAGGAACCAAATGCAATATGTTCTTCATCCTTTCTTGGAATTTCTTGAAAATTTTAAGGTTTGGTGACAAATTTTTATAAGATACACGAAATTTTCCACAATTTTGTTGAAAAATCCTTTTTATTATCAATCAAATTAATTTTATAAATTTTGGACACAAAACCAGTTCACTCGAAAAGTTGTCATTTAAAGTTTTCTTTTTATCTTTCACTACAAAACGAATTTTCATTTTTCGTTTGACGATCAGAGATTCAATGATAAAATTCTACGTTGGAAAAAAATTTGCAAGAGCGATGGTAACCCACAAGGTGAGAGGCGCTCAAGGAAGGTAAACATGTCAAAAATTATATTAAATGCCGAGCCACGTTCAGTAACTGGAAAACAGGTTAGACAGCTTCGACGTGATGGCAAACTACCAGCAGTTATTTACGGTCATAAAATCGACCCCAAATCAATCACATTGGATTTGAGGGACGCCACAAAGGTGCTTTCCTCTGTGTCCAGTTCAAGCCTGGTAACCGTCGTGCTTGAAGGCAAGGAGTACCCCTCACTTGTCCGCGAGAGACAGATAGATTTTATTTTGAGAACTCTGAAACATATTGATTTTCAGGCAGTCTCCCTAACCGAAAAAATTCGTACTTTCGTAACAATTCGTTTCGAAGGCGAGTCTCCAGCCTTAAAAGATCAGGATGCTATGTTGTCTTCTGGGATCAGTTCGATTGAAATCGAAGCCTACCCACAGGATCTTCCCGAAGGATTTACAGTGGATATTTCTAAATTAAAAGAAATTGGTGATTCGTTGTTCGTGAAAGATATAGTTGTCCCTGAGAATGTTGAAGTTCTTGCAAATCCTGAAGAGTTAGTTGTTATTGTAAGCAGCAGTTTCACCGCGGAAGAAGAAGTTGAAGGTGAAGGCGAAATGGAAGAAGAAGAATTGGAAGCTTCCGATGTTGAGCCTGAAGTTATTGACAAGGGTAAAAAGGAAGACGAGGACTTTTAGTTCTTTACAATTTCCAGCACGAGAGGTTGTCTTTTATGGCAACCTCTTTCTTTTTATTTAAAAAGGTTGTGATCCAGAATATTCAGAAGATCAATTGTAATTTTTGCTGAAATCCCCCACAATAATTCACCATCATATAAATTATAAAAAATAACTGTTCCATATAAACCATTGGGATGGGAATATGTCCGCTCTTCCCAATTCTCTGAGTTTCTTAACCAATCGATTGGGATTGTAAAAACACGGCTAACTTCATCCGCGGATATCTCAAGCGCTACCGGCCAATCAACACAGGATACAACAGGTGTAACCAGGAAATCTGATATTGTTACAAAATCGGGCATATATCCAATTATTTGAACCTCTGACTTTTTTAGACCAATTTCCTCATAGGTTTCCCTTAAGGCTGTATCGATCGGGGTACAATCTCCGTCTTCCATACCTCCTCCCGGAAATGAAACCTGTCCACGGTGATTTTTTAATGTGTCCGCCCTTCGGGTAAAAAGAAGACTCCATCGGTTTTCTACACAAACAAATGGAATTAATACCGCTGCTTTTTTTAATACCGTTGTATTTATTTTCGGGTAAGACTCTTCTTTTTTCTTACGTTCGCTCTTCAGGATTGATTGAATTTTAAAAATATCTAGTGATTTACATTCAGAGTTCATTGAGTATCCAAATTAAGAGGGTAGTGATTCTGTTCCTTTGTCCTGATCCAGGTCAAATTCACTTAATAGAGGGCGGCCAAAAATTAAGTAACCGGTATGTGCCACCATTCGATCAGTAGGCCGTAAGCGCTCAGGTTCTGGTTTGTAAAAACGCAATAAGACTTCAACCACCTCCAGGAATGCGAATTGATTCAATCTCAACTGGTGTAACAAACGTGAAACCTGATTGGTTGTCGGCACCAGGCATCCAAAAAAGCCTCCTGGTTTAAGAGCCGCCCGAACCTGAGGAATATAATCGTATGGGTTCATAACGTCCAGAAAGAGTGCATCAACATTTGTTTCTTCAAACCCTTCTTCAATATTCCTGATTTTGAATTCTACTCTATCTTCCAGACCAACCCGGCATAAATTCTTTTTTGCCAGATTTTGAAATTCATTTTTTTGATCATAGGAGGTTATTTTTCCAGATTTACCGACCGAATATGACAGGGCAATTGTCATTGCACCAGAACCTGTGCCAGCTTCAACGACGTGTTGACCTTCGCCGATACCCATTGTCAATAATATATATCCTATATCCTTTGGATACAGAATTTGAGTTATTCTCTTCAAATCCAGGAGAATATCTGATATAGAAGGTTGCAATAAAAAAAAGGGAGAATCGTTATGGCTTAGAACTTTGCTGCCAAACGGCAACCCTATCAGATCATTGTGCTTTATTAATCCACGGTGCGTATGTAATTCCTTATCTTCTACGATAATAAAAATGTAACTTTTATGACGGAGTCCGACCAATTGAATAAGATCGCCTATCGACGCGACTTTTGCTGTAGTATTCCACATTGTTATTTTTCCTGCTTATCTAAACGTATATTTGATAACCATATTGCGAGAAATGAAAATAGAGTTGACCCTAAAATGCCAAATCCTAGATACACCCACCCCACTCGCAGGAAATTTGAATTCAAGGACAACCCCAACCACTGACCCATCCCAAAGCCCAGCATGGATAAACCAAGAATAAAGAGTAAACGAAAAATCCCTCCACCTTTCCAAAAGTGAAAAATAAAACCAATCAATAATGCAAACAATATACTTAGGGCTATTCCTGGAAAGTAATTCATTCAATCCTCGATAATTTTCTGTTTTCATTCATGATTATAATCACGAATTCAATTGTTTTGTACCAAGCAGTGATCTTAAGTAAATTAGTTGATTGTTATCTTAGCGGATGTATATAGATTGCGCTTTAGAATATTACTTGTTGTTATAATATTACCCATAATCAATACAGCAGGAGGATATTTGATGTCCACAATAAAATTTGGAACAGATGGTTGGCGAGCAGTAATTGCCGGCGAATATACATTTGACAACGTCAGACGGTGCACACAAGGCTTTGCGGCCTACCTGGTGGAAAGAGGGTTCCAGGGGAATTGGGTCGTTATTGGTTTTGATAAACGGTTCCAGTCAGAAAATTTTGCGAAAGCTGCTGCAGAAGTGCTGACCGGTAATGGTTTAAAAGTATATCTGACCAAAGACGCCACCCCGACGCCAGTCATTTCATACTCCGTTGTAAATTGTAATGCTGTTGGAGCAATAAATATCACTGCATCTCATAATCCGCCTACGGATAATGGATTTAAAGTGAGAGACTCCAAGGGGGGCGCTATTCCTCCAGATGATTTAAAGATTATTGAGCGGCTTATTCCCGACAAAGTTGAAGATGTTATAAGAATTCCATTTAACGAGGCATTCTCTGCCAGGAAAATATTATATTTTGATGCCTCCATTGAATACAAAAAACACATATCTCAATTAGTTGACCTGGATTCAATTAAGAATGCCGGGCTAAAAATCCTGATCGACCCCATGTGGGGTAATAATTCAAACTGGTTCACAGAATTACTGTCTGGGGGTAAAACAGAAATAATCGAAATTCATAATCAAAGGAATCCTATTTTCCCGGAAATGACTCGCCCTGAACCTATCCCTCCTAATATTGATGTTGGGCTGAGGAGAACTACAGAAATCGGAGCGGATGTATTGGTTATTTCGGATGGAGATGGGGATCGGCTAGGGATTGGTGATGAAAATGGGGTTTTCCTAAATCAATTACAGGTATACGCATTATTAGCTTACTATATGCTGGAAATAAAAAAAGAGCGCGGAGCAATTGTAAAAACATTATCCACCACCTCTATGTTGAACAAATTAGGTCAAATTTACGATGTGCCGGTTTATGAAACCGGTGTTGGTTTTAAGTATGTTGCTCCTAAAATGATAGAAACGAATGCCCTGATTGGGGGAGAGGAATCAGGTGGGTATGCGTTTCGAGGAAATGTGCCCGAGCGGGATGGCATTCTCTCTGGCCTCTATTTTCTGGATTTGATGGTGAAACTAAATAAATCTCCATCTGAATTATTGAAATTACTATTTTCTGTCGTTGGAGAACATTATTATGATCGAATCGACAGCCCTTTTTCTGGAGACAGAAAACAAAAAGAACTGAATATTTTGAACGCAAATCCGGAGACTATTGGGGGTTTGAAGGTAACTGGTCTTAATTCAACAGATGGGTTCAAATTTTCATTAGAAGATGGTGGTTGGCTTCTCATTCGTTTTTCAGGAACAGAACCAATTATTCGCGTATATTGTGAAACGACTCACGCGAAAAAAGTCCAGAATATTCTTGAGGATGGCTTACGCATTGCAGGTATAAATTAATGCATCTGGTCGACACGCATTGCCACCTGAATATGATGCAATCTGAACAAAATTTAGATCAGATCATTGAAAATGCACGTAAAAATGGAATCTATCGGATAATGGTTCCTGGATTGGATCTCGAATCCAGTTTGGAAGCCGTCAGAATAGCCGAGAAATATGATTTAGTATATGCAGCTATTGGTTTTCACCCGAACGATGCCAATAAATGGAATAAAGAAAGTTTCACCCTATTGAGGGAATTGGCTCAACACCAAAAAGTAAAAGCGATTGGTGAAATTGGACTTGATTTTTATCGCGATTATGTTCCACAATCGATTCAAATACATGTCTTTGGTGAACAACTGCGATTATCTGAAGAGACCGGGTTACCAATCATCATCCATTCTAGAAATGCTCTAAATAATATTTTTGAGGTTCTGTTCAAGTGGAAAAAAATGTCACCATTGAATAAAACAAATCAATATGCCGGGATTCTGCATGCTTTTGAAGGAAATTTTGAACAGGCAAAATTGATTACAAATTATAATTTTTTTATTGGCATGGGTGGACCGGTTACTTATAAGAATGCACATGATAAACATGAGATTGTCAAGAATATCCCAATAAATTCTATACTTTTGGAAACAGATTCTCCATTCTTAACACCTCACCCCCTTAGAGGAAAACCTAACGAACCTGCAAATATTAAATTCATTGCAGAAAAAATTGCTAAATTAACAGAAAAGCCGTTAAAATGGGTATCAGAAGAAACATCGAAAAATGCGAATAAAATATTCGCTTGGGAGCATTGATTGAATATCTTAAACCGTTTTCAAAGTTTAGTATCAGATGAAATCATCGCAGTCGAAAATTTAATGAGACAACAGGCACAAGGATACAATAGTGATCTTCAGGCAGCCCTGGATCATCTAATTTCATCTGGCGGAAAAAGAATACGGCCAAACATAACATTACTGGTTGGTAAGTTACTTAATGGTGATTTGGAGAGACTTATTACTTTATCTGCAGCGATTGAATTATTACATACAGCCACCCTGGTTCATGACGATCTCATTGATGGATCGCTCTTGCGCCGAGGAATTCCAACACTAAATTCCAAATGGAGTCCAGCCGCAACTGTCCTGACCGGAGATTTTATGTTTGCCAAAGCAGCAAAATTAGCTGCGGATACAAACTCAATCCCCGTCATGAAATTATTTGCCAATACATTAGGTACCATCGTCAATGGTGAAATTGCCCAATTGTTTGCCAGCCATTGTATTGACGATCTGGATATGTATTATCAGAGAATTTATGCAAAAACAGCCTCATTATTTGAAACTTCAACCAAAGCTGCGGCGATGATTTCAAACGCAAATCGCACACAAAAAGAATACCTGCGGCAATTTGGATATGAGCTGGGTATCGCTTTTCAAATAATTGATGATGTATTGGATTTCACCTCGAACCCCGAAAAGCTGGGGAAACCTGTCGGTGGTGACTTACGTTTGGGATTAATTACCCTGCCTGCGATCATCTATTTTAATCAGAACATCCATGACCAATTGACACAAGAATTTTTTAAATTCAATTGCAACCCCCCCATTGACATTTTGGAAAATTTAATTCTCAATATTCGAAATAGTACAGCAATTCAGGAAAGTTTTGAGAAAGCTAATTCTCATATCGAATTTTGTCTAAAAGCATTGCACCATCTTCCAGCTGGCATAGAAAGGGATGCGTTAGAAGATTTGGCTTGCTTTGTTACGCAAAGAAATATATGAAAAAAGACCGCATAACGGTCTTTTTGTGCGCTGAGAGGGACTTGAACCCTCACGCCTTTCGGCACATGGCCCTCAACCATGCCTGTCTGCCAATTCCAGCACCAGCGCAATTTCTTCGTTATTATAATCTCTAATCTATAGGTGTCAAGAAACGGCCTTTGGTGTAACAATCCAAACTGCCTTGATCAAGAAAACTATTCACAAACATACCCTTCCGCTGTCTACTCGAAATTTTATTAATACAATAAAAACCTTAAATATACAGTAAAATTTATCCAGCCTAATCCAAACAAACCCAGGAGAATAAAATGACAATCATTCTTGATGCAATGGGGAGCGACAATTACCCACTACCTGAAATTGAAGGTGCTATGTTAGCAGTGGACCAGCTAGGTGTGAGAGTTAAATTGGTGGGAAAAAAAGAATTATTAGATCGAAATTTACCGTCGAACTTTGATCTGAATAAAATTGAGATTATTGATGCACCTGATGTTTTGGAAATGACTGACAAACCGGTGGAAGCTTCCCGCAGGAAGCCAAATAATTCCATGGCGGTTGGGCTGAGATTATTAAAAGAAGGCGAAGGTCAGGCTTTTGTGACTGCTGGGAATACTGGCGGTGCTTTATTTAATGCCATCTCGACTTTGAAAAGAATGCAAGGTGTCCAACGCCCCGCATTGACAACTGTTTTTCCGACCCGGAAAGGACAGTGTGTTGTTCTGGATATAGGTGCCAATGCTGATTGCCGCCCTGAATTTTTAGTTCAATTTGGCATTATTGGAAGTGTTTTCGCAGCCAAAATTTTAGGTATAGAAAACCCGCGAGTAGCAATGTTGTCTAATGGAGAAGAAGAAGGCAAAGGCAATCAGCTCATTAAAGATTCAAAAGAAATAATGAAAACAGCAGATTTTAATTTTATTGGGAATGTAGAACCGAAAGAAGTTTTCGCTGGTGAAACAGATGTGGTCGTTTGTGACGGTTTTACCGGGAATGTATTTCTTAAAACCAGTGAAGCCATCGGTAAAATGATGACAGATATTATTAAAGAGGATATCAAGTCTGGATTCATCACCTCAATAGGAGGTTTATTAGTAAAACCAGCCTTCAACCGCCTAAAAACGATGATGGATCCCAGCCAGGTAGGAGCAGCTCGTTTGTTAGGAGTAAACGGCCTGGTTTTCATTGGGCACGGGCGCTCGAATGCCACTGCAATTTTCAATGGTATTAAAGCGGCCCAACAGGATATTGAACAAGATCTCATCAGTGGAATTCAAACTGCCATTGAAAAGCAAATTTCAGAAGAATAAAAAAAATATGAAAATTATTATTGACCAAAAATCAGTTAAAAGAAATTCATTGATAGGAAAAATCCTTCGCTGGGTGAGTTTAGGTTGCATGCTCATAGCATTGATTGCGGTTTTCTCAGAGGATATATCCGCTAATCCCAACTTATTTGCAGTATATTTTTCAGTCATGATCGTCGGGGTTTTACTTTCGTCCGTGAGCAGTTACTTCACCACTCGCTTTGGAAAATCACCGCGGCCGGATGAGCTAATCAACAAGTCTTTGAAAGGCTTGGATGACCGTTTTCAAATTTTTCATTATCGATCTTCAATCCCCCATTTGTTATCAGGCCCAGCAGGTGTATGGTCGATCATTCCAACCTTTGTTGATGGAGAAATCATCTATGATGAGAAAAAAGGCAATTGGATTCACAAGAGAAATTCATTTCTCAATAGAGTTTTACAAAAAGAATATTTTCCGAATCCTTTATCAGAATATAAACATCACCACAAAGAATTCGAAAAAATTATCAGCTCTTTGAATAATAAAAAACCAGAATTAAAAGTACTGATTCTTCTTTTGCACAAAAATGCCACTATTTCTGGTATTTCCGAAAATGAAAATATCATGATCATTTCAGCTGAAAAAATTAAAGATCGGTTCAGAAAAATGTCTAAACTGGAAAATAAAACAAATGAGGTCTCTTCATTTTTGGAAGATCAACTTGAAGTAACATAATAAATTCTCACCGTTTCAATTATTTCTTTTTTTGAATGATTCTTTCTCAGCAAATTTTTTATTCCTGGGATTTGCCGTAAATCTCTTCTTGCGATTCTTATTTTCTGTTGAAGTCGATTTTCCTGATCCACTCAATTTTAATTGTTTCACCTCGTCTGAGGTTAAATATCGCCATTCTCCAGGTTTTAGATTTCCTAAATTTATAGAAGCAATTCGCACTCTAATCAATTTAGCAATTGGCAAACCGATTACCCGGCCAATTTCACGAATTTGTCTTTTGTGACCTTCGCGTAAAATTACTTTTAACCAGGCACCTTTACCGTGCCACTTGTGAATAGTAACCATGGTTGGCGCAGTCCTGAATCCATCTTCTAAGACAACCCCTCTTCGCCAGATTTCAAGTTGTTCTTCATCTGGTCTTTTTGCAACTAAAACCAAATATTCTTTTTCATGACCGTATCGAGGATGAGTGAGGCGGTTCGTCAATTCACCATCATTTGTCAGAATCATAAGACCTTCGCTCTCCAAATCTAACCTGCCAACAGTAAAGAAATGGCCTTCCAGGTCAATCAGGTCTCTGACGTTTTTTCGATTATCGAATGGTGCATTATCTGATAAGACCCCGCGAGGTTTATTGAAAGCGATATAAAGTGCTGATTCTTGTTTCGGGATGATGGTATTATCAACTGAAATTGCGTCAATAGCCGGATCTGCCTTCATACCTAAAAAAGCAACTTTCCCATTGACTTTTACTCTACCTGCTGAAATCAATTCTTCATTTGCCCTTCGCGAGCCATAACCAGCTTTTGCCAGAATTTTTTGTAATCGTTCTTCAGTCATTGCTAATCCTTTAATAACCCGTTATTGTTTTCGGTAACTATCAAATTTTCATTAAATAATTCCGGTAATTCATTTATTGATCCCAACCCAAAGTATTGCAGAAACTCTTCAGTGATACCATATAAAATCGGACGCCCCGGTCCTTCGGTCCGGCCAATTTCCTCAATCAACCCTTTACTGAGTAAACTTTTCAACACCCCATCACTATTTACTCCTCTAATTGCGTCAATTCCAGGGCGGGTGATCGGTTGCCTGTATGCTATGATTGCCAGCGTCTCCAGGGCAGCCCGTGATAATCTGGATGTTGTTTCAATTCCCAAATATTTTTCGATTAGATCTGAGTGTTCAGGAGAAGATGTTAATTGAACCTTTCCAGAATATCTTAATAATCTGATCCCTCTTCCATGGATCAAATCCTGCTCCAAAACCTCCAGATTAGCTTCTATATCTTTGGATGAAACATCGAATGTATCTGCGAGATGAGAAATCTGTACAGGAGAACCAGAAATAAATAAAATAGCCTCTATTCCGGAAACCAGATTTGAATTTGTTTGAGAATCATTATTTTCTATCATGCTATAATTGCCTAATTGTACAAACCAAAATTATACCTGATTATCAACTCAAGTTGGGCAAACATCGCGAAATACTAAATGTCAAAATTCTTTTTATTTATTCGATTAATTTTTCTTCTGGCAGCCGTTTTTCTGCTTCAAGGTTGTACCCAAGAGTCTGAGGTTTCTTTAATTCCAGTTGAGATAAGTGTTGATAGTGAAATCATTACTACTGAAATTGAGATTGGTTCCACAATTCAAACAGTTTTGTCATTACAAGATATCGTTCTGAATCCATTAGACAAAGTTGATCCCCCTGTGTTCACGGTCATTACAGAACCCATTTCAATCGATATTACACGTGTGGAAGAGAAATTTGAATCGGAAGAGATCGTGATCCCCTTCGAACAACAATCAGTAAGGAATGAAGCCCTCCCGGAAAGACAAAACGTATTAATCCAACCAGGTGTGAATGGTTTACGTGAAATAACCTACCGCCTTTTGTATGAAAATGGACAATTGTTTTCAAGAACTGAAGTTCGCAGAGTTGAAATTGTTGAACCGAAACCTGAAATTTTGATGATTGGTGTTCAATCACCATTTACATCAGTCCCAATTAATGGAAAATTAATTTATCTATCTTCCGGAAATGCCTGGATGATGGAAAACCAAACTTCAAACCGTTTACCTATCTTGACGAATGGTAAGTTAGACGGACGAATTTTGAAGATATCTCCGAATGGCAAATGGCTTCTATTTTCGCAAATTAGTTCGGATGACGAAAAAATAAATGAATTGTGGGTCATCAACATCCAAAGCGAAGATCCAGAGCCTGTTTATCTTAAAGTTGATAATGTTATCCATTTCGCTACCTGGATACCGGGTAATACCTTATCCGTGCTGGTGTCTACAGTCGAACCGAGAGATGTTGCCCCAGGGTGGCAGGCAAACAACAATTTATTGGAATTATCTTTGGGTGCAGATGGCAAATTATTGCGGACCCGCGAAATCCTCGAAAGTAATTCCGGTGGAATTTATGGATGGTGGGGCACGAGCTTCCAATACAGTCCTGATGGAAAAAAGCTGGCTTTTATTCGGCCAGATGCACTTGGAGTAATTAATTTTAAAGAGCAGGAATTAGAAATCTTCACCAGCATTATCCCATATCAGACAAAAAGTGACTGGGCATGGGTTTCGCCCATATCATGGTCACCAGATAACCGGTTTATTTATTGGGTAGATCATAAGAAAGATCTATCGCTGGAAAACCCTGAACTATCTACCGTTTTTGACTTGAATGCGTTTGATACCAAAACTAATCAATCACTTACCGCCACAGAAAATGTGGGAATGTTTGCTCATTCTTCGAGCATTCAATCTACTGAAATAAGGGATAGTTATCGCTTAACATTTTTAGCGGCCATCTTTCCAGAAAGCAGCAATTCCAGCAGGTATCGATTGCTGGTCAGCGACCGTGATGGCTCTAATTCAAAAATCATCTTCCCATCTGAGGATATGCAGGGACTGGAGCCACAGAAAATCCATTCATCCCCCTGTAGCAATGAACAGATTTGTCAGGTCGGCTTTATTTATCAGGGGAATTTATGGATCATCGATATGAACAACGAACATACCACTCACCAGATTACAGGTGATGGATTAATTACTCGATTAGAATGGAATTAATTACGATGAGAATATTGATTACAGGTGCTGCCGGGTTTTTAGGGTCACATTTATGTGAAAAATTACTATCTGATGGTCATTTGGTCATTGGCATGGATAACTTTCTGACAGGTGATCCACAAAACCTGGCTCACTTATCCACGAATGAGAATTTTTCTTTTATTCGCCATGACGTATCCAATTTTATTTTCGTACCAGGTAAATTAGATGCTGTTTTACATTTTGCATCGCCCGCCAGTCCAAACAAAGAGTCGCCATATGGGTATCCGAATCTTCCTATTCAAACAATGAAAGCCGGTGCATTAGGGACTCACAATGCTCTGGGAGTTGCTAAAGCGAATGATGCCATTTTTTTACTGGCTTCTACCAGTGAAATTTATGGTGATCCAAAAGAACATCCCCAAAAAGAATCTTATTGGGGCCATGTAGATCCTACTGGCCCTCGATCCATGTATGATGAAGCCAAACGCTTCGCGGAAGCTCTCACCATGTCTTATCATCGGTTTCATGGGATCAATACACGCATTGTTCGGATTTTTAACACCTACGGTCCCAGGATGCGACTTGATGATGGCCGTGTGATCCCGAATTTTATTCAACAGGCTCTGAAACATGAACCTCTAACAGTCTATGGTAAAGGAGCACAGACCAGAAGTTTTTGTTACGTTGATGATTTAATTGATGGGATCTATAGGTTGCTATTGTCGCCCGTACATGACCCTGTCAATATTGGCAACCCGATTGAAATGTCTGTTTTAGATCTGGCAGTCAAAATTAATGAAATTATCAATAATCCAGCTGGGATCGTTGTGAAAGATGATATGCGTCTGGGTGATGATCCAGAAAGACGAAGACCGGATATCTCCAAGGCAAAAGACCTATTGAATTGGGAACCAATTTACTCACTGACCGAGGGGTTAGCCAAAACAATACCTTACTTTCAAACTAAATTGGGTATTTAATGATTATTGCAAATCGAAAAGAACAAAAAAGATTCATAAAATTTGGTCTGGTTGGCGCATTCGGTGCAGTCATTGATTTTGGTGTCTTTAACTTCTTGATTCACTTCCTTAAGTTTATCCCAAAATATGCCAGCATAATCTCATTTATTTGTGCAGTATTCAGTAATTTTTTGTTGAACAGATACTGGACGTATCCTGACTCCCGCACAAAAAGATTCCGACAGCAATTTATTCAATTTGCAGTTGTTAGCTTAGTGGGATTAGGCATACGAAGTTTATTATTCAGTCCCCTTGAAAAAATTTTCCTGTCTTTAGCTACTCAATTTATCCCTCAGCCTTTCATATTATCACCTACGGTAATTGGATATAATTTAACTCTGGCTTTTCTCATTTTATTGGTGATGTTTTGGAATTTTTTCGTAAATCGGTTTTGGACATATAACGATGTCAGTGGATGATAGCAAAGAAAAAATTGGTCACAAGCAAGAACCTGTTTCAATAGATTCTTCTGAAATCAAGTCTTTAAAACAACTGATAGATATTGTTTCCGGCAAAGATGTAACACATTACGATTTCCAACATGATTCAGGATTAGCTGAACCCTTATTTTTTCCATTTCTGGCAATCGTAGGTCAATTTGAAATGAAATTAGCGTTAATTCTGACGATTATCAATCCAAATATCGGCGGAGTACTCTTAATCGGGCCGAGAGGTACAGCCAAAACAACCTCCGTACGTGGTTTGATAGATATCCTCCCCTTTGTTGAAAACAGCACTTGTCCTTATGGGTGTTTACCCGAGGACATTGAAACAAATGGACATGATGCGATTTGTCCTGATTGCGCACAGAAAATAGAACAAAATATACCATTATCAGAAATTTCTAAAGTAAGAATTATTGAATTACCGTTAAATTCCACCCTTGACAGTGTAATTGGGATCCTGGATATGGATCACTCTATCGGTAGTGGAAAGCACCTGAAAAGGGGTATTTTATCTCTTGCAGATAAGAATATCCTTTATATTGATGAAGTAAATTTGTTGCCTGATGAAATTATAAATTCCATTCTGGATGCTTCAGCAATGGGCAAATATTCGATTCGAAAAGGGTCAGATTCAGCTACTTTTCGTTCCAGGTTTACATTAATCGGCTCTATGAATCCCGAAGAAGGGAACTTGAGGCCACAAATTATGGATCGGTTTGGATTACGGGTTGTCACGAGTGGACTGGATAAAGATACGGACAGATTAGCCGCCTATAGTAGAGCCAGTCAATATCTAAACAACCCGTATGAATTCATTAAAATTTATCAGGAAGAAAATGCCTTAGCCAGACAGGAAATTGAAAGAGCCAAAAAATTTGTCTGGAAAGTAAAATTAGATCCAAAAATAGCAAATATTGGAATTGAATTAATTAAAGATTTAAATATTCATTCTCTAAGAGCAGAGTTGACATTATTTGAAGCAGCAAAAGCTTTGGCAGCTTCAGAAACCCGTGATTACATCACTGAGGAAGATATCATCACAATTGCACCCATGGCACTGCGATTACGCCGCTCAGCATATATATCTGAATTTATAGAAAAAAATAATGCCGAAAACCTGGAAATCAATACAAGTTTGGGCAAACTAATAAAATGAGCACTTTAAGAATCATTGCTGGAAAAGCCAAAGGGATGCGCATTCACACAGTTCCTGGAGATAGCACCAGACCCATCACTGATCGTGCGAAAGAATCTCTGTTTAACATAATTTCCACAGACCTGATTGATACTGAATGGTTGGATTGCTACGGGGGAACAGGTAGTGTAAGCATTGAAGCATTGAGCCGCGGCGCAAAATCATCAACCATATTAGACCTGCACCCACTTGCAATCGAAACAATTAAGCGCAATCTCACACTTACAAAATTTTCTCAACAGTGTAAGGTGATTAAAACTGACACTCTCGTTTTTCTAAAAAAGATACCAAACAAATCCTACGATTATGTTTTTATCGCACCTCCTCAATACAAAGGATTGTGGCGAAAAACGATTGAATTATTGGACAACAACCCAGGCTGGATCGCTGAGGATGGATGGATTATTGTCCAAATTCACCCAATTGAATATCAATCGATAAAATTTGAGAATTTCGAGGAATTTGACCAAAGAAAATATGGCTCAACACTTTTTGTTTTTTACCAAAGACCGTTATTGGAATAATCCACTTAATTGAATTCCATCATCAATTGACTACTCTGGTAGTAATATCTTCCGAACTGGATTTTTTGATCAGATGTGAGCACCATTGGTATTAACTCATATAAATCCTCAACCAGTGGATACGCTTTTAATTCGTCGATTTTTATCCACTCAAGAGTACCTTCATCGCTGGATAAGGTTTCTTTCCGGTCTGAATTTCCAGTGAAGACATACATGGATATCCCTTGCTTTTCATCAACATCAATAAAGATCACCGCTCGTAATTCAAGATCAATATTTTCGATCCCCGTTTCTTCGAATAACTCCCTTTTTGCGGCGGATAATACATCTTCTCCCCGTTCAATATGACCACCAATTCCATTAAAATAGCCTGGCCAAATTTTTTTGTTGGCAGCTCCTTTTATTAATAAAATTTCATCCAAATTTGTAACAAATATAAGGGTTCTGGGAATTACGTTATACCGGTACGGAAGTATTTTTTGTTTTTGATTTTCCATTTAGATCTCATTTAAAAAATGGGCGAATTCGCCCATTTTTCTCATCAACTTAAGAACATTGGTACACCCATAAAATCTTTAATTTTGGGTTTATATAACTCAATATCATAAAAAGATGGTACATCAACTCTTTTTCGGCCTGCCAGGACCATTTCAATCGGCACCGTTGTGTATTTCCCGCCATGTAAGGCGACAAGTTTTCCGGTTTCTTTTCTTCGTAACAATTGAGACACCAGATTTCCAAATGACATCGCAACCATTCGGTCTAATGAATCTGGAGCACCCGAGCGCATCAAGTAACCGAGCTGTTGCACCATTGTGTTCTGACCAGTGATTTGTTTAATTCTTTCAGATAATAGATTCCCAATTCCACCTAATTTTTTATGTCCGTAGGCATCTTCTTCACCAGTTTCAAATACATCTCCACCTTCCATAATTGCACCTTCAGAAATGGTGAGAATGGAGTAATTAGACGTATTGGCGCGCTTATCTTCCAATAGAAAATTACACAGTTTTTCCACTGAAAAGGGTACTTCAGGTATGAGTGCCCTATCTACATAGGCGAGGTATGCACTGATTAAACTTGTTTCTCCGGAATTTCTTCCAAATAATTCCACAATCCCAATTCGCTCATGCGAACCAACGGAAGTCCTCAAGTTGGTTATAAACTCAACACTGCGTGTAATTGCAGTAGAAAATCCGATACAATAATCTGTGCCAAAAACATCATTATCCATCGTTTTTGGTATTCCAATCACAGGATAACCTTCTTTGTGTAAGCGAACAGCAAAACTTAACGTGTCATCACCACCGATTGGGACTAATGTGTCTATTCCGAGATGGCTAAGAACATCAATCGTATAATCCGTGTAATCCACATAATCATCCCACCCTTTAATCGGTTTTCCCCATTTAGATTTGGCAAGAAAACCAGGAATATCCGACTTTTTCACTTTTTGTGGGTTTGTTCTTGAAGTATGTAGAAATGTACCCCCGGTTCTATCAATGATCCGGACATCGTTATAAGTTAGTTCTTTGACGTAGTATTCATGAGTAGAAGGTTCGTTTAAATCATAATGTAACAAACCAGCCCACCCTCTCCGAATTCCAAATACTTTGTACCCCATTTCCATTGCCCCTACGACAACTGCTTTGATAGCAGGATTTAGCCCTGGCACATCTCCACCACCAGTAAGAATCCCCAATGTTTTTGACATAAAAACTCCTAAAAAAAATAAAATTTATTCAAATTCGGAATAAATGATCGGAATTGTTAATGAGACTCGACAACCTTGACCAACAGCACTATCAACATCGTAAAATCCACCCAGCATTTCGACACGATCACGAATTAGCTTCAACCCCACCCCGGTACCTGAGCTGACTTCATCTGAATTAAAGCCTTTTCCGTTATCAGAAACAGATATTTTAATTTGATTCTCATCTAAAGCTATTTGCGTATTTATTTGAACCTTCACTGGTTGATCCTGATTATGCCGTACTGCATTCCCCATTAATTCCTGTAAAGCCCTGAAAACCATTACCTCAAGAAAAGGCTCAAACCTGCGGTCCTGACCTGTTATTGATAAATTTACATCAACTCCATGTTGATCTTTCACAATCTCTATATACTTCTTAATCGTAGGAAACAAACCTAAATCATCTAACATCATTGGGCGCAATTCTGAAATAAAGTTTCTCACTTTTTGAAACGTAGACATGGCAGCACCTTTAAGGTTTTCCAGTTCGTTTTTGGCTTTTTCCTTGTCTATTTCAAATAATCTCGCAGCAATTTCAGTTTGAACGATGAAATTTGATAGAGCTTGAGCGGGTCCATCATGCATTTGGCGTGACAGACGCTGTCTTTCCGTTTCTTGAGAATTTACCATCATTTCAAGCGTTGAAAAGCCATCTCCGGAACTGCTCGCGCCAATATAACCTTTGTTCCCAGGTTTATTTAATAATGGCTGATCCGGGAAAAAGTCCCTGACCTGGTCAATTAGTAAGACTCGTCTTTTTAAATTCGCTTGATCATTCTGTAATTTCTCCAATTGAGAGCGCATAACCAGCATTCTTTGTTGTGAGTCGATGGCAGCATTATATATTTGTCGAATATCAGACCTGGGAATAGTATCAAATTGATTTTGAATTTGCTGCAACTGGGTATTCGCGGCAGTATTTCTTTGGATCAGCTTGGATAATTCTGCTTGACTTTGATCAAGCATCATATCAATTTCTTTAAGTGTTTTTTGCGCCTGTTCGTATTCATTATCTAATTCCGCTAAGAATTCATTTACACTCATATTGTTGTCAGCCATTGTTTGACTCCTCATTTCCGCAAGAAAGCCATTTTCTCTCTTCAAATCGATTGATATTTTAGCATACTGTAACAATAAAATCCAAAATTTATTGTTCCCAAATGTAAATTGTCATATTCTCTCCTCCAGCTTGAGGAGAGAATTTCCCATTCGTAGAAAATATCTCTATTTTTGATTGATCAAGTTCTGTATACCATCCCGGGAATACTACCAGATAATTTACACCGTTTAAATCCATATAATTAGACAACTGTTCCTCGTCACGAATAAATGGAATTACTTCTGGTGAGATTAATCCAGCCAGATCAACGATTTGCCGATTTGCATAGAAACCAAGCGCACCAATATCGTGTGCAGCAATTACTGATGATGCAGGTAAATTTTCATGGATCCATTTAGCCGTATCCACCATTTCAGTTTGAATGATCGCCACATCTTCAGCCAAAGCTCTACCCCCTAATACAAAAAAAATAAATAATATAACGGTAACGGCTACTTTGTAACCAAATATAAGCAGCTTTTTTTCCTTTAATGCGCCCTGAATTAAAAAATAAGTTCCAACAGCGGATAACAATAAAAAGATAGGAATTGTTGGTATTACATACCTGCCATGTTGATAAGTAACCGGTAAACGAATGGCATAAATCAACAAATAACCAAAAAACCAAAAATAAGCTGAAAGAATCTCCCAATACTTTTTTGAAATTGAAACGTAAAAATAATAAAGGAATCCGGGAAGTAATAAAATACCTGCTCCGGTGAGGGAAACCAAAAACATATCCAAAATTCTTGAAATTAATGGTTTTGAATAGAGAACTTGATATTCAGCTTGTTTGGCAAAGAATGTATTCGGTAGGAATTCGCCTGCTATTTGGTAGTTGAAAAGAGCATAAAGGAACACAATCGAAATTACTACCATCAAACCGAAGATACCATTTTTGAAGGCAGAGGTTTCCTTTCTCCTTACATAAATAAAGTTAAGCATTAAATAAGGACCGATCAGCGTAACACCATCCGGCCTGATAAATATCACTAGGCCAAGTAAAAGCCAACAAACCCATAAATAATTCGATTTACGTGTGATTAAATAATAGAAAATTATCAGGATGACAAATATATAAAGTATCGTTTCCATCCCAGAATTCACAGACCAAACTAAATGCCACTCTAATAAAAAAAGAAAACCTGCCCAGGGGATATTGGGCGAAACCTTCGTAATTTTTTCAAATAATTTTTGAAAAAGAACCGCTGAACTGATAAAAATAATTCCAGAAAGAGCAAATGTCCAATAATAAAAAAAGTTTGCCTTAAAGATAAAACCTGGTATCAGAAAAAAAGTCCATAAGGGGGATGTTGAGCCCGCGGATGGAATTCCAGGTACAAAATACCATCCTCCATACTCAATAAGATTCCTTGCATAAGTCTGATGGATCCATGAATCGTCTAAAGGAAAACCAATTTGGAAATAGTATTTGGAAATCAAAAGATAAACTAATTGTACGAATATTCCAACTATTATTAATTGAATGTTTTTATTAACAATAAAGGAATTATTCTTAATTTTTATGTGCATAAATTCTAATTCCGGCCGGCAATTCCTGGATTTTGTCAAAATATTCATTTATTAACAAAATGTGCTCCTGATTGAATTTATCAGGTAAATTTTTATCTAAAACAATATAGCGAACCTCAAACTTATTAATTACCTCCAGGAATTGATCTACTTCTGAATTTGGAATAACGATCCCCCATCGATCGGTTGAATAATAATAACCTAGCGGATTGTTGATCATCACGACCTCTTTTTTATCATTTGAGGTTCGTGCAATTTCTTCTTCGACCATTTGGTATCGTTGGTAGTCCTGACTCCACTTTATTTCCTGAAAAGAATCTCCGATCACATCGTTATTGTAGACGATCAACGTAAACACCACTACGATGGCAAGAAAAGCGCTTCCAAACATTTTTTTGCTTCTTTGTAATTGCCAATTCCTTTTTCTAATCCCCCAATTAATAAACATTAGAAGTCCATCAGCCATGAGTATCCAGATCAAGATTTGAATGGCAGCTGCTGAATGCAAAAAACCACCTCTTGATCCGGCCAATGGAAATATTACGGTCATAAAAATAAAAATAAGGCTATAATATATTATGCCTATGCGCAGTATCAAATTTGGATTATTCTTTTTTAATCCTAAAATAAATAATGGAAGACCAAATACCATCATTTGAACACCTAATAATGTGCCCAAATTCATTTTGAGAGCCTCGGATATTTGCTGTGGACGCAATGAAATACTATTTTCTAACCAATAATGAAGATTTAATTCGGATGCAGGATAAATAAAAGTGTCATCATATGTGGCGATCCACATGGCTTTTGAGGATGCAGGAGAAAAAATCGTTTGATAAAAATGAAAATTGGTCACAAACCAGAAGCTCATAACCAAAAGATAAGAACCAATAAAAATTGAGATGTCTCTAAAAAATATTAACTTATCATAATTGTGTTTTTTGGATCGATCATAGATTAGCAAAATAATTCCAAGAATTAAAAAAATGATCCCATCCACTCTTGTGAGATGTAAAAACCCTGAAATCAGACCTAAACCAATAATTTCTCTGGCCTTATTCTCTTCTTTGTTGTCATTTGATAGCAGATTTCCAAAAAAATAGAAATAGAGAGCGCCTAAAAACATATAAATCAAAACAGTCTCTGGAATGGTCAGAAATTTGAGATAATATCCACTGAATATTGCCAAAGTACCAGCAAGGAAACTCGAGAACCGATTGAAACAGATTTTGTAAGACAACCAATAAGTGAAAGGTGCTAATCCAGCAGATAAAAGTACCAGGAGAATTCTGCTTCCCAAAAAGCTGGCTCCGAAAATACACATGGACAAAGCAGATAAAAGTGATGAAAATGGCATCCAATAGGAAAAAATGGGAGTGGGTAAACCACTGGGATGATCAAGATAATTCCAAAGGACAGGGATGCTGATTTCTCCACGCAGTATCTGACGACTCCCCAAATAATAAAATTCTGAATCCATGTAACCCGGATCCGTTTGAAATATTAAAGTGCTCGAAAAAATAATCAAAGCCAACAGATATAACAGTAAAAGATCAGCCTTTCTCACCTTTTACCACCAAATTCGAGCACAACGATATCACCTACGGTGCGTTCTTGAACATTGCTGTAAGTTTCTTGCAATGTCTCTAAAACAGGATGAGGTGAATTATTCTCCGCATATTCATCCAGGGTTTTTTGAAAAACAACAAAAATTAAGCTATCCTGATACAGAAATTGATCAATATTCTCACTAGCCAGATATCCCATAGCTAATTGAGATGGATGGGCAAGCGTATCATTAGGCGATCCTTTTTCATCTTGTAGATAATATGTATTTTTTCTTTCACCATAAAAATTAGTAGGGAAAAATGATAATTTATTATCATGAATAATGTACTCTTGTGGAGCGTAATTTTCCAAAACTTTATGTAGCTCGTAAAATGAGGATCTTGGGAAAGATTCAAATTGATAAAAATATGCTAAGGAAAAGACGCTCAGAAAAATAAAAAGTGCCAGGTTGATTTTTCCTATGAAGGTATTTATATTTTTTTCAATAAACACGGAGAACAACACAAAAAACCATACCGCACTCAGCAAAAAAATTCTAGGAACAAATACTGGCTTTATCAAATATGACAAAATAAACAAAATTAAAGCTGGCATTATTATTAAAAAAGAGGTAATGATAATTTTCGTCGATTTATTTTTGACAATAAAAACGATGAGTAAGACCATACTTTGGGCAATAATAATCAAAGCGATCCCCATAAATATCATCGGCATCGGTAAAAAAGAAAAAAGAGTTAATAATGCCTGGAATAAATCTATGATGCCAGGCGGTTCTGTCCAGAAAGCCTGTTGAATCTTTTCTAATTGTTGTGGCAAATAATAAAACCAGGGGATTGAAAAAATAAGAATAATAAATTGAACGGTGAAAAGTGATTTGATTACGTGTTTTTTTCGATGAAAAAGAAGAATGACATTGATGGACACCAACCCGATAATTCCCAAATTATGGGAGTACATCGCCATTAGACCAAACACAACCGCCACGATGATCCATACAAACCTCTGTTTCTCAGAGCTGCGAAAAATCTTTAAGAACGCATAATAATACCCGACTTGACCGAGCAACAGGAGTGCATACATTCTTAATTCCTGGGAATGATAGATTTGGTACGGAGAAATCAAAAAAAGCAAAATCGCAATAGTTGCACTTTTCGAATTAAATAATTCCTTTGTTATTAAATAAATGAGAAAAGCAGTCATTAAGTTGATGACCACGTTGAATAACCTTAAAAACCAAAGTGATGTACTGATTTTCATCCAGAAATGGAGCATGAAATAATACAACGGCGGCATCGTGTCAGCCGCAGTTCCAATTACAATGTTTGATAATGAACTTTTAGATAAAAAATAGCTAAAAGCATCGTCGTAGGCAATTTCTCTTGAGCCAATGAATAGAACTCTTAAGATAATTCCGACCGTAAATATTAAAATTAAAATAACACTGCGAGTATTGATTTTCATGAATTGATGATATCTGTTACAGGATTCTTTACCCACCATCTTACCCAATATAAACCAAGGAGCAGGAATAGCGGAACTGGAAAAAACATAATTGGATTCTGAAGGGGCTGATATCCAAAATCAATAGTTCGGAGAAAAATGATCCAGGGGATGAAAAAGAGAATAGCTAAATAGATTAACATAATCCACTGCCCCGTATTTTTCCACCTGTCTTCGATTAACTTGAAGATCACGATGATAGCTGGGAACATGATAAGGAAATTTCCTGGATCAGTTTGGATATTCATCCATTGTCCCAACACCAAAGACAATGAAGAAATCCAGATAAATTTTATTTCTTTCGAATTTTTACCAAAAAACCATTCAATTAATAGTATGAATCCACTGATAACAGAAAGAATAATTCCCAGTTGTCTCCCAATTCCAGGTAAGATCTCTGCTAAGGCAGTGGCAGGTGTCCCTGGTGGGTTATAACCTGGATATCGAAGGACTTCTCCGATAAATTCCATCGGCCACGTAGGTAAAATAAACAAACCCAAAATAATGAATGCTGTTAATGATCCTAAGAACCAGAAAACTACCCGAAATCTTCGATTAAGAATTGACCATAACACCAAAAAAAGAATAAAAAACAATACAACTTGAGGTTTAATTGTAAGAAAGGCCAAACAGATTCCTGCCAATTCATCCTGGTGATGAATAATAGCGTAAATGCACAATATTACTAAAAACAGGATAACGACAACCGCATTTCCGTTGATTATGGAACGCAAACCATGGTACCAAAATAAACTAAAAACAATCACTAAAAATAATATTAAAAATTTTGGTTTCCAGTTAACCAACCTGACCATCATGATGGTTGAAATGATGACCAAAAACTCTAATAAAGTCATCCATAAAGCTCTGGCCATTGCAAAATCCTCAATTAGTGAAAAGGGTAGAAATAAAAATATTGAATAAAAGGGGTATGCAACTCTTAATTCATGTTCACCGGCACGCGCTGGTCGCCCATAAACGAGTTCCTGGATGCGTAGAGCAACCGTGTCCGAATAAGGGCTGATACCTTCTTTCACGAAAGATTGTGTTCCGACCCAGTGCACAAGAAAATCATTGCCACCTGGGTTTTTCGTTGTGTATTGAATATTGCCAAAAATAAACAATCCCACTATGATCAATAGTATCAAAACTTGAAATATTTCTTTGATGGTTCTTTGCTGTTTGCGATTCATATGCATTCCGGATAGATAGTATTCTTTATTATAAAAGAAAAAAATGAATATCACATTTTCAATCATCCAGATAAATTGTTTACTAGATCAATATGAATTGAATTTTGAAAAGGTAAGGCATTTTTTACACCAATTACCTGAAGCCGATAAGCATCTGGTTGTTTTACCGGAACTCTGGAGCAGTGGGTTTACAGAAAATGTGAAGCAGGCCCATTCTTTAAACCAGGAAATTCTTAATCAATTACATTTGATTGCGAAAGATAAGAATTTATTGATTGCAGGCAGCTACATTATCAAACAGAATAACAATTATTATAACCAATTGATTATTATTGGCCCTGATAATCAAGTTGCCACTTACAATAAAATCAATCTTTTTCCCCAATTGAATGAGTATACAAATTTTAAACCAGGTTCGGAATTGTCAATTCTCAAAATTTGGAACGTAAAAATAGGGATGGCGGTTTGTTACGATTTGAGGTTCCCGGAGATTTTCAGGCATTATGCCTCGCAAAAAGTTGAAATCTGTATCTTGCCGGCACAATGGCCGCGTAAAAGAATTAACCATTTCAATGCTCTTCTGCTTGCCCGGGCGATAGAGAATCAAATGATCATAGCTTCCTCAAACGTATGTGGGAATATTAACAAAACAATAATGGGAGGAGATAGTTCGATTATCGATCATATGGGAATCGTCCAAGCCCATTTAATGGATCTGGAATCCTTTTCTTCTATACAAATCAACATGGAAGACCTTTACCACTGGCGAAAGGATTTCCCGGTGCTAGAACAATCAAATCTTCCTAAGGATGCCCCCATAACCTATTTTGATTTTGATAAATAAAAAGATTTTTCGATTATTCTCCAAGTCCAAACAATTCATTACCGGGGTTTGTGAGAATGATAGTTTGGTCATCTGAGAACAATACTTTCCAGCCATTCTCTTCTAAGATGCCGATGATTGGCCTTTCATTTTCCAGAAAAACACAATTAATTCCATAATAGGCAAATTTCTCTTCCCAGCTATCTCCCCCGTTTACCATTTCAATCCAATCCTGGATGATCTTTTCCCCATATAAATCTGTTCTACCATCAATAAATATTTTCAAATCCGGATTTTTCCAGGAAAGGTATCCACCCCATGTGTATGAATTAAGGCATTGGGCTTCCGACAAATCGTATTTTTCCAGTGTGAGCATCGCAGACTTCGGAAAATTTGCGCTTTCATAAGCATCATAAATTATCGGAGATCCCAAATACACAATTTTTCCCAATAACAAAAACAGCAATAAACCTACAAAAAAAAGATTGATGAATTTTGAAACTTTCGTGTTGGACTCCTGGTTTAACTTCATTAATTTTTCAAAAAGTCCGCTTTCTGAAAGAACCTTCTTTATGTAAATTTCATAAAATCGTTGTAATTCATTGCTAAGAATTGGGATTGAAAATACCGCAAAATACACATAGTTTCTTCTCGAAAGAAAGCCTAAACCACCCAGAAGAACAAGTGGTACGATCGTTGCAAAAGAATAGTCAGATTTGTTCGCCATAAAGAAAAATGCCAATAGTAGCCATATCCATAAAAAAGGTTGTTGGTAGAGTTCGTGAAAGTTAGGGGAAGCCCACTCTGGTATCAGGTTTTGGAGAGAAGGAATAGACAAAGTATTAAATTGAACCTGCCATATACCAATTCCGTTCGGATTAATCATCACGATCAAAACACACACTACGATTAATAAAAACCAACGAATGAGTATCTTATTTCGTTCAGGATTTGATTTTTCGTTTCCTATGAAGAAATCTAAAATTTTTCCGATCAACATTGAAACCAACAATATTACACCAATCGAGAAACCTGCATGCAGATTGCCCCAGACCAGGAACAGTATTGGGATCAGGTAAGTTGGAATTTTTTTTTCGAAAACAGGGTATTCATATAGTAAGTAGGTCAAAATTGCGAAAAACAATAAAGTCAATAACTGAGGTCTTGGTGACCAGACAACTGCAGTCGCTAATACACACAGCAGAACGGTAAAACCATTAATAATTGGATTTGATTTCAACCGAATATACACAAAGAAAATAGTTAGTGTTCCGAAAATTGCTACGCTAATCATTATGCCAATATTGCCAAGATAGTTTTGAATCATAAAATAAATAATTTGGGAAAGCCAACTATGATTGACCCAGTTTGAACCTGATACCGAAAATGTGGTCAGGTCTTGCATAACCGGTGATCCATTTGCTATACTCAGCTGCCCGGCTCGCAAATGCCACCAGAAATCTGTATCCAGTGGTACTCTGATAGCCATAAAAATAATCAGAATAAAAATGACGATATTAAAAAAAAGTTTCTTTTGTCTATCTTTTTCTATTTCATTTGAATTCATCAACGATTCCCAACTCTTCAGGGGTTATTTTTTTTGAAAGATGGTAGAAGATATGATAATCATTTATTTGTTTTTCGCGATAGGATACATCATTTTCTAAAAAAGAACGAACCAGTAAATCATCCAGCGCAGGATTATTAGCAGTGATATAAAAATAATTCTCTCCATCTTTTATTAATTCATTATATTTCGTTATCCGATTATCGCGCCTCGTATACCTTAAATCAGGATGATAGGGTAATTTCGGAACGGACAATATTTTTTCATCGCTGATAAAGGCCAAAGGATAGGATATCCAATAATTGGAAAAACCATAGTATTCGTCTTCACTCATTAAAAAATTTTTCAGTTCCAGTATATTCGAATGGTCAATTTGCGCTGGTGCATAAAATTGAGTTGTGATAAAGGGCTTTTGTAATCCTGATCTAACAGAACCATAAACATGAAAAATAATAGTTAAGACCGCCAGCACAGATACTAGCTTATTATTCAATTTTATGCATGCATAACCTGCAAACACGCTCAAAGGAATAACAATTGGAAGAAAATATCGGCCCGAAGGGTCAATGCCGAATGAGGTAAAAACAAATCCTCCCGTAACAAAAATCAATATTCCAGCCAATGGAAGGAAAATTGAAAATTCTTTTACTGATTTTTTATCCTTTTTTATTATTAAATACAAGATCAAAACCCAAAAAATGATCACAAATGGAATGAAAAATATTCCGATTAAATTAACTCCCCAAGGTGGCCGTAAACCCAGAATCACTGTGGGTCCAAATAAAAATAGAGAAACAATATGGGTAAATATTTTTTGAATATAAGAGTTGCTTTCAATTGCAACTGCACTTCCACCAATTTCTGTGAGGACTGAAAATCCGTTGGTAAAAATGAGTGAATACCAAAATGGAGCAGACCCTAGAATACAAAATATTGATGTACCCAGTAGATTCCCAAAAATTATTTTCTTGCTAGCACTTTGTTGTATTAATTTCCAGAGCACAAAAAGAACAGCTGGCAGGATCATTGTCAGACTGATAGGATTTACATATAATCCAATACCTGCAATAAAACCCAATAAACCCAGATACACTTGATGCATCTTGTAACGGTCTTTTGATTCTTTTTCAAAAATAGCTGCGATATAAAAACTAAATGCACCGAGCAAAAGTGCTTCTCCATATCCACCTAGTGAAACGGTTGTGTAAAGAACTACGTTAACTGCCGGGAAAACAAGAAATAATGAACTGAGGAAAGCAATCTTCTTGCTGCGAAATGACAATTCGACAAATAAATAGAAAAAAATAATCACCATTCCATAAAGTAAAATCTGGATAAATCGTATAACCCAAATCTCAACTCCAAATATCAAAAAACCCAGGGCGACCAGGTATGCATCCAGGCTGCCCATATAAGATTGGCCATAGAAATAAAGAAAATTTTCACCATCCAGAATATGTTTGGCCATTAAACCAACAATAGCTTCATCAGAATTAAACGGAAAAGCGTCGATTGACAACAAAATTAACCGGAAAATAAAATGAAAAATCAGTAAAATAACAATAGAAAATAATTTATTATTGAGAATTTTTTGAATCATGTTAAAAAGGCTGTTAAGAAATAAAATATTTTTATATTTGCTCTTAGGTTTCTTTGCTATTCTTTGGGTATTTTTTTATTTTAATAATGTAATGTCAGTCCCATTCCATCCCGATGAAAGCACCCAGATCTACATGAGTAAGGATGTCGAACTTATTATCAATCATACATCAGAATTATTTTATCAAGAGCTGCCACAAAACCCAATGGAGCAGAATTACCGGCTTCTGGATGCGCCTTTGACGAAGTATTTTATTGGCATATTTCGAAAAGTATTTAATCAGCAACAACTCTCATCTGATTGGGATTGGACAAAACCATGGAGTGAAAATCAAAGTGCTTTTCCATCCAGGACGTTATTACTTACATCCAGGTTGAGCACAGCTATTTTCTTCCCTTTTTCTGTCATCTTTTTTGGGCTCATCATGAAAGATGTTTTTAAAAATAATATTTCTTTATTAATTGTATCAGTTTCAATGTTTGCATTCAATTCTCTTTTATTGCTTCATACCCGCCGGGCAATGGCAGAATCTGTTATGATCTTCTTCTTGCTTGTTTGCATATATGCTTTAGCAAAAATTCCAAAAAAGTGGATCTTTCTGGTTGCATTCCCCATGGCATTTGCAATGAATGCAAAACAAAGCCTAATTTTCTTAATTCCGATTGCGGTTCTCATCATCATTTATTATTTTAGAAAACAATGGAAAATATTGGGTATGCAAGTTTTCTTTTTCTTAGTCTTATTGGCAAGTATATTTTTTGTGTTAAATCCAATCATGTGGGAAGACCCTATCAAAGTTTCTCTACAAATGTTGGATCGCAGGAGTGAACTATCCAAAAAACAGGTTACAGCGATAGAATCTGTCACACCTGAGTATATTACAGACTCATTACCACAAAAATTAACTGCATTGGTCGCACAAACTTTCATTTTACAGCCAACCCCCCAGGAAATTAGCAATTATCAAAATGAAATCAATCAATCGGTTCTGGAATATTTCAATAATCCTCTTCACAGAGGTTTAATCAGAAATTTAACCGTTGGTGCTCTTTATTTTCTTTTATTTTTGTTCGGTTTCTATAAATCATTCTCCTTCCTTAACGGGAAATATAAATTAATCCTTGGAGGTGGTTTTTTATTTTTTTGTATTGAAATTTTATTTTTACTTGCAATTCCGTTCCAAAGATATTATTTACCTGCGATTCCTTACATCATTATTTTTTCGATGATTGGTCTTGCGAAAATTGCAGAGATTTTTAAAAATTCATCGTTGTACCCTCCGTTCAGAACCGGGATATCAAAAATATTGATCGGGTTATGCAATTCCCTCAGGTAATTGATTTAATCCAATATTCAAATTATATGAGTACCAACCTGGAATTCCCTCTCAGGTATGTATTTCGAAAATTTAAATTCTATTTAACCAATTAATTCATCTATTTGTAAAAAACCCATTTGGAAGTCACTTGGTTTGAATTCATTTAACTATATTATGACTATAATAACAGTATCAAACATTGGAGGTAGTTATGGACAAATTTATTGTTGAGGGTGGTCATTCATTAAAAGGGGACTTTACCCCCTCAGGGAATAAGAATGCAGCATTACCTTTATTGGCAGCCACATTGTTAACCAGTGAACCAATCGTTTTACATAATATGCCAAATATTCTGGATGTGTTGGCAATGAAAAACCTGATGGAAAGTTTAGGCGTTACCATTGAGATCAGGAATACCAATTCATGGCATATTCAAGCGAAAGACATTTCATTTAAGAACCTGGATCCGGATTTGTGCCGGAGAATTCGGGCGTCAATTTTATTGGCTGGACCCATGGTTGCACGAACCGGAAATTTAATTCTTCCCCCACCTGGTGGTGATGTAATTGGAAGACGGCGATTAGATACTCATATTTTAGCTTTGAAAAAATTGGGGGTCGAAGTAACTTATGATCGTTCATTCCACTTTTATGCGAACTCTCTTTCTGGTGCGGACATCCTTCTTGATGAAGCCAGTGTAACTGCAACAGAAAACGCGATCATGGCTTGCGTAAAAGCCAAGGGTCAATCAACTATACGCAATGCTGCATCCGAGCCTCACATTCAGGAATTATGCCATTTTCTAAATAGAATGGGGGCGCACATCGAAAACATTGGTTCCAACACACTCCACATTCAAGGGGTCGATGAATTACATGGCTGCGAATTTACGGTGGGACCCGATTATTTAGAGGTTGTTTCTTATATTGGTGCTGCTGCGGTAACGAAAGGCGAAATTACCATTCATAACGCTGGAAACCAATATCTGGACATGATACGGCTGGTATTTCAACGAATAGGTGTCGTGTGGGAAACGAAAGGGAATGATTTGTTCGTTCCAAAAGATCAACCACTCATCATAGAGCCAGACCTTGGAAATGCAATACCGGAAATCAGTGTGATGCCATGGCCATCTTTTCCAACTGATCTGATGAGCATCGCGATTGTAGTTGCGAGTCAATCTCAAGGGTCAATGTTATTTCATGATTGGATGTATCCCAGCCGAATGTACTTCACGGATAAATTGGTAGGTATGGGTGCACAAATCGTATTATGTGATCCACATCGTTGTATTGTTCAGGGTCCAGCCCAATTATTTGGTGAGAATCTTGAAAGTCCCGATATCCGCGCTGGAATGGCATTGGTATTGGCAGCGCTGTCAGCCAAGGGTGTCTCTGTGCTGCGAAATATTCGTCAAATTGATAGAGGATACGAAGCAGTAGAAAAGAAACTTTCTCAATTGGGTGCTCATATCACAAGAGAATCATAAATTCTCACTTAACAACTTTTTATTTTAATTAAAAATCCTCTTTAACACTTAAAGAGGATTTTTGTCGTCATTAAAAAAATATCTACTAATTTTCTGAAATTACTTCCAAAAATTGTTCAAGCACATCTCTTAACATCGCTTCTGGCAAAGCACCCACCTGTCGATGAGCAATTTTTCCACCACTGACAAATAACATGGTGGGAATTCCCTGAACACCAAATTTTGTAGCCCAATCAGGATTCTCATCAGTGTTAACTTTGGTTACCAGTAATTTTCCTTCGTATTCTTTCGCTAATTTATCCAGAATAGGAGCAACCATCCGGCAGGGGCCACACCATGGTGCCCAAAAATCCACGATTACCGGCATTTCTGATTGTAAAACAACTTTTTCAAAAGAAGCATCAGTTACATGTATAGGCTCTGAAATCATTTTCTCTCCTTAATCTTTTTTATATTTTATACTCCCGGAGAGTATATCATATTTAGTATCTCAATTTAAATTTTTTATAAATTTCTTATAATCGCTTGTAATCAATAAAACGGTAACCGACTCCCCTCTCAGTTAAAATGTAGATTGGGTTCGAGGGGTCCTTTTCAATTTTTTGACGCAAATAATTAATATACAGGCGAACATAATGAGGTTCATCTCTATATTCATAACCCCAGACACGGGAAAGAATTTGATCGTACGTCAAGACCCATCCAGCATTTTTTACTAGATGATATAGTAATCTGTATTCAGTTGGCCTCAATTTAACCAACTCACCATCCAACCAGATCTCTCTCCTTGAAAAGTCAATTTTAAGATGTTCATCAACTTCAATAACATCTCCTGAATCAGTTGAGTTTGATTCTGTTCGTCTCAAAACAGCACGCACACGACTAACCAATTCCCTGGGGCTGAAAGGTTTTGTAACATAATCATCTGCCCCCAATTCCAAACCACGCACTCGATCATCTTCTTCGCCCTTGGCTGTTAGCATGATAACGGGTACGTTGCTGATCTCTCGTAGCATGCTCAATACTTCAAAACCATCTATATCTGGCATCATCACATCCAATAGAACAAGATCTGGTAAGGCGTCCCGATATTGCTGAAGTGCTTGCATGCCGCGATATGCTTCCACTACCTGAAAACCATCGTGCTCCAAATTGAGACGAATAAAGCGAGCCATCCGTTCTTCGTCGTCTACAACCAAAATCGTTTTATTTTTTAAAGAATCTTCCATACTTACTCTCTTACAAAGGTAATGATTTCATCTTCTTCAATATCCTGGATGATCTCCACGAATGTAACGCGAGTAAAAGGCCAGATTACAAGATTCACATTTTGTTCCAGGTAATGCACATCTTTACCATCTTTCCTTCGAGGATGTTTAAGCATAATTGTCTGATCTGACGGTTTTGGCAATTCCTCAATTTCACCCATTACAGGATCTTCATTATTGATGTGAACGATTACAGTGATCATTTTTAAACCTTATTTAATTAAAATCTGAATTCTTAATTTTCCAAGAGCAATTTGATCATTGTGATTAACGGGATAATCGACGTGCGGAACAATCTTCTGACCATTTACTCTGGTTCCATTGGAAGAACCTAAATCCATTATAGCAACCCGGGTTTTATTAATTTTTAAGGCAGCATGTAAACGTGATACACCTTGGGCATATGCATCAAATGGAGAAAGGTCAACATCTGGCAATATCGGCTGTCCCTCAGCTACCCGACCTAAAGTAAACTCTGATCTTCCAGCTAGTTGTAAAGTTTGTTTGCCTTCGATCAGGTAAAGTGCCAAATCAGAGGATAACGCTTGTTTATTAAAAGGTTCATCCTCCGGAGTGCTTGAATCCTCCAAATCCTCGATGGTTGGTTCGTCAAAACTACCTGTATTTGTTTTTTTTATGGATTGAGTGGTCAGATAATCTAATGAGATCAGTCTTGCTCCACATTCGCTGCAAAAGAGAGCTCCCGGTAATTCTTTATGGTGACAATTTGGACATACAATCATGGTTCCTCCCGCGAAGGTTCTGGTAACATTAATAAGGATCTGGTTCCGTATTTGATTTTTTTCTTGCCTAATTCTGAGATTGGGTTATTATTTTCCAAATTTTCAATTTCCTGCATAACTGTTTTTGCTAAATCCCGATTTCCTTTACCAATTAAATTGGTTGCTAAATTTTGTAAACGTCTGGTCGCATTATTGTAATTGCCTGCTTTTACATCCTCATGCGCTTTTTCCTGTAGCCGATAAAGAGAAAGACTTGACAAGGATTTAATTAAAATTGGTGGAATTTTTTCTTCCTCAATTTTATGTGAAACAGGTCTTCGAAAATCGTAAAAATATCTTTTCATATTAATTATATTCGAAGGGATATCTATTTTAATACTGCCAGAAGATAATCTAATTTCATCCATATTCATGGGTAATTCTTCAATTACCAACTCAAATACTACTCTTACATGTTTACCGGTATACAAACTTCCTAAATGAATTTCTGATCCACTTTCCAGTCGAGACAAATCCGGACTCACCCGAAAAGCATAATTTATTTTCACTTTTGGATGCAAGTTAAATGAAATTTTTACTGCTTTCGAAAATAGAATTCCAAAATTATGAATTTTATTCTTTAATAAAGTATACAGTTCATTGGATGAAGATACAAATTGAGTTTCCCCGCCAGAAATTTTTGATAAGTTATCCAGAAAATCATCATTCCAATCTTTTCCAACCCCAACAGCTTGAAAAATAATCCCTTCTTCACTTGTTTCGCGAACGATTTTTATACATTCTTCTTCATCACCATATGTGTGCCCGTCAGTAATCAAATACAATAACTTAGCACCATAATTATCCAAATTTCTGAGAACCGAAAAGCCTTCGTTTAAACCCTTGAGAATTTCAGTGGAACCTGAAGCGAAAATGGAATAAATTTTTCCGATCTCATTACCAATATCTTTAACTTTTACGGGCGGAAGTAAAATTTCAGCGCGATCACTGAAGGTAACGATCGAAATGATATCTTCATCCTTCAATTCCCGGATTAAATTAACAATCTCCTTCTTTAATTTATCCATGATAGAACCTTGCATGGAGGTAGATTTATCCAGTACCAGGCATAGATTAATCGCAGGCAGATCTTTTTCTTCAACTTTTTGGGTGGAAAATATATCTAATAGCAGGTAAAAGGCTTGTGGTCCGTTAAGTTTTGGTATTACAGAGCGACTGTAATAAGCATTAATTTGTATGTCCTTATCGTGTTTATGAAGATCACCTAATTGGCCATTATATTCCTGTCTTTTTTCTTCATTTTTTAATGTTTCATACGCGTTTTGTATTTGAATGAAACGTTCTTTTAAATCAATTGTTGTTTGAATATCGGGATGGTATTTTTTGGCTGAATCAAAATAGGCTTTTCTAATTTCATCCTGGGTTGCATCAAAAGGGACACCTAAAAGATTATAATAATTCATAAACTTACATGATCTTTATCAAAATAACACTTATGTTATCGGGCCCCCCGGCTTTATTAGCAGCATCTACTAATTTCGTACACGCCAGCGAGGGATTTTCAGAGCCAGTAGCCAAACGAAATAATTCATCATCATTTACCGAACCCCACAACCCATCACTACAAATGAGAATATACCCCGGCTTTGGGATCGTTAAATTCATCAAATCAGGTCTGAAAGGTTCAGATTGACCCAGAGCTCTGTACAACACATTTTTATTTGGATGATTTTTGGCTTCACCTTCCGATATTTGACCCAGGTCAACTAATCTTTGCACCAAGGAATGATCATTCGTTTTTGCTTCGATTCTCCCATCCGGATAAATAAAATACATCCGGCTATCGCCAACATGTCCGATTGTGATTTGATCTCCCAAAATCAATCCAGCAGTGATTGTGGTTCCGCCACCAGGAGCTTTATGCATCACGGCATCCTGAGCATGTTTGATTCCGTTCTCAATAATCTCCTGGATACCTTCGTTAGGCGGGGTGGCGGAATTTGGATTAAAAAGGGGTGAATAAAGTTTTTGAACCACATAATCCCCTAGCGTTTTTGAAGCAACACTACTCGCCACTTCACCATATTCATGTCCGCCCATTCCATCTGCAACAATGAAAATACCAAAAGACGCATCCTTACTGGAATTTGCAAAATTTGAGTTGAAATAAAATAAAGCATCCTCATTATGGTCTCTTTGCCGACCAACCGATTGTCCAACACCTACAAGAAGTTGAGAAGGAGTAACAATTGGTTCTTCCCTGGTAACATACTGTAATTGTTCATCCGATAACGGTGCAGTCTCAACATGAACATTACCAATTTTGTTTTTTTTGTTACCAAATATTTTTTCTAAAAAGCCTACCATTACATCCTCCCAAATTTTCGGGCTTAAGCATATAACGCATAAATCATATGATCACTCGATCCTATGTATAAAATCTCGTTGATGATAACAGGAGACCCAGTAATAAGGTCATCCGTTTTGAATTTCCATCTTTCTTGCCCGTTCTTCATGTCAAGGCAATACAACGTGCCATCTGCGGTTCCGCAATAAACTGATTTATTATGAATAATTGGTGATCCGCTCACCTGATGGTCGGTCTTATATTTCCAGATTTCTTTGGCATTCCCAGAATCCAAACAATAAATATGGTTATCGGCTGAACCAAATACCAGATTATTATCAACTTTGTAGGGAGATGAAATGGATCCCTTACCCATTCGGAACCGCCACACTACCCACCCCGATTTTGAATCCAGAGCATAGAAAGTCGAATCGAGGGATGCAAAAAACACCATCCCGCCTTCGACAACTGGGGATGATGTTATAGCTTTTTTCGTTTTGAATCTCCATTTTACATGACCGCTAAAGTCAAGGCAGAAAAAATCACCATATTCATTTCCAAAATACACGTTATCCTTGGTAATAAATGGAGTGGTTCTGATCGCTGCACCAGAGTCTATCCTCCAGGTTAAACGGTTGGATATTAAATTTACTGCATATAAATAACCGTCATCCGACCCGAAAAAAGCATGACCTTCTGCAATTTTAACTGAACTTCGAATTGGACCATCGCTAGTGAAGGACCATGACTCTTTGCCCGTTCTTGTTGATATGCAATACATTTTTTTATCTTCGGATCCGATATAAACGTTATTTTCGATAATAGTCGGTTTCCCAACAATGCCCCCATCCGTTGGAAATTTCCATAAAAATGAACCGTTGGATGCATCTAAAACGTAGAGATTATTATCATAACAACCACAATATATTTTTCCATTATCAAATGTGACTGAACCCCTGATTTCGTCCTCACATTTAAAAGTCCATAGGGGTTTAATGGAAAGTGGTTCTGCTTTTTTTGAGATAGGGATCCTGGACAGTGCACCTGTTTTTTTGGCAACAGACAATAATGCGTCTTTCATTTCTGCAACACTTTGAAATCGGTCTTCTGGATTATATTGGAGGGCAGTGTCAATGACGATCTCAAGCTCTAATGATACTGATGGGCTGATAGAACGTATTTTTCTCTCGGAAAAGGAAAAAGGTGCTTCCATCCTGGGATCATGATTGGTCAATAGATGATGCAAGGTTGCCCCCAGAGCATAGATATCGGCAACGGGTGTCGCATCCCCACGATATTGTTCTGGTGGTGAATATCCTTCCGTTCCGATCATTGTTCCTTTCTGACCGGTGATGAAATTTTTAGCAATACCAAAATCAACCAGGATCACTCGACCCTGCTGATTGATCATAACATTACTGGGTTTCATATCCCGAAATATAATTGGCTCTGGTTTATAGGAATGTAAATAATCCAGAACATCACATAATTCAATCGCCCATGTTAGAACATTATCTTCCGATATAGGTGCGTTATTTTCCTGGAGAATCGCTTCAAGATCTTTTCCATGGACGTATTCCAATACCAGATAGGATCGTTCATTGATGGTGAAAAAATCAAAAATTTGAGGAATGGCAACATGATTTAATGTCACCAGAATATTGGCTTCGCGCTCAAAGTTTTGAATAATCGTTTGTCTGACCAATGGATCTGGTGCATTATTGGTCATTTCTTTAACTGCAACCAATTTAATTACATTTGGAAAATGCAGATCACGAGCTCGATAAACAGATCCCATCCCACCGATTCCAATGACATCTTGAATTTGGTATCGATTGAAAAGCACGATGCCCGATTCCAGTTGTTTTACTGCGTTGGAAGTTTGAGAACTGAAACTGGAAGTAATTCGTTTAGTTTCCAGCTTTCCCTCCTGAGAGAATCTGATTTAAATATGAAAATGATTATAAACACCTATAGAAAGAAAAGCAACCGAAAGTTAGAGGGATAAATTTTTGAGATTGCATTTTAGACAAATCTCTTGCAGAATAAGAGATCTGTTACTTTTATTTTGCGTGCAAAAAAAATAAAATGAATAAAATTCAAAATCAGGGAGAAATAGAATGTTTAATAATTTTCTGGATTCCGAAGAGTTTATCAAGTCTAAGCAAATTCGAATGGTTGACCTTAAATTCTGTGATCTTTGGGGTCGGTGGCACCACGTCACGATCTCTTCGAAAGAATTTACGCCTGAATTGATGGAAAATGGTATTGGCTTTGATGGCTCAAGCGTTGGGTTTCTGAATGTCCATTCTGGTGATATGGCACTTATTCCAGATTTATCTACGGCGTTTATTGATATTTTCTGTGAGATCCCCACACTCAGTTTTATTTGCAATACAGTTGAAGCGGATACGAAAAATCTTTTTCGCGACGAACCCAGAGAAATAGCAAGAAAGGCGGAAAAGTATTTACAACAAACACAAATCGCTGATCAAAGTATGTGGGGTCCTGAGTTTGAATTTTATATCTTTAATCAGGTCGCCTTCCAAAATTCGATTAATGAATCTAGCTATCTATTAAACTCTGAAGAAGGTCTTTGGAATTCAAAAGGACGTGGGAATGGATATCTGAATCCCTATCATGGAGGATACCATGCCATACCCCCAAATGATCGCTATTTTTCTGTGCGGGCAAAGATGGCAAATAATCTGGAGCAAATGGGAATTCCCATTAAGTACCATCATCACGAAGTAGGAGGTCCCGGTCAACAAGAAATAGAAACCCCTCTGTTTGGTTTGCTAAAAGCAGGAGATGCCTCTATGCTGATCAAATACACAACAAAAATGACAGCATTTCAAGAAAATCTTTCCATTACTTTTCTTCCGAAACCACTGTTTGGCGAAGCAGGCAGCGGTATGCATTTTCACCAACAAATCAGAAAAAATGATACGAATATATTCTTTGACTCTAATTCTTCCACGCTACTCAGTGAGAGCGCTCTGTTCTATATTGGAGGTTTGCTTTATCATGCACCAGCACTGCTGGCGTTGACAAACCCGAGCACAAATAGTTACCGGAGGCTTGTACCGGGCTACGAAGCACCGGTCAATACTTTTTTCTCGCGAGGCAACCGCAGTGCCGCTATCAGAATCCCCAAATATGTCACCAATCCTGATGAAGTGAGATTTGAATTTCGCCCTCCTGATGCCACCTGCAATCCATATTTAGCGATGGCAGCCATGCTGATGGCTGGAATTGATGGCATCCTCAATAAAATTGATCCTACTGAAAATGGGTTTGGGCCATTTGATGAAGATATCTTTTCATGGACTCCGGAAGAAAGAAACAAAATTAAAAAATTACCGACATCTCTGGAAGAATCATTAAGAGCACTTGACAAAGATCGAAGTTTCTTAGTTAAAAATGATGTATTTTCTAATCAGATGATCGATTTGTGGATTGCAAAAAAAATGAAAGAATTCAGAGATGTTCAAATCCGACCTCATCCATTCGAAATTGAATCTTATTATGATTTTTAAGTAAACCGTACAGACTAATTTCGGTTTTTCCGACAATCATCACAATTGCATAATGCTCGTAAATATGGCCAGGTATAAATACCATAATGATGGCCATCAGCCCATTGAATCGATAGACCATAGCTACCGACCATTTCCACCTTTTCAATTTCTGTCATTTTTGAAATGGATAATTCATTGTCAAATACATCTTTGTCCGGTTCAGGTTTCATATTTTCATGCCCACCCCTACAGGTTGCACAGGGGCATGCGGCTCGCAATAATCCAAAGCTAATCGGTGAATGATGATGATCATTCCAATCAATATACAGGAATCTTTCGTGTTTATCTGCTTTAATTTTTACTGGTGATAATTTTATTTCTTGCATGCTATCCTCTCTACGGTACGGTAACTAACTGTAAATATTCATCAACTGACCACCCATTTCTGGTTTTATCGTAAGGTGCTTCCAAATACCACCAGATATATCCATCTTCTTCAACCGGACCATCGATTACTTCAAAGACTTCTGCGTCCAGACCAATAAAATTTACACTATAGGATCTTCCAGGTTCAGATCTTAATCGCAACCCATCTCCTGATGTCCCCGTTATTTGAACGAAATCTCCCAATTGAAATTTTCCATTATGTACAGGGACTTCAGTCATTAATAAAGTAGGAGTAGGCACGATAGTTAATCCAATCATGGGTGTCGAAGTAGGTGCAGGGATGATCGTTATTAAAGCAACCTTCTCATTGGAAGCTTGTTGATTGGGAAGAAATATTAATATAATAAAAATTACGCCAAGGACCAGAATAGTGATAATAAATCCAACGATTAATGGCAGCCAATTTCTTTTCATAGAGTGTTCCTAATAAAGTCAGTAAATGTTTTCAAATCTCGAATTTTTGCTCCGCAATCATTTTAACAGATTTTGAAAAGGAATTCACCCCTATGTTATAATCGCTGCAAAGATTATGATGGAAAACCTCAATCCGGCAATACCGATCCTTGCGAACCGATATCAGTTACTCCAGACATTAGGATCAGGAGGAATGGCAGTCGTTTATCGCGCCAAAGATCTGACACTCGAAAGATACGTAGCAGTAAAAATACTACGACCGGATTTTTCTAAAGACGTTGATTTCAGGAAGCGTTTTCATCAGGAAGCTAAAGCAGCCGCCAATCTTTCTCATCCCAATATTGTCACAGTACATGATTTTGGGTTAGATGGGGAACGTCTTTTTATTATCATGGAATACGTCCCGGGGGCAAACTTGAAGACCATGATACGCGAACAACAAGTGATACCAATCGATAAAGCCATGGACCTGATCATACAGGCAGCACAGGGGATTGGTTACGCCCATCGAGCAGGATTAATTCACTGTGACATTAAACCCCATAATATGCTTGTTTCTCCAGATGGTCGATTGAAAGTAACCGACTTTGGTATTGCACGTGCATTAAGCACAATCTCCCCGGATGAGAAAAATGCATACGTTTGGGGGTCACCTCAATATCTCTCTCCTGAACAGGCTGAAGGATTACCCCCCTCACCGGCTTCTGATGTTTATTCTTTAGGTGTAGTTCTTTACGAAATGGTAACCGGAAAACTACCATTTTTCTCTAAAGATGCAACGGAACTGGCACGTATGCATAAAGAAGTCATTCCTATTTCTACACGGAACTTCAATCCAGATGTGCCGGTTACCCTTGATCAAATTATCTTAAAGGTCCTCTCAAAGGAACAAACCAGTCGATATCGCACCGCTGATCAATTTGGCAGAGTTTTAGAAAATTTACGGGAATCCTATAAATTAAACAATCAGAATTCTTTTATTCCACCACCAATTGAAAATTCTTCGGTTGAGAAAAAAAAATATCCGGAAATTTCAGCATCAATTGCTGATAAGAAACAACTGGGAAGCTTTGACTGGAAGACAGCTCTTTTAGCTTTATTAGCTTTTTTATTGGCCGGTGGTTTGATACCTTTCTGGCTATATATCTGGTTTTCATTAAATTCTGGCAGGTAAACAACCCATGATTATTTCTTCTTCTATCATTTCATTAAATTTTCTTTTATTTGAACAGGAGTTAAAACTTTCAGAACAGGCGGGGATTGATTGGTTGCATATTGATGTAATGGATGGCCAATTTGTTCCCAACATAACGATTGGACCAATGTTTTTGCCTTTCTGTAAAAAAGCGACAAATTTACCTTTAGATGTTCATTTGATGATCAATCATCCTGAAAACCATATTGAAGCTTTCGCAAAAGCTGGCGCAGATTCCCTCAGTATTCATATTGAGAATAATCCACATGTCTTACGAACCGTTCAAAATATTAAAGAATTGGGATGTAAGGCAGGTATCGTCTTAAACCCTGGCACCCCAGCAGAAGCGATTACAGAACTTTTGCCTTTTGTAGATATGGTTCTGGTAATGTCTGTCAATCCAGGTTTTTCAGGGCAAAATTTTCTTCCAGAAATGCTTCCAAAAATCAGGAAAATAAGAAAATATTTAGATCTTTCCAAGCATAAAATTTTATTACAGGTGGATGGCGGTATCAATAAAGACACTGTGAGTTCAGTGATAGAAGCTGGGGCAGATGTAATTGTAGCTGCGACAGCAATTTATAAATATCCTGAAGGTATTAAGGCTGGCGTCGATGCTTTACGAAATTCCTAACTTAAACAAAAATCACGGCATTAACCGCGACTTTCGTTTTTTTGGTTTTTCTATAAATAGACTATTTGACAGATTTAACCAATGTTCGGATACAGCGAGTACAAAGTACTTTCTGAACCTTCCTGCCACCTTCAAAAACAGAAACCTTTTGCAAATTGGGTTTAAATTTCCGGTTGGTAGCACGCATGGAAAAACTGCGGTTATGACCAAAAGTAGTTGCTTTTCCACATTTTTCGCATTTTGCCATAATAAGGGTCCTTTCACCAATGAGTGCTAATTTTTCAAAATCAATATTGTTCTTTATGCAACAATCTGATATATTACCACACACCGTATCTTTTATCAAGATTCGTGTTTTTGTTAGGGAGATTACTTTATGAAAGAGATAAAAAATCCAATGGGTAATGTTTATGTTTCTCATCGCGCCATTTCAACGATTGCGCATTCATCCGCTATTGAATCATACGGTGTAGTTGGTTTGGCTGCAAAAAACTTTGCAGAAGGAATTGCTCAAGCCATTGTAAAAGACCCAACGATGGGTGTTGATGTCAGATATGATGGTCAAAGTATTGAGATAGATCTCTTCATCATTGTTGAATACGGTACACGCATTAAGATGGTTGCCGAATCTGTGAGTAGTAACGTCCGTTATCGGGTAGAAAAAACAATTGGTATTCCAGTTGGAAAAGTGAATGTTCATATTCGTGCTCTACGAATTAGTGACACTGACTGATTATCTGTTCCTGAATACCAATTATTAGGAGAATTATGAAACAAGAAGTTAAGATTATTAAATCCGTCGACGGGCAACTTTTTAAACTCTTAATAGAGGCTGGCTTGAATTGGTTGAGAACAAATCAACAGATAGTCAACTCATTAAATGTTTTTCCGGTTCCTGACGGGGATACGGGAACGAATATGCTTTTGACCATGCAGGCCGCATATAACGAAATTCAAAATTCTGGAGAGAAAAAAATATCCAAAATTGCTCATTCCATTGCACAAGGGGCGTTGATGGGTGCCCGTGGAAATTCGGGCGTCATTCTATCTCAATTATGGAGAGGATTTTCAAGAGCTTTAGACGACAGCGATTCAATGACTGTCATGGATTTTTCAAAGGCACTGATCGAAGCAAAAAATACTGCTTATAAAGGGGTTGTTCGTCCCGTTGAAGGAACAATCTTAACGGTGGCGAAGGATGTTTCAACCGCCAGCGTAGAAATTATTAACAAAACTGAAAATCTGGAAGAATTCCTGGATTACATTGTGAAAGCAGCAGATATTTCCGTTCAAAATACGCCAGAACTTCTGCCAATCCTCAAACAAGCCGGGGTTGTTGATTCTGGTGGTAAAGGCTTTTTCTTTATTCTTGAGGGTTTTCTGAAATTTCTACGGGGAGAATCACTTGAGACCTCAACTGCAAAATTAGTTCAACCAATTGCATTAATGAACGGTGGTGATATGGAAGAAATAGAACCAGGACAGGATTATGAAGTTATCGTAGATTTTCGGCCTGCAAACCCCCTTGACCTTGAAAGTTTTTATTCAGACCTTACTGAAATGGGCACGTCTATCCAGGTTGGTGAAGGAGATGGGATGTATCGAATGCATATTCACGTTCCCACTGAAAACCGCTACCTCCCAATAGACTATACGATGGGATTGGGTACGATTACAAAGGTTTATATGGAAAATCTCATCGACCAGATGGAACAAAAAGAATCAAACCAACAAAAACAATTAACATTGACTCCAGTTGAGCCTGGTCAGGTAGCTGTTGTGGCTGTTTCACCCGGTTTTGGTCTATCACAGATTTTTGCAAGTCTTGGCGCGGCTGCTATTGTTCAAGGCGGCCAAACGATGAATCCGAGCACAGAAGAAATTTTACATTCATTCGAAAACCTTCCAACCGATAAAGTGATTATTCTTCCAAATAACAAAAATATCTTCCTGGCATCAAATTCAGCCAGGGAAGCTACCGTGAAACAGGTTCAAGTTTTGCCATGTAAAACAATTCCGCAAGGGTTGTCTGCTATGCTGCGACTTGATCCATTTGGGGATATTGATGAAATTTTTGAAGAAATGAACGAAGCAATCTCGGAAGTTGATACAGGCGAAATAACGGTCGCAACCAGATCTGTCGAGATTAATGGGGTCAATGTTAAAGAAGGTGAGGCAATTGCTTTATTTAATTCAGAATTGATTGCATCTTCTCCCTCTATTGAAAGCGCATGTTTTGAAATACTAAAACGAGTGGATTTGGATGAAAGAGAGAGATTGACATTATTTTATGGCTCGGACATTTCAAAACAGGAAGTTAACCTGATCGTCGATCATATTCGAGAGAAATTTCCTCAATTTGAAATTGAAATTCACGAAGGTGGACAACCTCATTATCAATTCATCATCGCAATTGAGTAATATGTCAAAAATCGCTGTCGTCACTGATTGCACTGCACAATTTCCAAACCCAAGTTTCCATGGAAAAGACCTGGTAAGGATTATCCCGTTTGATATTGAAATCAATGGCACCATCATAAAAGATGGTACCGGATTAAAAACAGCTGATTTACCTGTAACAACTCCAGATGATCGCAGAACCAGATTGATTGTCCCTTCTCCAACTCAGATCGCTGATCAATTTAATGCTCTCCTTAAAAAATATCAAGAATTGTTAGTCGTTACAAACTCGGCAAATTTATCCATTTTTTATCAAAATTCTGTCGAAGCAGTCAAATTAATTCAGGGGGAAACAACTATTCAAGTCGTAAATTCTCAAACAATCGCGACCGGATTAGGACTGATCGTGCAGGCTGCAACTGAAGTCATCAGTAATGGAGCAAATTTAATTGATGCTGACCGGCATGTAAGACAATTAATTCCACATGTATACACATTATTTTGCACTCCTTGTTTGAAATATTTATACAATATTGGCGTTGTAGAATACTCACAATCAGTAATCGGTGAATTGCTCAACCTTCATCCAATATTTACCATGGAAGAGGGATGTCCTCAGGCAATTTGTAAAGTCAGAAATTTCAGACATGCACAGGAATATTTTCAGGAATTTATTGAAGAGTATGATGACCTTATCCATATCTCGTTACTAAAAGGTGTCAACACACAGGGCATTGATAACCGATTATTGAAATTGTTTGTCCAGGAAAATTTTCCAGAGACACCATTTAGTGAACATCGCATTAATCCATATTTAGGAGCTATTTTTGGTCCAAAAACATTAGGATTAATCGTTTTGGAGAGACCTTATTCTTTATCCGGTTAATATAAGTTGTTTAAATGTACCCATCCATTGAAAAACTTACTAAAATCCTGCTGCTCGAAATTGACCGCCAATTCGACAATCGCTCAATTTTTGGCGGTTTCGAAAAAATCTGTACAGCATGGAAACCAGAGGCCATCATCCAGGGAGTCCCTGTAGATTTGGTTAATGAGGTTTGTGATTGTTTTAAAAATTACTATCTTTTGGATCAATCTGGAAGAAAAGAATCAATCAGAAAATTATTGATATCTTTGCAACAATCAGGGTTTTTATCGCTATCCTCACAACCGAAATATTCAGTCTTTGCGATCAATAACAATATGCCAATGGGGAATCATCAAATCCCACCAGCTGAAGAAAATATTTCACTGTCCACACCTCACCAGTTCGATTTAGAAAAAGCGTTATCAAATTCTGTTGACAAAATTCCTGGTATTGGTAAATTTCGAGCGGAAGCATTATCCAGGTTAGGTATCTTTACCATTAAGGATTTAATTTATTATTTTCCAAGGAAGCATGAAGATTTCAGTAATCTCATTTCGATTAATAAATTGAATTTTGGAGATAAGGTTTCAATTGCAGCAACGGTCAAAAGCACCCATACCAGAAATATCAAAGGTGGAAAACAAAAGATTACAGAGGTAATTTTAGAAGATGATACCGACCATTTGCGTGTCACCTTTTTTAATCAACCTTTTCTCGAAAAATCAATAAAACCCGGTTTGAAAATCATGGTTTCCGGAAAAGTTGAAATGTACGCAGGAAGGTTTGTTCTAACCAATCCTGAATGGGTTGAATTGGACAGAGGAGGAATTTCTCTTAATCGCTTGTTCCCATATTATTCTTTAACAAAAAATATCACTCAAAAATGGTTGCGGGAGATCATCTCCCGCCAATTAAATTTATGGGTTCCCAAAATATCCGATTTTTTTAGTCCAGAATTTTTATCCAAAGCAAAAATTTTAGACCTTCCAACCGCCCTTCGAAACATCCATTTTCCTGAAAATGTAGAACTCAAGCGACAATCAGAAGAAAGATTTTCATTTCAGGATACTTTCTTTTTGCATTTGGTGATGCTGCAACAAAAGAAAAATTGGCAAAGAGAAACTGCAAAGATCATCAAATTCGATCATCTATTATTCGACAACCTTGCCAAAAATTTGCCGTTTCAGCTAACAAATGCACAAAAAAAATCTATCATGGAAATCCAAATGGATTTTAGTTCAGGTATCCCGATGAGTCGTCTTGTTCAGGGAGATGTCGGATCAGGAAAGACAATTGTAGCAGCTATGAGCGTCGCGGCCACCATAAAACATGGCTATCAATCGGCCGTCATGGCACCCACCGGCATTCTTGCAGAACAGCTTTATACAAATATCAGTTCATTTCTGATAACAAATAACATCATTAATGAGCATGAAATTTGTTATCTGGCAGGGAATACTTCTGAAAAAAAGAAGATTATGATCCGTGAAGGTTTAAAATCTGGCTTGATTAAAGTAGCTGTGGGAACACACGCACTCATTGAAGAACCTATCGAATTCAAAAATTTAGAGTTTGTGGTTATTGATGAACAACATCGCTTTGGGGTCATGCAGCGAAAGAAAATCAGAGCGAAAGGGCCATCATCTCATTTACTGGTCATGACGGCAACTCCCATCCCACGAACTTTAGCATTAACGATATATGGAGATCTGGATTTATCAATAATCGATGAAATACCACCTGGAAGAAAAGAAATTAAGACGAGTATCATCAGTCCTCAAAAAAGGTCAGATGCATATAAATTTATTCGTGAAAGTGTCAATCAAGGCGCACAAGTATTTGTCGTTTATCCGTTGATCGAATCAGATGAAGAAGAAGGAAACGAATCGAACGCTGTAGTAAATGAATATAACCGCCTGAAGAAAGACATCTTCCCTGATTTTTCTATCGGTTTATTACATGGCAGACTTAAAGCAGAAGATAAAGAAAAAATAATGGGAGATTTTCGAAAAGGGATCCATCAGATTCTTCTAACCACAACCGTGATCGAAGTTGGAGTAGATGTACCCAATGCCACGATCATGATGATTGAAGGAGCAAATCGTTTTGGTTTATCACAATTGCATCAATTACGCGGCAGAGTCGGTAGAGGCACAAAACAGTCATTTTGTTTATTAGTGCCTGAAAATGAGGATGTAATGGAAAATGAAAGACTGAAAGCCATGATGGAAACAACCGATGGCTTTAAACTGGCTGAAATTGATTTGTCACAGAGAGGTCCTGGCGATTTTATAGGTATTCGACAATCAGGCTATAAGGAAATTCGTTTTTCAAATATAATGAATGTTAAACTTATCGATAAAGCAAGATCATTAGCAAAAGAAGTGTTAGAAAATGATCCGAATTTTATTAATGAAGATAGCCATTTATATAAGATAATTATGGCAGATTACTGGCAGAGAATGATTGGAGAAAAAAATTAAAAATGGTTAGAGCCTTATTTCCCGGTACTTTTGATCCTATCCACTATGGACATATTGATATCGCCACACGCGCTTCAAAAATTTTCGATGAAGTGGTTGTTGCAGTATATGACAAACCCTTGAAGAATTTGCTCTTTCCCCCGGAAGAAAGGTTCTATCTCACAAAGGAATCATTAAAGCATATCGAAAACATAAAAGTCGTTGGTTATTGTGGATTAACTGTTACCTTTGCAAGGGAAATTAATGCCAAGGTCATTGTGCGCGGCTTAAGAGTTATCTCTGACTTTGAACATGAGTTTCGAATGGCTCTTGCAAACAAACATCTCGCCCCTGAAATAGAAGTAGCCGCACTCATTACAAATGAACAATTCACCTTCTTATCTTCTTCCACAGTCAGGGAAATTGCATTCTTAGGTGGTGATTTTTCCCGTATGGTACCAAAAATTGTGAAAGATGCCCTTGATAAACGGCTGATTGAAATGGGTGAAAACCAAAATATCGTTCAACAAACTTATTTACGTGATTAAATTCATTCTTAATTAATAGTACCTGGAGGATTTATGGACATTTTACATCTTGTAGACCGATTGGAAGAACTATTCAACGAAAGCCGTCCATTGCCCATGATGCGAAAGGTTGTCGTTGATGAAGACAAAATGCTTAGTATTATTGATCAAATGCGAGTCTCAATCCCGGAAGAAATTAAAAAAGCCCAACAATTATTATCACAACGGGATCGTTTAATTGCTCAGGGGCAAGAAGAGGCAAATAGAACTTTGCAATTAGCAAGAGAAAAAGCCAGCCAATTAGTGGAAAAAGATGCAATTGTTCAAAGTGCACAGGTGCGTGCAAGTCAAATTATTGAACAGGCCAAACAGGAGAGCGAAGTTAATCGAATAGAAGCAGACCAATATATCATTACATCTTTAACGGATCTTGAAAAAGAATTGGAAATATTGCTGGTGCAGGTTAAAAACGGTATTAAATCTCTGCAGGACTTTTCTAAACCTTCAACTCATTAATCATTATTTTTCTTTTGTTTTTTTACCGGTTTTTCTTTCACAATTTTCGGATCTGCAGGTAACAGCACTTCTTCAATCACATCATCCATGTGTTTGACCAGAATAATATTTAATTGTTTACGCACTTTTTTGGATAAATCAATTAAATCCTTTTCATTCTTCAACGGTAAAAATATTTTCGTGATCCCTGCCCGGTGAGCTGCCAGCACCTTTTCCCGGATTCCACCTACGGGAAGTATCCTGCCACGCAGCGTAATCTCTCCTGTTAAAGATACACCACGCCGCACCTTTCTATTTGTGAAGGCAGAAATGAGGGCGATGGCAATGGTGATCCCCGCGCTCGGACCGTCTTTTGGGATTCCTCCCTCAGGAATATGAATATGGATATCCACATTTTCAAAAATTTCAGAATCCACCTGTAGCACATCCGCTTTGGATTTCATGTAGGAGAGCGCTGCCTGAGCGGATTCCTGCATCACATCACCTATCTGACCGGTGATTTGAAGGTTTCCTTTCCCATCAACAATGAGAACCTCAACCGGCATAATGTCACCCCCACTATCAGTCCAGGCCATGGCGGTCGCAACCCCAATTTCATCCTCATGTTCCGCTTCAAGATCAAATATTTGTTGAGGGCCTAGGAACTTCTCAATATGGTGAGACTCTATTTTCGTTGGGAAGGATTTCTGCTCGGTTTTTAATCTTGCAATCTTTCTACAAATTCTGCCAATCTCACGCTCCAAATTTCTCACACCAGCTTCATAAGTGTAATTTCTGATGATTTGGCGTACCGAATTTTCAGGAAAATGAATATTCAGGTCTTTAATCCCGGTTTCGTGTAATTGCCTTGGAATTAGGAATTGTTTGGCAATCATTACTTTTTCATCTTCAATGTAGCTTGGAAATTCAATAACTTCCATTCTATCTAACAAAGCTGGGGGGATGGTGATGGTTGTGTTAGCAGTCGTGATAAATAGGACTTTCGAAAGGTCATAATCCAGGTCAAGGTAATGATCTGAATATTCATTATTTTGTTCGGGATCCAAAACTTCCAGAAGTGCAGCAGCTGGATCTCCCCTGAAATCAGAACCTAATTTATCAACTTCGTCCAGCATGAACAAAGGGTTGATTGTGCCGGCTTTCTTCATTGTCTGCAGAATACGACCTGGTAATGCGCCTATATACGTTCTACGGTGACCTCTGATTTCGGCTTCATCGCGCACACCGCCTAAGGAAACTCGTACAAATTTCTTTCCTAATGCTTCTGAAATGGATCTCCCCAGTGATGTTTTTCCAGTTCCAGGAGATCCCACAAAACATAAAATAGGCTGTTTTGTATCGAGCGGTTTCAATTTTTGAACTGCAATAAACTCCAGGATTCTGTCTTTTACTTTTCCGAGCCCATAGTGATTTTTTTCCAAAACCTCATTTGCGTGTTGCACGTCCAGATTGTCCTCTGTGGCATTCGTCCAGGGTAAATCTAAAATCCAGTCAATATAACTGCGTATAATACCCGTTTCAGGGGACATTGGAGGTGTCTGGGCAATTCGATCGATTTCTTTATTGACAACTGCCAGCGCTTCGTCAGGTAATTGTTTATTTTTAACTTTCTCTCTTAAATCCGAGAGCTCATTGCTAAAAAGGTCATTCTCCCCTAATTCAATTTGAATAGCCTTTAACTGTTCCCGTAAGTAATATTCTCTTTGGGTCTTATCAACTTCATTTTGAATCTTGGCTTGAATTTCCTCTTCCAACTCCAATACATCCAGTTCCTGGGCAAGAATACCGTTTAATAATTTCAACCGCTTTCTTGGATCAATTTCAACAATCAATTTATAGCGATCTGCAGGACTGATTGTAATTGCCGATGAAATCATATCAGTGAGCCAGGCAGGGTCCTGAATATTCATAGCAAATAATTGAGATTCATCAGAGAGGCTTTTGTCCAAATGGACACACTTTACAAATAAATCCTTACTGGTTCTCATGAGCGCTTTGATGTGGCGATCATTACTTTCTTTTTCTTGAACAACACGAACCCTGGCGCGGATGTATGGATCCTCTTGAACAATTGAAAGAATTTCGACTCTTCTTCTCCCTTGAATCAATGCGGAATAATCCCCTTCAGGAAGTGCCATAATTTTACCAACTGAAATTTCTGTTCCAATAGGTAAAAAGTCAAAATTTTCTTCAGCCTCATTTTCCTGGTCCACGATATAAATCGCTACAAGTGTTTCAAATTTTTTGAGTGCCGACTGAATAGCGCTGTAATTCAGTCCGGCATCAATCAATATGGGTGTCATCATTCGTGGAAAAATAACCAGCCCGCGAACAACAATGGCAGCACATTCAAATTCCCCGTTCTCATCTGGCTCAAAATTCGGGAATTGATAAAACTCATCAGATCTGAACTTATACGGAATATTAAACTCATCCTGATTATCTAAGAACCAATTTTCATTTGTCATTGGTTGCCTTTCGCAACAGAATTCTTTTGCATATCAAACCACACATCCCGCATGCCGCCGGCCACAAAAATGCTGCCGGCAATTAATATCAAATTTTCTCGGCCTGCCAGTTTAAGAGCCTCATCAAACGCTTCTTCGAGAGATTGTGTCGGAATGGCCCTGACACCCATTTGATTAACCTTTTTTACCAGATCTTCAGGTGATATTGCTCTGGGATGAATTGATTTTGTTGTAATCACAATCTTAACTCTGGGTAATAACTCAACCAACATTCCATCAATGTCCTTATCTTCAGAGGCACCAAAGACGAGAATGACAGGTGTACCTGGAAAATAGTCATCAACTGCATGCCGTAATCTTAAAGCCGATTCGCGATTGTGTGCAGAATCGATCACGATGAAGGGCCTGCGATTTAATACTTCAAACCTGCCGGGCCAAACTACATTACTGAACCCTTTACGTATGCTTTCATCAGATATTTTTACATTATTTTTTCGAAGTACGATTAATGTTGCATAGGCTGTGGCAGCGTTTTGTACCTGATGGAATCCCAGTAATGGAATATATAATTTAGTTGGTTCCCAGTCCTCACGACCAGCACTTTCAATAAAAGTGTTGACGGCGATTTGGTCCTCTTTTGGCCATACAAAAAAATTTTGACCGGAAAGAGACTTCGCAGCTTGTGCGTATAAGAAATCTTTTCCAACCTGTATCAGCGGTGACTTTCTTTCTTCGGCAATTTTTTGTAACACCATAATCGCTTCGTCTTTTTGAGGAGCCACAACCACAGGTGTGTTGTTTTTAATAATACCCCCTTTTTCAAAAGCAATTTTAGCAAGGGTGTCACCTAGTACATTAATATGATCCAGTGATAAGGCAGTAATAACAGAAACCAAAGGCGAAACAACATTCGTTGCGTCCAGCCTGCCACCCAATCCTACTTCAACGACAGCAAAATCCACTTCCTTGTTTTTGAAATAAATAAAAGCCATCGCAGTCATCAATTCGAAGGTAGTAATTTCTGCAACCATAGGAATTTTTGATCTCATTTCATCCACAATGGCAACCATTTCAGAATGCGGCAGAGGAATGAAATCCACCTGAATTCTTTCACAGAAGTCGTGGAGATGCGGGGAAGTATAAAACCCAACTTTATACCCTTCTTCGTAAAGAGCATGAGCAATTAATGCTGATGTAGAACCCTTACCTTTCGTTCCGGCAACATGAATGACAGGATAAGTTTTATGTGGATTATCGAACAATTCCATAAATTGATTCATACGTTCCAAATTAAATTTTTCCTCGGAATAACGTAAATTCCTGGTCATGCTGTAATCGATAAAAGTGTACAAAAAATCCAAAGCTTCCTGGTATTTCGTTTCAATATCCATAAACACTCCCTATTGCAAGTTAGAGATGAATTCTACTAAACGCAATTTGATTATGCAAGTACAATTTATTGTGCCGTTTTGATCATCTGGGACACCGCTTTTTTTTATGGCGAGCGTATACACGTAAAAAACTGTGCCAGGTCCCGTTTATTGCAATGTTACAATTTAATCCATAATTTGTTTTTGGGATAAATACAATGGCACTTTGTTACATCGAACTAAAAATTGACTTGCCTTTCGTTCAAAATCTTAAAGAGAAACGCAGCGTTCTTAAATCAATTATTGCCAAAACCTCCAAAAAATTCAATGTATCGATTGCGGAGGTTGATTTTAATGATTATTGGAAAACTGCAAAATTGGGTATTGCTATTGTCGCCCAAAATGGAAAAATCTTTGATCCAATGATTGATACCATGATTCATTTTCTCGAGCTCTCATATCCAGATATTCTTATTTCAATCACGAACAAAGAGAACCTGTAAGGAGGATTCAAATGGACTTGTTACTTGCGAATAAAATAGCTTTTATTGCCGGTTCCAGCCAGGGGCTCGGTTATGCAACAGCAGAAATTTTGTGCAAAGAAAATGCAATAGTCGTGATCAATGGTCGTGATCCGGAAAAACTTGAAAAGTCAGCGCAGAAATTAGTTCAAAAAACAAACGGTTCTGTGTACCCTTTTCCAGGTGACGTTACAGACCTGGGTTTTCCAGAGAGATTATATGAATTTATCCTTTCAAAATTTGGAAAATTAGATATTCTCATTACAAATTCCGGTGGTCCTACACCTGGTTCTTTCGAGTCAATTAGTAATGAAAGCTGGCAGGAAGCCTTTGAATTAAATTTTCTCAGTCATGCCAGATTAATACGGGCACTCCTCCCATTACTTAAAATTTCTGAAACTGCAAGCGTATTAACCATTACCTCCTATTCCGCCAAACAACCCATTCCCAATCTGATTTTGTCAAATGCAATTCGAGCTGCCACGATCGGTCTCACAAAAACACTGTCAATTGAAATGGGACATGAGGGTATCAGGTTTAATTCTATTCTACCGGGGTGGACTAAAACAGCACGAGTAATATCTTTGATGGAAAACCGTGCCAAAATAAACAATTCCTCCGTTGAAGAAGAAATCAGGAAACAAACCCTGGAAAGTCCATTGGGCAGAATGGCCGAACCTGATGAATTTGCTTATGTGGCTGCTTTTCTGGTCTCGCCAAGAGCATCATATTTGACGGGAACAATGCTTTCTGTGGATGGAGGCATGGTGAAAGGAATTCTGTGAGGCTTTTGTTTTCAAGTACAATTGGGAAATTGATGCATCAATGAACATTTGTAGGAGAAAACTTGAATCGAGAAAAATCTTTAGCAAACCAGTTGGAACGTATTCTACCGCTTGTTGAAAAACCAGGACGATATGTGGGTGGGGAATATAATTCCGTTATTAAAAATTGGGAAGAAATTCAAACCAGAATAGCCCTTGTCTTCCCGGATCTTTATGATATAGGGCTTTCAAACCTTGGAATACAAATTCTTTACGAAAATATAAATCAACGCGAGGATTGCCTGGCAGAGAGAGCATATTCCCCATGGCAGGATATGGAGGAATTACTCCGGAAACATAATATCCCCTTATATTCCCTGGAAACAAAATCACCGTTAACAGATTTTGATATCATCGGGTTCACTTTACCGTACGAAACCCTGTACACAAATATGCTCAACTTATTAAATCTAAGCCAGATACCGATCCATTCAAATAATAGAGGGAAGGAGTTTCCGCTTATCGTTGCTGGTGGTCATGCAACTTATAATCCAGAACCGATGGCACCATTTATTGATGCATTTCTGATCGGCGAAGGCGAAGAAATTTTGATAGAGGTCATTGATGCTTATCAGGTTTGGAAAAAGGAAGATCTCTCCAAACAAGATTTACTGGAAAAAATCGCATTGATCGATGGGGTTTATGTTCCTTCTTTTTACGAACCTCACTATCATCCGGACGGAACTTTTCATAAGTTGGTTCTCAAAAATAAAAAAGCACCCAAAACGATCACGAAGCGCATTATGGGTAGGTTGCCGTACGCTCCTACCCGCTTCATCGTTCCCTCCATTGGTGTTGTTCACAATCGCATTGCTGTGGAGATTATGCGTGGTTGCACACGCGGATGTCGCTTTTGTCATGCAGGCATGATCAATCGACCTATTCGTGAGCGAACAATTAAAGAGATTATCTCAACAATTGAAACCGGTCTTGAAAACACTGGTTTCGAAGAAGTCGCCCTGTTGTCTTTGTCCTCAAGTGACTACACGAATGTTCTTGAATTGGTCGAGGAAATTAGCACTACCTTCGCCGGTAAAAATCTGACAATTTCATTACCCTCTTTGCGAATTGACTCTTTTTCAGTCGATTTAATGGAGAAACTGAAAGGTTCGCGCCAGGGTGGCTTCACACTGGCACCTGAAGCAGCATCGGAGAGAATGCGAAAAATTATCAATAAGCCGATTTCCGAGGAAATGTTGCTATCGACCGCATATGAAATTTTCAAGCGTGGTTGGCATACCCTAAAACTATATTTTATGATTGGACATCCATCAGAAACACTCGAAGATGTTACCGAAATTGCCACTTTATGTAAAAAAGTGCTTGCGGTGGGAGTAAAAGCGATTGGCAGACGAGCGAAAGTTCATGCTGGTGTTTCAACATTCGTGCCCAAACCTCACACGCCTTTCCAATGGGTTGCCTGTGATCAGCAAGAAAGCATCCGACAGAAACAAAACATTCTCCGTGAAGCATTGAAAGGTCCCGGATTGAAATTTAATTGGACTGACCCTAAGGAAACCATGATGGAAGCCTGGTTATCGCGTGGCGATCGCAGATTAGCGGATGTGATAGAAATTGCCTGGAGAAATGGAGCAAAGTTCGACGCCTGGCAGGATTTCAAAAATTACGATATCTGGATGCAGGCTTTTTCTGAAGCCGGGTTAGAGTCTGATTTTTATGTGCATCGGGAACGCAGCATTGATGAAGTATTTCCCTGGGATCATATCATTCCCGGTGTAAGGAAATCCTATTTGAAAACTGAATACTTAAATAGTCTTTCGTTAAAATTAAGAGGAGATTGTAGAGAGCAATGTTACGCATGTGGCATTACCCAGGCTTTCAACCATTTACGCGAAGAGGACCCCGGGATTGTCTGGAAATGCCCGAACTTAGCCCCCTGTAGGAGGAAAAATGAATTATCGATACCGAATTAATTATTCAAAAAATGAAGGTATGCGATACACCTCCAATCTGGATATTCACAAAATGTGGGAACGAACATTTAGAAGAGCGAAATTACCGTTGGCATACAGTCAGGGTTTTCATCCACAACCAAAAATTCAACAGGCAAGTCCTTTGCCACTCGGATTTTTAAGTGATTCTGAAATTGTGGATTTCTTTCTCACGCAGGAAATGGACCTGGGGTCTCTTCAAACTGCTTTAACAAAGTCTCTCCCAGCGGGTATTTCGGTGAATTCAATCCTTTCAGTTCAGACTGCTGAACCTGCTCTACAAACACAGACAATTGCAGCTGAGTATGATGTTTATTTTCTGGAAGAATTCGATGAGAAAATCATCCGCCAGTCCATTCAGGCACTGAAAAAAGAAGCTAGTGTCATGAGAATCCGGAGGGGAAAATCTTATGATCTGCGACCACTCTTGTTAGATATTGAGATCATCGTGGACGAACCCATGTACCTGAGAATGCTCTTGAAATCTAAGGATGGCGCAACAGGAAGACCTGAAGAAGTCCTGGATGAATTGAAAATTCCAGTCCAATACACGCGGATCATTCGGAAGAAAATAATTTTGGCGAATGAAATGATCGAAAATCCATAAATGCTATGTCAACAGAAAATTATTTAATCAGGCAATGTTCCAACCACAATTGTAATTTTCGCTATCCAGCTCCAAAAAACTCAGGAATTGGCGTCAATTGCCCGAAATGCAAATCCGAAACACTGATTATTCATGAATTAAATCTGAACCATGAGAAAATCGCTGAAAGTTACCCCTCATACCCCGTGAATAATCTGGAAATTGTACTGGATAATATTCGCTCTACGTTTAATGTTGGCGCAATCTTAAGATCATCCGATGGTGTCGGAGTGAAAAAGATTTACCTCTGTGGCATCACACCCACGCCTACGAATACAAAAGTTCATAAAACAGCGTTGGGTGCTGAAAAAACTGTAAATTATGAAATTCATCCAAATGCAGTAGCACTCGTAAAAACTTTAAAGAAAAAAGGTTATGTTATTTGGGCTTTGGAAAAAACATCAACCGCACAATCAATTTTCGACTTCCACATTTCCTCTTCCTCACGACCGACCCTACTTGTGGTTGGAAATGAAATCGTAGGAGTAGACCCAGATATTCTGAGTGAGTGTGACGCTCATTTGAATATACCTATGGCAGGTTTAAAAAATTCATTAAATGTTGCCATAGCATTTGGCATTGCTGTTTATTCGTTAACAAAAAATAACTTCTCATCATCAAATCAGGTGGATTATGGAAAATAATTTTTCTAATAAAAACATCATTGTCACCGGTGGTTCGAGTGGCATCGGGTCAGCATTGGTAAAGGAATTACTAAATCTTGGTGCAAACGTTTGGATTATTGCAAGAAATGAAGACAAGATTAAAGAACTCCAAAATCAATTGGTTGATAAACACCAATTGATAAATTATTACCTGGCAGACGTAAGAAATCTACCGGAAATTGAAGCTATCGCTCACCAGTTACGACAAGAAGGAAAAGTTATTGATGGTTTAATAAATTCGGCTGGAGTTGCAGAACCTGCTGAATTTGGTAATATGGGCATCGAAAAGTATCACTGGCTAATGGACGTGAATTACTTTGGAACTGTTCATTGTGTAATGGCTTTTCTACCCTTATTGGGTGCGGGTTCATTTATTGTCAATATCTCTTCAATAGCAGGTTATCTTGGTGTGTATGGTTACTCAGCATATGGTGCCAGTAAATATGCAGTCCGTGGTTTCTCAGATATTTTGCGAAGTGAATTGAAACCAAAGAACATATTCGTCTCGATTGTCTTTCCCCCCGATACCCAGACGCCACAATTGGCTTATGAAGAACAATTCAAACCCGCCATTACTAAAAAAATCGCAGGTTCCGCAGCTGTAATGTCTCCCGAGAAAGTAGCGCATGAAATTATTAAGGGAATTAATAAAAAGAAATATTTAATTTTCCCTGGCTTTGAAAGTAAATTTTTCTATCATTTGAGTAATTTTCTGGGACCTCTTGTCTATCCGTTGATGGATTTTATGGTTTCCCGGGCAATGAAGGAGTCAAACCCCAAAAAACAATCTGATTGATCCAGAAGACGAAAAGAATCCAGATAATATCTGCCAGCAGTAAATGAATGATTTGCATCCAGATTGGTGCCAGTAATAACACGTTGACTACGCCAAAAATCAATTGTAATATGAACAAACCTGCTAAATATTTGGAGTACGTATTTAGCTTTTCATTTTTAGATTTCTTAAGAAAATTATTATAAATAAAATATAATCCTAAGCCAATCATTACTGCAATAATGGGATGATAGACCCGTAATTGTAATAAAAAATTCTCACCAGAAAAATCTTGTTTTATCCCCTCCGATAATGAGGTCGCTGGAAACAATGTATCCCCCAAAGCTGTAATCGCTCCACTTGCTCCTAAAACAAGGAATAGTATCGTCATTAAAATAAAAAGCTGTCTGGCGTTGCGGGTAATTAATAGTTTTCTGGGTTCTCCGTCCTTAATCCACTCATACAAGAAGGCATTACTTCCTAATAATAAAAACGTGTTTACGAGATGAAGTGCGATGACAGTCGCCCGGATTAATGAGGAATTTTCCCCAACAAGTTCGAATAAAACGAGCCCTGCACCAATTAAAGCTTCAACAATGATAAAAATAAAGACAAACCTGGCTGCTGTTCTTATTTTGGATTTTTTCTCATAAATTCGATAAACCCAGATTAATAAAATCAGTACGAAAATGATTGTTAATCCGCTTGTTATGCGATGAGTAAATTCGATTAAGGTTTCTATTTGTGGATCAGTGGGAATGACTTGTCCCTTACAGGAAGGCCAATGCGACCCACAACCAGCCCCTGACCCTGTCGCTCTTACGACTGCTCCGATTAAAATGACAAATACGTTGTAAATCAAAACAAAAAAACTATATTTCCTTAATGTCATTCATTTTCCTCCAGTACCAGGATAATAGACACTCTTGTATCAGCATTTATTCCTATTCCAGCAATCTCTAATCTTACCTTATGTTATACTCTTTGAGGGTCAAAAAATAACAATAATTATATTAGGAGCACATATGAAGAAGGATTTTATCGCCCTTACAGATTATTCCTCATCTGAACTTCAAGGAATGTTGGATTTGGCAATTGAACTCAAAAAAGAGTGGAAAGCTGGGGGAAACCAACCCATTCTTAAGAACAAAGTAATGAGTATGATTTTTCAGAAACCAAGTTTGCGAACCCGAGTAAGTTTCGATATGGCTATGCGCCATCTGGGAGGGGATGCGCTTTACCTTTCACCCAGCGAAATAGGGCTTGGTAAACGGGAATCAATTGCTGATGTCGCCAGGGTAATCTCTGGATATGTGGATATTATTATGGCTCGTGTTTTTGAACATGAACATGTGGTTGAATTAGCAAAATGGGCTGATATACCTGTCATAAATGGTTTGAGTGACTACAATCACCCCTGCCAGGCGATGGCTGATGCATTAACGATCATAGAAAATTTTGGGTCCATGAAAGGCTTGAATGTAACCTTCATTGGCGATGGTAATAATGTAGCCGTCTCGTTACTCCATATTTGTGCAAAATTAGGAGCAAATTTCACACTCAGCGCACCTGAAGGATATGATATGCTCCCTTATGCAATTGAATTAGGCCAAAAAATCGCTCTTGACACAGGTACTTCAATCAATTTCACACGTGATCCTCATGCTGCGGTTAAAAATGCTCACGTCATTTATACAGATACGTGGACTTCAATGGGGCAGGAAGAAGAAGCAAAAAAACGGGAAGCAGTCTTCCCACCATATCAGGTAAATGAAAAACTCGTGAAAGAAGCTGAAAAAGATGCAATTGTTTTGCATTGTTTGCCAGCCCACCGTGGGCAGGAAATAACAGATGCAGTTGCGGATGGTTCACATTCGAGATTATTTCCTCAGGCTCATAATCGTTTACATGCTCAAAAAGCTGTGATCGTAAACTTACTTAAAGGAATTTAAAATGAATTCAAAAGAATATATTGAAATGGAAGAACATTATGGAGCGCATAATTATCATCCACTGGATGTTGTTATTGAACGTGGTGAAGGTGTCTGGGTTTATGATGTGGAAGGAAACAAATATTTAGATTGCCTTAGCGCTTACTCAGCTCTCAATCAGGGTCATGTTCATCCTAAAATATTGGAAGCAATGGTTGAACAGGCGCAGAAAGTTACGCTAACATCAAGGGCTTTCCGCAATCAACAGTTACCCATGTTTTACAAAGAATTATCGGATATGACCGGTTATGAAATGTCATTGCCAATGAATAGTGGAGCCGAAGCAGTAGAAACGGCTATCAAATTGGCACGTAAATGGGCTTATAAAATCAAAGGGATTCCATACTATGAAAGTGAAATCATTGTGGCTGATGGAAATTTCCATGGAAGAACAATCACCATCATTTCATTTTCTTCAGAAGAATTTTACAAAAAAGAATTTGGTCCCTTCACTCCTGGTTTTAAGACAGTAATCTATGGAGATCTGAAATCCCTGGAAAATGCGATTACTCCCAACACTGCAGCCATTATGCTTGAGCCAATTCAGGGCGAAGGTGGTGTTATTATCCCGCCAAAAGGATACTTAAAGTCAGTTCAAGATATTTGTCAGCAGAATAATATTCTCTTCATTACGGATGAGATTCAAACAGGACTGGGAAGAACTGGAAAACTTTTTGCCAGTCAACATGAAGATGTCCGTCCTGATATGGTAATCATTGGAAAAGCTTTGTCTGGTGGTTTCTATCCAGTCTCCGCGGTTTTGGCTGATCGTGAAATCATGGGATTGTTCCAACCGGGCGAACATGGGTCCACATTTGGCGGAAATCCTTTAGGTGCAGCAGTAGCACGGGCCGCTTTGAGAGTTATTCAAGATGAAAAATTAATTGAACAAGCGGAAAATCTTGGAAATTATTTTATTGGGGAATTACGGAAAATTCCCAGTAGTCATATCAAGGAGATACGTGGAAAGGGTCTTCTGATTGGTGTGGAATTGAAACCTGAGGCTGGCGGCGCACGGAGATTTTGCGAAATTTTGAAAGAAAAAGGAATTCTTGCAAAGGAAACCCATGATAATGTTATTCGTTTTGCTCCGCCATTGATCATTTCGAAAGAAACAATCGATTGGGCATTACCGATTATCCGGGAAACACTACTAGTGGCATAAAATAACAGACCGCCTTGGAAAAGGCGGTTTTTTTACAAATTATTTCAAAATAATATACAATTTTCTAAAACTTGAACAAAGAAATCAGGTGAAATCATGGAAAGAAGAGCAAAAATAATCGCCACATTAGGTCCCAGTACTAATGACGAAGTGATGCTGAGAAAACTGATCGTCGCCGGACTGGATATTGTACGATTGAATTTCTCCCATGGAACTCAAGAGAACCACTTAAAAAGTATTCAATTGATCAGAAAATTATCGAAAGAACTGCATAAGCCAATCACTATCCTGCAAGACTTACAAGGCCCGAAACTACGGGTTGGTAAGCTTCCTTCTGCTGGTGTTGTGCTGGAGAAAGATCAAATAGTCGCACTAACATCTTCCACGAATGAAGTAAAAAATGACCGTTCAAATACGGAAGAAATTATTTTACCTTTGGATGTTCCAAATCTAGCTAGAAGTGTCACGCCAAAAGACCGCATTTTATTGGATGATGGTCATCTCGAATTGGAAGTCATCAACGTAGTCGCGGATACTGTGCGTGCAAAAGTTGTCTTAGGGGGAATCCTGACCTCTAATAAAGGTGTAAATTTGCCCGGTACAGATCTCAAAATCCCAGGATTCACCGAAAAGGATAACGAAGATTTGGTTTTCGGATTGGAAAATGGGATAGATGCGGTTGCAATTTCCTTTGTTTCCGGTCCGGAAGATGTTTTAAAAGTTAAGTCCATAATCAAAAGTCTGGCACCTGATCGAATCCCTCCACCAGTTATTGCCAAATTGGAACGCCCTCAAGCGATCGATAAGCTGGAAGAAATTTTAGATGTATCCGATGGGGTGATGGTGGCAAGAGGCGACCTGGCCGTTGAAACTTCTCCGGCCTGTGTACCAATTTTTCAAAAGAAAATTATTGATTCGGCTTATAGAAAAGCCAAGTTTGTGATCACAGCCACCCAGATGTTGGATTCAATGATCAACAACCCTCGCCCAACCAGAGCGGAAGCATCCGATGTGGCCAACGCCATCCTGGATGGGAGTGATGCTGTCATGCTTTCTGGTGAAACTGCCATTGGAAAATATCCCCTCGAGGTAATTTTGATGATGGATTCCATTGTAAGAGAAGCAGAAGCAAATTATCAAAATTGGGGATATGTCAAACGCCACCCACTTGATCAGACACAGGATGATGCAGTAGCTTTAACAAGAGCAGCCGGAGAATTAGCACTGGATCGTGATGTGGCATATATTGTTGTTTTAACTCAATCCGGGAAAACAGCTCTCTTGATGTCAAAAGTCCGGCCGAAAGTACCGATTCTTGCATTCACTCCTGAGATAGAAACATTTCAGATGCTTTCACTTTTCTGGGGGGTAAAACCATACCAGGTTCCCTATGCTACCACCGTGGAAGATATGATTGCTTTTGTTGAAGAGGCAATTATTGCAACGAATCCCATTCAAAACGGACAACAGATTATTTTTGTTTCGGGACTACCAATCGGAGACATGCGTCCACCAAACTTTTTACTCTTACACACTATTGGGAAAAAATAATCAAATGAAATCGTATACAACTTTTATCAAACCTGAAGAGGTTGTTAAACACCTGGATCATCCAGAGTTGGTGATCATTGACTGTCGTTTCGACCTATTAAATCCTGCATGGGGATACCAGGATTATCTAATAAACCACATACCGAATGCAATCTACGCAGATTTGGAAAAGGATTTATCAGGGCAAGTTACCAAAAATACTGGCAGGCACCCACTCCCTGAACCCAATGAATTTATTAAAATGTGCTCAAAGTGGGGTATTGATAATACAAAACAGGTTATTGTTTATGATACGACTTTTGGTTCTTATGCCAGCCGCTTATGGTGGATGCTGAATTATTTTGGCCACCATCAGGTAGCAATTTTGGAGGGAGGCTTTACTGCCTGGCTGGCAGCTGGCTTTCCCCTATCCGACGGTTTAGTTGAGACTCAACCCTCTATTTTTATTGGCACTCCGAATAATAATCTCCTGGTTACCACATCCTCAATGGAGACTCTGATAAATCTCCCGAATTATGTAGTCATCGATGCCAGATCAGAAGAACGCTACTCAGGTCTGGAAGAACCAATTGATAAAAAAGCCGGGCATATTCCCAATGCAGTCAATTTTTTCCATGGAAACAATTTGGATGCCCAGGGGAAATTATTACCAGCACAGGAGTTAAGAAGAAAATATTCAACTTTTCTCAGCAACAAACCTGATCCAGCGATTGTTCTCTATTGTGGCTCCGGTGTGACCTCCTGCCTGAATTTTGCAGTTTTACAACACATCGGAATAAAACCAATTCAATTATATGTCGGTTCCTGGAGTGAATGGATTACCAATCCGGATCACCCGATTGTGACGTGAAAAAGTCAATAAACAATTTGGTTAAATTATCGATAATTAGCCAAAATTATTTCATAAAAAGCGACCGATTTATCTTTTCCAATGCTTCTTCGGATGGTCTCAATTTGCCGGGTTCTAAACGGTTTAGCGGCTGATCAGGTAATTCATACCGATCGAACAGTGTTATGGCGTTAGGATCAACAAATAATAGCCCTGTGATCAAAGTATTCTCTCGTTCAGCTTCTTCCAAAATCCGTAGAGCTTCATAGCGATTGGTTGGGTCATAATCTTTATCTAATTTTTTCATTAAGACCACCGTTCCATCATGCAAAGAGACTTCCTTTGAAGAACCAGGTTCAAAATCTTCTATGGTTATTTCATCTCTAGCCTGTACAAATTCAATGTCATGCAATTGAACTTCGTGTTCTTTTCCCCAAAGGTAAGAATGATAAGAGTTCTCTTTGTTGTGAAATGTCACACAAGGGCTGATGATATCCAGGATGGCTAACCCGTCATGGCTTAACGCGGCTTTAAGTAAATTTTTTAATTGCTTTGGATCGCCTGCAAAACCCCGTGCCACAAAGGATGCATTTGTCACCAATGCTTCCATGCAAATATCTACTGGTAAGTAGGTATTAATACCCTGCCGTTTTAGTAATAAACCTTCCTCAGCCGTCGCTGAAAATTGACCTTTGGTTAGTCCGTATACTCCATTATTTTCTACAATATATACCATCGGCATATTCCGGCGTGCTAAATGTTTAAATTGTCCCATGCCAATCGAAGCTGTATCTCCATCACCGCTTACCCCTAAACCTTTGACGGTAACATCCGCAAACAATCCACCTAAAGCCACCGAAGGCATTCTGCCATGTAAGGCATTAAACCCAAAAGAGCGGTTAAGAAAATAGGTGGGGCTTTTACTGGAACAACCAATCCCACTGAATTTGACAATTTTCTCAGGAAGAAGCCCCAATTCAAAACAGGCAGCCACGATCTGACTGGAAATTGAATTATGTCCACAACCCTGGCATAAGGTACTCGGAGCTCCCCGGTAATCAGCTCTGGTTAACCCAGCATAATTTTCATTACCTATTCTGACTTCTGTCTCTGCCATGATTATTCCTCCTCAACCTTACAGATCTCACTTACAATCCATTTTGCTGTTAATGGAAGTCCATCAATTTTGTTTACATTTCTAAATTTTTTCGCCTGAACTGGTGCGGCAAGCGTTAATAATTGAGATAGTTGTCCATCACGGTTAAGTTCCACAATATAGATCAGGTCATGAGAAATTAGAAAATCATTGACTTCCTCATGAAATGGAATCGATCGAATTCTCATACAATCTAAAATAATTTTTTCTTCTGCCAGAATGTCAAGCGCTTCGTCAACTGCAAAGGACGCTGATCCCACACAGATGATGCCTTTTTTGGAACCATTTGAGTGGATGAGAGGTTTGGGAAGATATTGTTTTCCTATCTCAAATTTTTTCTTAATTCGCGTCAGGCTCTCCTCCCAAATCACTGGATCCTCTGTGTATTTGGCGTATTCATCATGACCCGTGCCGCGGGTAAAATATGCAGCTCGGGGATGTTGATTACCGACCAGTGTTCGGTATGTAATTCCATCTCCATCCAGGTCTTTATAACGTCCAAATTCGTTCTGGTATTTGTCCAGCATTTTCTGCAAATCTTCTTCCCACAACACTTTGCCGCGATCCATTGGTTGATCAGGATAATAGAACTTCGTAGTCATCCATTCATTCATTCCTAAATCCAGATCCGTCATGATCACAACAGGTGTTTGCAACCGTTCAGCGATATCAAAAGACCTCCAGCCAAATTCAAAACATTCATTAACAGACCCGGGGAAAAGCATAATATTATCTGTGTCTCCATGCCCCATGAATTTTACAAAAGTGATATCACCCTGGGCTGTCCTGGTTGGCAACCCTGTACTGGGACCAACTCTCTGAACATCCCAGATAACAACTGGAATTTCAGCATAATACGCCAGCCCAATAAATTCTGTCATCAAGCTCAATCCAGGACCTGAGGTTGAGGTCATCGATCGCAATCCACCCCAGCCAGCTCCAATTGCCATCCCAATGGCTGCCAATTCATCCTCGGCTTGCACGATCACGGATGTTTGCTTTCCAGAAACTGGATCCGTTCTCAATTCCGGGATAAATTCGTGAATTGATTCAGCCAATGAGGATGCAGGCGTGATCGGGTACCAGGCCGTGAATTGAACACCACCGAATAATGATCCCAAAGCTCCGGCAGTGTTGCCATCTGTCATTATCCAACCTTCATTACCTTGCATGGTCTCAACATAGTAAGGATCTGCTTTTGTCAGGTTTTCCCGAGCCCACTCAGCAGACTTTTGAATCACTTCCATATTCAGTGAAACTGGTTTTACTTTGTTTTTAAAATGAAAATTTAAAGCTTCCCGGATCAGGTCCTGTGGAATTTCTAGCATTTGTGCCAGGATCCCGACATATACCATATTGGAAATATAATCTTTTAAGCTGGGTGCCACTTCAGATTCTTTAATAATTTTCCGAATTGGCATCGGATAGTAAATAATATCCTCTCTGGTATTTGAAATCTTTAAATCATCCGGGTAAAAAAGAGCACCACCTGGAACGATCTGATCAATCTCTTTATTAATGGTGGATGGATTCATAGCAACAACAATATCATCTTCTTTTACACGAGCTAAGTAACCTTTTTTACTAAGCCTTAAGGTATACCAGGTGGGCAAACCCTGGATATTGGAAGGAAAAATGTTTTTTCCGGTTACTGGAATTCCCATCTTAAAAAATGTACGCATTAAAGTTGTGTTTGCTGTTGCACTCCCGGATCCATTGACTGTGCTGAAGGTTATGACAAAATCATTGATGATTTTTGGTTTTATCAAGAGATTACTCCCGGTACTATTAATGTTTTTGGACATTGCCTCTCCTTCTATCGTAGTTATTCAAAAGTTTGCGAAGGTACTGACTTTTTATTTTTAATCATCAAATCCTTATGTTCAAGAAATGCAGCCAGGGCTTGATGAATATTTCCCGCTTGAATTCCTTCAAGAACCAGCCGGTGATAGTGCCAGACTCTTTTCAGATAATCCTGGTCGTTAATAATCGCATAACCCTGATATTCATAAATATCCCAGTACACTGAAAAAATGGATTGTACAAATGGGTTTTTTATTTTTGAGAAAATTTTTCCATGAAATTCTCTATGTTCTGTATGTGGTAACTTAGGAGGGGTAGATATAATTTTCTCTTCAGCCTTTAGAACAATACTGTTTAATTTATCAATATCACTTTTGGTTAATTTCGCTGCTGATTCAAGAAAATATGCTCCCTCCAGATGATTACGTAAATCCCTGAATTGTTCAAAGTAATCTGTTGAAATAGAAATGGCATACGTAACAGATAATAATATCGATGGGGTAAAGTTATAGGGCAACCAGCGAATGCCCGTTTTAGGTTTTACTTCCACAAACCCTAAAGCCCTTGCTACTTCTAATTGTTCCCTCAAACTGGCTACACTTACCTGTAGCTCTTTACTGAGGACGGCCAGTGCTGGAATTCTTTCCTCCCCCATTGAAGATTTTTCGGCAATGTACTTGAGAAATTCCGACAAATGATTGGTTGAATTTGAAAATATCGCCATAAATAACCAATAACTATTAATCTGATTAATCAGATGATTAATCCTCAATAGCTAGTATAGCATTTTCAGCTCTTGTCAGTCAAGAGAACTTTGTAATGCGATCCTTATACAATTAATCTGGATTTTATGTGATCATCCATCTTAATCAGAAACGGAAAAAACACCCAACTCTTCCAGCATACCCAATAAACTGGCAACTGCGATTGGCAAAACACCTTCATCAAAATCGAATTTTGGATGATGATGACCAAAAACCAGATTCTTCTCAGAATTAGCAGAGCCTACAAAATAAAAACAACCCGGTACTTCGTTCAAAAATAGAGAGAAGTCTTCGGAGCCCATTGTTTTACAATCCAAATCAATTGAAAATGCAGGAAAAATCTTTTCCACAACCTGATTTAATTTCAATGCAATCTCGGGGTTGTTAATCACCGCTGGTGTTATATCCTGAATGTTGATATCAACCAGACATCCCAACCCTTCCCCAACTGATTTTGCGACCTTTTCAAGTCTTTTGAACAGATCTAATCGTACCTGGGGGTCAAATGTCCTTATTGTTCCGGAAAGATAAACTGAATCTGGAATCACATTGAATGTCGAACCACCTTGTATACTCCCAAAACTGATCACTGCATTATCAAGCGGTGAAATATTACGGCTGACAACGGTCTGTATAGCCGTAATGATATGAGCAGCACCTACAATAGGGTCAACAGCCTTATGGGGAACTCCACCATGACCGCCTTTTCCGCTGACAATGATTTCAAATGTGTCCGCGCCTGCCATCATGGCATTTCGGTTAACGCCAATCCAGCCCAATGGTTTTTCATTCCAGATATGCAATCCTAAACAATAATCTGGGTGTGGGTTGTCTAACACACCATCTTTAATCGTCGCAATTGCGCCGCCTAAACCTTCTTCAGCAGGTTGAAAGATGAACTTCACCATCCCTTTCAATTGATCACGATGGGAACTCAAAATTTTTGCAATGGTTAATCCAATTGCCATATGTCCATCATGTCCACAGGCATGCATACAGCCAGCATATTCGGACACATACTCGGTGGTGTTCTCTTCCTGGATCGGTAGAGCGTCCATATCAAATCGCAATAAGACTGTTGGTCCCTCCAATTTACCCTTTAAGATACCGATTACTCCGGTTTTTCCGATGTGTTTTTTTACTTCAAATCCCAAACTTGTCAATTCTTCAGCAATCTTTTCGGAAGTTCTTTCCTCCTGAAATCCCAACTCAGGATGTTGGTGAAAGTCCCTTCTAAAAAGCACTGAATAATTGTAATGGTCTTGTGCTAATTTAAAGAATTTATGTTCTGTCATTATTTTTATTCTGATTTGAAGACCGTCGTTTTCTCCAGCGTGGTCTTCTTCCTTTTCCAGTTTGCTGTTTTTTATTTGAATTTTTTACATTTGTTGATTGACCTGATTCATCTTTTGCGGTGGTATTTTTTTTATCGTCAACCACCTCCTCAATGATATCTGTCTTCACGATCGGTTTAACTTGTATTGGTTGAGAACCATCAACTATTTGAATATCCGAATTGAAAAATTCTTTTCTTCCAACTTCAGGAATGTCCACGACAACTGCCATCTTGAGCGGTAAGACGTCAATTACTTTCCCTTCACCGACGGGTGTAAGAACTCGTTTATTTCGTTTTGGCAATTGTTTTCTGTTCTCAACATACATCTCATATTCATAGATTAAACAACAGCGCAATCTGCCACACATGCCAGTAATTTCGGTTGGTGTTAATGAGATTCCCTGCTCTTTGGCCATTCTGATTGATATTGAACTAAAATCGGTCAGGAATTTGGAGCAACACCTGGTGGGTAAACCACAAGCACCCATGCCGCCAAATATTTTGGCGACATCTCGAGGCCCGATTTGTCTTAATTCAACCTGGGCATGATGCACAAATTTATTAATTTCCTGTTTCAGGTTTCTTAATTCAACTTTATCATCCCCTTCATAACTGTAGAGAACAGAAATTTTTGATCCATCAAGACTATATTCGGCGGAAACCGCTTTAACGCCATTGAGGTTTTGCGCTCGGATTTCACTCCTACAAAATTCAATTAATTCTGCTTCCTTCTCTTCATTGTTTTTTCGTTGCTGTAAATCTCCTTCTGAAGCTTTTCGATCAATTTTCTTCCAGGAACCTTCACCAGCAGTTTTTACATCTCCAATGATCTGAGCGACCTCTCCTAATTGCCACCCACGTGCAGTTTCCACAACCACTTGATCTCCAGGATTGATGTTCATATCTGTATCAGCTTCGAAGTGGTATAACTTACCAACCTTGGAAAATCTAACTGATACAACGTTACGTTGGGGTTTATTATCCATTTTTCACTCGACAATTTCTAGTTGAATGCCTGAATTCCTGTCCAAAGCGGCGACACTTAATTTTGCTGCAACGAGTTCTGATATTTTCTTTAATGCCTGCGCTGCTTTTGAATCTGGTTGTGAAATTACAATTGGTTTACCAGTATCCCCACCAATACGCACATCTGTGTTTAAGGGAATTTTTCCAAAAAATTCAGTTTTGGCTTCTTTGGCTAATGCTTCTCCACCACCGCTTCCAAAAATTTCCATAATCTGACCGTCTGGCAATTCAAGGAAACTCATATTTTCGATTACACCCAGGATTGGAATATCTAATTGTTTAAACATATATAATCCCCGGCTGGCATCTTCCAGAGATACTGCTTGTGGTGTTGTAACAATGACACCGCCACTAATCGGAATGGATTGAGCCAGACTTAATTGTGCATCACCCGTACCAGGTGGCAGATCAATAATTAAATAATCCATCTCACCCCAGTCCACATCCGATAAAAATTGACGAATAGCAGAATGCAACATTGGACCACGCCAGATAAGTGGTTGTCCTGGTTTTACCAAAAACCCGATACTCATCAACTTAACCCCATACGCAAGCGCTGGAATAATTTTGTTGTCTTCGAATGCTGGCAATTTTTCAACGCCCATCATAGTCGGAATATTGGGACCATAAATGTCCGCATCCAGCAGTCCCACAATTGCACCAGCCTGTGCCAGAGACACTGCAAGATTAACGCTTACGGTTGATTTACCCACCCCACCTTTACCAGAAGCAATTGCCACAACATTTTTGGCCTGCAGGGATAAATTACCACGATTTCTACCATCTGCTGGAACATTTGAATCCAAAACGACCACGACCTTTTCAACACCCGGGATTGCCATTACCGCATCTCTAGATTCTTTTTCGATTTTTCCTTTGAGGGGACATGCCGGCGTAGTTAGAACAACAGTGAATTTAATTTCTGATCCACTGATAGAGATATCCTTGATCATATTTAATGAAACGAGATCATTATGTAATTCTGGTTCTTGTACTCGGGAAAGTGCAGCCAGAACATCTTCTTTGGTTATGTTGTTAACAGTCATTTTTTACCTTTCAATATTTTTAGGATATGGTACCTTTGTTATGATTTTCGATATCGATTTTTGATTTCTCGTATAACTTTAATAAGTCAACATCGTCACCCCTAAAGCGCCGGATGGATTGCTGAGCACATTTTGTACAGCCTCTCATCGCCCTAAAAGAGTCTGCATTGCAGCCACTACAACCTACCAGACGCACGATCGTAAGTACAAATGCTAATTTCTCCTCATCATTGGCATCATTTAAAACATAATCTATTAATTCATCCCATTTTGGACCTCTTAATCCTTTCAGTCCAGGAATGGCTCTCACAGGAAACATAACTTCTGTATCAGAATTGTACATAATAATTAATTACCCTTGAAATTGGTTTATGCTCCTCTAGCCGCTTTCGCAGCTGCTTTTTTGGCTTCTTTTTCTTTTCTGGCATCTTCTTCTTCTGTAAATTGCGTGGGGCGAATTTCAGCATAATAAGAGGAAGGTTTAAGTAACTTGTCTAAATCATAAATGTGATGAGCCATTCGGTCAATATTAGCGATTTCGTAGTCGTGATCCATCCGAATGGCTTCAAATGGACAATATTCCGCACACAAGCCGCAATTCATGCAAATATCGATGTCAATAAAGAATTTTGCCGGTTTGGGCACAGGTTTTCCAGTTTCAGGATTTACCGATCTGGTTATCCAAATGCATTGTGGAGGGCAGACCTTGGCACAGATGCCACAAGAGGTACAGCGTATGTCCTTTTCTCCTGATTCGTTTACATCATACACCAGAAACGGAATATATCGAAACTCTTCGGGAACCTTTGATTTTTCCTCAGGATATTGAACGGTAAAAATACCTTCAGTATCAAAGGATCTACGATCTTCAATCCCCTCTTCTGTTCCATAACGTTTCCCTTTGTATTTGATATCAACTAAATAGGTATCCAAAAAATGTTTTAAGGTAATCCCCAGTCCTTTTACGATACCACTGATTCCCATTTTTTCCTCCTACCGGTCGACTTCGCCTAAAACAATATCAATTGATCCAAGGATGGCTACTACATCCGCCACTTTATAGTTCAAACACATGGGTCTTAATGAGGTCAAATTGATAAAAGATGGCGCTCTTACGTGGTACCTCCAGGGATTCGCCTGCCCGTTCGATACGACATAAAAGCCAAGCTCCCCTTTTGGAGCCTCCACTCTTCCATAGGCTTCACCTGCAGGAACCTTTACCTGATATTGCGCTTTACCTTCAAATATAGGCCCTTCCGGAATTTGAGTGATAGCTTGTTGAATGATACGTATACTCTGTCGCATTTCGGCGATTCGAATCAAATAACGGTCATAAATATCACCATGATAGAGAACCGGTACGTCGAACTCAAACCGCTCGTAAATACTATATGGATCAGCCCGGCGAATATCATATGGAACTCCACTGGCTCTAAGAATTGGACCAGTCGCCGATAGATTAATTGCTTGTTCAGCATTTATGACACCAATACCCATGCAACGAGAACGGACGATCTCGTTTTCGGTCAATAATTGATCAAATTCATCCACCTTCCCTGGCAAGCGTTCAAAAACCAGATTTTTGATCTTCTCATGAACGCCAACGGGAAGGTCTCTCACAAGACCACCAAACCGGAAGTAGTTGCACATCATTCTCGACCCGGACACCGCTTCGAAAATATCCAAAATCAATTCACGTTCTTTGAGTGCATACAACGCAGGTGTAAAAAATGCTCCCAAATCATTTAGCAAAAATCCAATTGACATGTAATGGCTGGCGATCCGCGTCAATTCTGCCATGATAACGCGGATATATTCCGCTCTCTCAGGAGGTTTCACACCCATTAATTTTTCAACCGCTAAAGCATAACCAAAGTTATTACTCATCGAGCTGATGTAATCCAATCGATCTGTAAAAGGCATATTTTGGAGGAACGTATTCCGCTCACCAATTTTCTCGTGGTTTCGATGTAGATATCCAAAAGAAGGCTTTAGATCAAGAATTGTTTCTCCTTCAATTAATGCTGCCATCCGAAAAACACCATGCGTGGAAGGGTGTTGAGGTCCCAAATTAATGACGATCGATTCAGTTTCCAGATCGGCTTTGGTACCTGATTTTTCTAGCCCTAAATATAAAGCCTCCTCACCAGAGGCTATCCATTTTTCTGGATCAAAATTTTCAGGATATTTTACATTCGCACCAAAAATATTTTTATTCTCAGCGTGCTCAGCAACACCTTCTGGCCATCGAGAGGAAAATGGCTTGGATTCTTCTTCAAAATATGGCTCCTTCCAATCTTTTCTCAAAGGAAACCCAGCAAATCCTTCCCACATTAAAATGCGTCGAAGATCCGGGTGATTTTCAAATTTAATTCCCAACAAATCCCATGCTTCTCGTTCTTGAAACTCAGCACCGTTGAAAATGGAATATAGAGAGGGGACCACCGAATCTTCTCTGGGAACCTGGACTTTAAGGACTAATGCACCACCACCCAGTGAACGATACAAATGGTAAACAACTTCCATTGTATCGGGAAAATAATCCACCCCGGTGAGTGATGACAACATGTCATATCCCCAAACGTCATGAACCTCTTTTGCAATCTCCAATAAATGCTCACGCGGAACGATGAAACCACCGTAACCTGGTCTGGTATCGAGCGTAACCTTCTCCGGATAAATTGAATCTATTGCTGGTAAATCTGATACAAGCGTTTCATCAGCCATATTACGCCTCTTCTCCTTTTACACCAGTTTCTGCCACCAATTCCTCAGGCAGTTCTTCATTTTCTTTTTTAAACAAATGATATTTTCTTGGATCAATTAAATCAGGTCCTAAGATAGGAACAGGAATTTCTTCATGAAAATCCTTTTTATACCATTCTGCATCAGCTAATTTTTCTCTTTGAATTTTCTTTTGTAGCACAATTAAACCATGTAATAAAGCTTGAGGAGTTGGTGGGCATCCTGGAATGTAAACATCCACTGGTAAAAATTTGTCAATCCCGGATACCACATTGTAGCCTTCTTTGAAGGGTCCTCCACCCGAGGCACACGCTCCCATCGCTAAAACATACTTCGGTTCACCCATTTGGTTAAAAAGACGCACAATTTGGGGGACCATTTTTTTTGTAACGGTGCCTGAAACGATCATTACATCAGCTTGTCTGGGACTCGGGCGCATTACTTCCATGCCAAAGCGAGAAAAATCATAACGACTAGCGGCGGTTATAATCATTTCAATAGCACAACAGGCTAACCCAAACATCATTGGCCACAATGAGTTAGATCTGCTCCAATTATATATTTTATCCAGTGTGGTGATTGTGATTTGGTTTTGTAATTCAGGGGGAACATTAATAAGCGGATTGTTAATTTTTTCAGATGGCATCATACCCTCTTTGGTTAAGATTTAATTGATACATATCAATTCTAACCGATGAAATGGAAAGTTCAAGATATAATTAAGAAAAAAATTTTTTTCTTAATTAGGTAAAAATGCATAGATCAACTCAAGATGAGATTTTATCAATACTTTCTAAAAATGAATCTTTGACAATTTATGAATTGTCAATTTTTCTCAGCTTAACTAAAGCTGATATTCGCTATCACATCATGAAATTGTTAAAAACCGGAGCTATTTATCGACTTCAACCCGAATCCGGGAAAAGAGGTAGACCCGCAATGAGATATAAAATCGATCATGCGTATTTTGCTCACAATCTACCCTGTTTAATAAATGCTGTTTTTTCATTTGTTCCATTGGATGAGAATGTGATCTCAAAAATTTCTAAATATATATCTTCCAAAATAGAAACAAGCAATACTAAATCTACCATCGTTAAATTTAATGACCTGATCATTGGATTAACGAAACAAAATTATATTCCACGCTGGGAGACGCAATATTCAGGTCCGGTAATTTACTTTTCTAATTGTCCTTACCGGCAAATTATTCAGAAAAATCCTCTTCTTTGCGAAATGGATCGAAAAATCATTGAGGATTTTCTTGAAAAAAAAGTCACCCTTCTTCAATCCATTCAACTCAACGGAACAAAAAGTTGCAAATTTCAAATTTCTATATAATTCGGATTAATGAAATACTTTAAGCTAAAATCAATTGATAAATTATTCAGAGACTGAACGGCTACAAAGGAAAGAATGACAAATACCGTTAAATCAATTTGTGTTTATAGTGGGTCTGCGGATGGACTTAAACAACACTATTACGAAGCTGCCTATCATTTAGGGCAGTTGTTAGCATTACAAAACATTTCACTCGTGTATGGGGCTGGAAAAACTGGCTTAATGGGCGCCGTTGCGAATGGGGTTTTAGATAACAACGGAAAGGTTGTTGGTGTGGTTCCTATGCTTCTAAATGAACCACAATTAATTCATGCCAATCTGACCAAACTAGAAGTACTTCCCGACATTCATCAAAGAAAAGCGCGGATGAGCGAATTAGCTGATGCTTTTATTGCTCTACCCGGTGGCTTTGGCACGTTTGATGAATTGTTCGAAACTTTGACATGGGCACAAATTGGAATCCATCAAAAACCGATTGGTCTATTAAATGTGTCACATTACTTTGATCCTTTATTAGCCATGGTTGAACATGCCCTCCGGGAAAATTTTATTTATGCTGAACATAAAGTTTTATTATTAAGCGATAGTGATCCCGTATCACTACTTGAGAAAATTACCAGTTTTCAACAGCCCGATGGCCTCAAGCGTTGGATTTCTCGAGATTAATCAATTAAG
>JAVEYK010000001.1:88823-219178 GCA_034003505.1 Anaerolineaceae bacterium | reverse complement strand
TGGTAATGCCCGGAGACAATGTCAACATGATGGTCGAACTGATCGTCCCGGTTGCATTGGAACAGGGTTCAAAATTTGCAATTCGCGAAGGTGGCCTGACTGTCGGCGCCGGCGTGATTACTAAGATACTTCAGTAGGTGGTAAATGGCTAAACAACGTATACGTATTCGTCTCAAAGCATATGATCATCGGGTTCTTGATCAATCAGCAAAACGCATTGTCGATACTGCTGAACGATCTGGTGCAAAAGTTGTGGGCCCAGTTCCACTTCCTACCAAAAAAGAACGGTTCACTGTGCGTCGATCAACATTTATTGACAAAGATTCACATGAACATTTTGAAATCAGAACACATAATCGTCTGATCGATGTATTGGAACCAGATTCAAAAACAATTGATATGTTAATGCGATTAAATTTGCCTGCTGGCGTTGATATTGAAATTAAGATCTAATTATTATTCTAGAAAAGCACTTTAAATTAGCATTACAAAGTGAGAAGGATGGCAAGCGCTATCCTTCTCAAAATGTAGATAACATGATATATTTGTAAGGTTGTGGGTTTCTCGAAACCTGCTACGTTTAGGCTGAGTAAGAGTGGTCTCGTGCGCGGACTGGAAAAGATGCGGAGTTTTGCAGCGAACGACTTACTGCTCAGTATACGGGGATGATGCAGCTTAGCCCAAGCTGACAGTCCTGGCAATTCATAAAACAAGGAGAAAACTGATATGTTGAAAGGGCTTATTGGCAAGAAAATCGGTATGACCCAGATTTTCGATGAGAATGGTGCTGCTGTTCCGGTGACCGTTATCGAAGCTGGGCCTTGCTATGTAACCCAAGTGCGTACAGAAGAATGTGATGGCTACACTGCTGTACAACTTGGATATGGCGAGGCAAAACCTAAACGCTTGACCAACGGACAAAAAGGGCATTTAAAGCGCAATAACTTGAATTTACCTCCTCTCAAGTTTTTACGTGAATTTCGTGTTAAAACCCCTGTGGTTAACGAAGGTGATAAATTGTCTGTAGATGTCTTTACAGTTGGTGAGTTTGTTGATGTTGTTGGTACCTCTAAGGGTAAAGGTTTCCAGGGTGGTGTGAAACGTTATCACTTCCGAGGTGGTCCCAAGACTCATGGTCAATCGGATCGGCATCGCGCACCAGGTTCTCGGGGTGCGGGTACGACTCCAGGTCGTACTTATAAAGGCTCGCGCGGCCCTGGTCATATGGGTGATGAGCGGGTTACGTCCCAAAACCTGAAGGTTGTTTTGCTAGATGCAGAACGTAACCTGATTGGGGTGCGCGGATCAGTGCCTGGACCACGAGGTGGGGTGGTGCTGGTTAAAGAGGCACGAAAGAACTAAGGGAGCTGAGAGACTATGAAAGTAGATGTCTTTAACATTGAGGGTAAGAAAGTAAAAACTGTGGAATTATCACCCGCTATTTTTGAAGCCCCAATCAACGTAGATTTAATGCACCAGGCCTTTCTCCGTCAAATGGCGAATGCAAGGCTGGGTACAAGTGACACCAAAACTCGTAATGAAGTTGCTGGTGGTGGTCGTAAACCGTGGCGACAAAAGGGCACAGGTCGTGCTCGCCAGGGTTCAATTCGTGCAGCGCAGTGGAAAGGCGGTGGCCGCATCCATACTCCTCATCCACGTTCGTACGCTCAGGCAATGCCGCGGAAAATGCGCCGTGCCGCTCTGCGTTCTGCACTGTCCGTAAAAGCATCAGAGAATGCAATTGTGATTATTGATGATTTGAAATTACCCGAAGCGAAAACCCGCGTGATGGCTGGGGTTCTGAACAACCTGGTTGGTCAGGAAAGCGCAGTGATTTTCATTCCGGAAAAAACAGCGTTTGAAGAAGTTATTCGCACCAGTAGTAACTTGCCAGGAACGAAAGTGGTATTAGCCAATTACATCAATATCCGCGATTTAATGAAATACAAGAAAGTAGTATTTCCACTCGCATCTCTGAGCTTGGTAGAAAGTTTTCTAGGGTAGGTAGGAGTAAAAAATGACATCAATTTATGAAGTTCTCCGCCGTCCTCTGGTGACCGAAAAAACAAATTACCAGGTAAACAAATTACATCAATATGTCTTTGAAGTAGCAGGCGAATCAACCCGTACCTTGGTAAAGGATGCAGTTGAACAAATCTTCGATGTGAAAGTGATGAGTGTTAACATTATTAATGTTCCAGCAAAACGAACGCGCAGAGCCCGCAGCAGAAGATTAGCAGTCCGCAACCCTGGTTACAAGAAAGCAATTGTCACGCTTGCACCAGAAGACAGTATTGCAATTTTTGAAGGGGTTGAATAATGGCTATTAAGATATATAAACCAGTAACCCCGGGTCAAAGAAATATGACCGGGTACGGCTTCGAAGAAATCACCAAATCAAAACCCGAACGTTCCTTAATCGTCATTCGCAAAGGTCATTCCGGGCGTAACTCTTACGGACGTATTACTGTTCGACATCGTGGTGGTGGGCATAAACGCTATATCCGTTTGATTGATTTCAAACGCGATAAACGGAATATTCCTGCTACTGTCAATGCGATCGAATACGATCCTAACCGCACAGCTCGTATCGCTCTTTTGTTTTATGTCGATGGTGAGAAACGCTACATCTTAGCGCCGGTCGGGTTAAAAGTTGGAGACACTGTAATTTCAGGATCAGAAGCAGAAATTCGTCCAGGTAATAGCTTGCCCATTTCACGAATTCCTTTGGGAACAATGGTTCACAATGTTGAACTCAAAGAAGGACGTGGTGGTCAAATGGTTAGATCTGCAGGTACTGCAGCTCAGTTATTGGCAAAAGAAGGTGATTTTGCTCAAGTTCGTTTACCCTCGGGTGAGGTTCGCCTGGTGCGACAGGCTTGTTATGCCACTGTCGGTCAGGTAGGAAACCTGGACCATAAGAACATCAAACTGGGTAAAGCTGGACGCAAACGCCATCTTGGTATTCGCCCATCTGTTCGTGGAACAGCTATGTCACCAAAAGACCATCCACATGGTGGTGGTGAAGGTCGTTCACCGGTTGGTATGCCCGGACCTAAAACTCCATGGGGTAAACCAACATTGGGATACAAGACCCGCCGTAATAAAACTTCGAGCAAGTATATTGTTCGTCGTCGTTCAAGCGGTAAACGCGGATAGATAGATGCTAAAGGTTTGAGAGGATAATTATGTCTCGATCGTTGAAAAAAGGGCCATTTGTTGAGCCAAAATTATTAAAGAAAATTGAGCAAATGAATGCCCGTGGAGAAAAAAAGGTGGTTCGTACCTGGAGCCGTGCAAGTGTGATATTCCCGCAAATGCTGGGTCACACCATTGCAGTCCATGATGGCCGCCGTCATGTTCCGATTTATATCACCGAGAACATGGTGGGTCATCGACTAGGTGAATTTGCACCGACCCGAACTTTCCGCGGCCATGTTGCTGAAAAATCTTCAAAAGGGAGATAAAAAATGGCAACTGACATTCGTGCAAAATTAAGCTATTTACCAATTTCTGCGCAGAAAGTTCGCCTGGTGGTGGATACAGTGCGTGGAAAACCTGTTGTGGAAGCGATTAGTATGCTGAAGTTCCTGCAAAAAAGCGCTGCAAAACCTGTAGAAAAATTGTTGACCTCAGCAGTTTCCAACGCAGAAGAAAATTTCGGTGTTAGCCGGGATGACTTATTTGTTTATATGATTACCGCAGACGAAGCACCCACTCGACGATGGCGTCGATTTGGTGCCCGTGGCAGGTTTAAGCCGATATTGCGCAGAACATCACATGTCAATGTGGTCTTACGCGAAAGGCAATAAGACCCGGTGGATCATTTGTTAACAAAGGAAATGTAGGAGAAAATATGGGTCGAAAAGTTCATCCGATAGGTTACCGATTGGGCATCATACAGCCCTGGGACGCTCGTTGGTTTGCAAAAAACAAATCCTATAGCGAGCACTTAAATCAAGATCTTGCTATTCGTAAGATGTTGCAGGAATACTCGGCAAAAGCAGGTGTATCTCGAATTGAGATCGAACGCTTCCCAAGTAAAATCCGTGTGATCGTTCACACTGCAAAACCAGGGATTTTGATTGGTCGAAAAGGTGAAAATGTCAAAAAAGTCCGCAGTGATTTAGAGACTTTAACCGGGCAAAAAGTAGATTTGGATATCAAAGAGATTAAGAATCCTGATCTGGATGCTTTCCTGGTTGCAATCAACATTGCAGGACAGATTGAACGTCGAGTTGCTTACCGTCGCGCCATGAAACGTGCGATTAGTCAGTCAATTCGGCAGGGCGCAAAAGGCTGCAAAATTCAGGTATCTGGCCGTTTGGCTGGCGCTGAAATGGCACGCACAGTCTGGCTGCGAGAAGGTCGCGTTCCATTGCAGACCTTGCGCGCAGACATTGACTTCGCCCGATATGAAGCCTTGACTACTTACGGTCAAATCGGTATCAAAGTATGGATTTACAAAGGCGACGTTTTGCCCGAGGCGGAAGAGAAATTCGAACGCACCGAAGGCGTATACGTTAGTGAGTAGTAAGGAGAAATAATTACTATGTTGATGCCAAAACGTGTTAAGTGGCGAAAGCAAATGCGTGGTCGTATGCGCGGAAAAGCATTACGAGGAGCAGAGCTGCTGAATGGCGAATTCGGTCTTCAGGCTCTTGAACCTGGTTATGTTTCAGCCCGACAAATCGAGGCTGCCCGTAGAGCGATTGTGCGTTATATGAAGCGACGTGGAAAGGTATGGATCCGAATCTTCCCTGATAAACCATATACCAAAAAACCCGCCGAAACTCGAATGGGTAAAGGTAAAGGTAATGTGGAATATTGGGTGGCGGTCGTCCGACCAGGTCGCATAATGTTCGAGTTGGCTGGGGTGCCGGAAGAGGCAGCATTGCATGCTTTGAAACAAGCAAGTTATAAGTTTGCAATAAAGACCAAAGTTGTCGGCCGCACTGAAGAGACAGTAGGAGAGCAAGAAGAATGAAAACAGCTGAAATTCGAAACATGTCTGATGAGGAAATTCGAAGCCGTATCGATGATACACGCCAGGAATTAATGAACTTGAGATTTCAAGTTGTGACTGGACAGCTAACAGATACGAGTCGATTAAAAAGAGTTCGACGCCAGATTGCGCAATTGGAGACAATTCTTCACGAACGTGAGATGGTACGAGCTGAGGAAGGTGAAGCATGAATAGTCGACGTCGATTAACAGGTGTTGTCACCAGCGATAAAATGATGAAGACCGTGATTGTTGAAGTTACAAGCACTTTTCGACATCCCCTTTACAAAAAAGTGGTTCATAATCAAAGACGCTTTAAAGCACATGATGAACTGGGATGCAGTGTTGGTGATAAGGTCGAAATTGTTGAAAGCCGTCCGCTTTCCAAAGAAAAACGCTGGGTTGTGCAATCGATTATCCGTCGTACCGGAGAACCAGCCGATGCTGGCAAGATTGTTGAAGGAGAATAGGTATGATCCAGCAAGAATCCAGATTAAAAGTTGCTGACAATACCGGAGCAAAGGAACTTCTGGTTATCCATGTGATGGGTGGTTCAGTGGTTCATTATGGCAGAGTTGGAGATTTGGTTGTCGCGACAGTAAAATCTGCCGCACCACAAGGTTCTGTGAAGAAAAGTGACATTGTCAAAGCAGTAATCGTGCGGTGTGCAAAAGAATGGCGTCGTGAAGATGGATCTTCGATCCGGTTTGATGATAATGCCGCCGTAATTCTTGATGGCGAAACGCAGAATCCAAAAGGGACCCGTATCTTTGGGCCGGTTGCACGTGAACTACGTGAAAAAGGCTTTATGAAGATCGTCTCACTGGCTCCGGAAGTTCTATAGGGAAATGGTAGGAGTATAGCCAATGAGTACAAAAATTCGTAAAGGCGACACAGTAATTATCGTTACCGGTCGCGAAGAAGATAAAGATAAAAAGGGTGAGGTTATTAAAGTTTTGACCGAAGACAAACGTGTTGTCGTGCAAGGAGTAAACCTGCGCAGCAAACACCAGAAACAAGTTCAGTCACAAGGTCGAACCATTAACCCTGGTATGGTGCGCTTCGAATCATCAATTGATATTTCTAACGTCATGTTGGTTTGCCCAAAATGTGGAAAACCAACCCGGGTTGGACAATCAGAACAAGGTGACAAGAAGTCAAGAATTTGCAAAAAATGCAATGCCTTAATTGATGAATAGGCCGGCTGGGAGCTAGAGAATGAATGCATTTAAAGAAAAGTATATAAACGAAGTTGCGCCTGTTTTGATGAAGGAATTAGGTTTTCAAAACCCGAACGAATTACCTCGAATTTCAAAGGTTGCTGTGAATATTGGAATGGGTGAAGCTCTCGATACCCCGAAATCATTGGACGCAGCAGTGAATGATTTGAGAACCATTACCGGGCAACAACCTGTTGTTACCAAAGCTTCTAAAAGTATTGCTGCTTTCAAGCTACGTGAAGGTAGAGAAATCGGTGCAAAAGTTACTTTACGTGGAGAACGCATGTGGGCTTTCCTTGACCGCCTCATCAACATCGCTTTACCACGCGTACGTGACTTTCGGGGGATTTCTCCTGACTCGTTTGATGGACGGGGAAACTACACCCTTGGTTTGCGGGAACAATTGATTTTTCCTGAAATCGAATTTGACAAAGTTGACAAAGTTCGTGGGTTGGAAATCACAATTGTTACGACTGCAGAATCCGATGATCAAGCCCGATTATTATTAGGCTTGCTAGGCATGCCATTCAGAAAGGAATAATATGGCAAAGAAGTGTATGGAATATCGTGAAAAACGTCGAAAATTCTCTGTGCAGGTGCGGAATCGCTGCAATCGCTGTGGCCGCCCGCGTGGATATATTCGTCGATTTGGTCTGTGTCGTATTTGCTTCCGCGAAGTAGCGTTGGAAGGTCAAATCCCAGGCGTAAAGAAATCATCGTGGTAGTTCTCAAGTGGAGGTATTAGCATGAGTGTTAACGATCCAATTGCCGATATGCTGACACGCATTCGCAATGGTTTGATGATCCAACAGGCAGCAGTTGCGATGCCAAATTCAACAGTGAAAGTGGAAATCGCAAGAATCCTGAAGGAAGAGGGCTACGTTGAGGACTTCGAAGTTGTTGAAGGTGAAAAGCCCTATTTGGCTACATTGAGAGTCAAATTGAAATATGTTGGTGAACGTCGTTTCAGACGACCGGTGATTTCCGGGATCGAGCGTGTAAGCCGCCCAGGACGCCGATACTACACAAAGAAAAATGACATTCCTTGGGTACTCTCAGGGATGGGCATTTCCATTCTTTCCACACCAAAAGGTGTGATGACAGGGCAACGCGCTCGCCAATTAAATGTCGGCGGTGAAATTCTCTGTAAAGTCTGGTAAGCCTGAATGTCAAGGAGGTAGGAATTGTCACGTATAGGACGATTACCGGTAACCGTTCCGGCTGGTGTGGATGTCAAAATTAATGGCCTGCATGTTCATGTAAAAGGACCAAAGGGTGAATTAGAATATCAATTCAACCCTGAAGTAAAAATCGAACGTGAAGGTACTGAAATTATTGTTTCCCGATTAGCTGAAGATGCTCCATTTAGATCTTTACATGGAACGACCCGGGCATTAATTCAAAATATGGTAACAGGTGTTAGCGAAGGCTTCACCGTTGTCTTACAGGTTCAAGGTGTTGGTTACCGCGCCGAATTGAATGGTAAGAACCTGATGCTTTATGTTGGATATTCTCATCCAAAAGAAGTAGAGCCACCCACTGGGATTAGCTTTGAAGTGGATCCACGTGCAGGCTTAATCAAAGTGATGGGATTCGACAAACAGCAGGTTGGTCAGGTTGCGGCTAATATTCGCAAGATTCGCCCCGTAGAGCCTTACAAAGGCAAAGGATTATTCTACCAGGGTGAACGAATTCGCCGTAAAGCTGGTAAGTCTGGAAAGAAATAGAATAGGTGAACGTAAATGGCAAAGCTGAGTCGTAAAGAACAACGTTTGCGAAGACATGCGCGTGTGCGTAAATTTATTAGTGGTAATGCAGAACGCCCTCGTTTGGCAGTTTTTCGCAGTAGTGAAGAAATTTACGCCCAGGTGATTGATGATGTTGCCGGTCATACAATGGCCGCCGCATCAAGTATTGATCATGCATTGCGTGATCAGGTTGATGGTAAAACCAAGACTGAAAAATCTCGCCTGGTTGGTAAGCTCGTGGCAGAACGTGCGAAAGAAAAAGGAATCACTAGTGTCGTTTTCGATCGTGGTGGTTTTCGCTACATCGGCCGAGTTAAGGCTCTCGCAGAGGCAGCCCGCGAGGCTGGCTTGGAGTTTTAGGAAAAGAAAGGGCCTGACATATGGAAAAGAAAGAATTTCTCAGTATGGAAAAACAGTATGATGAACGCGTAATTGAAATCGCCCGTGTGGCCAAAGTTGTAAAAGGTGGTCGTCGATTCCAATTCCGTGTTGCGATAGTCGCTGGTGATAATAATGGTCGTGTTGGCCTTGGAGTTGGGAAAGCAAATGCTGTACCTGACGCAATGCGAAAAGCAACTGAACGAGCTCATAAAAATATGAGAAACGTTGCAGTTTACAACACAACGATCCCACACCTCGTGAATGGTAAGGTAGCGGGCGCAAAAGTGATGTTGAAACCTGCTTCCCGTGGAACTGGCGTTATCGCTGCTGGTGGTGTTCGTGCAGTTTTGGAAGCTGCTGGCATTCGCGATATTCTGACCAAGTCACTCGGAAGCGCAAATGTTCTCAACGTCGTAAAAGCGACACTCGAAGCTTTGGATCAATTAAAATCACCAGAAGAAGAGGCGAATCGCCGCGGAAAAACCACGAAAGAGATGTTACCTTTCTGGGAACGGAGGAAGGATGCCTAAGAAAAAAGAAGAAGCAAAGAAAAAAATGCTTCGTATTACATTGGTAAAAAGCGCTATTGGTTATTCTGTGCGCCATAAAGCAACTGTGCGCGCATTAGGTTTACGAAAAATGAATCAATCGGTGGTTCAGGAAGATAATCCCACCATTCGTGGCATGTTATCAAAAGTGAATCATCTTGTAGTAATTGAAGAGCAGGTGGAAGAATGAATCTAAATGATCTTATCCCCAATGAAGGATCCCGAAAACGTCGTAAGAGAGTAGGGCGTGGTATCTCTGCGGGCCAGGGTAAGACCGCTGGTAAAGGAACAAAAGGTCAGAATTCCCGTTCTGGTGTAGGTGGAAACCTGTATCGCCAGGGGGGTAACCTTCCTTTCTACCGTCGTCTTCCGTTCATGCGTGGTGAGGGTTTCACACCGCCAAATCGTGTTGAATATAATGAGATTAATCTCAGTCAGTTGGCAAAATTTGAAGCCAATTCTGAAATCACCCCCCAGAAATTAGCTGAATTGAACATGTTACATAAAAACAGCAATCCAGTGGTGATATTAGGAAATGGGGAAGTTTCAGTTCCTCTGACAGTTAAGGTTCAACGGATAACAAAAACCGCTCAAGAAAAAATTGAAGCGGCTGGTGGAAAAGTGGAACTGATCGCTTAAATGCGATCAGCAAAGGAGACCAACAAATGAAACGGTCCGCTTGGCGCTATTTATTCAAATCTGAGGATATTCGAAAGAAATTACTGATGACATTGCTGTTACTGGTAATTTACCGGTTGGCAGCCAACGTGCCGGTTCCTGGGATTAACCGTGAGGTCATCGCAGGCTTAGTCAGTCAGGGTGGGGCGGCAGGTAATCTTTTGGGATTACTTGATTTGCTATCTGGTGGAACAATTTCTAACTTTTCCATTCTGGCAATGGGTGTTTATCCTTACATTACAGCACAAATTATTCTCCAATTATTAGTTCCGATCATTCCCGCTCTCGAAGCCAAGATGAAAGAAAACCCACGTGAAGGACAAAAGTGGATGGAACGCTGGACAGTCATTCTGACAGTGCCCATGGCTTTGCTCTCTGCAGTTGGTCAGATCAATATTTTCAACTCCATGGCTCAACAAATGGGTGGTCAATCGGTGCTCACATTTCAATTTGGTTTTTCAGGAGTAAATACAATTCCTACCTTAACCATTTTGCTGAGTATGATGGCCGGAACGATGTTTGGTATTTGGCTGGGTCAATTAATATCTGAGTATGGTATCCCGAAGCAAGGGTTGTCTCTGATCATCTTCGCTGGGATCGTTGCTCAAATTCCGAGAAACCTGGTGAGTCTTTTTGCTGATCAATCCAATGGTTGGTGGTTATTCCTGGTGACAATTGTTATCCTGGTTTTGACCATCTTTGCCATCGTATTTGTACAGCAAGGCCGCCGAAATGTGCCAGTTCTCTTCCCTGGAAGACGTATTGGCAGTCGTATGTCAATGCCGGTGCGTAGTAACCTACCATTAATGGTGAATATGGCCGGTATGATCCCGTTGATTTTTGCTCAATCAATCATTACCTTCCCGGCAATATTGGCTTCTTATTTTATGAATAGTAAAGCAACCTGGGTAGCTAATTTCTCAACCGGGATTTACAATCTTTTCAACGGACAGAGCATAGCTTACGCAATTATGTTCTTCTTGATGGTTGTTCTGTTTACTTTCTTTTATACGGACGTACTATTCGCACAACAAAACTATGGCGATAACCTGAAGCGTCAGGGCGCACAAATTCCAGGTGTATTGCGAGGTGCCCCAACTCAAAAGTACCTTACAAAAGTACAGCGGCGAATCACATTCCCGGGTGCTTTATTCCTTGGTATTGTAGCGGTGCTACCTTACATAGTCAGCCTTCTCCTACCACCCAGTATTGGTGGAGCAAGTTTGTTCCTCATTAATTCTGCTGGTTTGCTGATTGTTGTTGGTGTTGTACGGGATACGTTTAACATCATTGAAACAGAATTAAAATTACATGGGTACGAAGAAAGTTTGATTAAAGGATAGTCAAGGAACCAATCTAATGGCAAAGTTTATTGTACTGCTGGGTCCTCCTGGAGCCGGAAAAGGAACACAAGCACAGATCATATCCAAAACATTGGATCTTGCTCATATATCATCAGGTGATATCTTTCGAGAGAATTTGAAAAAACAAACAGAACTCGGAAAATTAGCCCAAACGTATATGGATAGAGGTGCACTTGTTCCGGATGATGTGACGATTGCGATGATTCGAGACCGCCTAAGTCGTCCAGATTGCAATAACGGAGCATTGTTGGATGGGTTTCCGCGGACACCGCCTCAAGCAATAGCCCTTGACGAAATGTTGAGTGAAACCGATCAGAAAATTGATTGTGTACCTTACATCAACGTTCCGGCTGAAGTTCTGATTGAAAGATTAAGTGGTCGATGGACCTGCCCAACCTGTGGATTTGTCTATCACGAAAAATTCAATCCTCCAATCAAGCCGGGTATTTGTGATAAAGATCAAAGTGTCCTGATTCAGCGAGTAGATGATAAGGTTGAAACGGTAAAAAAGAGAATTGATGTGTATTGGGAACAGACATCTCCATTAATTGAGTACTATCAACAGAACAATCTGCTGATTGAAGTTGATGGCACACAATCTATTGAGGATGTCTCCTCCCAGTTACTTGAGTCAATTCAAAGGAGATGCTCCTGATGATGTCATGGGAACGCCAGATAACCATAAAATCCAAAAGAGAACTTGAAATAATGCGTACAGCAGGCATGATAAATGCTGAAGCATTACAAGCTGTGGCGGATTTGGTTGAGCCTGGTGTTACCACTGCAGAATTAAATGCAGCCGCAGATGCTGTGCTTAAAAAACATGGCGTTTATTCGCCTTTTTTGAATTATCCGGGTGCATATCCATACCCTGCCAGTACAACCATCAGTATCAATGAAGAATTGGTGCATGGTATCCCTGGAAAAAGAGTATTAAAAGAGGGTGACATCGTTTCGGTTGACTGTGGAACTGTTTATGAAGGATTCGTTGCAGATTCCGCGATCACAGTCCCGGTTGGTGAAATAGCCGAACTAACACGTAAATTATTATCGGTGACAGAAGAAGCATTGTATGTCGGCATAAAGCTCATGGCACCTGGAAATCGGGTTGGAGATGTGTCCTCTGCAATTCAAACCTATGTTGAAGACAAGGGCTTTTTCGTAACCCGGGAGTACACCGGGCATGGTGTTGGCAGAGAGATGCATGAAGGTCCACAAGTTCCTAATTATGGAATACCGGGGAGAGGAATTCTGCTACGCCCGGGCATGACCATCGCATTGGAACCTATGGTACTGGTGGGAACACCGGCAACACGAGTTTTGAAGGATCAATGGACGGTAATCTCTGCGGATCGTTCCCTCACAGCCCATTATGAACATACCGTGGCAATCACCGAAGACGGCCCGGTCATTATGACACTGCTGGAGAACGGAAACAAGCCTGGACGAAAAAAGTAAGAAGAGGTATAATTTTTGTTTTGGCTGAAAAATAGCAAGCGATTGAGGAGTAGTGATGAAAGTATCACCATCGATTAAGAAGAGATGCACAAAGTGCAAAATTGTAAAAAGACATGGCAGATTGATCGTGATCTGCGAAAACCCAAAGCATAAACAGCGACAAGGCTAAGAGGATTTATGGCGAGAATTGAAGGTGTAGATTTACCGCGCAATAAGCGCATTGAAGTGGCCTTAACCTATATTTATGGTGTTGGACCTACACGTGCTAAACAAATTTTGGCACTCACTAGGGTAAACCCGGATACACGAGTACGGGATCTCTCAGAAGACGAAGCCAATTTGCTCCGTGAATATATCGGAAAGAATTTTGTCGTTGAGGGTGATTTGCGACGTGCCGTGCAGATGAATATTAAACGGTTAGTGGAAATAGGCTGCTATCGTGGTTTACGTCACAGACGTAGTCTGCCAGTTCGCGGTCAACGAACTCGAACGAACGCGCGTACTCGCAAGGGTCCAAAGCGCACCGTAGCAGGTCGTGGTCGACGAAGAGGCGCAACGAAGAAATAATCCTGATTGGATGATTGGTTGGGAATGGTATGACACCCCTCTTAAATACCGCGGCGACCCAATCGATGGACAAACAGGTTATTATGTTGAGAACTGAAAAAAGAGGTTAGTGAGGAAAAATGGCTCAAAACGTACGAACAGCAAGACGCTCTGCTTCGGCTCGAAAAGTAAAGCGACAATTATCCACCGGTCAGGTGCATATTTTTGCTTCATTCAACAATACAATAGTGACTGTATCTGATTTACAGGGTAATACTGTATGTTGGGCGAGTTCTGGATCAGCGGGTTTTAAGGGTTCGCGTAAAAGCACACCATTTGCAGCACGTTTGGCGGCTGAACAAGCCCTCAAAACTGCACAACAAATGGGAGTACAGGAAGTGGATCTGATCATTAAAGGTCCTGGTCCTGGACGTGAATCTGCCATCCGTGCCATTCAAGGCATGGGAATTAAAGTCCGTTCAATCGCAGATATTACACCGGTACCACATAATGGCTGCCGGCCACCGAAGAAACGCCGCGTCTAATTCAAATTAAGAGAGGGTAGTTATGGCAAGATATACCGGTCCGGTATGTAAATTATGTCGGCGCGAAGGAGAAAAACTCTACCTAAAAGGTGCGCGCTGTTTTAGCCCAAAATGTGCAATCGAAAACCGCAACTATGCTCCTGGCATTCATGGTCGTGCCCAATCAGCTCGTTCTGATCGTGGCTCTGACTATTCCCGTCAGTTACGAGCAAAACAGCGTGCCCGTCGCACATATGGTGTTTTGGAACGTCAATTCAGACGTTATTATTCAGATGCCTTGAGGAAACGTGGTTTGACAGGTTTGAATTTACTTCAAATGCTGGAATTCCGTCTTGACAATGTTGTTTATCGTATGGGGTTAGCGGATAGCCGCAGCCAGGCGCGTCAACTTGTCAATCATAGCCACTTCACCGTCAACGACATTAAAGCTGATATCCCTTCAATGATTTTAAAAATTGGGGATGTGGTGACTTTGAGAGAATCATCAGCAAAACTTGATTTCTTCAAAGACATGGCTGCCGTTGCGGAAAAGAGGGCACCATCAATGTGGCTCGATCGTGATCTGGGAAAAATGAGTGGCAAGATCACTCGCCTTCCCGAACGCGCAGAAATTGATGGCACTCTTGATGAACAGTTAATTGTTGAGTATTACTCACGGTAATGAGAATTGAAAATGAGTTCACTGAGTTATCTGGAAGGGGTGAAACGTGTGCGCCTTAAATAGTATGGTAACGCCGAAAGTAGAACGAGAAGCCGAAGCGAGAAATTACGGTAAATTTATCATCAGTCCCCTCGAAAGGGGATACGGTGTCACCCTTGGCAATACTTTACGCCGAGTACTGCTTTCCTCGTTGGATGGAGCTGCGATCACTTCCGTAAGAATTTCGGATGTGCTGCATGAGTTCAGCGATATTCCGGGGGTACGGGAAGACGTAATTCAGGTGATGCTTCAAATTAAGCAATTACACTTAATTCTGCATGATGCTGATTCATCACATTTACATCTGGAAGTACGCGGCGAAGGTGTCGTTACCGCAGCCGATATTCAAGTTCCAGCTGAAGTGGAAGTAGTGAATCCAGAATTGTATTTATTTACTGTAGATGATAATCAAACTCGGTTAGAAATTGACTTTACAGTTGAACGTGGTCGTGGGTATTCCCCAGCATCGGATCGAAGTGGACGTTTGCCGATTGGTGAACTACCTGTCGATGCGATTTACGGCCCGGTTCGACGTGTGAATTATGTCGTTGGCTCAGCCCGGGTTGGTCAAAGTACTAATTTTGATCGTTTGGAGCTGGAAATTTGGACGGATGGAACTGTAGAACCTGAAAAAGCGCTTGGGGAAGCTTCAAAAGTTCTAATTGATCATTTGCGCTTCATTTCTGGTATTTCGGAAGAAACATTTGTTGTTAGTAGTGAACAGGAACCAACTGGTGGAAGTCGATTAACCAGTGAAGCTGCTGAAACACCTATCGAAAACCTTGATTTATCAGTTCGTGTATTCAATTCATTGAAACGCACTGGTGTAACCACTGTCGGTGATGTGCTCGATTTGCTCGAAAAAGGTGAAGAGGCAGTGATGTCCATTCGCAATTTTGGTGAGAAAAGCCTTGATGAGTTACGTCAAAAAATGGTCGAAAAAGGTTTCCTACAACAAGATGAAGAAGATGAGACGGAGTAAGCAACTATGCGTCATCGTGTAGCAGGTTACAAACTAGGTCGCACAAGCGACCAACGCAAAGGACTTCGCCGAACTATGATACGGCAGCTTTTTGAACATGAGCGAATTCAAACCACTCGTGCCAAAGCAGCATCAATTCGTGGAGAAGCTGAACGTCTGATTACTGTTGCGCGCAATAGCGCCGATGGAAGCGACATGGATAAAGTGAACGCTCGCCGATTGGTAGCTGCGCGGCTCGGGAATGATCCCGAAATTGTGAAAAAATTATTTGATGATATTGCACCGCGCTTCAGTACCCGTAAAGGTGGCTACACCCGCGTTCTTAAACTAGGACCGCGTTTGGGAGATGCTGCTGAAATGGTCTTATTGGAGTTGGTGGAAGAATAATTCTTCCGGGATATCCGGATGAAATGGCACGTTACCAAGTAAAAATAGCTTATGATGGGTCCGAATTCTTTGGCTTTCAACGCCAGGGAGAAACCCGGACAGTGCAGCTTGAGATTGAAAATTCCCTGAGAAAAATTGGATGGGGTGGTCAATCAATTTTTGCAGCGGGTCGGACGGATACTGGCGTACATGCCTCTGGACAGGTGATCGCATTTGATTTTGAGTGGAAACACTCAGAAGAAGCGCTGCAAAAAGCGCTGAATGCCAATCTGCCGAAGGATGTCGCAGTACATGCGGTAAAGGTGGCAGAGGAGTGCTTCCATCCCCGTTTTGAAGCGATATCACGTTGCTATCATTACCGCATTTACTGCCAACCCACCAGAGATCCATTGCTGGATCGTTATCGGTGGAGAGTATGGCCTCCAGTATCCATTGAGGATTTGCAACTGGCTGCCGGTGAACTGATTGGAACGCATGATTTTGCAGCTTTCGGTTTACCTCCTAAAAAAGGTGGTAATACAATTCGTACGATATTTTCTGCGAATTGGATTAATGACCGGCAAGAATTCCTTTTTCAAGTGAAAGCAAATGCTTTTCTTTACCACATGGTAAGAAGAATCGTTTTTTTGCAAGTAAAGATTGCACAGGGAATTTGGACAGTAGATCAATTACATGAAGGTGTTCACCATCAAGTAGATCAATTGCCAGGTTTGGCAATTCCGAATGGGCTAGAATTAGTACAGGTTCAATATCAAAATCAAATTATTGATGAGTAAAAAAAGGAAAAACCTTTTTGTTTAAGAGAAAGGATGACCGTGGAAAAGACGTATGTCATAAAGGGCACTCCCGAATCAAACTGGCTATTGGTTGATGCCAAGAATCAGAAGCTCGGTCGCCTGGCCACGCAAATAGCCAGTTATTTGTTGGGAAAACACAAACCGACATTTACGCCAGGTGTTGATATGGGCGATTTTGTTGTTGTGATCAATGCAAAAGATCTTGACATTGATCAAAAACGGTTGGATACAAAAATGTACCACCGCCATTCGCATTACCCGGGTGGTTTGAAGAGCATTACCATGCGCCGCCAAATGGAAATTTATCCGGATCGTGTTATTCACGCAGCCGTGTGGGGGATGATCCCTCATACAAAACAAGGGCGAAAATTAATTAAACGCCTGCGTATCTATTCCGGTACTGAGCATCCACATGAAGCTCAGAAACCTGAACCCGTAGCGTAAAGGAGATTAATTGATGGCACAATTTTATGAAGGTATTGGCCGACGAAAACAGAGTACAGCCCGCGTGCGACTCACCTCCGGTTCTGGTAAGTTTCTGATTAACGAAAAACCACTGGATGTTTATTTTGGCAGAATGGGTGATATGGATTCAATCCTTTCGCCATTCAACGCGGTAGACCAGGATAACAATGGTTTTGACGTCTCCGTCAAAGTCAGTGGTGGCGGTGTGAATGGTCAGGCTGAGTCTGTCCGTTTAGGTTTAGCACGCGCATTTGTAAAAATGAATGAAGACTATTTGTCCTCACTCCGAAAAGCTGGTTTGTTGACCCGCGATGCTCGTGTGAAAGAACGGAAGAAACCAGGTCTTAAGAGAGCCCGCAAGGCACCTACTTATACTAAACGTTAAATTCAATACTTTTACTAAAAAGATCACAGAACTTGGGTTGTTTCACAACCAGGTTCTGTGTTGTTTAAGAAAACTGGGTTAGAATTCTGTTCAAAGACAATTGATGAAATAATGAATATCAGGATGAAAGCGTGGAATCTTTTACAGGAATTACCATAATTGGTCTGGGACCAGGAAACATCGACCTTCTTACAAAGCAAACCTGGGAGTTAATAAATCAAATCGATTTAATATATTTAAGAACAGCGCAACATCCTGCTGTAGGCGGGTTTCCTAAAAAATTAAAAATGATTAGTTTTGATGAAGACAATCAGAAAATTAAGGATGGTGATCAGGTTTGTGAGCATATTGTCGACACCATCCTATCAACTGCTCTAGAAAGGAACGCTATAACCTATGCAGTTCCTGGTCATCCATTAGTAGCTGAATCCACCACACCCAGGATTTTGCAACGCGCCAAACAAGTTGGTATTCCTACTAGAATTCTTGAGGCTGTTAGTTTCCTGGAACCTACATTTACCGCCTTAGAGATTGATCCATTCAACAGTATCACAATGATGGATGCATTTGATGTAGGCAATGCTAATTTTCCGCAATTTCCGCCTAATCGTCCAGTCTTGATTGCCCAAATCTATTCCAGAATGATTGCAGCCGAAGTCAAACAAACTTTGCTGGAAGTATACAAGGATGACCACCCGGTCAAATTGATTCATTCTGCAGGATCAAAACAACAAAAGGTTGAGAGCATTCCTTTATTTGAAATAGACCGCAGCAAACATATCGGCATTTTTACTTCTCTATTTGTAGAACCGCTGGAGAAAGACACATCTTTCGAAGAATTTCAGGAAATCATCGCGCATTTGCGGGCACCTGATGGATGCCCCTGGGATCGCGAACAGGATCATAAATCTCTGCGACCTCATCTACTTTCAGAAACTTACGAATTAATCTCAGCTTTGGATGAAGAAGATCCAGACCATATAAAAGAAGAATTAGGGGATTTGTTATTACAAATTGTTCTTCATGCTCAAATTGCATCTGAATATGGGGAATTTACGATGGCGGAGGTAATTAAAGGTATCAGTGAAAAGTTGATTCGCCGGCACCCGCACGTTTTCACTCAGCTGCCCGTTGATGGTGTGGAGCAGGTATTGACGAATTGGGAAAAAATTAAAGAGTCTGAACGCGCTGAACATAGAACAAAGCAGGAGAATGGCATTTTGTCAGGCGTTCCGCATGAATATCCGGCATTAGCGCAATCCCAGGAAATTCAAAACCGCGCAGCCCGGGTCGGATTCGATTGGGAAACTGTTGACCCTGTTGTTGAAAAGATTCATGAAGAGATCAATGAAATTGTACAATCCTCAACAAAAGAGTCACAATTAATGGAACTTGGTGATCTGTTATTTGCAATCGTAAATCTAATTCGCTGGTACGGTGGTGATGCGGAATCAATCCTGCGTGAAACCAACCTGAAATTTAGAAAACGATTCAATTATATCGAGACCCAGGTGAAGAGTATGAAGAAATCCATGAAGGATTTCTCATTGGAAGAATTAGACCGATTTTGGGATTTGGCTAAAAAATCAGGTTTATAAAGGTTTGAACCTCGCAGTGAAATGCCTTAAAAGTTCAGGTGCATAGGTAAACTCAAAACCGGTATATCTGCTCTTCTGATCGTAAACCTGTTTCGCAGTTTTTACTACGAAGTCCAGATGGCTCTGGGTATAGACCCGACGGGGAATTGCCAGGCGTACAAGTTCCAGCCTGGGGTGGACCATTTTACCGGTTTTTTGGTCAGTATAAGCGAACATGACCGATCCGATCTCAACCCCGCGAATCGCACCTTCTTCATATAAGGCTACTGCCAGCGTTTGTCCAGGGTATTGATGAGCAGGAATTTGGGGTAATAAAGTGCCTGCATCCAGATAGACAGCATGCCCCCCGGCGGGCTGCATGATAGGGATACCAACAGAAACCAACCCATTCGCCAGATAAGCGGTTTGTCCAATGCGGTAGGCTAAATAATCTTCATCCAGTCCTTCCCGCAGTCCTACAGCCACAGCATCCAGATCCCTGCCGGCAAGTCCGCCATAACTGACAAAACCTTCTTTGAGAATTAAATCATTGGAGATTTTCTGAAAGATCCCATTGTCTCTGACTGCCAGAAAACCGCCGATATTCACCAGAGCATCTTTTTTGGCGCTCATCCAGGCACCATCAGCATAACTGAAAATTTCCTGAGCAATACTCAAAATGGATCTGTTTTGACAACCTGCTTCTCTTTGTTTAATAAAATAGGAATTTTCAGCGAATCGGCAGGCATCTATAAAAAACAGGATACCGTACTCGTGATAAATTTCTGCAACCTGACGGATATTCTCCAGGCTGACTGGTTGACCACCACCTGCATTGTTGGTAATGGTGATAGTGCCAAAAGGAATGTTTTCGGGTCCGGTTTCCTGAATGAATTGCCGCAATTTTTCCAGGTCCATATTCCCTTTAAAGGGATCCAGATTCGAAGTATCAAACGCGTTTTCATTCACTAAATTTACTGGATTTGCTTTTCTGGCACGAATATTTCCTTCAGTTGTATCAAAATGCATGTTGGAAGGAATAAACTGCCCTGGTTTGACTAAAATATTGACGATTATATTTTCAGCAGCGCGTCCCTGATGGGTGGGGACGAAAAATTCGAATCCAAAAATCTCCTGCATAACTTCAGAAAACCGGAAAAATGATTTTGCGCCAGCGTACGATTCATCTCCGGTCATCATGGCAGCCCATTGGAACTGGCTCATTGACCCGGTTCCAGAATCGGTCAGCAGATCAATGAAAACATCTTCCGCACGTAGGTTAAACAGATTGTACCCAGCAGCTTTGATTGCCTCAAGCCTGGATTCTCTGGTAATTAGCCGGATTGGCTCAACCATTTTAATTCTAAAAGGTTCGGGTAAATAAGTCATTGATAAACTCCTCATTTGATTTCATAATCCTAAGTTTACTGATTTTTGAAAATAATCAAAATCTTTATGGATGATAATTATTTATAAATTATTTTTATAATCATTTACCGAATATTAATAATATTTAAACGAATATTAAAAATATTGAATTAACTATTGACAATTTTATGAATTATGCTAAACTTATTTCAGATTTCATGCGATTGGAGCTACTGATGAAAAAAACCATCTTTAAAGAAGTAAATTCTCTTATGATTAATTGCAAAAAAAGTGTGTTTATACGTGGGTGGGAAAAAGAGGAAGTTGAAGTTCGCTATCCTGAAAACAAAGTATGTAATCTCAATATCGCTCAAGGGTTACTGGAAATCGATGCGAAAAGCTATTGTATCGTTTCTATCCCAGGAAATGTAAAAATATCTGTCGAGAAAATTGACGGGAATTTTGAAAGCGTTGGGAAGCTTGGATTGCTGGACATAGAAACTGTCGGTGGAAATTGTACAGTTCAATCTGCAGAAGGATTATCGGTAGAGAAAGTGGGCGGAAATTGCAAAATTGGGTTTATTGGAAATGATGCCAAAATTGAAATGGTGGGGGGCAATCTTAGTTTCATCGCTGAAAATAGCATGATGGAGATCAATGGCGTTGGTGGAAATTTATCCGGAGAAGCAGAAAACATCAGTCTCAGTACATCTGTTGGGGGAAATATTAAGTTGAATACCAATCGCTTTAACGGGGAAGAAAATCAATTGCGAGCGGGGGGAACCATAAAGCTAAATATCACCGACCTTGCAAATACTTTTATCAATGCCAAAGCAGGAGGTATTGCTTCAATTAATTACCAGGAAAGTTCAGAAAAATTTACCAATGGTAAGTTTGAAAAAACATTTGATGCTGGTGAGAAGATGGTAAAGCTAAGAGCTGGTGGAAATATCAAAATCAGTGACCAGGAACCTGATTTTGAGCTCAATATGGATTTCGGTTCTGCAGATGACACTTATGTGGACGAAATCGAACAGAAATTTAAAACCCGGGCATTGCAAAGCAGCGGCTTTGACTTCTCTGATCTTTTTGATTTGGAGGGTGAAATAGCTGAAAAGATTAGGGAAAAAACCGATATGGCCGATGAAAAAATTCAAAGGGCAATGGAAAAAATGGAAAGAAAGTTCTCATTTAAGGAAGAGTTTGGGAATATTCCTCGGCCACCTCGGCCGCCACGCCCGCCACGCCCGCCACGACCACAAATCGAGCCACAACCCAGGCCAACAAAATCTTCAGGCATCAGTAAAGAAGAAAAATTAATGATTTTACAGATGTTACAGAATGGGAAGATTAATGCAGAAGAAGCAGACAGATTATTAAGTGCATTAGAACAATCCTGAAAATAAAAGGGAAAAGTCATGGAACTGAATCGCTTGGATGTTTTAAAAAAAGTTGAACTGGGTGAAATATCTTTAGAAGAAGCTGCAGCAATTCTGTCTGAGTTGGAAGAGCAACAATTTTCAATTCAGGAAAAAAGCGAAGTTGTGATAAACCCGCCGCTTACCGATCAGCAAACCAGACAATCAGAAAAAAGAGATAAACCTGCCTGGTCAATCGTTTTTTGGATAATCCCGTTGGTTCTTGGTGTTTTATTGACGGTGTTTTCAGCAAACTGGTTCTATCAAAATTATCTGATATCTGGTTTGGGTTATAAATTCTGGCTCACATGGATTCCTTTTCTGATTGGCATATTTATGATCTACATAGGATGGGGTCTACAACGAGCCAGGTGGATACATATTAATATTAAACAACCAAAAGGGCAGAGTCCGCAAAGGATTTTTCTCGCCTTTCCTTTGCCGTTTCAATTTGCAGGATTCATTTTGAAGATATTTAAAGGAAAACTACCCAAAACCGCTTCAGGGGCAAACATTGAAGAAATTATGAGCACACTGGATCAATATTTAGAAAAGGATGAGCCTTTATTTGTGAACGTGAATGATGACGACGGTACAAAAGTCGAAATCTACATTGGATGATTTTTTAATGTCAAAATACATCTGAAAATCAGGTGCATTATTTATTTAATTATCAAATTAGAAATTTGAACTAAATCTTTTAGAGACGATCTGAGCATCACTTCAATATTTTTGGGTTCTGTTTTTTGGCGAACATTCGCTCTCCAAATAACACTGGTTAACCTTTTTTAATTGAGAAATTTCCAATTTGAGTTCAGCTCAACAATTATTTTGGCAGCTATAATCAGGATATGCGATTTGATCGAAGAACATTCATTCCTGTTTTTACAATTTTGGTGATTTCAGTATTTCTGATTCTTATCAATATTCCCAATGCTAGATTGAAAAGTGAAGTGAAGATTAAGAATGAAACATCCACTCCATATTTATTGAAATTGGATCTTCCCGAACAAATTTGGAAGGGTCGCGGGGAAAAAATTTACTTCCAATTTAGAAACGACGATATCCGGGCTGAATTTAACTCGCAGAAACAGGATAAAACAGGCGCAGAAATTGGAAAAATTCAAAATCTGGAAATCGATTTGGTTCTTGTCGGTGCTGAAATTAATCCACCGGGGTATACGATCATCCCGATTATTGGCGATAGAGAAATTAAGACCCAATGGCAGGTAACTTCGCTCTCTACCCAGGATATTCGTGGATCTGTTTGGGTATATATCAATACGATCCTTGAAGGGCAAGAGGGAGGAAATGAAAGAGAGTTGATTTTTACGAGGGACTTCAAGATCCAAAATAAGATGATTTTCGGTTTGAAAATTGGGACCTTCCAATGGATCTTATTCTCCATAATCTTACTCAATTTATTATTTATGGCAAAAATTTTAAGAAAATATTGATTTACAGGCTGATAAAATAATTAACTATTATAATTAATAATCAAAGTTGATAAGAAAATCCCCAACAGTATTGAAAGCAATCAAATTCCTTTGTGATAAAATGAACTTGCATCAGCAGGTTAGGCGTGATTTATCAACAACCGAGAAAATAAATGAGGAGAGTATATGCTGAACCAATGGCTGTATATAGGTATTTTTTTCATCATTGCATTATTTTTACCAGCTGTAGCCATCTTTCTGGCACGTGTTTTATCACCCAAAAAACCAACCAAGATTAAAAATTCAGTCTATGAATGTGGTATGGAAACATACAAACCCACCTGGATTCAATTTAAAATCCAATATTATTTATATGGCTTAATCTTCCTGATTTTTGATGTTGAAATTGTATTCTTATTTCCATTCGCTGTTGCGTATGACAAATTAGCATTATTTGCTGTTGTTGAAGCCATCATTTTTATACTGATCCTTTTGGGTGGATATTTGTATGTATGGCGAAAAGATGCACTAACCTGGCGATAATTCCTAGAGAGAGATGAAGCATGAATATACTCGAATTTTTAAAAGATCCTATCATCGGAATTGAAAAATGGATTGTGCAATTATTTGAAAATTGGGGACTTGCATCCGAGTGGCAGACCTTCTTCCTGTATTTAATTGGAGCTGCAATTCTCGGAACTGGCGCGTTGTTAATCACATTAGTTCTTATTTGGGCAGAGCGGAAAATTATCGGTAGGCTTCAGGACCGATTAGGACCCAATCGCATTGGTCCTTGGGGAATATTCCAACCAGTGGCGGATATGGTGAAGATTTTCATAAAAGAACATATCATTCCAGATGGTGTAGATCCAATACCATATCACATGGCACCGATCATTTCCGTGGCGTCGGTGTTACTGCTTTGGGCTGTCGTGCCATTTTCAGACCAGGTAAGAGGATCTGATTTAAATGTAGCTTTGTTGTTTATTCTTGGTGTGGGTGGTTTGGGAGAGCTGGGTGTGATTCTCGCTGGATGGGGCTCCAATAATAAATACGCCATGCTGGCAGCATTTCGTGCCTCCGCGCAGATGATTTCTTACGAAGTGCCTATGGCGATTACCTTGCTGATCGTTGTCATTTTCTCTGGATCGATGTCATTGGGCGATATTGTGAAATCCCAGAATATTGCTTATATATTTTTCCTGCCATTAGGTGCTTTAATCTTCTTCATAGCATCAATTGCTGAAAATGGCAGGGCTCCTTTTGATCTGGCGGAGGCGGAGTCGGAACTGGTGGCAGGTTTCAATATGGAATATTCCGGGCTCAAATTTGGAATGTTTTATGTAGCCGATTTTCTGAGAGCTTTTACATCCTCAGTGATCTTTGCATCCATATTTTTAGGTGGTTGGAGAGGCCCTGGTGCCGAACAGATTCCAATATTAGGCTTTGTATATTTAATTATTAAATCTTTCATTGTCTGGTTCCTGGGTGTTTGGATTCGGGGGAGTATGCCGCGTTACCGGGTGGATCAAATGATGTCCATTACCTGGAAATTCCTGACCCCTCTGGCTTTAACCTTGTTTATCGTGGTCGCCTTTGTGAATAAGCTGATTGAAAACACAAATCAATGGCTGCAGGTTGTTATTATGTTGTTGGTCAATCTGGCATTATTTGTGATTGGATTTATGATTGCCAAAAAATTAGAAAAAGAAAAAGAACGAAAGATCGTTTCTACAAAAAAGCGTGCATTAGCTCAACCCAACAATCCTTTCACTCAACCGGAATCTGGAGGTTAAGGTGACACCATTACAAATTGTTTTTATCCTGGTTGCACTGGTTACAATTATCTCCGCCATTTTCGTTGTGAGTCTACGGAAATTGTTTCATGCCGCTTTGTGGTTGATCGTTACATTAATGGGTGTCGCCATCATTTTTGCGTTATTAGAGGCTAGCTTTTATGCAGCAGTCCAAATTCTTGTTTACATTGGTGCGATTGCTATTATCCTGATATTTGCCATCATGTTAACCAGAGATATCATGAGTGATGAAGAGATCCAGATTAATCGCTCCTGGGGAGTTGTATTACTACTTGTTCTGATATTCATGGTGATTTTCATCAGTCAGCTTTCCAGTAATGAAGTGTTCAGCACTATCCTGATGCCATTAGACTTTCAAGGGCAGGAGAGTATCTCCAGATTGGGAGAAGGATTATTGAATCCGGCTGGTTATGCTTTGCCTTTTGAATTGGCATCTTTATTACTGCTGGGGGCATTGGTTGGCGGGGTATACATTGCGATGGACAAAAAAGGAGGTCAGAGCAAATGATCCCACTTTCCTGGTATTTGATCTTAGCTGCTGTCTTATTCAGTATCGGAATGTTTGGCGCGATATCCAGAAAGAATGCTGTGGCGGTGTTAATCAGTATTGAACTGATGCTGAATGCCGTCAACATCAATATACTTGCCTTCTGGCATTATCATTCCCAATCACTGGGCTATACCGAAGTCAATGGGTTGGTGTTTGCAGCAGTTGTCTTCATTGCAGCGGCAGCAGAAGTGGCGATCGGGTTGGCGATTATTATTGCAGTCTATCGTTTGCGTAAAACCGTGGTTGCATCAGACCTTAATCTACTTAAAGGTTAATGGAGGATATTAATGAATTATGAACTAATCACCTGGTTGATCCCAATCCCTCCACTTTTGGCATTCTTTGTTATTTTTCTGGCTACATATAAAAATAACCGTTTAAGCCACACTTTGGCGATCGGTTCGGCTGCTTTGTCCTGGTTGCTGAGTATGATTATTTTTTTGGCTGCGGTGATTAATCCGAAAATGATCGAAAAAGGGATTATCAGTTCAATTTCCTGGTTACCCACAGCACAAACATGGTTGAAAATTGGTATCCAAGTGGATGCGCTTACCGTCATCACCTTATTCTTCGTCTCCTGGACGATATTAATGATCTTTATTTACAGTGTTGGATATCATAATTTTGGTCAACCTGAAGGAGATCATGATCGACCCGGGTTGCCACCGCATGGTGCTGCAATCATTGATCAGGATGGAAAACACCAGCATGTTCCATCCATAGAGCCAATGTATGCCCGCTTTTTTGGGTTTTTTGGATTATTTGCTTTTGGAATGTATTTATTAGTCGTCAGTAACAATTTATTGACCCTGTACATTGGTTGGGAAATTATGGGTTTATGCTCCTATTTGTTGATCGGTTTTTGGTACGCAAAACCATCTGCAAGGGCTGCGGGTCAGAAAGCCTTTCTCACCACTCGTATTGGTGATGTTTTTATGTTGATTGGTCTGGTGGCTCTTTACACCATTACCGGGAGTCTTCAATATGACGTCATTTTTTCCGAGGATGTCCTTCACAACCTGGCTACTTCCATCTCTCCAGTAATGGGTTTATCCTGGGCGGGACTGATCGGTTTGCTCGTGTTTTTTGGGGTGGTGGGTAAGAGTTCTCAATTCCCGTTACATATCTGGCTACCGGACGCCATGGAAGGTCCCACGCCTGTTTCTGCCATGATCCATGCCGCTACGATGGTTTCGGCTGGGGTCTATCTGGCAATCAGGTTCTTCCCAGTGCTTTCAGCCGGCTGGGATGGAGGTTCTGTTCTCACAATTCCTATGTTGGTGATGGCAATCATCGGATCGTTCACGGCTTTGTTCTCGGCAACAATTGCAGTCGCTCAAAAGGATGTTAAGAGAGTTTTGGCTTATTCCACTATCTCCCAATTGGGATTCATGATTGCCGCTCTTGGTGTTGGTGCCTACATTGCAGCAGCTTTTCACCTCGTCACACACGCCATTTTCAAAGCCTTATTATTCCTTGGTTCCGGATCCATCATTCATGGGATGGAGCATGGAGTCTTACATACACAGGAACATATAGACCCCCAGGATATGTTCAACATGGGTGGGCTCTATAAAAAAATGCCTAAAACCTTTGCAACATTCGTGATTGGCGGGTTTGCACTGGCAGGATTTCCATTCGTTACAGCCGGGTTCTGGTCAAAAGATGAGATCTTGTCGGGTGCTTTCAATGGTGGCTTCGATATTGTATTTTGGGTGCTGGCAATTGCTGCATTTTTAACCGCCTTTTATACGATGCGCCAAATCTCCCTTGTTTTCCTGGGCAAAGCACGTACAGAAGCGGCCAGGCATGCGCTTGAGACCCCCCATACCATGACAATTCCCTTGTTTGTTTTGGCATTTTTTGCCATTACGATTGGTTGGGTCGGAATTCCAGAATTTTTTCCAGTAATTGGTGGATTGGTACCAAATTGGTTGGAATCATTTTTAGGGATGATGCTGCATGGTGAACACGCCCCGGCAGCCCATCATAGCTCAATCCCATTAATTACTTCACTGGTGGTTAGTCTGGGAGGTTTATTCCTGGGTGGGTTGCTTTATCGAAACATCAAAGCAACCGAAAAAGATCCTTTGGAATGGTCACTCTCAGGTTTCTACAAAGTATTGGCGAATAAATACTACATTGATGAGATTTATCAATTCATATTTATACGCCCAGCCACCTGGGTGGCAGAAAAAGTTGTTTATCAGATTTTTGATCAGAAGATTTTTGATGGATTTCTACATGGTGTTGGAAAAATCAGCATCTGGCTGGGCGATAAATTCAGATATTGGTTTGATTTACCGGTCATTAACAAAGGTGGTGACAATATGGCGCTTGGTGCGAGGAAGATAGGAACGAACCTAAAAGTCACCCAATCTGGCCGCATTCAGGACTATATGGTATTGGCACTGGCTTTTTCGCTACTGGGTGGTTTTATCTTCTATTTGATTTTGTTTTAGGGATTGATTAAGGAATATATGATGGAAAATAATTTACTTTTTTACATTCTTTTACTTCCAACCCTGGCTGCAATTCTGATTGTTGTCTTGCCAACAACAAATAAAAACACAATCAGATGGACAGCGTTCGGAAGTTCCTTAATCCCGTTCTTACTATCTGTTCTGGTATGGTTCCAGTTTGATAAAACACAACCTGGTTTTCAATTTGAAGTTTTTGCGCCCTGGTTTTCAGCGATCGGATCATCCTTCCATTTTGGAGTGGACGGAATTTCATTGCCGATGGTGCTTCTGACTACGATATTGACCCCTTTAGCCATTCTGGCTTCTTATGGGATCAAGGATCAGGTCAAAGCATATATGGCTTTGTTTTTGTTCCTGGAGACTGGCGTCCTGGGTGTGTTTATTTCATTAGACTTATTGGTCTTTTTCTTGTTCTGGGAAATTGGTTTAATTCCCATGTATTTTCTGATCAGTCAATGGGGTGGTGTAAAACGTAATTATGCCGCTTTGAAATTTATCCTGGTAACAATAGCCGGTTCTTTGGGTCTTCTACTTTCCATACAAATTGTAGGCATCACAACAGGGACCTTTGATCTGGTAAAAATATACGAATTATGGCCAACGTTAACGGAGGCAAATTTCCAGAAGGCAATCCCTTTAGGACTATCCTTAACCGTTGTTAAAGCAATCGCATTTTGGGCTTTTGTGCTGGCATTCGCCATCAAAGTTCCAATCTGGCCAGTCCACACCTGGTTGCCTGATGCACATACCGAAGCACCTACGGCTGGATCGATGATATTGGCCGGTGTTTTACTAAAATTGGGAGCTTACGGTTTTATTCGCCTTGTCATCCCATTTTTTCCGGTTGAAGCCCATCGTTATGCAGGGGCTTTGGCTGCGCTGGCTACAGCAGCGATCATCTTCGGAGCTCTGGCTGCTTTTGCGCAAAAAGATTTGAAACGATTGGTAGCTTACTCTTCCATTAATCACATGGGTTTTGTTGTATTAGGGATTGCCGCTGCAGCGTACGCCTGGCAATCACCGGACAATGGACTCATTGAGAGTGCAACGATCGCATTAAACGGGTCCATTCTGCAAATGTTCAATCATGGATTGACCTCAGCCGGCATGTTTTTTCTGGTGGGTGTTATTTACGATAGAACTCATACCCGCCAGTTAAATGAACTGGGTGGTTTGTGGGCGATTCTACCGCGCTATGGTGGCATATTTGTGTTTACAGCGATGGCTGCTCTGGGATTACCGGGACTTAATGGTTTCGTTTCTGAATTTCTTGTCGTGCGCGGTGCCTGGGGTATCTTCCCGCTGGCTACAGCTTTATCCATGATCGGTCTGTTCTTTACCGGGGTCTACATCCTGAAGGCAATAGCTGGGTTGTTACACGGTCCTAGAAATGATCATTGGTTATCAGTCCCGGAAATTAATACCAGAGAGGTCTGGGTGATTGCCCCCTTGATGGTTTTGATGCTTTTGATTGGTGTCTGGCCAGCATCCATACTGAATTTAATCAATCATGCAGTAAATTTTTTCTTCTAAAGAGGTGATGGAATGGGTTTTCCTATCCTGAGTGTAACCATTTTTATACCACTGATCGCCGGGCTGATAATCCTATTATTTGGGCGTAATAAACCCGAATGGATCAAACCGATCGCTTTGGCAGCAGCCAGCCTGGTATTGTTGTTAACATTAATCATCTGGGCCACTTATCGTATTGAACTGGCTGGTTATCAATTTACAGAATATCTGCCCTGGTTACCGCAGTTGGGGATTTCCTATCATTTGGGCGTAGATGGCATTGGTGTTGCCATGTTGGTGATGACCGGTCTGGTGGTATTTTCTGGGGTGATGGTATCCTGGAATATTGATCATCGCCCGAGTGAATTCTTCTCATATTTGATGTTTTTAGCGACCAGTGTTCTTGGTGTTTTTTCTTCTCTGGATTTATTTTTACTCTTCTTTTTCCTGGAATTAGCAGTTTTCCCCAAGTATTTGATGATTGTTATATGGGGATACCCTAAAACCCGTAATTATGGCGGTATGAAGCTTACACTGTATTTATTCATCGGTTCAGTATTGGCTTTGATTGGTGTACTGGCGATTTACCAGGCTTCCCCTGAAAAAACATTTGATCTTCTTTTGCTTGAAAATGCCGGTTTTCCAGTTGAGATGCAGAGGCTCTGGTTCCCATTTGTGTTCCTTGGGTTTGCTATTTTGGGAGGCATATTCCCGTTTCACTCCTGGGCACCTGATGGTCACGTTGCTGCCCCGACTGCAATTTCCATGCTTTTGGCAGGAGTGGAAATGAAGGTGGGAGTATTTGCAGCCTTACGAGTGGGTATCATGCTTTTACCTGAGGGAGCCAGACATTGGGCTACCTGGATTCTGGTATTGGCAACCATCAACGTGGTCTATGGTGCTTTTATCGCAATGATTCAGAAGGATTTTAAATATGTGATCGGTTTTTCCTCCGTTTCGCATATGGGACTGGTGTTAATTGGATTTGCATCCTTAAATTACAATGGTTTATTAGGTGCTGGATTACAGATGTTTTCGCATGGGGTGATGACAGCTCTCTTCTTTGCTATCGTAGGTATGGTTTATGATCGCACACATACCCGGGATATTGCTTCGCTGGGGGGATTATATAAAGTAATGCCATGGACGATGGTTGGCTTTATTGTCGGAGGTCTGGTATCAATGGGAATGCCAGGTTTTTCCGGATTCATTGCTGAAATTCCCATTTATATGGGCGTCTGGCAGGTAGCACCGCTTGTGGCGATCATCTCAGTGATTGCCATCGTGGTAACCGCAGCGTATATCTTACTGGTTGTCCGCAAAGTATTTTTTGGGGATCTTCCGAAAGAGTTCGAAGGAAAAATTAAAGATATCACCGTCAAAGATAAAATTGTAATTGGTCTGCTCAGTTTGGTTATGATTGCGATTGGATTGGTTCCCAGTCTGATGGTTCCGCTCATAGAGACCGGTGTCAATCATATTCTGGCAATTTTGGGAGGTGTGTAAATGGGAGCGAATATGATCTCATCATTTGATCTGATAGCCATTTTGCCAGAAATCTTTCTGCTTGTTTTAATCGCCATCATTATGGTTGTGGATATATTTAGAAAAAAACAGGCGAACGGAACCACTTTAGGCTGGATAACATTTTCAGGACTATTGATTATCATTTTAATAAAACTTTTTTTCCTTTCCCCGGGTAATACCACTCAAAATGCCTGGGGGGGGATGATTCGGGTGGATGCAGCCAGCTTTACGTTCCAATTAATTGTCATGGTTGGGGCGGCGATCACCACTTTATTTTCGATGAATCATCAGGAAGTTCATGATAAAGGTGAATATTTTGCCATGTTGTTATTAAGTGTGATCGGCATGAGTATGATGGCAGCCGCTTCCAATATCATTTTGCTTTATCTGGCCATTGAAACAACTGCGATTCCCCTCTATGTACTGGTTGGTTTTCTGACCAAAAACAACTTATCGATTGAGAGTGGACTGAAATTCTTCCTCTTCGGTGCGTTCACATCAGCGGTATTATTGTACGGTTTCAGTCTCTTATATGGTTTTACAGGCAGCACCCATTACCCGGCCATCCTGGCAGCCATAGAAGCTGGAAAAATTTCGAGTGGGTTGTTGATATTCATCCTCTTATTAACGATTGTTGGGTTTGGAGCAAAAATTTCTGGTTTCCCCTTTCATTTCTGGGCACCGGATGCATATCAGGGAGCACCGACACCGATTGCCGGTTACCTATCCACAGCATCCAAAGCGATTGGCTTCGTCGTGATCATGAGGTTTATGGTCTCAATTTTCGCGCCCGAACCTGAAGCGTGGTCATTATTACTGGCTTTGATTGCTACCGCCTCCATGTTTGTCGGGAATTTACTGGCGTTAGTACAGAAAGATATTAAACGCTTATTTGCTTACTCCTCAATCGCTCATGCAGGCTATATGTTAATCGGGGTTGCTTCTGGGACGCAACTGGGTTTTCAAGCTGCCATGTATTATCTTTTGGCCTATTTATTCACCAACCTGGCAATATTTGGTGTCATTCACATTGTCGAAAAATCAAAAAAGTCGAATGAAATTTCAGCGTTTCAGGGTCTGATGAAGCGCTCTCCAGGAATTGCACTTGTTTTCCTGATTGCTGTTCTATCTTTGGCAGGTATACCGCCTTTTGGTGGCTTCATCAGTAAAATTCTAGTTTTTTTGGCAGCAATGGAGGCTGGGTTAATCTGGTTGTTGATCATCGGAATTTTAAATTCGATCATCGCTTTATATTATTATCTTACCGTGCTCAGAATTACGTTTGCAGAGAGTGAGGAAGAACCCTCACAACCGGTTTATTTAAGTTGGAAGATTGCGTTGTCGGTTTGTGTAATCGGTATCCTAGTATTAGGAGTAATATTTACACCCTGGTTAAACTGGTTGAATATGGCTTCTACGAATTTGATGCTGCTGCATTGATACACATTTTTAAATCTGATATAATTTTATAATATGCAACCTGAGAAACCAGCACCAGTTGATTCAAAAACTAAAATTTTTAACTTGACTCTAGCCAGTGTTGCTGGACAGGTGGGATGTTTAACGTTAATAATTGTGATCGGAGCATTGTTTGGGGGATTATGGCTCGATAATCGCTTTGACAGCAAACCAATGTACACCATTGGATTGCTGATTGTCAGTATACCCATTTCTTTGGGTGTTATGTTTTTCGTAGTGCGTGTAGCAATTTCCAAGATAAAAACATCTCAACCGCAAGTGAATCCCGACCATAAGGAGGTAGAACTTGGAAAAAACTCGTAAGTGGAAGTGGGGAAAATACCGTTGGTGGGTGTTGGGATTATTGATCCTGACATGGGCTTCAATCACCTTCATTGCATCTCCTATCCAACCTCATATTCAGGTGGCACCTGAACGAATCTTATTAGAACCATTATTCTCTCTGCCAGTGCTGGGCGATTTTTACCTGGTAAATACCCTGCCAACTTTAATTCTGGTTGATATCATCATTATATTGATGGCATTGGCAGTGAAAAAAGCGATGCAGGGTGGAAGTCTGGTTCCAAAAGGCATTTCTTCCATCATCGAGATGCTGGTAGAAGTCTTATACAATATGACAGAAACTTCAGCGGGAAAATATACAAAGAAAATTTTTCCCTGGTTTGCATCGATTTTTCTTTTAGTGATTGTTGCCAACTTTACGAAGATCATTCCAGGGTTTGAAACGATTGGTGTTTTACACCATTTTGAGCATGGATATGAAACGCAGGCACTTGGTGGCAATTGGTATAATATTTTACCGGTTGAAGCCCATGCAGGAGAGGGGTATATCGTTACACCTTTCTTTCGTGGTGTTTCCACAGACCTTAATTTCACCCTGGCACTCGCGCTTATCGCTGTTGTTATGACTCAGGTGGTAGGGGTGCAAACGCAAGGCTTAGGTTATTTTTCGAAATTCCTGAATGTAAGCACCATATTTAAAAAACCTGCCTTGGGATTTATCGATTTTCTGGTTGGTTTTTTGGAATTAATATCGGAATTGGCAAAAGTTTTGTCATTTACATTCCGTCTTTTTGGTGTTATGTTTTCGGGAACTGTGTTGGTCGCATTAATTGGTTCCATGTTACCTATTTTTGCCCCAGCAGGAATTTTCTTATTCGAATTGTTTATGGGAGCTATCCAGGCGTTTGTGTTCGGTATGTTGACCATGGTATTTATGGTTCAAGCCACACAAGGGCATGGCGATCACGCTGAACATTAATTGCAAATTTTATGGAGGAATAATGGAAGGTGAATTAATTCAAGCTGCAAAATTTATTGGTGCCGGACTATCAATGATTGGCGCTTTAGGCGCTGGTATCGGGATCGGATTGTTGGTCCAGGGCGCATTGAATGGTATGGCTCGGAATCCTGACGCATACGGTAACCTGTTAACAACGATGATTTTGGGAATTGCGTTCGCTGAGGCAATCGCAATCTATTGTCTGGTTGTTTCCTTCATGATGTTGTTCGTCCTCTAGACAAGAAAGGAGCGAACATTGGAAAAGCTTGGTATAAATCTAGGGTTATTATTAGTTCACATCATCAATTTTGGCATTGTGTATGTTGTGCTGAAAGCCTGGGTATTTGGTCCGGTGACAAAAATGCTGGAAGAACGAAGAAATAAAATAGCGCAGGGACTTGAAGATGCACGTATCGCTGCCGATGCACGTGCTTCCGCTGAAAAAGCTGCCGACAAAATTATTGGTGAAGCGCAGTTAAAGGCCAACGATATTATTCGTGAATCCACCACCAGAGCAGAATCGATCCAAAAGGAAATGGAAGCGGAAGCCAAACAAGACATTGAAAAACAAAAAGAAAATGCCTTGTCTGAGGTTGAGGAAGAACGCGTGCGTTTGTTGAGTGATATGCGTGGTGATGTCTCAGCAATTGCAATAGCTGCCGCTCAAAAACTGATTGGAGAGGCTTTGGACGAAAAGCGACAACGAAATCTTCTGGCAGAATTTTTCAGTGGTGTAAAAGACGGAAAAGTTGTTGTGATTGAAGATCAACCTCTTACCGGGACCGGAGCCGAAGTAACCAGCGCATTACCATTGACTGCTGATGAACAGGCAACGGTAAAAAAGGATGTCCTCAGTAAAATTGGCGATGCGGCCAGCATTAGTTTTAGAGTCGATCCGACCATTCTCGGTGGATTGGTTGTCAAAATTGGCGATCGTGTCGTTGATGGTTCAGTAGCTGGACAACTTTCCAACTTACAGCGGTCCTTACAGTAAATCTAATAGAAAGTCAATCAGGGTTGGAGGTATTTTCTTGCTTCCAACCTTTTTTTATAGGTTGATCCATGCATAAACAAAAATTAAACGAAGTACTGGGTAACATTCCGCTTTCGTACAAAAGTTCGGCGAATCGATTGGATGTAGAAATAACAGGCATTCAATATGACTCTCGTTTGGTTGAACCAGGCCACATTTTTGTGGCATTGGTAGGCGGCAATGTTGATGGACACTCATATATCGAATTGGCAGCTGAAAAAGGTGCGGTAGCTGTTATTGGCTCTCAATCCGTCGAATTGTGGAACCATATAAATATCCCTTATTTTCAATTTGAAAACACAAGGGTAGCTCTGGCTTATTTATCAGCAAGCTTTTATGGATTTCCTTCCCGCTCAATGGTTCTGATTGGGGTGACAGGCACTGATGGAAAAACCACGACATCCAATATGATTTATCAGATCTTGAAGACGGCTGGTTTTAAGGCTGGTATGATTTCCACTGTCAATGCACAAATAGGGGATGAAATATTGGACACTGGTTTTCATGTAACCACGCCCGAAGCACCAGCTGTGCAATATTATCTTTGGCGAATGAAAGAAGCCGGTTTAACGCATGTGGTGTTGGAAACGACGTCGCACGGACTGGCTCAGGATCGTGTTACTGGATGTGACTTTGACATTGCGGTGGTAACTAATATTACCCACGAACACCTGGATTATCACGGTTCCTACCAAGCCTATTTACAGGCCAAAGGACGTTTGTTTGAATACCTCAATCAAACGGTCGTTAAACCTTTCTATCCGGAGCATCTGGCAGTCATCAATCAGGATGATTTATCAAGAGATTATTTGGAAAAGATAGTGAATGTTCCCCAAATCCATTACTCAATTCGCGAAAAATCCGATATTTGGGCTGAAGAAATTCAACCTGGAAGAGATGGCATCACTTTCAAAGCCAGTAGCAACGATTTTTCAATCACTGTGAATTGCCATCTACCCGGAAATTATAATGTTTCCAATGCGTTGGCGGCTCTATCGGTTGGCATTTTCGGACTCAAGATCAACCCATCGCTGGCAGCCCAAGGAATTGAGCAAATGCAGGCAGTGCCCGGCCGAATGGAACAAATTAGAATGGGTCAATCCTTTCAGGCAATTGTTGATTTTGCGCATACACCGAATGCGCTGGAAAATGCCATCAAAACCGTGCGAAATTTAACCACCGGAAGAGTAATTGCAATTTTTGGGTCTGCCGGTTTACGAGACCGTGAAAAAAGAAAAATGATGGCAGAAACCTCTGCTCAGTTAGCCGATATCACCATCATAACCGCTGAAGATCCGCGCACTGAATCACTGGATGCAATTTTGGCTGAAATGCAGCTGGCAGCAGAAAACCAGGGTGCTGAAACAGGCAAGACATTGTTTGCCATACCTGATCGTGGAAATGCCATTGAATTAGGGGTTGAATTGGCAAATGCTGGTGATGTTGTGATGGCTTGTGGTAAAGGACATGAGCAATCTATGTGTTTTGGAGAAACTGAGTATCTCTGGGATGATCGCATTGCCATGAAGGCTGCTTTGTCTAAATTATTGAAAATTCCCGGTCCGGCAATGCCTTATTTACCAACCAGAGACCAGTAAGATTCATAAAGATTAAATTAAAAAAACAGTCCTCATCTGAGGACTGTTTTTTTAAAATTTGATTTTAGTATCTGTTCTGACCGCCACGATTCCCGGAGCGATTGTCGCGATTTCCACCACGGTCACCGCGGTTATCACGATCTCCACCTCTCCGTTGTCCACCAGAGCGATTCCCGGAGGATTTACCACCGCGATCATGTTCTTTGGCTTCTTCAACGGTCCAACCTTCCAGGACTGCCTGTCTGGATAACCGGATTTTGCCATTGCTGTCGATATCTGTGATCATAACGGTAATTTCATCACCAACATTCACAATGTCTTCGACAGAATTAACACGTTCTGTGTCTAATTGGGAGATGTGAACCAATCCGTCCGTTCCTGGAATGATTTCTACAAATGCACCAAAGTCAACAGTTCGAACAACTTTTCCGGTGTAAATCCTGCCAATTTGAGGAGATTCAATGAGGGCTTCAATCCGCTCGCGAGCAATATCAGCACCATAGCCTTCTGGAGATGCTATAAAGACGCTGCCATCTTCTCCGATATCAATTTTGGTGTTGGTTTCTTCCTGTAAGGCACGGATATTCTTTCCGCCGGGGCCAATGATCGCACCAATCTTATCAACTGGAACCTTTACAATGGTGATTTTCGGGGCGTGGGGTTTTAAAACCGGGTTCGGAACAGGAATAACCTCGAGCATTTTATCAAGGATAGATAGGCGGGCTTGATATGCCTGTCGGAGTGCTTTTGACATGATCTCTGGGGTAATCCCAGCAATTTTAATGTCCATCTGCAAGGCTGTGATCCCTGCGCTTGTTCCGGCAACTTTAAAATCCATATCTCCGAGGTGATCTTCCAATCCCTGTATATCAGTTAAAATTGCATATTTTTCATCTTCTTTAATCAGCCCCATGGCAATGCCTGCTACTGGGGCTTTAATCGGGACGCCAGTATCCATCAAGGCTAAAGTTGAACCACACACGGAAGCCATTGAGCTTGAGCCGTTTGAAGCCAGGATCTCACTTACCAATCGAATCGTGTAAGGGAATTCGGATTCATCCGGGATGACCGGCACCAAAGCACGTTCAGCTAAAGCACCGTGACCAATTTCACGCCTGGACTGACCGCGTAAAGGTTTTACTTCACCGGTTGAGTAAGGCGGGAAATTGTAATGATGCAGGTAGCGTTTACTTTCGGTTGGTGCTAAATTATCCATCTCCTGCGCTTCGCGGGGAGTACCCAGCGTGGCTAATGTCAGTGCCTGTGTCTCGCCTCGTGTAAATATGGCAGAACCATGTGCACGCGGACTGTATCCAACTTCACACCAGATTGGGCGAATTTCTTCTGGTTTTCTGGCATCTGGGCGAATTCCCAAATCAAGAATTCTTTTCCGAACGACGTTTTTGTAGCTGACTTCAAATGCTTCAGAAACTGCTCGAGCCAGGGTTTGATCCTCGCTGGCAAATTCTTCAATCATTTTAGCTTTCAAACCATCAATGGCATCATTCAATTCAGTTTTCGTGTGGGGGGTTGCCAGGGCATTTTCGATGTCTGCTGTAACTCTTGATCCGACCTGACTGACAAGGTTTTCATCAGCCGGAAACAATGGCACAACTGTTTTTGGTTTTCCAATTTCAGCTGCCATTTGGAGTTGTAGATCAATGATGGGTTGAATAGCTTTATGAGCGAATGCCAATGCTTCAACCATGACATCATCAGGGACCTCATTAGCACCACATTCAACCATAGAAATTGCTTCTTTGGTGCCGGCGACGCGCAAATCCAGATCAGAATCCTCAATTTGTTGGAACGTGGGATTGATAATAAATTTATCGTCAATCCGTCCAATACGAACAGCACCAATTGGACCGTTCCAGGGGATGTTTGAGATCGTTAATGCAGCAGAAGCAGCATTAATTCCCAGAACATCGATTGGATTAATCCCATCTGATGAAAATGAGACCATGATAATTTGCACTGGATTTCTCATATCTTGTGAAAACAAAGGGCGAATGGGTCGGTCGGTCAAACGGGCTATTAAAATAGCATCCGTGCTGGGTCGTCCTTCTCGACGGAAGAATGAACCAGGAATACGGCCACCGGCGTACATTCGTTCTTCATAATCAATAGTCAATGGAAAGAAATCGGTGCTTTCTTTTGGAGTTTTATCCATTGTTGCGGCAGCAAAAATCATTGTTTCACCACACGTAACGGTTACTGCTCCACCGGCTTGTTGTGCAAGCCTACCAGTTTCAATTGTTATTACGGTTTCCCCCATGGGGACGCTAAAAGACTTACTTTCGGGTTTCATATTTTTTCCCTCTTAACTAAAATGTCCCGCCTGGTTAGGAACTGAAAATTATCCAGAACTTCCAATGTTCTGAACAGGTTTCAATACCCAACCTGCGAGCTGCTTTATCAAAATGGGAAAGCTAATTGGTTTGCTTTCCCATTTACGCGATTAACTTATTTTGCGCGCAGACTTAATTTTTCTACAACCGCACTAAAACGGCCAAAATCACTGGCGCGAAGATAAGCTAGCAAACGGCGTCGTTTTCCAACCAATTTCAATAGACCTCGGCGAGAAGATTCATCGTGTTTATGTTCTCGTAAATGTTCGGTGAGTTGTTTGATGCGTGTTGTCAATAATGCAATCTGAACTTCCGGGGAACCGGTATCGCCTTCATGGCGAGAGAATTGGTCAAAAATCGCTGTTTTTTCTTCTACTGTTAATGACATGACATGTGCTCCTTAAAATATATTTTTATGCAGGTCTCCATACATCCAGATTTTTCCGAATATAGGACCAGTCACTCATTGCATTATATCAAGGATTCTAACCAGCGTATAGGGCTAACCTTGACACAGGGAAATAAATCCAACCGGTTTCTCAAGGTTCTGGTCGCGGATCATCAGGTTTTGTCGACAGCAATATTAGATAGGGCTGTGCGTAGTTGTTTTTGTTCAACAAGTGGAAACGATTTTAGACATTTTCTGACTATTTGTTTGGGTGAGGAATATGGTGTGCTCAATAATAAATTGGTTAAGTAATGTGATGTTTCGATTGGGTTGGTACCTGCCAGATCTTCCACTAATGCGGTTAACAGTGGTGTAATTTTGCGATGATCCATCGCAAATAAAGGCGTTATGATTTTGAATACTTTTGGCAAATTAAGAAATGATGGATCATTTACCAACGTTTGTAAGGCATAGATGGCAGTAGTTGCTTGTGGAGGGCTGGAAGAGTCTACCCAATTTTGAATTGTTCCCAACCAAAGATTGATACTTGTTTGGATGATGTTTTGGGTACCATACTTAAACAGTACCTGATGTATTTCTTTATCAGAGGTTTTAGATCCCCATCTAACGAAACGCTCAATACAATCGGTATTGAAATTCAGCGGTAATGCTCCGAGAATCACCGCTGAAAAATATTTTGCTTCGAAAGAATCTTCTAACCAAAGCTGGTCAGCATATTCAAGCGCCAATTCAGGTCTTGTTTGTGCCAGGGATGCAAATTGTAGTTGTAAATGGTGCATAACGATGGGAGCCAGGTGTAATTTTGGAACCAAAGATTTTCGTTGTATATTTACTCCTGGGCGATACGCCAGATTCGTATGAACATCCAGCAATAACTTGAAATTTTCACGGAATACAGGACCTGGAGATTCAGGTTCAAATATTGCATGAATTTGCTGAACTAAGCGCTCAATATGTATGGCTGGCATTCGATAAGCTCTACTCTCAAGAGCCTGGCAAACGATTAGTAGGCTTTAGCAAAATACGTTTTATAATCAGCGTTATTTCCACAGTAAATACATTTACCTTCTGATTTTTCCTGGTCTAAAGGACGACAGCGGGTTGTGGCTTTGGTTTCGTCTTTAATTGCTGTTTCACAAGCTGCATCACCACACCAATAAGCATACGCCCATCCATTTTGAATGACTTCCTTAAATTCCGCATAGTCCTGCGGTTCAAATATATGGCTATCTCGAAATTCGGTTGCCTTTTTCAGTAAGCGGTTGTGAAAATCATTCAAAATGGTTTCCAGTTGGCTGGAAAGATTTTCCATGGGTAGGAATATCTTTCCACTTTTGCCAGGAATATCTCTTTGGGCGACCACAACAGTCTGGTTATCCACATCCCGAGGACCAATCTCAATACGCAGTGGTACACCGCGTAATTCCCAGTCATTGAATTTAAAGCCGGGGGTTAAATTGTCACGATCATCTACTTTCACTCTGAATTGGGACAGGTCTTTCTGAAGATTGCTGACTACATTCATGACTTTGGTTCGGTCCTCATCATTCTTATAAATCGGTACAATCACGATTTGAATAGGCGCTAAACGTGGTGGCAGGATTAACCCCTGATCATCACCGTGCGACATAATAATGGCTCCTACGAAGCGGGTGGAAACACCCCATGAAGTCGTCCAGGCATATTGCAATTCATTGTTGCGATCAAGATATTGGATATCGAAGGCTTTAGCAAAGTTTTGCCCTAAATTATGCGAAGTCCCGGATTGAAGGGCTTTTGTATCCAGCATCATCGCTTCAATCGTATACGATCGGCTTGCTCCTGCAAACTTTTCCGCATCTGATTTGATGCCAGGTATCACCGGGACTGCCGCTTCGTTGATGGCAAATTCAGCATATAGATTGAGAATCTTTAATGTCTCTTCTTCGGCTTCTTCGGCTGTTTCGTGGGCCGTGTGACCTTCCTGCCAATAAAATTCGAGGGTGCGCAAGAACATGCGTGTGCGCATTTCCCAACGGACTACATTCGCCCATTGATTAATGAGAATGGGTAGATCACGATAGGATTTGACCCACTTTGAATACATATGACCAATGATCGTCTCAGAGGTGGGGCGCACAACCAGTGGTTCTTCCAGAGTTTGCCCGCCGCCAATGGTTACAATCGCTAATTCTGGTGAAAAACCCTCGACGTGTTCTTTCTCTTTCTCCAAAAAGGACATCGGAATAAACATGGGAAAAGCGGCGTTCACATGACCGGTTTCTTTAAAGCGGGTGTCCAGGGCTTTTTGAATATTTTCCCAGAGTGCCCAACCATAAGGTCGCACGACCATACAGCCGCGCACCGGTGCATAATCTGCTAATTCGGCACGCTGGATGAGTTGGTTATACCATTCTGAAAAATTTTCACTTTGTTTTGGCAGTTTTTCTTCGCTCATGATTCGTCTCTTTCCTGTTTGTTGTGTTGGATTATTTGATTTTCAGGTTATAAAAATGAAATTACTTCCTCGATCGTGTAGGCAAATTTAATGGTTTTCATGCTGGATGGTGGAATGTAACCATTCAGTTCCTGATAGAATAAAGAAAAAATCTTTTTCCATTCTTCCCCAACCAAAATGATAGGTACGGGTGGGATTGCTTCAATTTGAATTCTGTTCCACATGAGCACAATTTCAGCCAGGGTTCCGGGTCCACCCGGTAAGGCAATGGCTGTATTACATGAATCAATCAATTTGATCATGCGCTCATGCAAAGTTTCCAGCTTCCATTCTTCCCGTACCCATTCGTTATGGCTGCGCTTTCGCCAGCGTTCTATTTCCTCACAGGTGATACCAATTACATGCCCTCCGGCCTCCGATGCACCTTTTGAAGATGCTTCCATTGTGCCCATATAGCCACCAGTCAGCACGGTATGCCCGCTCTTTGCCAGGGCATACCCCAGATCATATGCAAATTGATACTCTCTGCTTTCTGGTAGAGGGGAAGAGCCGCCGAAGATTGTGATTTTCATCATTGATCCTTTGAATACGTGCTATTTTACCGTATTTTGGTCCCATTCGCGTTTATAATTTTGTTTTAGCTTCTGGTCGATGGCATCCTCAAGATCAATCTTACAAATTTGACAGAGTTGAAAAAGATAAAGGGCAACATCTGCAACTTCACCTTCCAATTGTTTTTTAGTGAGATCATTTTCGTGCCATTGAAAATGTTCCAATACTTCGCTCGCTTCCAGCACCAGGGATATGGCGATATTTTTGGGTGTCTGTGGACGTTTACTGTCCGGCTGATACCAACCCTTTGCAGAAACAAATTGATGCATATCAATTGTCAGTTGTTTGATGTCTTTCCCCATCAGCCCTCGCTTTTTCTGTTATGAAATTTACGATTAATTATTGAGGTTCAGGAAAACCCAGTATCCGCAGCATATTCGGGAGCCCTTTAATAATCCATTCGTCGATTTCATCAGCTGTTTTTTCATAATCTTCGTATTTGCCACCGATTGGATCTTCTATATTTACATGGTCGCAGGACAATTCCGATAACATGAATACTTTTTTTGAAAATTCAGGAAATTCGATTTGAATAGCTTCCTTATGTCCGGATTCCATTGTAAGGATCAAGTCAAATTGAGTTAACAATTCTCTGGTGATTAATTGAGATTGGTGGTTACTGGTATCCAATCCTCGTTGTGCCATTGCTTTAATTCCAAAAGCAGTTGCTGGATGACCATTTTCAGCCCAGGTTCCTGCTGATTGAACGGTCCAACTGGAAGGGAGAGCCATCCTTTTAAGATAATCTTTCATCAATGCTTCTGCCATAGGGGAACGGCATTGATTGGCGGTACACACGAAAAGAATGGATCTCGCTTTGTCCATATTAGCGGTCCATGCTGACAACCTGGCTATCCCAACGATGCCAGCGTCCATGATGTTTTTCTAATAAAGATTTTCCTTCACCTGGCGATTCCAGATCAACCAACTCCATATCAGCATCGACCATAATTTTCACCAATTCCTTAAAGGATACTCGTGGTGTCCATCCAATTTCCTGGATTGCCTTAGAAGGATCAGCCAGTAGATAATCCACTTCATTGGGGCGGAAATAACGGGGATCAATGCGAACATAATCGTGCCAGTCCATGTTTAGATATCCGAACGCTTCATCTAAAAATTCCCGCACAGAATGAGCTTCCCCGGTACCGATCACAAAATCCCCGGCTTCATGATGCTGCATCATTTTCCACATCGCCGCCACGTAATCCGGTGCGTAACCCCAGTCGCGTTTAGCATCCAGGTTTCCCAGGTATAAGTTCTTCTGATTGCCTTTAATAATATTTGCGAGCGCGCGGGTAATTTTTCGTGTTACGAACGTTTCGCCTCGACGGGGTGACTCGTGATTGAACAGAATGCCATTACTTGCGAAAATTCCATATCCATCGCGATATTGTTTGGTGACCCAGTAGCCATATAACTTGGCAGCTGCATAGGGGCTTTGTGGGCGGAAGGGCGTATCTTCGTTTTGGGGTGGTTGGGAGGAACCATATAATTCACTGGAGGATGCCTGATAAAATCTGGTTTTCACGCCACTTTTTCGAATGGCTTCCAGTATTCTGATGGTCCCTAATCCGGTAACGTCTCCGGTATACTCAGGCATGTCAAAACTTACTCGAACATGGCTTTGTGCTGCAAGATTATAAATTTCATCTGGACGAATGTTATAAATGACATCCACCAATGCCTCTGACTGGGAGACATCGCCATAATGAAGGATTAATTTGACTTCCCCGCCAGCATTATGAGGATCATGATAGATGTGATCGATTCTTCTGGTATTGAAAGTGCTGGCTCGCCGGATCAGTCCATGAACCTCATAGCCTTTGGCCAATAGAAGTTCAGCTAAATACGAGCCATCCTGCCCGGTTATTCCTGTAACAAGTGCCTTTTTCAAAGAAACCTCCTGAAACCCAACCAAGTGGGTAATTCTTTAATCAAATTGAACCCAAGTATAACGATAGGTGGGGTGACTGTCAAACAATGCTTGTGTTAATATAAAACAATCACTTTTCATGTGATTAAAATGAAATCAAAATTCCATGGAAAATTTTATCATTCGATTCGTCATCCTATGGATAAAAAAATCCAGGTTCATCATCGATAAACCCGGATTTTTTGTTTTGAAATAATGAGTTTTATTCGGGGTCTTTGACCGTCTCTTTTTTGATAAACTCTAATTTTTTCGTTTCCTCATTCAGAACGACCTCAATAATGTCTCCATCGTGGAATTCTCCGGCCAGAATACTGACAGACAAAGGACTTTCAATGAATTTTTGCAGTGCGCGGCGTAAGGGTCGTGCTCCAAACATGGCATCATAGCCTTCATGGGCCAACCAATCCCGCGCTGCTTCACTCAGTTCAACCTTAATCCCACTCTCTTCCAGGCGTTCCTGAATTTCCTTCATTTGCAATATGACGATATCCTTGACCTGATCTACTGTCAGCGGTGAGAACATGATAATTTCATCAACCCGGTTGATAAATTCAGGACGAAAAGTGCTTTTTAACGCTTTCTCGATATTCTCATGAGCATCTCGTTCTTCATTATCACTGGACAGGAATCCCAGGGTACCACCTTTCTTCACAAATTCAGTTCCCAGATTGGATGTCATGATTAGAACTGTGTTGCGGAAGTCCACCTGATTCCCCTGCCCATCCGTAAGCCTGCCATCATCCAGGATCTGGAGCAGCGAGTTCCACACTTCGGGATGTGCTTTTTCAATTTCATCAAATAAAATTACCCGATATGGCCGGCGGCGAACCGCTTCGGTAAGCTGTCCACCTTCTTCATATCCGACATATCCTGGAGGAGCACCAAATAACCGGGAGGCAGTATGTTGTTCGCGGTATTCACTCATATCCAGACGCACCAGGGCATCTTCATCGCCAAACATGGATGCGGCTAATGCCTTTGCGAGTTCAGTTTTACCAACTCCGGAAGGTCCGATAAAAATAAATGAACCAATCGGTCTGCGCGGATCTTTGAGACCAGAGCGTGAACGGCGAATTGCATCTGAAATCGCTTTGACTGCCTCATCCTGCCCAATGATATTTTCGTGCAATCGTTCTTCCATGTGTAATAATTTCTCGGATTCTGTTTCCATCATCTGATTTACCGGGATGCCAGTCCATTGGGCTACGACCTGGGCGATATCATCAATGTCCACTACTTCATCCAATTTGTGTTCGGCTTCCCATTGGTCACGCTGTACGTCAAATTCGGTTTGAAGACGTAACCGCTCGGCTTTCATGCGGGCTGCTCTTTCATAATCACGTTCCACGCCTGCTTTTTCCTCTTCTGCAGCCAAACGATCCAGTTCGGTTTTCATTTTTTTCAAGTCTGCTGGTAAGGAATAAAGGGCGACCCGTAATTTTGCAGCGGCTTCATCCATCAAGTCAATGGCTTTGTCTGGCAACTTACGGCCTGTGACGTATTGAGAGGATAACCTGGCAGCTGACACGAGGGCATCATCTGCGAAACGGACTTTATGATGTGCTTCATAGCGGTCACGCAGACCACGCAACATTTCGATCGTATCTTCTATGTTGGGTTCTTCTACATAAACGGGTGCAAACCTGCGCTCCAGAGCAGAATCCTTCTCGATGTGTTTATGGAATTCATCCAGCGTCGTAGCACCGATACATTGCAAATCACCACGAGCTAAGGCAGGCTTAAGCATATTTGAAGCATCCATGGCTCCCTGGGCTGCTCCAGCTCCAACAACAGTGTGCAGTTCATCGATGAAAAGAATGACTTCTCCCTCTGCACGTTGCACTTCTTCAATCGCTGCTTTCAATCGCTCTTCAAATTCGCCTCTAAAGCGTGAACCGGCAATCATGGCGCTTAAATCCAACGATATAACCTTTTTACCCATCAGAATTTCGGGAATGTCATTAGAAGCGATCTTTTGAGCCAATCCTTCAACGATGGCTGTTTTTCCTACACCAGCTTCACCAATGAGCACTGGATTGTTTTTGGTTCTGCGTGAAAGTATTTGCATGACCCGTAAAATTTCATTATCACGTCCAATTACCGGGTCTAATTTTCCTTCACGGGCCTGGGTGGTTAAATCACGGGAATATTTCTCAAGACTGCGATAGCGGGTTTCAGCTTGCGGATCGGTTACTCTTTGACCACCACGTAACTGATTAATGGCTTCCACCACTCGTTCCCGATTGATTCCAGAACCCTCTAATAAGCGGGCAGCCGGGGTATTTTTTTCACTGAGAATCGCCAGAAAAATATGTTCCGTCGAAATGTATTCATCTTTTAAGCGGCTAGCTTCTTCATTTGCCAGGTCAATAATCCTTTTTACCCGCGGAGTAATGAAAACCTGTCCCGCTCCACCGCCAAAAATACTGGCTTTTGGGCTGGTGCGCAGAATGTAATCCAATCTCTCTTCAAGAATACTGGGGTCAATTTTTAAAATTTCCAAAATTTGAGGAATAACCCCTTCTGGTTGTTCAATCAGGGCTAAAAGAATGTGCTCAGTATCAATCTGGTTGTGGCCGTACCGTTGAATGATCTCTGCTGCTCTTTGCGCAGCTTCCTGAGCTCGTTCTGTAAATCGATCAAATCTCATCATATAGGTAATGTCCTTCCGTTATGCTCCATGCACAATTATCTTCATTATCATGTAGCATTATATCAAAATCAAGTGTAGAAAATTACAAGTATTGTATTAGAAGCATGTAAGAATATTGCAAGACATCAAATGAACGTTGCAGGAAATGAGCCGGAATGATTGTTTGATTTCTTTTCAGGAAATGTTTCTCTTTGTATATCGATTTCAGTGGTGTAAAATAAAACCGCATGAATGATAATTCAGGAATCAGGGCAGGAAAAATACGGGCTCTAAACCCCAGTACTGATCTACGAGCAATTGCTGATCTGATTGAATTATGTTTTAAAGAAACGATCGACGACGATGGTTTGGACTATATTCGATATTTAAGAAAAATCGCCTCTGATAATAGCAGCTTGTACTTAGGCGTAGGTCGACCTCAACTCGCTCAAGCACCGATTCAAGGTTTTGTCTATGAGGTGGATGGACGTATCGTTGGGAATTTATCGATGATCCCATTTCACAAAGAGGGAGATTTTGTGTACCTGGTCGCTAATGTGGCGGTACATCCTGATTTTCGCAGGCAACGCATCGCGTTCGATCTGACTGCCAGATCTCTTAAATATGCGCGGGAAAAATCTGCCAAAAGTATCTGGCTTCAGGTGCGGGATGATAACCCCCCTGCTATTGAACTTTATCAACAAATGGGGTTTATTGAACGTTGCCGGCGTTCAACCTATACCATCAAATCAAGAAATAGGTTAACCAAACCGACTGAAAACATTATCAGGATCAGAAAAAGGAAAAAAATAGAGTGGGAAAGACATCGACAATTATTGCTGGATGTCTATCCCGATGAAGTTCGCTGGAATCTCGGATTGAAAGAGAAAAAATTCATCCCCGGGTTCTGGCCTGAATTATCCAGGTTATTATCAGGAATTTCCATTTCTCATATCAGTATTTTCAATGGAAATCAACCGATCGGGTTTGCTTCACTGGAGAGAACCAGCTTGTTTGCTGATAATCTTTGGATTGTCACGGATGAAAAATTTGATGAGGAAGTTATTCGAGTGGCAGTTCCTTACTTTCGATCAGCAACGTTTAGCATGAGACCTCAAACGATCAATTATCCGGTTGACCGGGGTGAAGAAATGTTTATGAGATTGGGTTTTGAAAAAAACCATACCTTGATCTGGATGGAAGAAATGGTGACCCCATCTCATTTCCAATCGTAGGGTGATGCAACTTTACGGTTTTAAAAACGTATTTAATGATGAAAGGAGATGAATATGAAAAAATTGCTTATTCGATTAGGGATTAATGCGGTAGCTTTGTATGCTGCGGTTGCTCTATTAAATGGTCATGGAATCACACCACAAAATGAAAACTGGTTAAGTTTTATTTGGTTGGCGTTAATTTTTGGACTGGTAAATGCCATTATAAAACCCTTGTTAGTGGTAATGAGTTGCCCTCTATTAATCCTAACCTTAGGTCTGGGGACATTGGTCATCAACACGTTAATGTTCATGATGGCTGGATGGATTGGAACCCAATTCGAGGTGGGTTTCACCGTCGAAAATTTTTGGGTTGGACTGCTGGGAGCGATTATCGTCAGTATCGTAAGTTTTGTGCTGACGGGTCTTTTTAAGGATGATTTGAAGAATCGACCGCACAAAAAACGGTAACGCGAACATATTTAGATGGCAATTTGAAAAAAAGTTGCTTGAACGGTTTTCAGGGGAAAGACCAATCAGCTTTTTTTTCAGTCCAACCACCGGTTACAGGAAAATGATTGCCACACCAATCACCGCAATAAAGGTGCCAACAATTGCTTGTTTGGTAATCTTTTCTTTTAAGATTGTGCCGATTGGTAAATGGAAGATTGGTGTTAATGCCATCAGTGTGGATGCAATCCCCACTTTTGCAAATTGAACAGCAATCAAAGATAACCAGACCCCAAGAAATGGGCCCACCATTGCCCCAGCGATTGCTGATTGAAATGCTTTCGGGAATTGCCTGATTTGCCTGAAGCTTTTTGTAAATTGCTTTGTAATGATTGCGGCGAACCATACCGAAACAAATGCGACCAGTACCCGAATGACCACCCCTGAAAGTGCGGGAAATTCGGCTGGCAGACCTTTTTTAGCGAAGATGAGCCCGATAGCCTGCCCGATCGCTGCTCCCACCCCAAATAGAATCCCCATCCACTTATGACGTTCGCTATAAATAGGATTGTGTGAATTATTGCGATCCAAAATCACCAATGCAATCCCACCGATGGTGAGAATAATCCCTACAATTTGGAGAGCTGATAAAATCTCTCCCAGAAAAATCCAGGCAAATATTGCGCTGATCACCGGACTGATTGCCATCACCAACATGCCCAATCTGGGTCCTACCATAATGAACGATTGAAATAAAAATAAATCTCCCACGACCAGTCCGATGATGGAGGATAAACCCAGCCACAACCACTGTTCAGCAGAAGCGTTGAATGGGATTGGCGTCCGGTAAACCAGGGCGTGCGTAATAATCAAAAAGAAAAAAGCAAAACTTAAACGAATGCGATTTAATGAAGGAGAGCCAATTTGCTTTCCGGAATATGAAAAGAAAATCGAAGATACTGCCCATAATAAAGCTGCTGAGATCGCTGCAAATTCACCCATTTTCTACGTTCCAATCAAGTCGCAATCTTACCATGAAGTTATTCAATTGATACCAAATTCAGCCCGGATGATTATAGAAAACCTGGCTTTTGGACAATTTTTTTCTATCCTTTTGATCGGTGTATTAATCCTAAATTTTGTTATGATCAACCTGAGAAATCCTTAATACAAGGCATAAATTCGGAATAGTTATTTGGGCAGATGATAATAAATTTTGTACGCGTTAAATTGAATGAAGGAGAGGTGACAATTATTATGGATAATAAAAATAAAACGTCAAATGTAGGTCTGGGTATTGTGTTTGGAGCAGCAATTGGTGCTGGACTTGGTGTTGTGTTCAATAATGTAGCGATTGGCGCCGGTATTGGTGTCGGTGTTGGTATTGTTTTTGGCGCTATCATTGATGGGTACAAGCAGCAGGAAAAAAAATCCTGATTATCCACCTATAGAGGCTAATTTCTGTGAGAGCAGAAACAAGAATATGAAAAAATTTCTTGTTTCTGCTAAAATTTTTAAATAACCAGCTTCAAATCTTTATGGCAAAATATAATGCAATAATACATTATTGCCGGCATCAGCCACCCAGGCACCATTATACCTATCAAACGCGATGGCAGCGGGTAATCCAAACCCATCGGAACCGGGGCTGTAATCACCCCATCCCATCAGAAATTGACCATCCGGTTGGAAACCAAGTATGCGATACCCTTCGGGATCAGTAGTGTAAACATTTCCGAGGTTATCGGTGGCCAGGAATGGTTTGTTATCGAGACTCTGCCCAAACCAGCCATAAACATCCCATGAATTAATGGCGTAGTAATTCGTTTTTTCTGAATCGGGCATGAAGACTTGTATACGCTGGTTCCATGTATCCGAAACATAAATTTCTTCATTGAGCCCCATAGCCAATCCAACGGGTTCATCTAATTGACCTAGTTCAAAGCCTGCCCCACCAAATTGAGTGAGAAAATTACCATTCGAGTCAAACACAGCCACCCGTTTATTACCGGTATCGGCGATAAACACCCGATCCTCTGCATCAACAATAATGCCTCGCGGACCCCAGAACCCATCTGGATTTTCGGCTGCACCAAAGTAACCCCACATGGTAATAAAATCACCTTCGGCGGTGAATTTCTGAACCCTGTGATTCCATGTGTCGGTCACATATACTGAACCATCTGAGCCAACAGCAATTCCCCACGGCTCATTAAAAGTTCCTTGAGGGGCATCGCCGGAAAGGATATCTGCATAGCTGCCCCACATATTCAGGAAGGTGCCATCTTCAGCAAAGCGCTGAATGCGATGATTGCGCGAGTCGGCTACATAAATCGATCCATCCGGCCCGATGGCTACTCCACGAGGCGCATCCAATTGACCGGCCTCTTTCCCGAAACTTCCGATCATACGATCAGGCAGCAGGGACTGAATTTTACCTTCATAAGGATCTACGACGGGTTCAGACACAACCGCCGGCATTGATCCATAGTTCCAAATCTGACCAATGACGTCTTTACGCAGATACATACGGATAGAGTCTGAAGGAGACCAGGTTGCTACGGTAAGATCGCTTCGGCCTTTAATTTCAGCATATTTACTATAATCTTTACTTAACCAAATCTGGAAAAGTGCAGAGCGCATATTGGCATCTGTAATTGCATATTTTACTCGGTCCCAGGTTAAGAAATAATAATCCTGGGTTGGCCACACCAGCCGGATGTAGTCATATTTCACATATTCATCTTTTACCAAAGCATCGATTTTGGAGTAATTTTGATCACTCGCGAGAATAATAGGGGAGTTTAGCAAATCCCGGGTGGGTTTATCTGTGTACCACTGTTTGTTGGGATAATCACGGAAATACCACCAATAGGGATACAAGGAATCGTTGTCGTAAGCCACATTGATTTTTTTCTCGCCTACTGTTCTTTTTGAAATCTCTTCTACCTGTGCCAATATGTCTTTTGGACCTCGGTCTGCATGTGCATATACCAAAAATTCTTTTCCATTGTCGTAATTGATAAAGGATGCCATAAAAGCTGTGCGGATGGTTAAAATGGTCAATAAAAAGGCAAAAGCTAAAACCATTAACCTGGCAATCCCGATCCATTTTAATTCTCGTAAATAATAGACAAATCCATACATTGAAAGCACCAGTACGATCATGGACATAATAAATGTACTGGTTACCTGTAATTGTTCCAGGGAATTTCCTTGGAAAGGCGGTATGGGTCCCAGTAGTGCGCCCACAAACCCTACCAGACTGGTTATGACGACCGGTAACAAAAGGAGACTCAACCAACTTTTCCCGGTTCGAAATTTTTGCCATGGTATTTGCGATATCAATTTATCAAAACCCCAGGCAGCTGTGAGCACAAATGGAAGGGCAATATGAACAGTGAGCCAGGGCATCTTTTCACCTGCCAGACTATATGCCAGTAAATTCATCACAGAGAAAAAAGCCAGAAGGAAAAGCACTGGTACCCGATAATGGTTTTGGGAAAATGAAAACGGATCTTCTTTTGAAACCCTTTCCATCTGATCATCTACAATCAAATCGGCTTCAAGATCCGAAGTTGTTTCATCCGGTACATGAGTATCGATAATTTCGTCATTCTCTTTTGTTTGAAGCAATAAAAGTGACTCATTCGTGGTTAGGGGTGATAGCGGTACTGAAACGGGCAAACTCGATTTGCGTAAGTGCATCAATCCGAATATGACAGCAATCAGGAAACCGAAAATTGGCAGGTATTCGTAAAAAGGCATTTGTAAGAAGGCATAATAATAGAGTGGTTGGGTACCACGATTTACTGCCTGTTGTTCCAGCCAGTAACCTAATGAGCCAACAACACCCGTAAAAAAGCCTTTGCCATTGGTAAAGAAGGTCGTATAAAAAACGGTAAAAATAATCCAGAATACTGCCATATTTTTGAGCCATAATTTTCGATTCCACCATAATCCAATGGCGGCAGCAATCCCGCCGAGTACCAGCAGTCCAATGCCAATTCTAACCATGCCCATTGTTGAGTAATCAGTGGGTCTCCAGGTTTGTCCAAGAAGCGAACCAAAGATATTAATGGGGAATGCAACCAGGAGCGGCAGAACGATGGTGCCGTTCAGAATTAACAAGTCAAATGTTCGTAAATGACGAATTGCATTCAGACCAATCCCCTTAACCAGAACAAAAACGGTAGCAATGCCAATCAAAATAGCAAGTAAGACTGTCAGGCTGGAAAATAAACCAATATTGGATGCTGTTTGGGAAATTAATTCCCCCGTTTCATTGGTGGGATTCTGTTTTGCCCCGATGTAGCCCAGAATGATGCCGGCGAATAACAATCCCAATGTGGTCACGGTCAAAATGACAAATAATTGCCGGGATTTGACGGTGAGCCAGTGTTCGCGGATGACTTCGGTTAAGAATTGAAATGCCAGAAATAATAGAAGAATTGCGATGTAGATATATGCGGTTTCTTTGGCGGCAAAATTTAAGGCATGCGAAATGGTCAATAAAAACAATGACAATGTATCCCCTCGATCTAAATACCGTAAAGTAGCGTAGATCATGAGAACAGCGATCAGTTCAATTAAGCCTTCGTTACGAGTATATCGGCTGTAGAAAAGCAAATAGGGAGAAATTAAGAACAGGAATCCGCCAATCAAATGGCCATATTTGCCAAGATAACGTTTGAAGAGAAATAAAATCAAAACAATAGCGATGACACTGGAAAGTGCTGCCGGTACACGAGAAGTGAAATCCGAATCCCCGAACATAAAGTAAGTGAGCGCAATCAAATGAAATTGAAGAGGGCCATGCGTGACGGGATCCTGGGTATATCCTTTGCCTGTTGCCAGGTCCCATGAGGGCACAACATGATTGATTTCATCATGGCTCATTACCCGGGCTCCTAAATCATAGAAGCGGCTGACAATAGCCAGCAGGATGATGATAATGATGATTAGATTTTCAATTGTCAGTTTTGGCAGGAAATCAGAAACTGGTTTATCCAGCCAGATTTTGGATGATTTTTCAGCATTCATACAGACAGTCTCCACACCTTTTTCACCTCAGGTTGTAATTCAATTTCGCGCAAAATTCCCATTGACTATACTCAATAAATGATTGATTGACAAGCAGACATAGGTTCATCTAAAAATCCATGCATTTCTTTTGACTTAAGTTTTGATCAATTCTATACTTCTTAAAATCCAAAGAATTAAGTAATTTTATCGCAAAGTAGGAATTGGTATGAGAGAACCCTCAAAACTGACCAGATACAGCATGTTTGCGCTCTTGTATTTTGCGCAAGGTTCGGTATTAAGTTACTTTACAGCTTTAAACGCCATCTATCTGTTATCTTTTGGTCTCAATCTGGGTCAGATTGGCTTAATCAGTGGTATAGCATTAACCCCTTTTGTACTGAAGATATTTCTGGGCATTTTAAGTGACCGGGTTAATCTGTTTCAAATGGGACATCGCAAACCTTACATTATGATTGGTTTGATGATTCAGGCTGTTTGTTTAATCATCGTTCCATTTATTGATCCTGGAAAGAATTTTGCAATGTATGGATTCATTGCATTTCTTGTCATGACAGGTATGGCCATGTACGATACCACGACAGATGGACTTGCTTTAGATATCACGCCTGAAGAAGAAGCCGGCAGGATACAGGGGATCATGGTTGGCGGCAGAGCGATGGGGGTTGTGGTTCTATCCAGCTTGATTGGAGTATTGGCACAAAATGTATCCTGGAGGGCTGCTTTCTGGCTTTTAGCAATTCTGACACTTTTACCAATGGTTTTTGTGATTGGTTTCCAAGAACCACCACGCAAGGCTGGTCAAAAATTTGAGTGGCAGGCTTTTACCGCCTTCAAGCGTTGGCCCATTATTGCCCTGGGATTGTTAGGTGCTTTGTATTCCTTAATCATTAATGCTGCTAATGAAATCATTAACCCTTTTCTTCAATCCGATTTTGGTATTTCGGTGATGATGGCTGGATTTTTTACAACAATATGGGGGATTGGCGTTGTTGTGGGTGGGGTGACAGGTGGTCCTTTAACTGACAGAGTTGGGCAAAGGCGGGCTGTCGAAATCGCATTGGTTATCTCCTTCGTTTCCGTAGCAGTATTTTCTTTTACCCCCACGGCAGGGATCGCCTGGCCTCTGGTTTTTGTATTTGGTTTAGCGTTTGGTTATTATGAGACGGTTTATTTTTCCATTTCAATGCGAAGATCAGATCCTCGAATTGCGGCCTCCATGTTCTCGATTCTTATGGCGATCGCCAATATTGGCACCGGCATTGGACTTGCAATGGCTGGTTTGCTGGCAGATGGCGTGGGATATCGCTGGACATTTGTAATTATTGCCAGTCTAAATTTATTGGCAATTCCACTATTACCTGCGATTTTTGGTAAAAGGGAGAAATAAAAAAGGGCTGTTTCCGTTTCCGTAGCAGCCCAACTCAAAAATATTTTTTCTCACTCAGATGATGATCTGATTATCAGTGGAGTTTTGATTACTTTCCTCCGTTTCCACTTCCATTGCCACCGCTACCACCGTTATTGCCGTTGTCATTGTCACCCTGATTACCGCCATTAGGATGATTCTTGTTTGAATTATTGGCACCGCCAGTAGAACCATCCTGGTCATATCCACCTGGTTCAATTTCGGATAATCGATTTCCCATAAGATGCATCCACATGAATGGATCCTCAACTGGTTGTTGGATTTCACCCTGGTTCTGGACTTTCCCAACCAATTCTTCGGTATCGTCCGCGCCAAACTTATACAGGTTCATCCAGACATCTTCTAATTTTTCTTCGCCGTATTGTTCGGAATAATTGGCCATGAATTTAAGTTCACTGGACAGTAATCCTGGTTCTTCAAGACCAGCATCTAATAAGCCTGCCTGGTAATTCAACATGCGTTCAAATTGATTTTGATACGGACCATCTTCAGAAGGTCCTTTATTCATCATTTGTTCTTGATGCTGGAGCTGTTGTTGCACCATAAGTAGTTTTCCAACAGGATCCTCTGTTTCAACTCCCTGTTGTAAAGCTCTTTGAAAGGCATGTTGCCATTCAAATAACTGGGCTTCTGTCACAATTTTACCTTCCCCTACCAACGTATTGATTTCGTCAAATCGATAATTTGCATGTTTTAAAGCAATGGCAAATTGGGTTTCAGGGTCAGTTGTGATCTTCAACTCAATATCTTCAACGAATGTCTTGACGGGGTATAAAATATCTCCTGGTAAGCTGTCTTGTGCAGCTACTGCTGAAATCCCACCACCCAATAAGAGTGCGAGAATTGTTGCGATTGTAATAAGTTTCATTGGAAAAGTCTCCTTCCTGGTCGATCGTTGGTTCCACCATGAATTTTTAGGAATAGAAATAGGTGCTTCACCTGCTAACTGGCGTGCTTCGGACATGAAATTCTTTTTAGCTGATTGAACTTTCAAAGGATTTCTTTCCGGAATTTCATCCAGTCTGTCAAGTTTTTGTTTGATATCATTTTCCAAATTGTTCATAGCTTCACCTCTAATTTCTTTCTTAATGTCTTTAAACCACGATGTTGAAGGGCTTTAACCGCACCAACCGGTTTGTTCATTGCTGTTGCGATTTCCTGATTTTCCAAACCTTCCAGAAATTTGAGGACGATGGCCTGACGTTGATTTTCCGGAAGATCCAGCAATATCTTTCGGATTCTCTGACACTCGAACCGATCAATGGCGATCTCTTCCGGAAAATTATTTTGTGATGGATGATTTTCTGGAAGTCCCTCATCTTCTGGAATTGCACGCCGGTATTGATCTGTAATCCAGTTGTGAGCCATTCGATACAAGTAAGGTCGCACATACTTTTTAGGACCTTTCCCGTTTTTGAGTGCCTGAAGGAAGCGGCTGAATGTTTCAGCAACACATTCCTCGGCTCTATCCTGGGATCCCAGTAAGCGGTAGCCATACCTGTAGATCGCTTCATTGTATTGATCGTAAACCCATTCCAAAGCGCTCATATCAAATTCCTGTATTCTTGAGATCAAACCTTCATCTTCTTCAATGATAGACATGTTTTCACCTTATATGACGCGCTTTTCGATGAATCGATACGATTCCTGTCAATTGTAAGTACTTTTATTGTACAAAATTAAATAAAACCTGAATCATTTTTACAAATTTTTAATAATTTGTTATTACTTCTCTTATATCAACGAGTTAAATTGAAGATAAAACAATCTATGAATGAGGAGGCTTTTTATGATCTATCACAGAAAATCTTCACCGTCGTTATGGGAAGAAATGGATAAATTGCAAAGAGAGATGAATCAGATGTTTAATAGCAGACTCACAAACCGTTTTTTGGATCGTTCACCAAACAGCTATGATTTTCCAGCCATGAACGTCTGGACAAAAGCAGATGTAGGGCAGGTTATTACAGCTGAAATCCCCGGCATGAATGTAGACGATCTGGATATCAAGGTAGTGGGAGAAACATTGACTATTAATGGATCAAGACCCGCCCCTGCCGATGATGAAAATGTTCGCTATCATCGTCAAGAACGCGGGTATGGTAGTTTCAGTCGCACTATCCAATTGTCTTTCCCTGTTGATGTAGACAAAGTGGAAGCAAATTATGAAAAAGGGGTTCTTAAGATCTGGTTACCAAGAGCAGAATCAGATAAACCTCGCAAAATTACTGTAAAAGCAATATAAATGGAGGTGATTTATGGCAGACCAAATGAATAATGCTGAGATTCAGAAACAAGAAATTGTTGAACAAGATGACACAGAAAGAATAAAGGACGCACGCTTATATGTTCCTCGGATAGATATTTATGAGACAGACGAAGCAATCCATCTGTTGGCGGATATTCCTGGTGCAGATGAGAACTCCATTGATATCACTTTAGAGAAGAACGTATTAAGCATCGAAGCCGAAGTGAATGCTGAAAAACCACAAGACTATTCACTAACGTATGCAGAATATGGAATTGGTGGATTTAAAAGAAAATTCAACATTTCGAATGAGATTAATCAGGAAAAGATAGTTGCTGAAGTTAAAGATGGAGTCTTAAAACTCATGTTACCAAAATCGGAAAAAGTAACCCAAAAAATTTCTGTTAAGGCAGCAAAGAAGTAAATTAAGAAAAGGAGGACAAAATGATCAGAAGGAGTATGATTCCCAGAAGAAGGGGTGAAAAAAGAAATGAACTGGCTTCGTATAAAGATCATCCCTTTTGGCAAATGCGCGAACGAATGAATCGTTATCTGGATAACTATTGGGATCAACCATTTGACATGGATTTTTATGAAGGAGATGATATCTTTTCACCCAGAATAGACTTGAGTGAGACAGAGGAAGAATATACCATCATTGCAGATTTGCCAGGGTTGAATCAAAAAGATATAGAATTATCCTTCAGCCAAAATGTTCTTACAATATCCGGTAAGAAAGAGGAAGAGAAAGAAGAAAAAGGAAGACAATATCATCGTATCGAACGGTTTTCCGGTCAATTCAGGAGGGAAATACCTCTACAGGACACTGTAGACGATAACAAAATTGAAGCAACTTTCAAGGACGGGGTTTTAACAATCAATATACCAAAACGGCCGGATCCAACTCAAAAAAAGAAAAAAATCTCAATTGTCACGAAATAAGAATAGAAACCAAAAAACCGGTGTAAAGCCGGTTTTTTGGTTCCGCATTATTTGACAATACTAATAAAAATAAAATTACTTTGATTAACTTTAATTCCAAATATCTTCTGTATAATGGAAAGAGACTCGGATGCTTTAATCGAGTATTTTTTTATATTTCATTTTTTATTTGAAAATTTTACAGAATCGTATTCATGTTATTTAAAAACAATTGTTTGAGGTTTTCATGCGAACCAATCGAGATGATAATCGAACCGTATATTCAACAGAACAAGGCAGGATTTGTCCCAATTGTGGAAAACCATTACAAGTTTGTAATTGCAAAAAGAAAAAAAATAATCTAACGATTAAACGAGATGGCATACTTCGTTTGAGATTGGAACGCAAGGGGAGAGGGGGAAAAACGGTTACCTTAGTCGAAGGACTTCCACCAAACGAAGATTTGTTAAAGGAAATTGCCAGAGATTTAAAAAGACATTGTGGTGTCGGTGGTGCTGTAAAAAATGGGATCATTGAGATACAAGGGGATGTACGCGATACTGCTTTAACATTATTACAGGAAAAAGGCTACCAGGTGAAAAAAGCTGGTGGTTAATTTCATTTAAAGTTCAGGAGACCTAAATGGAAAATAGTCTGAAACCTTTTTTTGACGCAGATGGTGTGGCAATTATCGGAGCTACAAACAAACCCAATAAACTCAGCTATGGGATTGTTAAAAACCTGTCGTTGTATGGATTCAAGGGGGGAATTTACCCCGTCAACCCAAAAGTCGATAATATATTAGGATTTCGTTGCTATCCGGATATTCTGAGTGTTCCTGATCCAGTTGATCTGGCAGTTATTGTATTACCAGCAGGAATTATTCTTCCGGTAATTCAGGATTGTGAAAAGCGGGGGATCAAGGCAATTACTGTCATCTCAGGTGGTTTCAAGGAATTGGGACCGGAAGGGGAAGCTTTAGAAAAGAAAATTCTGCAGTTTGTAAAAGAACACAACATGCGGATGGTTGGCCCTAATTGTGTGGGAACAATGAGCCTGCACACAGGTCTGAATACGACTTTTATTTCTGGTGTGCCAGACACAGGAGGAATTGGCTTTCTTTCACAGTCCGGAGCTGTGTTAGGTGGTGTGGTCGATTACGTGCGGGGGAAAGGGATTGGTTTTTCACATTTTCTCAGTCTTGGGAATGAAGCTGATGTGACTGAGACCGATATGATTGAATATCTTGCAGATGATCCTCACACGAGTGTGATTGCTGCTTATGTGGAGCAAATTCGGGATGGTCAAAAATTTATCACAGCTGCCAAAAAAGTCACGAAAAAGAAACCGATTGTGCTTCTTAAAGCAGGTAAAACTTCTGCCGGAGCCAGAGCAGTCTCTTCTCATACTGGCTCTTTGGCGGGAAGCCATGCAGCTTACCAGGCTGCTTTTGTTCAAAGTGGCGTAGTGGAAGTTCAGACTGTTAATGATTTATTTGAGGTAACACAGGCATTTGCATTGCAAAAACCTCCTCAAGGCAATCGGGTAGCTATTCTGACAAACTCTGGTGGCCCGGCAGCGTTATTGTCCGATAGTCTGGCCAATAATGGGTTTGTGATGGCTGATCTAGAAGCAGCGACCATGCATGCTATCAGTGCAATATTAAATCCCAGTGCCCAGGTTGCAAACCCGGTGGATATGTTGGGTGGTGCCGAGCCACATGAATATGAGCAGACCATGCAATTATTGGTGGATGACCCGAATGTGGATGTGGTGATTCCCATTCTTGTTCCCCAAGCACTTGTAAATCCAGTGGATGTTGCTGAGAAAATCTCACAGATTGCCGGAGGAACTGAAAAAACAGTCATTGCTGTATTCATGGGCGATTCACTTGTTTTAGAACCCAGAAAACTTCTTCACCACCGAAAAGTGCCAATGGTTGTTTTTCCTGAGAGTGTGGGTACGATTCTGGGGGCTATGCAGGTGTACGCAAATTGGTTGAAAAAACCTGTTGAAGAACCCGCTATTGTCCATACTGTCAAAAAGAGTCTGGCGAAAGAGATCATTGATCAGGCTATGCATTTAGGCAGCATGGGAGAAGTTCTTACCCGTCCGCTCCTGGAAGCTTATGGCATCCCATTAATTCCTGCTGACGTTGCTTTAAGTGTAGAAGATGCCGTTCAGGTGGCAAATCAGATTGGTTATCCGGTGGTTATGAAAATTAATTCGCCGGATATTTTACACAAATCGGATGTAGGCGGCATTCAACTTGGTCTGAATGATGCTGAATCTGTCAGGCAAGCATTTCAGGAGATGATTTCACAAATCCGGGAAAAGATGCCAAAGGCTAGAATCGAAGGAGTCCTGATAGAAGCACTGGCGCCGAAGGGTCAGGAAGTTATCATCGGAATGAAACGTGACCCTGGTTTTGGACCGATGATGATGTTTGGATTGGGTGGTATTTTTGTTGAATTATTCAAGGATGTATCCTTTCGGGTAGCACCACTAACAAGAAGTGATGCGTATGACATGATCCAAACCACGCGCGCTGCAAAATTATTGACTGGGTATCGCGGGCAAAAGCCGGCAGATCTTGATGCCGTGGTCGATACGATTTTACGATTAAGTCAATTAGCAGTGGATTTTGAGGAAATAGAGGAAATAGAAATCAATCCTTTATTGGTACTGGAAAATGGCTGCCTGGCGTTGGATGGAAGGGTCATTCTTAAACAATGATCCGGATAAAGTGGAGGTGTTGATGAAAAGAATATTATCGGGGAATGAAGCAGTTGCCAGAGGGGCATGGGAAGCGGGTTGTTCCGTTGCTTCTGGTTATCCGGGCACACCCAGTACTGAGATCATGGAGACGTTTGCCCGCTATCCAAATGTCTACGCTGAATGGGCAACTAATGAAAAAGTAGGGTTGGATGTTGCCATAGGGGCAGCCTATGCAGGAAAACGAACCTTATCCACCATGAAACATGTTGGTCTCAATGTGGCAGCCGATGCATTGTTCTATGTGGCAATGACAGGTGTTGAAGCGGGTCTGGTGATTGTTTCTGCGGATGATCCGTCCATGCATTCCTCACAAAACGAGCAGGATAACCGCCAATTTGCTAAGTTTTCCAGAATCCCATGCCTGGATCCAGCCGATAGTCAGGAAGCCCGGGATTTTACGATAGCTGCTTTTGATTTAAGTGAGCGTTTTGATACCCCCGTGCTACTACGCATGACGACGCGGGTCTGCCATACCAGTTCGCCCGTTGAAGTAACAGAACAGCAGCAACAAATTCCTGAACCAGGAAAATATCCCCGCAATCCAGCGAAATATGTGATGATCCCGGCAAATGCCCACCGGCGACATCCAGTGATTGAAGAAAGAGTAAGTGAATTATCCAAATTTGCTGAGAATTTCCCACATAACAAAATCGAATATCGGAAACGAGATCTAGGGATTATTACGGGAGGGATCGCCTACCAATATGCACGTGAAGTTTTCCCGAATGCCAGTATCCTGAAATTGGGAATGGTTTATCCTCTACCGGTGGAAATGGTGCGCTCATTTTGTAAATCCATGGAGAATGTCATCGTATTGGAAGAACTTGATCCATTTATTGAGGACCAGGTTCGACTAATGGGGATAGAACTTTTTAAACCTCAAATTAAATTAAATGGTGATGATGCCCATACGAAATCCATTTTCCCCATCACAGGAGAATTAAATCCAGCTGTGGTCAGGCAGTCAGCTGAAAAAGCAGGACTTCTTGAAACATCAGTGAAGAAAGAACTGTCCAATCTGGATATTCCCATCCCTGCTCGTCCACCCACTCTGTGCCCTGGCTGTCCACATCGTTCATCATTCTATGTTTTATCCAAATTAAAAGTGCCGGTCAATGGAGATATCGGTTGTTACACCTTAGGGGTAGCACCACCACTCTCCACAATTGACACCTGTGGTTGTATGGGGGCAAGTATTGGTGTTGCACATGGGGCTGCGGTAGCAGGAGATAAGGAACGGCATGTAGCAGTGATTGGTGATTCTACTTTTTTTCACACCGGCATCCCGGCTCTGATCAACGTTGCCTACAATCGCAGTAATGTGATTACCATCATCATGGATAATCGCGTAACCGGCATGACTGGCCATCAGGATAATCCTGGGACAGGATTTACCCTGCAGAATCAGGCGACAATTGAATTGGATATTGAAAAATTAGTGCTGGCTTGTGGCATTGAAAAGGTATTAACCGTAGAGGCATTCCAGGTGGATGTGATCGAGAAAACGCTCAAAAAATGGCTGAAAGAAGATGGCCCTGCGGTTTTAATTACCAGGGAAGAATGTGCCTTACTCCCTTCAGCCAGAAAACGCTACCTGCCATTACAGGTGACCGATCAATGCAATGGTTGCACTGTATGTTTCCGAATTGGTTGTCCAGCTATTCTTAAATCAGATCAAATGGATCCCAAATATCACCGACCGCTGGCAATCATTGACCAGGAATTGTGCACGGGTTGTGAAATTTGTGCCCAGGTTTGTCCCAGAGATGCAATCTTATTTCGAGATCAGGTGATTGCATTGAGAACGTCAGAAGAGGTTTGAAATGGATATCAATGGATTGATGGGTAAATATCCCAACGGTATCAACTTCTTGTTGACAGGGGTGGGCGGTCAGGGGACCATCCTCGCCAGCAATGTGCTCGCAGAACTCGGTATGTCTTTAGGGTTTGATGTAAAAAAAGCGGAAATCCATGGTATGTCTCAACGTGGTGGAAACGTAATTTCTTATATTCGGTGGGGTGAACATGTTTATTCACCAATCATCACCAAAGGAGAGGCGGACATTGTTCTTGCATTTGAAAAACTGGAAGCTTTACGCGCGGTGGAGCAGATCAAGCCAGATGGTTTAATGGTAATCAATGATTATGCGATTGTACCCGTGACCGTTAGTTCAGGTATGTCGGAATATCCAGAAGATGACCACATCCAGGAGACCCTGGAAAAATTCACATCCAATGTCTATTGGGTGAAAGGGCAGGACCTGGCTGAGGAGATTGGATATCCAAAAGCATCCAATGTTGTGCTTGTGGGTGCCCTAACAATGCTTCTGGAAATTGATCCCGAAGCTGTATTAAACGTAATTGCATCCAAAATCCCACAGAAATACTATTCTTTTAATAAAAAAGCTTTTTATGCTGGCCTCAATAACCTGAAAACCAAAAAATGATCATGGGCCAAATAGGCGATAGCGTTGAATTTTGAATTGATAATAAAGAAAACAACCAATACAAAAACCTAACAAGGCAACACCAGACGCCAGCATAACCAAAACAGAAAAAATCCAACCAAGGATGTGAAACCCCATTAAAAAGGAAATTTGAGCGAGACCGAGTAATGTTGCAGCAATAATGCTGTTAAACCTTTGTAAACCAGCATCTTCGTAACTTGAATTTTTTATTTGATCTTTCATCAAGGTTTTTCCAACAAAATAGATGAGGTTATATCGTTTCCCCAAAAATGTGCCTGGCAATAAAATCAGAAATAGAATGGTTGTGATCCAAATCTGCTGGGTGAGGAGTGCCAACAGGATACCGAAAGTTAATACCGCTCTGTTTAATGTAACGATAGGATGAGGGATTCCTTTTTGATTTTGTGCTGATGTATCCATAATAAACTCCATGAAAGAATAATTAGATATTATATATCATAATAATGGATAATAAGTAGAGATGATAGGAAATTTATCAAGAGATTAAAAACCCTTATTGATTGAAAGAGAACCTAACTTTCAAGGTGATTTGATCTTTTAATGAATTCCGATCTATCTTATGCGATCGTTTTTTCGATTTCTCCACCGCCCAACAATTCGTCCCCCTGGTAAAAAACAGCATATTGACCAGGTGTAGCATCTCGGACAGGTTGTTCAAATTCAATTTTGACTTTTTGATGATCTTGAGGAGTGATGTGTGCCTGTCGCTGATCGGCTTTATAGCGGATTTTGACGTCAGCTTCAAAGCTGGATGGGGGCACCTCACCACTGATCCAGTTTACATCTTTCACCAGGATCGTTTTTTGATTGAGATCATCCGCGGTACCAACGACCAGGATATTCTCGGGCGAAATTTTCTCCAGAACGTATAAAGGTTCAGCAGCTGCAACGCGAATCCCTTTGCGTTGGCCTATCGTATAAAATGCCAGTCCTTGATGGTCACCTAACTGATTGCCGTGGCGATCCATAATTTTGCCGGGTCGGGCAATATCCGGTGCATTTCGCAGTAAGAAGTCACGGTAACTGTCATCCGAAACAAAACACAGATCCTGGCTGTCTTTTTTCTCTGCCATGGGAAGGTCATATTTTCTGGCTAATTCGCGCACTTCCGTTTTCAGCAAATCTCCAAGTGGAAACATCGTTTTCTGTAATTGTTCCTGGTGCAGCATACACATGACGTAGGATTGATCTTTTAATGCGTCTTTGGCTTTGAGTACTTTGATTTTTGAACCAGAATCTTTTTCCAATCTGACGTAATGACCGGTTGCTAAATAATCTGCGCCAAACTCGTTTAATTTATCAAAAAGCAATCCCCACTTGATATCCTTGTTGCACACCACACAGGGGTTGGGTGTTTTGCTATGACGATATTCATCTAAAAAATATTGAACGATTTGCTTTCGAAAAATTTCAGCCGCATCAATCACATGAAATGGATACCCGATGGTTTTAGCAGATTTGCGCGCTTCTTCCATGGATTGTGGTGTGCAGCATTTATTTTCGCATTCTTTTCCGGCTTCACTCCACAGATGCAGCATGACGCCAATAATGGGATAACCTTGCTCCGCCAGCATGGCAGCTACCACGGAACTGTCAACACCGCCGCTGACGGCAACGAGAATGGTTGGTTTTTTCTCGGTCATGTTAATCCTTATTTTCTGTTCAGGCAACCTTTGAGGATTTTAAAGTCACCCTGCAAGTGATATTGTGGGTAACTGGCAGGAACCAGAACGCTTTCGTACTGATTGAGGATAAAGTGATCGCTCTCCGAATCAAATTCAGCAGACCCAGCGATAACAGTCAATGCATGAAAACTTTCACCGTTCGGTTGCAATTCAAAATCTAAACCTGGAGATTGGTATAAATCCAAAGAAAAATAATCGCAGGTGAAGATTTTCTGAATCTGTTGATTTTGTGCTTTATGAAGGGTGGCTTCAACCTTCGTATTCGTGACGGAAAGTGATTTTTCGATGTGTAAAGGTCGCCCATTGGAAGCAGGCCGATCCCAATCATAGACCCGATATGTTACATCCGAATTTTGTTGGATCTCATACACAAGTGCTCCCGGGCCTAAGGCGTGGATGGTGCCAGCTGGAATGAATATAAAGTCATCTTTTTGGATGGAGTGATATCGAAGCTGTGATGTGATCGTTCCATTTCGGATGGCAATTGCCAGTGCGTCCTGATCGATATCCGCTTTCAGTCCGGCGATCAATTGAGCATCTGGTGCGGCATCCAAAATATACCAGCCTTCTGTTTTCCCGTTAAACCCTGCGCCTTCGAGATCTACGGCTTGTTGATCGTTCGGGTGCACCTGAATGGATAACCACTCCTGACAATCAAGTAATTTGATCAGTAGTGGGAAATTCTCAAAATTCGTGGATGGGTAAAAAGATCCCAATAAGTCTGGTCCACAAAGATTGACCAATTCCCTGAGCGTTTTTGCGGCCCATGGTCCATTTTTTATTTGATTGTGACCATAAAATACCCAAACTTCAGCGATGTGCTCAGAGTGATCCTTTTTACCATTCAGGAATTTCTTAAAAGTTGTTCCACCCCAGATATAATTTTTTATGGTTGGCTCAAGAAACAAGGGATACAAATCTTTTTTCGTCATCCTGTGATTTTAACACTGATTAATTAAAATCCCAAATGACCAAACCTGTACAAAAACACATATTCCTGATTATTGAGATGAAATCAAGAACCGCTATAATAAAACCAATCGAAAAATTTTGATGAGGTATTAACATGGACAATATCAATTTTTCACAATCCAGGCGGAGTACAGATTCTACGAGATTACTTTCTCTGGAACAGGAACGGCAGATATTTCTGATGGAATATCCTGATTTTTTAAGGACCAGCGCAATAGATACACTCAGGGAAATAGATTATCCCAATCTGGATCGTCAGGGACATGTTTATCTGGATTTCACCGGGGCTGGCCTGTATGCTCAATCACAGGTGAAGCAACACCATCAACTGTTACAGGAAAATGTTTTTGGCAATCCACACTCCAGCAATCCCACTTCATTGGCCATGACCAGATTGATTGAAAAAACCCGTGAGTCGGTGTTGAAATTCTTCCACGCCGATCCGCAGGAATACATTTGTATTTTTACAAATAATGCCAGTGGTTCACTGAAATTGGTGGGGGAATCCTATCCCTTTACAACGCAGAGTCATTATCTATTGACCTATGATAATCACAATTCAGTGAATGGTATCCGTGAATATGCCCGTGCCAAAGGCGCAAAAATTAATTATATTCCGGTTCTATTGCCAGATTTACAAGTGGACCAGGAAGAATTACGTTGTCAATTGAAGAATAAAAATCCTGAGGCTGACAGCTTATTTGCTTTCCCGGCGCAATCGAACTTTTCGGGTGTGCAACACTCTTTGGACTGGATAGCCATTGCAAAAGAAGCTGGTTGGGATGTTGTACTGGATGCGGCTGCCTTTGTTCCTACAAATCCGCTTGACTTGCAGATTTACCATCCCGATTTTGTCACCCTGTCTTTTTACAAGATGTTCGGATACCCCACCGGGGTGGGCTTACTTTTAGCCCGCAGAGAGTCCTTGAGCAAATTGCAGCGTCCATGGTTTGCGGGTGGAACGATCACGGTGGCATCGGTGAAAGGCGATAAGTTCTACCTGCATCAAGGTTCTGAAGGATTTGAGGATGGAACCTTGAATTATTTAACCCTCCCGGCGATTGAAATCGGGCTTGATCATATTTCTTCGATTGGGTATGAATCGATCCATCAAAGGATTATCAATTTGACTGGATGGGTCATCAAAAAATTAGCCAATATCCAGCATAGTAATGGTCACAAGCTGATCAGCATTTATGGTCCAGAAAGCATGGAAAACCGCGGCGGCACCATTGCGATGAATTTCTATGATCCGGATGGACATTTTATTGATCATTTACTCGTGGAAGCCAGAGCCAATGAAATGGGTATCTCCTTGCGTTCAGGTTGCTTTTGTAATCCGGGAGATGGTGAAATGGCATTGGGGCTTTCAGCTGATGAGCTAACCTCCTGTTTTGCCATCAAGACGAATTTCGAATATCAGGATTTCCGCACCTGTCTGGCTGAAAAAAGTACCGGTGCTGTGCGGGTCTCCCTGGGTCTGGTCTCTAATTTTGATGATGTGTATAAGATGGTGAAATTGGCGGAGAGTTTTGTGGATAAGAAATACAGTGAAATTTGATCAGTTCTGAAAAAAATTTATTCTTATGGTTAAACAAAAAAGTTGATCGAGTGAATCAACTTTTTTAGTCGGGGCGGGCGGATTTGAACCGCCGACCTCACGGACCCGAACCGTGCACTCTATCCGGGCTGAGCCACGCCCCGCAGTGGTCTGGATTATACTCTTGCTCGCCTTTCCCGTAAAGGAAAAAAGAAAGCAGGTGATTTATTCCCACAGGCATTTTGATGGTTCAGGTTTTGATATTACTTTTCCTCTGCAATTTTTGGAATCGGCATAGCTTCAATGAGGTCGTTCAGCCTGAATTTTTCGATATATTTTCGCGTATCCCAGTAGTCAAGGTCCAGCTCTTTCACAATGTCAAATACCGATTGTTCCCCTTCAAACCGCATCATAATTTTCTCAATGTTACGGTTCAATTCCCAGTCATCCTGCCAATCAACAAATAAGCCATACCCGGATAGAAAAACTGGCCCTCGGAATTTTCTGACCGGGAAATAATTGGTAGAAAAGACCCTGATAATTTCTTCGATTATGATTGCTGATTCCATTAACTTTTCTTCATGCATGATGGATAAATTATCATCAGATGTGTGATATTCAGGATAGGGATAACGGGTTAATGAAATGGTGGGCACATTAATTCCAGGACCATTTAAAACGCGCTCATCATTGGCAATTATTTCTGCGAAGGAACCTTCCCGAAATTTGCAATTGTATTTGGTCAGCACATAATGACCAATTTTATCGATCAGTTCGTCGTCCTGTCGGGATCTTTGCAGTGCGATGGTATTGTCGTTACCTGTCATTTCGATGAAAATCCCAGCCCGGAAGTTGGGAATGATTTCTTCATGGTTGGCAAGATACGTGATGGTGCCAATCGTTTCCGGACCAAACCAAAAACGGACGCTCATAGAACCGACTGGAAGCGGATTGGAGGCTAATCGTCTGGCAATCTCAATGGCTGTGACAACCCCTGCGGCATCATCATTGGCCTGGTTTGGATGACAGGCATGTGCCATGATGAAAATTTCACCGGCATCCGGGTTGGGACCACCTTTGGGATGAATGACAGCTGTGCCTACCTTAAATCCTTTTTCAGGATCAGTATCAAATTCCGCATCTATAACCGCATGGTAACGTTTGTCGCGCGGCAGACGGTCAAATTGATTTTTTGGAAGGCAAAATCCCCAATCTCTTTCATAATATTTAAACTTCCAGGGGATGGTGTGGGGGAGTTCCTCATTGTAATACAAATGTGGTTCTAATTCATCCCAGGTCAGCATTTGATCGACAGGCAGCGAATAGGATAATAAATGTAAATAATTATCCTGGAAATCGACAATTTTTTCTCTATCTTCCGTCTCCAGATATGCTTTATCCACTTCATAGCGTTCGGGGACGTACCAGGTCCAGACTTGTGAGAGCGGAGGAAATGTTTCAATGTAGTAATTGGCATTTTCTGGTAGATAAGACCCGATGATTTCCAGCGTTTTATCCATATCAGCAGAGGCCAATGTACGGTGCAAGGGGAAAAATTCAGCTAAAACATCTTTCAAACTGGATATTGGTTTTAGGGACGGGATCCAATCGATTGCTTTTTCTTTGCTCTCAATTTGATAGGTCAAACCGGGTCCAGGAAAATTCTGGATTGCTTGCATTGAAACCTGGAAGGATTGATTGCAATCTAACAATCGTACGGTACTTTCCCCGATTTTTCGAATAGTAGCAACTTTCTCATCGAGAATTTTACCAATTGGTTCAAAATCCAGCACCACCCCTTTTTCTACATCCCGAACAAACATCGTGATACTGGTTTCATGCTGTGTACCATGCTGGTCAATGGCTATGCCATTAAATTCTTTGAGATAGCGATAGTCGACATTGGCTGCCTGTTCGCAATGGTGCAGAAAAGTGAAGGACTTACTGTAAGGTAACCCTATGACTAGAATTTTTGCGTGCCAATCGCGTAATTTCTTGAAAATGGTGGTATCACCAAAGCAATCAGTAGAACGAAGAGCTTCAATGTCACCAGCTAATTTTCCAATGGCTGCCACTGAATAGATCGGGTGGAACATCCTCTTCGATCTCGGGTCTTTCCTTACCAACTCTGTCAGGATTCCCATTTGTGAAGGGGTACTACGAATATCCCATTGTTCCCCTCTCAAGAAATCGTAGTTAAATGTGGGCAAGATGAGTGTGCCATCTTCCCCCAGAATCTCCAACAAAGCATCGATCACCGTCTGTGGCCCATTTTCAACGCCCCCAGGTGAATTGGATAGTGTTGCGTATGCGCTATGAACAAACACATTGTCACCAGATTCGATTCCCAATAACTTAAACTCTTCTATGAGTGATTTTTTTGTAATCAAAATTCCTCCAGTCTTTGTTAGTCAAAAGAAATTGATTGGATGTATAAAAACAACAGAATTCCTTTTGGTGAATTTGTTCATTCTCGCGGATAAACAAGGTTTTCCACAATCGTCTTTTACGAGTTGCTTTTATGAATGAACAGAAATTCACATTTCTATCCTATTATAAGAGGTTTTCCCTGTGAATCCTCCGCTGAGTAGAAGAAAAAAAGATCTAATAGAAAATTAATATAGGTCAAACCTCAGGTCGGGTTGAAGAGACGAATAAAAAACTGTGGCATAATATCATTCTAAAGGTATGAACAAGCTGGCAGCATTTTACAGGGTATTTCAAATATTAATGATATTGGTGACCATCGGAATATCTGGTTGTAATATTCTGCCAGGTCAAAGTATTTCGTTTTTTCAAGATTCAGTTTCGACAACTCAACAGCCTGAGAATTCAGTGACTGCTGTCATTACGAGCACAGCTTTCATCCCGGAAACGCCAACGTTCACTCCAACGATCCTACCAAGTTCCACTCCCTCACCGACACCATCGATAACCCCCACCAAATTTTTTCTGGATACATTTTCATATAATTTTAAGCCCAATGAAGTATCTCCGCAATCCTATCAAACCACCTGTGAATACCTATCTAACCGCTGGGGAACCGGGAAAAGTGAACCTGGCACAATAATTGTACCTGTTATGTATCACTCCATTAGACAGAGTGGGAGGGAACTTCAGGATAACATGCAGGTCACCCAGGAATACTTTGAATATACGATGGAATACGCTAAGAAATTAGGATTTGAAACAATTACCACTGAAGAATTGGTTGGATTTTTGTATCATAACGATTCGATCCCGCCATTATCGATGATTCTCATTGTCGATGACCGTCGGCTGGGGGTTGTAAAAGATCATTTTATGCAATTTTTAGATAAAAATGACTGGACAGTCACGTTGGCGTATATCACAGGTGTCGCCAGTGTAAGGGAATGGAATGAATACGATCGCCTGAATGTGAATGGACGGTTAGATTTACAGGCACATGGTTTTTATCATAATGGAGAAACTTATTTCACCGAATTTACCCCAATTGAGGTGATCGAACAGGAACTGTATGAGCCAATTGCGGTAATTGAAGAACATGCGGGAAGAAAACCACAAGCCTTCATCTGGCCGGGTGGTAATTTCACACTGGAATCAGTCCAGATGGCACGCGAAGCAGGTTATGAGGTTGGTTTTACAGTATTTTCTCGTGGTCCAATTATGTACAATTGGATTCCTTTAGGCGCTGCCGAAACAAAAATGAATGATCCCTTAATGGTATTACCCAGAGTTTGGAGTAATTCGGCAAATTTATATTTTGAAAAAGCAGCCTTGATTGCGACAGATGCAAAGGAATTCGCTCAGCAAAATAAAGATAAAGAGTATCTCTGGTACCAAAACTATTGTTCAGATTATCCGCCTTTGAACCTGGATGATAGCGGAGAAATAGGAAAATGAAATCGAGTTTTTCTCTGTTCAGTTTTGCTAGCATTCTTTTGTTGGTTTTGACCAGTTGTGTTCAACCCTTTCCTGAAAAAGAAGCCTGGACACTGGATGTTACTCCAGTTGTTTACTCGGTTACTCCTACAACTACCCAAACCCCACTTCCGCAACGAACCCCCTTTCTGCCTGCGACTCGTGAACCCGGGAAACCGATGTACTCTCCTACTCCGAATGCACCCAAGGTAATGCCGACCCTGCGAACCAATGAAGAAACATACCTGGTGCAGATGAATGATTCACTGAATCTCATTGCTCGGCAATATGGCGTGGATATGAATGCCATTGTCTCGGCCAACCAGCTAATGAATCCAAATTATCTGGAAATTGGTCAGGCGTTGGTGATTCCCCCGCCTGATCCGGATGCAAAAGGACCTTCTTTTAAAATTATTCCTGATTCAGAACTTGTTTATGGTCCCTCAGGGGTTGGTTTTGACCCGTATGATTTAATTTATTCCTTCGATAGTTACCTTTCCTCATTGGATCATAGTGATGAGGTGGTTCTTCAAATCGCCAGGGATTATTCAGTCAACCCGCGGATATTAATTGCGATATTGGAATACTCCACCGGTTGGGTAACCGGGCCAAATCTTGAATTGGAAAAACCAGTCAATGGACAAGAACCTGAAAAGGATGCCTGGAAAACAGGCCTGGTAACGATCCTTTCAAGAGTGGCTAATTCACTTAACTGGGGCTATTATTCCTGGAAAGAGAACAACCTGAGCTATTATATTTTGAGTGATGGCAGTTATTCCCCCGCAGATGAGACCATCAATGCCGGTACAGCTGCCGTACAATATTGGGCAGGTACCATTTATGGAAAGGCGAATTGGCTAAATGCAATTTCCGAAAATGGTATTTATAGGACTTATTCAAATTTCTTCGGATTTCCATTTGATTTCACCTATGAACCTCTGATCCCTTCCGGAATAATCCAGCCGGAATTTATACTGCCCTTCCAGCGGGGGGTGGCCTGGTCGTTTACCGGCGGACCACATCCAGGATGGGATGATGGATCGGCCTGGGCAGCTTTAGACTTTGCCCCGCCGGGCAGCCCGATGGGTTGCTCAGTAAGTGGTGATTGGGTCACCGCTGTGGCGGATGGATTAATAGTCCGTTCAGAATATGGAGCGGTCGTTCAAGATCTGGATGGAGATGGTAATGAGCAAACCGGTTGGACTGTTCTATACATGCATATTGCTTATTGGGAGAGAGTGGAGGAAGGAACTTTTCTTAATGCGGGCGATTGGATCGGACATGCGTCTTGTGAAGGAGGGGTCTCGACTGGAACGCATCTACACATTGCCAGGAAATATAATGGTGAGTGGATTTCATCTGTTGGTGAGATGCCGTTTGTGATGAGTGGCTTTCAACCGCAAAGTGATGGCCACGCATATAATGGATACTTAGTAGGAAATGGAGCTTTTATTGAAGCCTGGGCGTTCTACAACCCGGAAAGTCTGGTTCAGCATTAAAAAAAGAATATTAATGCTGCTCTGGGGCTTGCTGATACTCTCACTTACATCCTGTAACCTGGGAAATTATTACGTCAGCGCGCTTGATTTGACTGCCACGGCTGTCTTTGCTACTGCTCTGGATGATGCAACAATTTCCTTTAACGCCACACAGGCTCCTCCACCGATTGCTGAACCAACTCCGATTCCAATTGTTCCCACCATGTTGATAGAAAATCCAACACCGACAGAAATCAGTGTCCCCGAGATGGAGATTGTTCCACTACCCACAGCGACCAGAGATAATGAAGAACGTCCGCCATTTTTGTATTATAGCCAGAGTGGCGATACGCTTACCGTGATTGCTGCACGGTTTGGCGTGACGATTGATGAGATTAAGACGCAACTTGAATTATCACCACGAGAATTAATCAAACCCCAAACGTTGTTAGTGGTGCCGGATTATTATGGTTTTGATATTGCTGCTGATCCGGTTTTGCCGGATAGCGAAATTATTTATTCACCCTCCGCACTTGATTTTGATATAAATGCATTTCTTACCGAAGCAGGAGGGTATTTAAGTACCTATCGCGAATATACCGGCGAAGGATGGTTGAGTGGGGCAGATATTATTAAAAAGGTAGCCACCGAGGAATCGGTTAATCCGAGAATTTTAATCGGATTGTTGGAATATCAGAGTGGGTGGGTTTATGGACAACCCCAAAATATTTTTGAAAAAGACTACCCCCTGGGTTTTCCGATGATTGACAGGAAAGGCTTATTGAAGCAGATCAAATTTGGTGTGAAAGTATTATCCAATGGATATTATGGCTGGCGGGAAGGTCGTATTACGGAAGTCGTTTTTTCAGATGGAACTCAACAACGCATTCATCCGAAAATGAATGCCGGCTCAGCCGCTCTCGAACATTTTTTTGCTAATTTTTATGATCCTGCCCGTTGGTTATCCGTTTTGTATGGGGATGGCAGTTTCCCGGTTTTATATGAGCAGATGTTTGGCTCACCCTGGATCAGAGCCCTGACTGTTGAACCCCTTTATACCTCAGGGCTAACCCAGCCTAACATGGAGTTACCTTATCTGCCGGGGAAGATATGGGCGCACACAGGTGGACCACACCCAGCCTGGGGTTCGCATGGTGCCTGGGCAGCTTTGGATTTTGCTCCTGCTTCTGATAAATCTGGTTGCACGGTAAGCAGCGATTGGGTGGTAGCCTCTGCTCCCGGGCTGGTGGTACGAACCGGACCAGGTTTGGTAGTAGTAGATCTGGATGGGGATGGATATGAACAAACCGGCTGGGTGATTTTATATTTACATATCGCCAGTGAAGGAAAAGTAAAAAATGGCACTTATCTTGATCAGGATGCCTTGATCGGTCACCCCTCGTGTGAAGGTGGCAGTGCTACTGGAACGCATGTGCATATTGTGCGAAAATATAATGGGGAATGGATCGCAGCAGATGGACCCCTGGCATTTAATTTAAGTGGGTGGATTTCTTATAAAGGTGAAAAAGCGTATGATGGCAGATTAATTCGGAAAGATGCGGTGGTCGTTGCAAGAACGTATGGCTCTTACGAATCCGTCGTTACCCGATAATCTGGCGATTCAACCTTCCAATTGTGCCTGGAAATTCGAATTATAATTAGCAATTGAAGTGAATATTAAAAACACACATTATCCTTACAAAATAGCAGCTGTAATCAGCATCCTGATCGTATGTTTTTTGATTTCAGCCTGTGTTCCTGAAGCCCGCCAACCATTGGATCTGATTCCATTAGAAGCAACTGCTTCACAGCAAAGTGATCTCCTGCAGGAAGTAACCCCGAATCCAACCAGGCCTTCCTATCCACCTGGCACATTGGTGGATTACATCGCGCAAAGCGGTGATACCTTGCCAGCGCTGGCGGCCCATTTCAACAGCACGATTGAAGAGATTCAGAAAGCCAATCCGATCATCCCAGCAGGTGCCACAACCATGCCACCAGGACTGCCGATGCAGATACCGATTTACTATGAGGCTATTTGGAGTAGTTCTTTTCAAATATTACCCGATATCTCATTTGTGTATGGTCCCAGAGATATTGAGTTTGATGTGGTTGCGTTTGTTAATAGCCAACCGGGGTGGTTAAAAAACTCAAAAGATGCTGTCGGGTTGTTGATTCGACCCGGTGCAGAAGTAGTCCTGCATACCAGTATTAATTTCAGTGTCAGTCCAAAACTTCTATTGGCGATTCTTGAGTATCAAACCGGGGCGTTATCGAACCCTGTACCTCCCGAATCAATTTCGGATTATCTATTAGGATATCGCAATCGATCGTATTCAGGGCTTTCACAACAATTGGTATGGGCTGCGAACCGTTTGAACAATGGCTTTTACGGTTGGCGCGAGGGAAGTTTACAGACATATTCACATCAGGATGGGCGACTGGAAAGACCGGATCCATGGCAAAATGCAGCCTCAGCAGGATTACAATATTATTTTTCAAGAGTACTGGATCGGGTCACTTACACACATGCGATCAGTTCCGCTGGACTATTGGAAACTTACACGCAATTGTTTGGGAACCCCTGGGATGGCGATTTAACCTTGATACCCGGAAGTCTGCAACAACCTCCTATGATTCTTCCATTTGCTCCGGGATTGATCTGGGCCTACACCGGTGGTCCACATACTGGTTGGGGGTTAGGTGCCCCCTTTGCTGCCATCGACTTTGCTCCAGGGAGTGTGGTAGGTGGCTGCTCAAGATCGGAGGAACCTGCCAGGGCTGTGGCCGATGGAGTCATTGCACGGGTAGATACGGCGATTGCGGTTCTTGACCTGGATGGGGATGGCGATGAACGAACTGGCTGGGTGGTGTTTTATCTGCATTTAAGAAACACAGATCTACCAACAGTTGGAAAACAACTTAAACAAGGTGATGTGATTGGTTACCCATCCTGCGATGGGGGACGATCCACCGGGACTCACATTCATATTGCTCGAAAGTATAATGGTGAATGGATTTTGGCTGGTGGTGTTGTGCCATTTAATTTAGAGGGTTGGATTGTAAGAAATGGTTCAAATGATTATCAGGGATTTCTAGAAAAAAATGGACGTATTTTACGTGCCTGTGTATGTTCGGATAAAGACAGCCAGATCATTTCTGAGGGTGTGCCTTAGAAATTAAAAATTTTTCCGTTCAGACTTTCCAAAAACGTTTCAATTCCTGACATAATTTGTATCATTTCAATAGGTGAATGTCAGGGTGTTTGGCGAGTCTTCACTTGCTGAATATACCCACCAACATTGCTTAATGGAGATGTTACCAGATGATTATATAGTGCTATAATCGCAACCACGATCATTTCTCCTTTGGATCATAAGCAATGCGCATAACAAAACCGTCTGGCATGAAAGCATTCACCATTGTGTGGTTTGGACAACTGATTTCTCTGACTGGATCAGGCATGTCTTTTTTTGCGCTTACGATTTGGGCCTGGGAAAAAACAGGTCAGGCCACTGCATTAGGACTGGTTGGCTTTTTTGGATTAGCTCCTCAAGTGATATTCAGCCCGATTGCTGGTGCGTTGGTTGACCGCTGGAATCGAAAGACATCCATGATCCTCAGTGATCTTGGAACAGCGTTTGGAATGTTTGTTATTTTGATTCTTTTCCGTTTTGATGCACTTGAAATTTGGCATTTGTACATTCTGGCAATGATATCGGGCATATTCCAATCATTTCAGTGGCCGGCTTATTCATCCGCCATCTCTGTCATGATTCCTAAAGACCAATTTACTCGTTCCAGTGCCATGATCTCTTTGGCAGAATGGGGTTCTGGTATCTGGGCTCCGGTGATGGCTGCGGCCTTAGTCGGCGTATTGAAATTATCGGGGATCATCCTTATTGATCTGGTGACCATGTCGATCGCCATCTTGGCATTATTAATTGTCACAATACCGAATCCAACCAGGTCTAAAGAAGGTGAACTCAGCCGGGGATCCATCTGGCAGGAATCTTTATTTGGGTTTAAATTCATTCTTGCCAGACCTAGCTTACTGGGACTACAAATGGTATTTTTCTTTGGAAATTTCTTTGCAGCCTTCATTGGTATCTTAAGTAATCCGATGATCCTGGCAAGAACAGGGAATAATGCCACCACGCTGGGTAGTGTTCAATCAATATCTGCAATTGGCGGGGTGGTAGGCAGCTTGATTATTACAGCCTGGGGCGGATTTAAAACCAAACGTGTTCGCGGGGTTTTATTGGGTTGGATTTTGAGCGGATTGTTTTTCTTTTTTGTAGGAGGTGGGGAAGATATCATTTGGTGGAGTATTTTCTTTTTTCTATCCTCGTTGGTAATACCATTGGTCAATAGCTCTAATCAGGCAATCTGGCAATCAAAGGTTCCCCCAGATCTTCAGGGTAGAGTTTTTTCTGTGAGGCGCATCATTGCTCAAATTGTCAATCCACTCGGTATGTTAATTGCGGGCCCTTTGGCGGATAAGATTTTTGAGCCCGCATTATTGAATCCCAGTAATAAGACCACAATATTTCTGAGTAGGTGGTTTTCACCAGGTGCGGGGGCTGGCATGAGTTTGTTACTTTCATTAGCCTCTATTTTTATCGTTGTGGTAGGAATATATGGCTACTTCTCCAGGCATGTCAGGAATGTGGAAACCATTATTCCCGATTTTGACGCGGAATAAGAAAAGAGCACGCATCGATTAATGCATGCCCTTAAGAAGTTTCCTCTGAGAAGTTATGCTTCGAGTATGGTGATCTTGTGATCAATTTCAGCGGTCTTATTCAAAATAGCCTGACCAGGGCAATAGGTCGTTTCAGATAATGTAACTGCTTTATCCACCAGCTTTGGATCAAGGTTTTTGCCTGTCACTATGTACTCAATCATGATATCGGAAAAGATTTTTGGATGGTTTTCGACCCGATTGGCATGGATTTTCACCTCAAAATTGGTGACTTCCTGCCTCATCTTCGCCAGGATTGAGATGACATCCATTCCGGTGCATCCAGCCAAGCCAATTAAAAACATTTCCATGGGTAAGAAACCATCTTCATTCCCACCAACTGACTTTTTTCCACCTAAAGGTAATGTGTATCCAGAATCAGCTGTTCCCGTAAAACTCAATCCTTTTTGCCATGTAACTTTTGCTTCCATTTTTTCCCTTTCTAATCCTTTAATTGTCTGAGAGTGCCTTTTCAATTTCAACCATTAATCGTGTTTCTGGTACTGCGCCTACCACTTCACCTGAGCCACTGTTAATTATAGTATGAGGTACACCAGATACATTGAATTGATTGGATAATTCTACGAATTCCATTGCCTCAACCATTTCACCAGTTACTAATTCGCTTTCCATTGCCATCTGATGTGCAAGAATGACAGCCTGGGGGCAATAGGGGCAGGTAGGTGTCACAAATACCTGCAAATTGACAGGTTTTTCTAATGAAGCTAATTTCTCGCGAATTTCCGGTGATAATCCAGAATCTTGTTTTGAAACCATGACAAGATCATTTATTAATGTCGTGAATTCATGACCAGCAGGAATACCTGCCAATCGGATTCCATAGTCGATGAGATCATTATCTTTCATCCCTGCAATCACCGTCATTGGCACTTTATCAACACGGTATTGGGCAGCGATCTCCTGATGTTTTTCAAAATCATATTCATCCAGGTGAATTAACGGATTCAATTCAGCGATCTCACTTAATAAACCTATTGTCTCACTACAATACTCACAATTTTCTTCAGTACTGCCAAAAAAAATCATTTTGACCGGTTTATCCAGTTCACTAAAAAATTCTTTAACTTGTTCTTTGGTTTTATCATCCAATAATTTGCTTGCCATTTATCCTCCAAGATTTCATCTCACCGAGATGGTGTTTTGATTATCAGGTGAAACAACCACCTGAAGTATATCCACAATTTGAACAAACCAGATTGAGCATTCCGTCGTATTCAAAGGTCCCTTTTTGGCATTTTGGACAAACAACACCAATTCGGATTTCGTAGGAATCGTATTGCTCAACATCTTTAAGTTCAAATTTAATCAGATTTTCATCTGATGTCGTATCAATCTGTTTAAAAGTCATTACAAAGACTTAGATGCCATAATCACAAAAAAGTGGCAACTTAACCATAATAAAAAAAACCAGATCATGAACCTGGTTTTTAAAAAGGTTGAAGAAAATCGGTTTATTTTTTGAACTGCTCCAGATTAAGGCGATAGAAAAGTCGGTCTTTTACAGCGATGGGAGCTTTTTCTTGCTCTGCCTGTTGATGAACGATGTCAATCGTTTTTCTGAGCGTGTTGACGACAATTCTACAATTTTCACAAGCACTGAGGTGTTTGTCCAACTCAGCACATAATTCTTCAGAGAGATCACCATCCACATAGGATGAGATGGTATCAACAAATTCTTTACAGTGGAGATGCTTTTCCATTTTAATACTCCGCCAGTCTTTCGCCAAAATAAACGCTCAATTCTTCTCTTAACTTCATGCGTGCTCGCAACAAACGTGTTTTTACATTGGTCTCCGTAAGATCCAACGCCTGAGAAGTTTCACTAATCGAAAGTCCCTCTATATCTCTGAGAATAAAAACAGTCCGAAGATTCTCTGGTAATTTTTGTATGGCTGCATTGATCACCAGCCGGGTTTCCTGAGAAAGGAACTCTGATTCTGGTAAACAGCACCAATCCACAATTTGTGAAACGGAAATGCCTTCATTTTCTAAATCGCCTGCATCATCATGAATGATCGGTACCTCCGGCTTTCGCTTTCGAATCAGCATTAATGATTCATTAACTGCAATCCGATATAACCAGGTTAAGAGATTTGAACGACCTTCAAATTTTTCTAAAGACCGCATGGCTTTAATAAAGGTCTCCTGAAGAACATCCTCCGCTTCCACCTGATTATTGAGCATACGCAGCGCAACTCGATAGATTGAATCTGAATACTGATTGACCATTCTCGTAAGTTCTTCTGGATCACCGGATTGTAACTTTTTGAGATTTAAAGGTTCTACTTCTTCATCAATCATTTAGATGGTTTCTCCTACGAAAAAGATACAAAACATTACGATAATGGCCAATTGGGAAGCACATCTATATCTAAAGGATCAAACAATTTGTTTACAAACCGAAAATATCCAGCAGCAGCGATCATGGCTGCATTATCGGTGCAGTATTTAAACGGGGGAATAAAGATATTGAAGTTTGACTGACTCAAAAAGGTATCCCTCAGCAATTGGTTCGCAGAAACGCCCCCCGCAACGATGATATTCTTGACTTTATTTTGGCGCGCTGCCTGGATTGTTTTTTGAAATAGTACATCCACAACCGCTTGTTGAAAACTTGCGGCCAAATCCTCAACCGGCAAACGTGATCTGGATTTTTCTAACTCTCTCACCATGCGTAACACGGATGTTTTTAGACCAGAAAATGAGAAGTTTAAACTTCCATCTAAATGTGCACGTGGAAAATTAAAAGCATTCGGATTGCCACTCAAAGCAGCTTTTTGAATGGATGGTCCTCCAGGATAAGCCAGACCCAACAAGCGGGCAACTTTATCGAATGCTTCTCCAGCAGCGTCATCCAATGTACTGCCCAATCTTTTGTAATTAAGATGACCATCCATAAAATTGATTTCGGTGTGGCCACCCGAGACTAACAAAGCAATTAAGGGAAATTCAGGAACCGGAGGAGGATTGAGAACCTCCGATGAATATACCCAGGATGAGTAAATGTGTCCTTCAAGGTGATTCACTCCAATCAACGGTAAATTCTTACCGAGCGCAATTCCTTTGGCCATATTCATGCCAACGACCAGCGAGCCAGCCAACCCTGGGCCGCGGGTCACAGCAATTGCATCAATATTGTCCAGGCTTAAATAAGCTTGCTGCAAGGCTTGCTCAACCACATCATAAATGGTGAGAATATGTTGGCGCGAAGCTACCTCAGGAAAGACACCGCCATACTGTTGATGCAGGTCAATTTGAGAAGCTACAACTGATGACAATAAAACCCGTCCATTTTCAAGGACTGCGGCTGCCGTCTCATCACAGGAAGATTCGATAGCCAGTATTCTGGCAGCGGGGAAAATATTTTTAGGATTACTCATAAAAGTACCACCAAGTCATTAGAGAATAATTCTCTTCATTAATTCAAAAAGATCAGGATTTAATGGGGATGATTAAATCCATTGGATAATCAGCCATTTTCTCAATTGTACCGCTTTCAGTGACATAAAACGTGTCTTCCAAGCGAACACCCATGCCCCTGTCCGGATAATACAGTCCTGGTTCAATTGTAAAAACAGAACCTCTTTTTAAAGTCTCATCCTCTCTGGCTGTAAAACCGGAAAATGGCATTTCATGAACGTGCAATCCTAACCCATGACCGAGACTATGAACATAGCCTTCCAATGTGGAAGGGTTTGAAAGAACTGTCGGATGCCCCATTTCCTCAAAAAGTTCACAGGTTCGGTGCTGAAAATATTTGAAAGGCATGTTTTCAGCTAATTCGGAAACGATCGTGTCATAAACGAATTTAACCTGATCATACAATTTCTGGACTTCTTCAGGAGCAAAGCCAACACACCAGGTTCGGGTGAAATCATAAAAATAACCACCACCATTTTCACATGGGAAGATATCAAAGACAATCGTCTTACCCAATTGGATCTTGTCCGAGTCATTCCCTTGACTGTGAGGCACACCCGCGTCCCGTCCGATGGCAAAAATAGTTTGTTCCGGGTTTTCTGCCCCAGCTTCCGCCAACCAGAAATTTATTTTTGATTTGACCATCCCAATTGTGATCGGTTTCTGATCTGTGCCTATTAAATATCCATTTTCCGCGCGTTGATTGCTGAGAAAATTGGCGACTTTACCCACAACATTGGTTGTGATTTCACCCATTCTCTTAATCCGTTTAATTTCTTCCGGGTCTTTGATCATCATTGCTTTTAATAGGATTGAATCAGGAACCAACCCGGTGATTTCATATTCAGGGAAAAGTTGTTGAAACCGTTGCAAAATCGGGAATTTGGTGCCGATGTCTGTTGATCCGTATAATGCAATTTTGCCTCTATCAACACCTGCTTTCAAAAATAGATCATGGTATCGCAGTGCATAAGCATCAATCTGGTCGTTTTTGGATTGCTTTAAATATTCAGAAAGTGGAAATTGATCATAACTACAGGTTAACAGGCCGGTTTTGGCCGCTTCTTCACGCTCCATTGAGCCATGGAAAATGATAGGGGTACTGTCAACTTTTTTAATCAAGTCCGCATTGGTTATGTGCCCACCGCCCGTTAGATAGAACATAGCGGGGTTGTGTTGTGCAGGTCCGACGACTAATAGTGCATCGATTCCACTTGTTTTCATTAATTGATCAATATCATTTTTCATTTTCTAATCCTTTATGAAGTGAGATTACCCAGAACCTCTCTTAATCCTGAAATAAGTACAGACTCCTGTTCTGGCAAGACGGTTCTGGGGTCGAACAGGATCTTATTATCTTCGAGACGGGCAATGATAGGATGATCGAGCATGCGCAAGCGCTTCATCGCAAAATCTGGTTTAGGGTGTTGAAGCGCCAGAACGAATGTAGGCAGAGTCTCTTCGGGCAAGCTTCCGCCACCGATGGTGGATAGAGATGGGAAAACCTCACCTAATTGTAATTGCTGTTGCCAGGATTTTGCGCGGTTTTCCAATGCTGTAGGAGTTTGTGATATCATTCGCCAGATGGGAATTTTGTCCACGGCTTCATCTCTTAGATAATGGGTGAGAGTAGCCGTTAATCCAGCCAGGCAGATTTTGTCTGGGCGGATTGCTCTGGCAAGCGGATGGTTTTTTATTTTTAGGATTAATTCTTTCTTGCCGATGATAATTCCAGCTTGGGGTCCTCCCAGCAATTTATCGCCTGAAAATGAAATAATGTCAGCACCAGCCCGAACTGATTCAAAAATGGTTGGTTCATGTGATATACCAAATTCGGCAGTGTCTAAAAATGTCCCGGAGCCAAGATCATCGAAAACAGGAATGCCATATTGATGAGAAATTTCCACAATTTCACTCAATTCTGGTTCCTGTGTGAACCCGATTAATTTAAAATTGGAATGGTGTGCACGCATGACCAACGCCGAATTTTCCTGGAGTGCAAGTTCGTAATCTGAACCTCGCACTCTATTTGTGGTACCTACTTCTTTCAATTTGGCTCCGGATTGTTTCATAACATCCGGGATACGAAAGCCACCGCCTATTTCAATTAATTGCGATCGGGCAATGATAACGTTTCGCCTTTTGGAGAGGGCACTTAACACCAACAAAACAGCAGCTGCATTGTTGTTGACCACGATAGCTGCTTCGGCTCCGGTCAATTGTTTGAGAATTTCTTCAGCATGGACCGAACGGGAGCCGCGTTTTCCAGTTAACAGGTTAAATTCCAGGGTGTTGTAATTTGCCCCTATTGCTTGCATGGCCTGAATGGTTTCCTGACTGAGAAGTGCCCGGCCCAAATTTGTATGTAATACGACACCGGTTGCATTAATGACCGGGAGTAGTGTAGGTGAAAAACGATCAGACAGGATCTTATTCACGTGCTTGATAATTTGAGATTGGTGCGGTGCATCACTTCCTGAAGTAATGGTTGAGCGAAAAAAATCCAATGCATCCCGAATGGCGCGAATAGTCTGATCACGACCATACTTTTGAATTAATTCGTTTGTCTCAGGCAATTGAATTATTTTTTCTACAGATGGCAAGTTGCGTAGCTCATTCATTAGGTTCGCGGGAGGGTTGCCACCGGCTGCGTTCGACTAACCGGATTAGATTTTCAATGACAATAATACCGATAGCAATCACGACCACCAGGATTGAATTTAACACTCGCCCCAATTGTAACCAGGCTAACAGGTCCACAAAAATTGCGAACCAGGCTGCCTGCCTTATAATGACGGATGTATTTGCCGGAGGATCGTGGGGAAAACGGACATTCAGGAAATATACGATTGGCAATGCGGTGCCACTCACACCCATTGTCAATAAAAAGAAAAATAACCAGCGAGGACCTAAGAAGGGTTGAGTATATTGCAACAAAAAGAAAAGGCCAACCCAGCCAATCATGGCAATGAGAAATGCAGAAACTAATATTGCTGGTAAGTCTTTGAGTTTTGATTTCAAGATGCGTACCTCGAGTAAATTATATCTGAATCTTATTAATTATTGCTATCTAAAAAGGATACACCATTTTTTGACCTTGATCTCCTTTTATGGTAGGATTTCTTTATGTACAACTCATCAAGAGAGGTTGAGGGACCGGCCCAAAGAAACCTCGGCAACCTGGATTAGGTGCCAATTCCGGCAGAGCTATTTTGCTCTGTAAGATGAGATCAATCAAAAAATTGACCTCTCTTTATGAGAGGTTATTTTATAAATATCAACAACCGCTGGAGAATGTATGCAGAGAAAATATACCAATCGATCATTTCTTGATGCTGTAAAAGAAAAAGTGTTAATCTATGATGGAGCAATGGGTACCAGTTTGCAAAAATTGGATCTGACAGCAAATGATTTTGGTGGCGAAGAATATTTTGGATGTAATGATTTTCTCGTCATCAGTAATCCTGATGTGGTCAAGAAAATACACCGCTCATTTTTAGAAGTTGGTGTGGATGTTTTAGAGACTAATTCATTTCGGTCCAATCGAATTACGCTGAAAGAATATGGATTGCAGGACCGGGTCGTTGAAATTAACAAAAAAGCTGCTCAATTGGCTAAAGAGGTAGCGGATGAATTCTCAAAAAATACAAACCAAAAGAGGTTTGTCGCCGGATCCATTGGCCCATCCGGGAAATTGCCAAGCATGGAAGACCCTGAATTATCGAATGTGTCATTTGATGAATTGATTGCTGTTTTTCAGGAACAAGCCAAGGGACTTATTCTAGGTGGCGTGGATGCTTTAATCATTGAGACATCTCAGGATATCCTGGAAGTAAAAGCCTGTATTCTTGGCATCCAGCAAGCTTTTGATGAAACGGGCATTTATTTACCTATTCAGGCACAGGTTACATTGGATACTACAGGACGCATGTTATTGGGAACTGATATTGCAGCAGCGCTCGCAATTTTGGAAAACCTTCCTATCGATGTGATTGGATTGAACTGCTCCACCGGCCCGGAACATATGCGCGAACCGATCTCCTTTTTAGGGGAAAACTCAGTTTTGCCTGTTTCCTGTATCCCCAATGCCGGTTTACCTTTGAATGTAAACGGAGAAGCTGTTTATCCTTTAACTCCCACTGAATTTGCTGATGCCATGAGTGAATTTGTTGAAAAGTATCAGATCAGTGTTGTTGGTGGTTGTTGTGGTACCACACCTGCGCATCTGAAAGAATTGGTGGACAAGGTTGGTGGAAAAAAACAACCGCCACGGCCAATCATTCAAAGGGCACAATTAGCTTCTGCGATTCAGGTTATGAATATAAGGCAGGAACCAGCTCCATTTTTGATTGGTGAAAGGTTAAATACCCAGGGAAGCCGTAAATTTAAGCAAATCATTTTGGATCAGGATTATGATAAAGTGCTTGGCATTGCGCAGCAACAGGTGGATAGTGGCGCACACGGACTGGATATTTGTGTTGCGTTAACCGAAAGAGCGGATGAAACCGAAACAATGCGGAGGGTCATTAAAAAAATTGCCCCGAATATTAAAGTTCCCCTGGTGATCGATTCGACCGAGCTGGATGTATTGGAAATGGCTTTACAGACGGCTCCTGGACGCTGCATGATTAACTCAACACATTTTGAATCCGGGAGAGAAAAAGCTGATAAAGTGTTTAACCTGGCTAAAAAATATAATGCCGCTGTCTTGGTCCTGACCATTGATGAAAACGGCATGGCGAAAACTGCGCAACAAAAATTAGAAATTTCCAGGCGTCTGGTTGATGTGGCGGTAAATGACCACGGCTTATTGCCTTCAGATCTGGTAATTGATGCTTTGACGTTTACATTGGCGACAGGTGATCCAGAATTTAATTTATCAGCCATGGAAACAATTGAGGGCATACGATTAATAAAAGAACAGATTCCTGGTGTCCATACTTCTTTAGGGGTCAGCAATGTGTCATTCGGGTTGTCACCGGCTGCACGAGCTGTATTGAATAGCGTCATGTTGTATCATTCAGTCCAGGCTGGATTGGATATGGCTATCGTCAATCCTGCCCATATCACGCCTTATTTAGAAATCTCTGAAGAAGAAAGACGTTTGGCAGAAGACCTTATTTTTTATAAAAAAGAAACAGCTTTACAGGATTTGATAGGCTTTTACGAAAAGAATAGCAAAATAGGGGGCGATAAAGACTCAAAACAGGATGTTTTGTTAAACGCGATGTCACCAGAAGAGCGCTTACATTGGAGTATTGTCCATCGCAAAAAAGAAGGTGTTGAAAAAGATATCGATACATTAATCGAAACTCGCGGCGAATTATCCTCTTCAGATAGAGCAGTGGAAATATTAAATAATGTATTATTGCCGGCTATGAAAGATGTCGGAGACAAATTTGGTTCCGGTGAATTAATTCTTCCTTTCGTTCTTCAATCCGCGGAAGTCATGAAGAAATCTGTTGCCCATCTGGAAAATTACCTGGAGAAAAAAGAGGGGACCAGTAAAGGGTTGATGGTTCTGGCTACTGTTTATGGGGATGTTCATGACATTGGAAAGAACCTGGTTAAAACGATTTTGACCAATAATGGATATGATGTCCTCGACCTGGGGAAACAGGTGCCGGCTGAGACGATTATTTCTAAAGCAATTGAATCAAAAGCAAATGCGATTGGATTAAGCGCACTCCTGGTCAATACCAGTAAACAAATGCCGCTAATTATTAATGAATTGCAGCGCAGAAATTCAAATATTCCCGTTCTGATTGGTGGCGCTGCGATAAACCGCAGATTCGGTCGACGTATTTTGATGACCGACTCGAATGAACATTACCAGGGCGGTGTATTTTATTGCAAAGATGCTTTTGAAGGTTTATCCACCATGGATCAAATTATGAATCCAATCGAGTTTGAAACTCTTAAGGTTCAGATGATTAAAGAATCGGATATGGAATTAGGCAGACAAACCGAGAATAAGGCTGAAAGTCAATTGAAGGAAATCAAAAGATCTAATATTCAAATCGCTGAAAAAATTCCAACTGTACCGGCTTGGGGTCCGCGGGTAGTTAAAGCTATGTCCCTGGAAGCGGTCTTTGAACATCTATCTCTGAATGAGCTCTTTCGTCTGTCATGGGGAGCAAAGAATACACACGGTGCGGAGTGGGAAAAATTAAAGAAAGATTTTGAAGCCAGGTTGGTATCCATGAAGAGAGATGCCATCCAAAAAGGTTGGCTCCATCCGCAAGCTGTTTATGGGTATTTTCCCGCGCAGGCAGCAGGCAATGATCTGCTGGTGTATGACGCAAGTACGATTAAGAATGCTAACCCAAAAGTTCTGGAGGTGTTCAATTTTCCACGGCAAGCGGGTGGGGAAAACCTGTGTCTTTCGGACTACTTTGCATCCGTAGATAGTGGTCAAATGGACGTGGTGGCTTTTCAAGTGGTGACAGTGGGCAATGATGCGACCGAACGCTTCGATAAATTACAGGCAAACGCCGATTATACCGAGGCTTATTTCTCGCATGGACTATCAGTTCAGACTGCTGAAGCGACAGCCGATTATCTTCATAATCATATACGCCGGGAGCTGGGTTTGGGTAAGGAACAAGGCCAACGCTATTCCTGGGGATATCCGGCAATACCGGAACTCAACGACCATCAAAAAGTTTTCAGATTGTTACCTGTTGAAACTGAATTGAATATGGGCTTAACTTCAGCTTTCCAATTGGTTCCTGAACAATCAACAGCTGCCATCATTCTGCATCATCCGTTGGCAAAATATTTTAACGTTGGTGTCAATCGATTGGAACAATTGATGAAAGTACAGGCTAAATGAGCAAGACAGGGAAATTTTTAGAGCAACTTTTTCAAGACAAGCCCATTATTTCTGATGGTGCTATGGGAACAATCCTACATCTTCGGGGAATCAGATTCGATGAATGCTTTGATCACCTGAATATCACACAGCCTGCGCTGGTTGGGGATGTCCATCGTGCTTACATTGACGCCGGTGCTTCCATGATTCAAACCAACACATTTGGCGCAAACCGCTATAAATTATCTCAATTTGGTCTGGAAAATAAAGTAGCAGAAATAAACCTGGCCGCAGTCGAACTGGTACGCAGGGTAGCATCAGCCAGTTTTAGAGACATTCTCATTGCCGGAGATGTGGGACCACTCGGGGTGCGACTGGCTCCTTTTGGCCGCGTACAACTCGATGATGCACGCGATGCCTTTAAGGAACAAATACAGGTATTGGTTGCTGCTGGTGTGGATGTCATTATTATTGAGACGATGACAGATTTTTATGAGGTCCGGGAAGCGATTTTGGCAGCAAGGGATGTTGACCCATCGATTCCGGTGATTGCATCCATGACCTTTACCCGAGATGACCTCACTTTATTAGGAGATACCCCAGAAAAAGTAGCCAGCAGCATTCACTCCGCTGGCGCAGATGTGATCGGAATCAATTGTTCCGGTGGTCCTCTGCAATTATTGAGAATTCTAAAGAAAATGAAGGCGGCAATACCGAATGGCATCTACTCAGTGATGCCCAATGCCGGTTGGCCAGAACAACAAGATGGGCGCATCATGTACCCGGCTGGCCCCGAATATTTTGGGGACTATGCGATCTCCTTCTGGCAAGCTGGCGCAAAAGTACTGGGTGGTTGTTGTGGAACCACTCCTGAGCACATCCGGGCGATTTCCCGAAGGATTGAGGAAACCAATCCGTCGGAGATTGCTCTCGGGCTGGAGATACCTGAAATGCAGCCAGAAAGTGAAGCCGAAGGAGAAGCCCCTCAATCTGAATTAGCCCAAAAGATGGATGCAAATCAATTTTTATTTGCTGTTGAGATGGACCCTCCCCGTGGACTCAGTACAAAAAAATTACTCGCTGGTGCGAGCTTATTGGCTGATTCGGGGGCGGATGTGATCAATGTGGCTGATAGTCCCATGGCACGCATGAGAATGAGCCCGTGGGCGGTTTGTAGTTTGATTCAACGCTTTATTGGTGTTGAAACAGTTTTGCATTTTCCGACTCGTGGAAGAAACTTATTGCGGGTACAGGGAGATTTACTGGCTGCTCACGCGTTGGGGATTCGAAACATATTTGTCGTAATGGGTGACCCAACCGCTATCGGCGATTATCCGGAGGCGATGGATAATTATGATTTAGTCCCCTCTGGATTAATAAAGTTAATCAAGCAATCTTTTAATATCGGTATTGATCATGCTGGATCAGAAATTGGGCAACCAACATCATTTTTTGTGGGAAGTGCCCTCAACCTTACCTCAGCAAGACCTGAAATTGAATTAAAAAATCACTTACGCAAACGAAAAGCCGGATCTGATTTTGTGATCACACAACCAATTTTTGACCCGCAATCGGCATTGGAGCGACTGAAGCAATATCGGGATCAGACAGCTGATCCAAATTTAAAAATTCTGGTGGGCATATTACCGCTTGCTACTGATCGCCATGCTGCTTTTTTACATAATGAAGTTCCAGGCATCAGCATCCCTGAAACCATTAAGAATCGAATGCGCAAAGCTGGAGAGAAATCGGCCAAAGAAGGAATCAAAATTGCAGTAGAATTAATCGAGTCAATGCAATCTGAAGTGCAGGGCATTTATTTGATGCCAGCCTTTAACCGTTTCGATCATGTATCGGAGATCATTGAAAAGGTAAAGAAAAAGACTCAACCTTAGGCACTTACTTCACACCAAAACATGGAGAAAATTAATGAATGTGATGACTGGTAAGAGAATTTTGTTAGGCGTGACAGGTTCTTTGGCAGCCTATCAGGCTGCCACGATTGCGACAAAATTAGTTGAATTGGGTGCGATTGTCGATGTATTCATGACCTTTAGTGCGAAAAAGCTTATTTCGCCTTTAATTTTTCAAGTAATCACAGGACGACATGTCTACACCGATGAAGAATGGTGGCAAATCAATCAAAAACAGTTCTTTCATGAAAATCAATATGAAGCTGATTTAATGCTGATAGTGCCTGCGAGTGGAAATACAATCTCGAAAATAGCGAATGGTATCAGCGACAACATTTTGATTTACACAGCCATGTCTGTTAAGTGCCCGATCGTATTGGTACCCGATTTAGATCTTATGATTGGCAGCAATATCGCGACGATTGAAAACCTTGAGAAATTGAAATCGCGAGGAATTCAGATATTAATGAATGCCGACAATCATTTACAAGATCAGATTTTCCCGGTAGAGGATATTATTAAGTTCACAAGATTATTTTTATCCCAAAATGGCCCTCTGAAAGGGAGAAAAGTTGTGGTGACCGTTGGGGCAACGCGTGAATCCATTGATCCAGTCCGGGTAATAACAAACCGTTCAACGGGATTACAAGGTTGGTCGATAACACAAGCCGCACTGGACGCAGGTGCAAAAACAGTCCTGATCACTACCATCCATAATCGACCTGTCCCTTATGGTACAGCGGTAATTAAAGTTGATAATGCCCAGGAAATGAAAGATGCTGTTTTGGAAGAAGTGAAAGATGCAGATGCCCTGGTGATGACAGCCGAAGTTGCTGATTTTAAGCCCTTAAATTACTCCCCCCATAAATTAAAAAAAGAGGATGATCTGGCAAAGATAGAATTAGTTCCTACGGATGATATTCTCTGGCATGTGGCACAACAAAAAATAGACTGTAATTGCCCGAACATTACGATCGGTTTTGCATCAGAAAGTAAAAATCTATTAGAAAATGCAAACATAAAATTAACATCAAAAAATTTAGACTTTATCGTTGCGGACCACGTGGTTAGTTTTGATGAAAATAGTGAAACAATTTTCAATCGTTTAACCATTCTTCATGCGGGTGGAGAAGTTGAAATCATTGATGATGTTGACAAATCATCGATAGGATATTCAATCGTGGAGCGAATAGAAGATTTGTTGTGGAAGAAAACGAAGAAATAAGTTGCAAAACTGTAATTCGAGTAAAGACTTAGTTTGATTTATAATCAAGCAACCATGCAAATAGAATGATTTCATTTATCTGATGAAACCAGGCTTAGAAATGAACTCCCAATGAAAAATTTAGTGATCTCTGACATCCACGCCAATATAGAAGCCTTCAAGAGTGTTGTTGAAAAAGCAAAAGGTTTTGATTCTGTTTGGTGCCTTGGCGATATCGTCGGCTATGGACCTGATCCAGATGCTTGTATCAACTTATTAAAAACCTTACCAAACCTCTCCTGTGTTCTTGGGAACCACGATGCCGCGATTTTAGGCGATATGGATGCCCGCTTATTTAATCAGGAGGCCAAATCATCCCTTGATTGGCAAAGAGAACACATCACCCATGAAAATACCAATTTTTTAAAGAACCTGCCAGAAAAAATCAGTCAATCCGGGTGTCTTCTGGTGCATGGTAGTCCCAGGTATCCGGTCTGGGAATATATTCTTGATCCGTTTGTTGCCCGCGCAAATTTCGACCATTTTATCGAGAATTATTGTTTCGTTGGCCATTCCCACCAAGGTTTGATTTGCCGTTGGGATTCCTCACGCGAAAAAATGGATTGGAATAGCCAGGTCAATGGCCATGTATACAAGATGAAACCGAGGATGATCCTGAATCCCGGATCAGTTGGTCAACCGAGAGATAATGATCCACGCGCATCTTATGGAATATTTGATGACGACCTGATGAGTTGGGAGGTTTGCCGGGTGGAATATTCTTTCGAAACGACACAGCAAAAAATTAATGATCTTAAACTGCCGGGCAAGAATGCGCAGAGATTAGCGGGTGGGTGGTGAACCTATCGGATTCAGGAACAAACAACCAGGCCATATCGTCATAAGAGCAACCATTCACTTGGGAAAAAACAGAGGAGGAAGAATGAAAATAAAAATCTTTACTGGATTACTGGTGTTAAGTCTGGTTTTGTCAGGTTGTGCCGCAGCGAAATCAACCAGTAACATTGCGATGGATGGCGATTTTGCTCCGGCAGAAGCGCCAAGGGAGGAAATGTCTACTGATGAATATGCTGCCGAAAAAGGGTATGAAGAAGCAGGGGCTTCCTCTGGCATTCAATCGAACACTATCCAGCGGATTGTCATTCGAAATGCCGATTTATCCATTGTGGTGGATAATCCAATAGATGCAATGAATACAATTGGTCGTATGGCAGAACGCATGGGTGGTTATATCGTTAAATCCAATACATGGAAAACCAGCAACTACCAGGGTATGGAAATCCCGGAAGCAAATATTTCCATTCGTGTCCCTGCAAATCTCCTAAATCAAGCACTGGATGAAATTAAAGCCTTATTAAAGAATAAGGATCTTGATTTATTGAATGAAAATGTCTCCGGGCAGGACGTGACAAAAGAATATACTGATTTGAACTCCCGGCTTAAGAATCTGGAAGAAGCAGAAGCTCAATTAAAATTAATTCTGGATGAAGCATATAAGACCGAAGATGTTCTGACTGTGTTTGAACAATTGACCTATTATCGTGAACAAATAGAAGTTACCAAGGGTCAAATCAAATATTATGAGGAATCTGCAGCCTTGTCATCCATCAGTGTCAGAATTCAGGCAAGTGAAGCTGTCAATCCGATCACGGTTGCTGGCTGGAAGCCATCTGTTACAGTCAGTAAAGCGCTGCAGCAACTGGTCAATGCCTTGCAGGCCATTGTGGACGGGGCAATCTGGTTGATCCTGCTGATCATCCCAGTTGCAGCCATAATATTATTACCATTCTTCCTGCTATTCCTCCTGATCCGCGCTTTGGTGCGACGAGGAAAAAGGAAAAAACAAGATACTAAGAAAGTAACTGAAGAATAAGATTAAGCCCCGCAAGGGGCTTTTTTATTGAATTAATATTGTCGCGTGGCTTTCAAAAGAGACGGGAATTCGGTACACTGAATGATCTTCTTCTGAGAAAGGAATTTGTTCTCCATTCAGAGAAATTTTATCTGGTGGTTGCATCAGTTTTACAAAAATATCGCCGTTCGCTTTTCTTGGCAGATCCAAATCTAATTCAAAGCCATCCGAAGTTTTTTCCATGCAGCTAACTTCCAAACCCATTGATATATGCAAATTACTGCCCAGATACTGATTATCATCAAGATCAGGTCTGATTGCCAACAAAGAAACTCCATGGGCTGGCAATAATGGTAAATGAACCGGTTCCCCAGCCTTAATTAACTGAATATTATTTTCCCAGAATGAATAGACCCAATAACCCAGTTGAGGTAGACCAAAGTCAGGAAAACTTAAATATGTTTCGCGGGGTTCATCTTTCCAATTAAAGCGGGCTAAAATATTCCAATCACCGGAAGCGTTCTTAAGATCCAGTCGTAAATTGTGTGGTGTGGTTGTATCCAGCCAATCCATGACATGGGCACGTTTCCCGATGATGGGTAACATGACCTCAATTATTTGACGGCGATCTCGCGGAAGTTTTGGTAAATCATCTGAAACTAACAATGAACCACCTGTGATCGCAATCAGGGATGCCAGCGATTGTATTTCGTGGATGTTCAAATCGATTTCCGGACGAACGAGCAGACAATCAGGGTCATTGATCCACCAGCGATTATGTTGTTCGGCCCTGGTGATAATATTTTGAATCGCATTTTTTGCTGAGGGCATATGTGGTTCTTTTTTGAACAAAAAAGAAATTCCATTAAATTGAGGGTACCAGCTTCCACTCACATCTGCCCCAATCCGATTTGCCTGAACCAACCCCAAGACTGAGCCGAGAGGGGCACCACAAGCCAACAAAAATGTATCATTGCCAGCACTGGAACGAATCTCTTCCATGGCTTTTCGTAAAACCTGGGCCCGGGTTTGAGAGTTATCAAATCGATTTCCTTTTAACCCGCCAGCATACAGAAAATCCAGTTTAAGATAAGGGAACCCCCATTTCGTCACTGCTGTTTCAATCATTTCTTTAACGACTTCAATGGCACCTGGAACGGTCAGATCCAGTGCTTGGGTAAAAACATTCCAGCCAAAGCCTGCATTGACCGGTCTGCCACTTTTTTTCCTCAGGATCATTTCAGGATGGTCAATTGCAAAATCACTATTTGGATGCAATATAAAAGGCGCCATCCACAATCCAGGTGTATGACCCGAACTTGAGATTTTTTCGGCCAGGGGTGCGACCCCCCGAGGAAACCCTTTGCGGAACGTATACCAATCGCCGATTTCTTTTTGATAACCATCGTCGATTTGAATCAATGAAAGTGGCATTTCGGCTTTGAATTCATTTATTGTCTTAAGATTACGCAGGATTTTTTCTTCATTTATGTTCTGGTAGAACTGATACCAGGAGCACCAACCTGCCGGTATTTTGTTTGAAATCTGGATCTGATGCTCGCGGCTGACAGCCTCATAATATAATGCTAAAGGATCAGGCTGGTCAAAATAAAAGGGAAACATAACCGCCCAATCTGTTGAAAAAGAGTTTCCAGGGAGAAGGATGGTCCGATCCCCATTTGCCCACAGCCGGATTTTTGTTTTTGTGGAAAGGTTCGCTTCAATTGAACCAAATTGTTGCTTTTGGGATAAGAATCCGAAAAGATAGGCACTACGGGAATTTCGATCTGCTAAAACGCCAAAAAAATCACCACTAAAATGACCAGGCTGGCGAAATACAGGTGTACCAGGGTTTTGAACCATCACGTCCTGGAACCATCTCAAACGCGTGTGATTTTGGATCTGGTCGTCCCGGTAGGTGCCAGAATGGGACCAGGACTGCCAACCGTTGGCGTGAAATGTGAAATTTGCTTTAACAGCTTCATTTGAACGTACTATTTTACTTTCCAGATTATGGTTGCTGTCCCCAATATTTAACATTTCAATAAAATTGACAAAAATCGGTGTGGATGACTGATTTTCCAGAACAGCATTCCATAAAAAAAGAGGGAGTGCTTCACTCAATGCAAATGTAAGTCGGACAATTTGTGACAAATCCTCAATAAAGATGGAAAATTCCAATTGATGGAGTTTTCCGTGCAGCGAATCAGATATTGTTTTCATCAGCTGATATGGATGCCAGGTTTCAGTGATGAGATTTTGTTTTACGCCTTCTTTGATGATCTGAATACGAAGGGAAGCATTTTGAATGGATGGCAGACCGATTCTCTTTGATTCAAGATTAATTGTTCCTCGGTCGGGATCACATGTAAATTTAAAAAAGTTATTTTGAATTTCTACAGGTGGCATTGTTTCTCCTGGATTGATGATGATATTTCAACAAGCTTGTGTTTATTGTATGTCATTTTTCAAAGCTTTGTCTAAAATCAATTCAAATTCTAGAATAATTATGAATTATCCATTATTATCAATGGGTATGGAGAATTTGCATTGAATAAAGTAAATGGAAAATTGATTACAAGGGTTGTTGGAATTGGATTGATCTTGCTGAGTCTGATTTTAATGGTTGTCAATTTTCAGAAATCAAAACAACAACACTGCCTCTTTCCTCCAGGATCAACCATCGCGACTGTGGATGTAGGCGGTTTGGACCGAGAGCAATCAATTATTAAATTAAAATCGATCTTTGAAAAACCCATTCAGATTCAGGTGGGGAACTTAGCCTTCGATTTAACGAATGAGCAGGTGGGATTGGAAATTCAATATGAAGAAATGGTTTCAGTTCTCAATTGTGAAATTGAAGATCCGTTCTCTACTTTCTGGTCTTACATCTGGCATCAAACAAAAAATGATCCAATCAATATAAAAATCATATACGACCTAAACGAAGGCACACTGGTTTCAACCATTGGAGAACTAATCTCGCCTGCGATTCTTGTAGAGCCAAAACCTTATGAGCCGATTTCAGGCACGACCAGGTTTGAACCAGGTAAACCAGGAGTAACTTTCAATCAGGATGAGTTGGTTCAACGAATTAAGGATGAGGGATTGCGGACAAACAAAAACGTCATACAAATACCAATAACACAAGCCCCTCCACTTGCTCCCACAATTGAACAAATAGCTACACAGGTGCGTTCCATTATCACGGATGCGGACTTCAGTGGTGTCGTGGAAATTTATGCTGAACGAATGAGCGATCATCATAAAATCCAAATTCTTAATTGGTATGGGGAAGAAAGAGAACCCGGGGTGGCTTTCACGGCCGCAAGCACGATGAAAATTCCGATCATGTTATCTACTTATTGGCGTCAGGATATTCCGTTGAGCGAAATAATGCAGGATTGGATTGAATACATGGTAATCTATTCAGAGAATGACCCGGCAGACCGGTTGATGGAACAGATCGATCCGGTGCGGGGCCCATTGCTGGTGACGAATGATATACAGTCGCTCGGTCTGGAGAACTCCTTCATCGCTGGATATTTTTACCTGGGTGCACCTTTGTTAAATTTTTATGAAACACCAGCCAACCAAAGGAGCGATGCTTTTATTGACCCGGATGTTTATAATCAAACAACCCCTGAAGATATTGGAAAATTGCTTTCTCTGATCTATGAATGCTCGCAGGGATCCTCAGCACAGTTGATAGAAAAATCTCAAGAGAAAATAACCCAGGAAGAATGTCAATTAATCATCGATACACTGGCTGCCAATAAAATGGGTGCATTGATGGAAGCAGGTCTACCAGAAGGGCTGAAAATCGCACATAAACATGGCTGGAGCCAGGAGAAAGATGGACTGGTACATTCATTCAGTGATGCGGGAATTGTTTTTGGACCAGAAGAGGATTTTGTATTAGCTATTTTTACATACAGCCCTAATCAGCTCCTGTTTGATATTGCCAACCCTTTTTTAGCCCGCATTTCACAAACAATTTACAATGGATTTAACCCCCAGCATCAAATCGCCTGGCCATTTACAGAATAGGTTTTTACAGCACTGGTAATAAAATCTTTTATCACTGGTGATGTTTGCTTGCTTTTGCCATTGAAAAAAATCTTACAAGGTTCGTTCAAATCTGGAATGATGATCTGAGCCAGACTTTGAGTGGGGTATTTTTAATGAAAGTGTTTTTCGAAAAGAGATTTATCCATTAACCTTCTGGTTTCAGACGTATGAATGTGAATTCACCATCTCTAATCGTGATTATTTCCTCAACCAAATATTGATACGCGAATGCGCTGACGCGGTAATCCCCGACAGGCAAACTGCTGACAACAAAATTTTCTTCCCAATTTTGCTCTGCATAAATCGTTTTTGCATACGTCTCCAGATAGATGGCTGTCCCAGGTTGTTGAACGCCATCAACCATCTTTTGAACGACAACCGACACACCTGGAATGGGGTTGCCATTTATACTGGTTAGCGATCCAATCAAAATCCCAACTTCTGGTTGATCCTGGGTCCGCAATAAGGGCAAGAAAAGTTCAGGATTACGGGCATTTTGTAGCAGGACATCGCCAATCCGGACTTCAAAATGCAAATGATTGGTGAAAGCTTTTCCAGTTGCCCCAACCGAGCCTATTTTTTCTCCCCTGGTAACGAGATCGCCTTCTTTTACATCCTGGTCAGAAAGATGGGCATAAAAGGTGTACACCGGTGTGGAGTAAGCGGGGATTTGATGTTCGAGGATGATGATGTTGCCATAAAAATTTGTGAAACGCCCTCTCTTGAATGTACGGTCATTACCACTAAAATAAACCTTGCCATCCGCAGCGGCCAGGACTGGTGTTCCCTCAGGATTGATCATTTCCACTCCATCGTGTGGCATTCTTTCTCCAAAGAGGGTCGATCCAAATCTGTAGGTTGGTTCAATCTGTCGGGACGCATCCGCTGGGATCGGAAAATCTAACAATGGTACGAAAAGATTTGCATTATTGGCAGGTTTTGCTGGCATTGTTGGGGCGGTTTCAGTTGCCGCCATTTCCGCAGGTTTTGCAATCAACGGGGTGGGGGTGTGAGAGATTGCTGCATCGATTAACTCGTTATCCTGAATTAATTCCGGAACTTCTGGTGGCGTTGAAGTTGGTTTAATATCAACACCAATATTGACCGAATTTATAGACGGATTACAAGCGGTATTGACTAAAATTGCAATGAACGTCAATAAAAAAATCAGGGAATGGGAAATCCGCCGCGATCTTTGAGTAATTGCCATGTAACCTTTTCCAGTGCATTGCTCTCACTTTCAAGCTCCTGCACGTCCTTTAATAAGTTTTGGTTGATGGATTGATCTTTAATCCCCAAGGTATTGGTGCGGACATTCAAAGCTGCGCTGGTAAGGGCTGATTTTGCAAAAAACAAGCCAGATGCAGCATCGGAGATCGTATTAAGATTCCCCTTCTGGGCCGCTTCAAATGCAAGTTTCATCACGGCAAGTGCCATCCTGGCAACCTGTAAAGGAACCTGTGCAGCGTATATGGTTGCTTTTTGAATCTGCTCTTCACGATTTTTGGTTTCTTCTTCAGTGGTTTTGGGTAAACGAAAAGCCTGCATAACCTGATCGAAAGCAGCTGAATCCTCTTTGCTAGCCAGGGATAATTGCTTACGCAGTTCCTCAGCTTGGTCAACCATTTCAAGCATTCTTCCCTGAACCTCCAGGTATTTCTTCTTTCCGGAAGTTAACCTGGCGACCATTGCTACCAATGCTGCACCAGCTGCTGCTGTATGCGCGGCGGCTGCTCCACCTCCTGGAGTTGCTGTGGCAGCTGCTAATTGCTCCAGAAAATCGAGTTCATCTTCTGGAGAATTATCCGAAGTTGTACGCATCACCTGAAAGAGACGCTGTTCGAGTACCTGTTCGTTTTTAAAACCATCCAATTGGATATACCATTGAGCTGCATCTGATAAAGCGTCCTGAGGAATCAACCCTACCAGTTCAGAATGATGGATGCCAACCCCATACCGTTCTGCTTCTCTGCGGACGAATTCTACAACTCTGGCTACAGGCGTTTTTTTGAAGTTGGTGAGGTTCATAGAGACTTGAGCTCTTCCTTCGACCAAAACCCCCATCCCTTTCACATATCTTAATCCACCGGATGAATGCCGTACAGCCCGGGATATTTTTTGGGCAATACTCACATCGTTGGTGGTGAGGTAGATATTGAAAGCGATTAAGGGTTGCCGGGCCCCAATGACCGTTGCTCCGGCACTGCCTAAGGTTTGTGGTCCAAAATCTGGTGTTTTTACGGGTGATTTCCCAATTTCAGTTTTTAACTTTTCAAATTGGCCTGAGCGAATATTTTCAAGGTTCTGTTTTTCTGGAATTGAAGCAGCTTCCTCATATAAAAAGACCGGGATATTAAGTTCTTCACCTACTTTTCTTCCTAATCTGTTTGCCATTTCAACACATTCCTGCATACTGACATCACTGATGGGAACAAAGGGAACCACATCTGTTGCTCCGAGCCTGGGGTGTTCTCCGCTATGCTGGTTAAGATCAATTAATTTCGATGCAGTTTCTATGGCTGCAAATGCTGCTTCTTCAACCGATTTAGGGTCTCCTAAATACGTGACCACGGTGCGGTTATGATCAAGATCAGAATGATGGTCCAATACGTGGACTCCCGGAATCGATAAAATAGAATTAATGATTTGTTGAACAACTTCTGGTCGGCGTGCTTCGGAAAAATTAGGTATACATTCAACTAATGGATTTGTCATAACACCCTCTTCTTTATGAGATAATAGTATTATATCAAGAAGAAATCTTTTAAATTAGGATCAACACATGTGTGGACGATTTACGCTTTCTTACAAATCAAAAGAACTTCAAATGGCATTAGGGTTGCCTGAATCGGAGTTGGACTGGCAACCCCGATATAATATTGCACCTACTCAACCAATTGCTGCTATTCTTGATTCAGAAACAAAGAAGATTGAATTTTTGCGTTGGGGACTGGTTCCTGGCTGGGCGAAAGATATTGAAATTGGAAACCGTCTGATCAATGCCAGATCAGAAACAATTATGGAGAAGCCATCATTCAAAAATGCATTCGCACGGCGTCGCTGTTTAATCCTGGCAGATGGATTTTACGAATGGAAAAAGCCAGCCACGAAAGGTGCTACTTCACAGCCTTATTATTTCTTCCTGGAGGATAAAAAACCATTTGCTTTAGCGGGAATTTGGGAGATCTGGCATGCACCTGATGGTGGAGAATTATGGAGTGCCGCGATTATTACCTGTGATGCCAATGATGTTGTTGCGCCTGTTCATGAGCGCATGCCTGTTGTTTTTGATAAAGACCAAATGTTTGATTGGCTGCAGGATCGACCACAAAAAGAATTAGTGCAAATGATGCAGCCTTATCCTGAAGAAAAAATGAATTCCTATATGGTGGGTAAAGCGGTTAATTCCCCTTTCAATGACACTCCGGATTGTATCGAAGAGAAAAAACCGAATTCCGGGTTATTTTCTTAAAATTCAAAACGGAAAGTATCTATCCGAATACGAATTGTTGATTTTCCCTTGACCAACAAAGTCCGATCTGATAAAATCTCGTTCATTCAATGCCCCCATCGTCTAGGGGACCAGGACGCAGCCCTTTCAAGGCTAAAACGGGAGTTCGAATCTCCCTGGGGGCACCTAGAAAACCACCAATCTGGTGGTTTTTTATTTGGAATGCACAATCAGAATAAATTCAGCTTTTTTGTGAGTTAATTGTTTGCTGATTTCAGCCACACTCCCGCGCAGGAATTTTTCATTCTCCATGGTGATATTAATTCCCAGGGTAATTCTACGATTTTTTCCAAAGGTTTGGGCTACTTCTTCGAGCAACTTCTGCAAACGGTAAGGGGTGTCCATCAATATAATCGGAATATCCATTGATCGGAGAGAATTGAGTTCATTTTTTCGTTGGTCTTTCTCCCTTGGCAGGAAACCTGCAAAATAAAAACGGTCGAGTTTGAAGTCCAAAACCGAAAGGGCTGCCATCAATGAAGAGGGGCCAGGCACAGGGCTGACTTCTACTCGCATTTGTGTTGCCCGGTTGATTAATAAATGACCTGGATCGGCAAAAACTGGTGTACCGCAATCTGAGATCAAGGCAATGTTTGCCCCTTCTAAAAGCTTCTGAATCACAACTTCAACCTGTTCATTTTCATTATGTTCGTTTAGTGTGATTAATTCTTTGCTCGGAAGTGAGAGCTTTTTTAATAACGTGCTGCCCACCCGATATTCCTCACAAACCAGAATATCCACATCTCGCAAAGTTTGCAAAGCACGTAATGTAATGTCATCCCAATTTCCGATGGGGGTGGAGACAATATATAATTTTCCGGTGGTTTTCATCACGAGGTTTATTTTCCTGGGGATATGGATTTTTTGTTGCTGCATTCCAGGCAGATACCAAAGAGTTGCAACCAATGATCGGTCACCTGATAGCCAAACTGCTCGCCAATTTTCTGAAAAAATGGACTGAGATTTTCTCCTTCAAAATATTCTGCTTTACCACACTCGGTACAGATCAATAAGTGTTGGTGTCCGTCACTGGACCGAAAAAAAGATTGACAGCCATCCGGCATGTGAACACGATCAATCAGTCCAGATTGTTCCATCTTTTCTATTGTTCGATACACTGTTACCAAACCAATCTTTGGATTTATAATCTTAGCTTGTAAAAAAACCTCGCTGGGGTTGAGTAAATGATCACTTTTAGCTAAAATATCAACAATTACCTTCATTGGATTCGTGATGCGATAGCCATGGTTATGGAGTTGGCCTAACCAAACTTGATTTTTTGGATCATTCACAGACTTTGTCCTTTAATTGTAATTGATACTTTATTATAGTAAGCGCATTAAACTACGTCAAACATAATCAGGAAAGATAACGTGATCATATGAGCTTTTTCTTATCTCTCAACCCAATTCTACAGGCTTTTATCGCCACTTTATTTACCTGGGGCATGACTGCCCTTGGGGCAATGGGTGTGTTTCTGACGAAAAAAATAAACCGGAAAGTACTTGATATGATGCTGGGGTTTGCTGGTGGGGTTATGATCGCTGCCAGTTTTTGGTCCCTACTGGCTCCAGCCATCGAAATGGCAGAACAAAATGGGCAACCAGGATGGGTGCCTGCTGCTGTGGGATTCCTGGTGGGTGGTGCGTTCCTTTTTGGTGTTGACAAACTTCTCCCACACTTGCATTTAGAAGCACCAATTGAAGAGGCAGAGGGCGTTAAAACAACATGGCAAAGGAGTGTTCTTCTGGTTCTGGCAATTACGTTGCATAATATCCCGGAAGGTTTAGCTGTGGGGGTTGCTTTTGGCGCAGCTGCAGCAGCCGGGGATGAAAGACTCATTCCCAGTGCGATAGCGTTGGCAGTTGGCATTGGCTTGCAAAATTTCCCTGAAGGATTGGCTGTCTCCGCACCATTACGCAGAGAAGGGATGTCAAGATTCAAGAGTTTCTTTTTTGGTCAGGCTTCTGGTGTGGTAGAACCAATCGCAGGTGTATTAGGAGCTATCGCAGTGATTATCATGAAACCAATTTTGCCTTACGCATTGGCATTTGCTGCAGGAGCAATGATCTTTGTGGTTGTTGAAGAATTGATCCCAGAATCACAAGCTGGAGACAATGGTGATCTTGCAACGATTGGATTATTGATTGGTTTTACAGTCATGATGATTTTGGATGTGGCATTAGGTTAGGGTATAATTGTCGCTATGAATCAGACAGAATCTCAAGAAAAACCGGTCGTCAATAATAAGCACCAAAAACCGAAATCTAGAAGGTTTTTATTCGTATTAATTGGAATTTTGATTCTGGTGATTACCAGTGGAATTGCCTGGTATTTTGGATCACAAGAAGGACAAGCGCTACGTACCCAGGAGCGAGAAAAAGTCGCGTTGGAAGTTGCCACGACCCAATTTGAATTAGGTGTGCGCGAATTGGGGGAAGGTCGTTACGAAAATGCCAGAAAACGATTTGAATATGTAATTAAAATTATTCCAAATTTTCCTGGAGCACAGGAGAAATTAACGGAGGTTTTAATTGCTCAATCAATCGTGAATACGCCCACAGCTGTTGTTTTACCAACCCAGACACCCACACCAGATTTTCGGGGTGAACAGGAATTATTTGACCAGGCCTGGCAATTTATCCTGGCTGAGGATTGGGACAACGCCATTCAAAACCTGGATATCCTGCGGGATAAAAATCTGCAATTTAATCCCGTTCAAGTAGATGGCATGTACTATATTTCCTTGCGAAACCGAGGGGTCAGAAGAATCCTACAGGAAGGAAGTCTTGAACCCGGTATGTATGATCTGGCATTGAGCGAGCGATTTGCCCCACTGGATAACGACGCAGATGGCTATAGAACCTGGGCTCGATATTATCTGACAGGTGCCAGTTATTGGGGCATAGATTGGTCGCAGGTCGTTGCGATTTTTGCCCAAATTTACCCGGCATTTCCAAACTTACATGATAGTTCTGGAATGACGGCGCAGGAGAGATATAGGGTAGGATTGCTAAAATGGGGCGATGCTTTGGCCTTACAGGAAGAGTACTGTTTGGCGCAAGAAAAATATGAACTCTCATTTATGTTATTTGTGGATGAAAGTGTTGCACCAGCTGCCACCGCAATTTACGAAGCCTGTGAAAAGTCCAAAGAACCTGAAGAAACAGAAGCCCCTCCCATTACTGCCACACCATCACCAACTGTAACCCTGGGTACGCCATCCGGGACGGAAGTTACACCGAATCCAACGGAAGAGACTCAGGTTCCGACAGAGGGCAATAGCAATAATCCTGATCCAGGGCAAACAGTATCTCCGTAGGAGAATCAATGCTTGAGACAATGCCAGTTTGGGCACTTTCTTTATCATATTGGATCCATATGCTCGCTACTGTCATCTGGCTGGGTGGGTTAATCTCGATTACATTCGTGATCCTTCCTTTCATTCAAAAAAGAATGACAGGGGTAGAAAAAGAAAAGATTCTGGATGGTGTGCAACAAATCTTAAATCCAATTGGATGGTTTAGTTTAATCATTCTGGTGGGCACAGGCATGTTTCAAATGAGCGCGCACCCGTCCTATCAGGGCTTTTTGGCGATCGACAATAATTGGGCTGTAGCCTTATTGATCAAACATATTTTTATTGTTTTGATGGTCCTGGCGATGGGATATTTAACCTGGTTTGTCATTCCCAGCTTGAAACGAATAGCTTTGAAACAAAAACTTGGTAAGGAAATCGATCAAAAGGAAGTGGCACGTTATCGGAATCAGGAACGATTCCTTCTTTGGACAAATTCAATTTTGGCGATTATCGTCTTAATTTTTACTGCCTGGGCACGTTCAGTTTCTTAATTCGAAAAATAGTGGGTTTAATTTTTACCCCCAGTCATTGTCATCAATTCAATTAAATTGGCTGGGCGATCAAGTCATGTACCAACGCGTCTGAAATTTTTACGGTTACGATTTCTCCGATCGGTAATTGACCTTCCACAAAAACCATTCCATCGATTTCAGGGGCATCGCGATATGATCTTCCTATCGATATTCCTTCATTGTAGCCTTCTACGAGGATTGAAATTGTCTTGCCTACCCAGGTCTGGTTTTTCTGCAGTGAGATTTCCTGTTGTAAAGTCATCAGCCGTTCCAACCTTTCCTGCTTTACCTCTTCAGAAACTGGATCACCCAATTTTTCTGAAAATGTGCCTTTTTCCTGAAAGTACGTAAATGCACCCAGGTGATCAAAGCGAACTTCCTGAATGAAATCCAATAATGTTTGAAATTCTTCTTCAGTCTCACCGGGGTATCCAACGATAAATGTTGTGCGTATAGCGATTTCAGGAAGTGCAGCGCGTAATTTTGAAATCGTATTTTTCACGGCTTCCATATTAGACGGTCTGCGCATGCTCTTAAGAATTTTTGGATCGGCGTGCTGGAGTGGTATATCCAGGTAGGGTAATATTTGTTTCCTCGTTTTCATGACTTCGATCAAATGGTCTGTGACAACCCCCGGGAAAGCGTACAATATTCGAATCCATTGAATATCAGGAACCTGTTCTGTTAATTCTTCAAGGAGTTTCGCCAGACCGTCTTTGAGCCCGAGATCAGAGCCATAATCGGTGGTGTCCTGGGCAATCAAAATCAACTCCTTTATTCCCAGCGCAACTAATTGCTGGGCTTCCTGGATTATGGTATTCATCGGCCGGCTGACTTGCGTGCCTTTAATCAATGGAATCGCACAATAAGCACAGGCTCTGCGGCATCCATCAGCTATTTTCAAATAAGCATTGCTGCCCTGGATGGCTGCCCGCAAAATACCATGTTCATCTGTGCCAATCGTTGGTGCATCTGGAATATGATATCTGGACTGGTTGGGATTTCTTCTTATGTCCTGAATCAGGTCTATGATATCCATCCAACGTCTGGTGCCAATGATTCCATCCAAACCGGGAACCATTTCTGCCACCACTTCACGATAGCGTTGAGTCAAGCACCCCGCTGCAATTAAGATCTGACCCTTCTTCTTTCTTTTTGCAAGGTTTCTCAATTCTGAAATTGATTCATCACTGGCAGGTTTAATGAACCCACAGGTGTTCACAATCAAGACCTCAGCTTGATCCGGACTATCAAGACCTTTAAGACCCCCCTGGGTTAATAGTTGTGCGATTGATTCGGAATCAACAAGGTTTTTTGAACAACCAAGCGATAATAAGTAGTAAGTTTCTCTTTTTAATGGTTTCATGGGATTAATGGGGTTACCGTAGGTGTAACTGTTGGGGGAGGTGTGGTTGGCGTTTGTGTGGGTTGCAAGGTTGGACTGGGTTGATTTGTCATCGTGGGAGAAGGACTGAACCTTGGGGTAGGGGTGATGACTCCGGTGGAAACGGTAAAGATGAGCGATTTTACTTCTCCTATATCTCCAATCATACCGACAGGAGCGAGGTTATGGTAAATTTCTAAAGCGGCCGCATTGCCAGTCAGAATTTCCACTGAGGAGGACCCTGAATATTCATAAGCATTGCCAGGGACGGTTCGACCGGTGAATTCAACTTCCCCATCCACGACAACCTTCAAGTAAGCTCTTTGGTGAGCAATGATATAGATCTGAACAGGTAATCCGGATATTGGCGGTACTATTTCAGTTTCACCAATTTCAGCGTCAATTTCTCCTTCTTCAATTGTTTGCTGCGTAGCGGTGGGGGAAGGTAGTTCTTCGGTAGCTTGCATTGTTTCCTGTGCTTCCGGTGTGTTATCTAAAAGCACATCTGAAATTGATGGCGGTTCAACATCCTCATTTTTATCTTGAAACCCACTGATATTTGCTGCTCCCCACAGAATAAAAACAAATAAGGCAATGATCAATCCGGAAGTTAATAGCAGATCAGCGCTGATAAATTTTAGCCAGCCAACCTTTTTCACTTCAGGAGAGCGGTATGCTAATTGATTATCAGACCCAATTTTGTGGGGTGCATAACTCTCATTTCGGCGAGTCTGTAAGCCTTCGGCAAATTCATTCATCACCTGTTCGACATCAAGATTTAAGAATGTCGCGTAATTATTTAGCATTCCTCTTGCCTGGGGAATGGAAGGCAGTTTCTCAATCGAACCAGATTCTAAGGCATCTAAATAAAAAGGTCTAATACTGGTGAATTGTTCAATATCTTCTGTGGATAGGTTTAATTTTTTCCGTTGGGCGTGTAATTTACTTCCGATGGAAATGAAGATTTGTTCAGAAAGGGATTTTATTTCCTTTTCTTCGTTATCATTTTTATCATGGAGGGGTTCATCCCCATGAAAAACCTTTTCTTCAAGCTGGATTGGTTCCTCTGGTATTGCAACAAATTCTGAAGGAGGTGAAATTTCATTGGGCTCAGATGGAACTTCCTCCACTTCCTCAGTTTCGTCTATATCTAATTTCTCTACCAGAAGCTTTTCTGGATGTTCCCAGGCAGAAAGAACTAATTTTTCATCCACATCCAGGAATTGGGCATAGTTCCTCAGGTAACCTTTCCCCTGAATATTAGAAGGCAATTTCTCAAACTGATTTTTCTCCAATGCTAATAGATAGTGCTCTCGAATTTTTGTTTGATAAGCAACTTCAGCTAGATTTAGCCCTTTCGCTTCGCGGGCTTTTTGAAGAAATTCTCCCAGTGAGATTGTCATAAGTATAGTTTAACAAACGACCGGCATGTCAACAAGGGTGATGAATGCCGGTCATCTTATTTCTAATGCTTGATTAATGATTATTCTTCAGTTGGTTCTTCTGCAATTACATCAGTTACAACTTCGGTTAGTTCTTCGACTACTACTTCCACTACATCTTCTTTATCCTCATCAATTGCTATGGTTTCACCTTCGCGATGAACGATGATCTTCACTTCCGGTACCAGATCGACCGTCAAGCGAATTGTGGCGAAATGTTCGCCCAGATTGCGGATTGGTTGTACTTCGATTTGCCGGCGGTCGACGGTAGTGCCCAATTTTTTATTGATTGCATCTGCTATCATCTGATGGGTGATAGAACCGTATAACTTGCCAGTTTCACCAGCCTTGCTGGGAAAAGTAATTGTTAGTTTTTCCAGCATTGCTGCAATTCCGCCCAATTCATTATTCAACACAGCGCGGCGTTCAGTTGCACGTTTGCGGATTTGATCAACTTGTTTCATTGCCCCGGGTGTTGCAATTACTGCAAACTTTTGAGGAATTAAGTAATTGCGGCCATAACCGGCAGCAACCTTTTTGATATCACCGGCACGCCCTAATTTGTAGACGTCTTTTAATAAAAGTACTTTCATTTTTCTAGCCCTTTCAAATATGTATTTCAAGCGAAGGGTACCACGCTTGAGGCGAACGAATTCTATCAGATGGTCGAATGTGTGTCAAATAGAAAATTTTAAGCAGTATGCCCCATATGAATTTGTAAACTAGTTGTCGTTCTCAGGATGATATTGTTTCAATCCATATACTTGAGCAACCGGCAAAACAATCAGGATACCAGTATTTGGCTTGGAGAGGTCTCCTACGACTTCCTGGGTTTGATGTAATACCTGTTTTACAATATCATCAGATTCCACTACAGAAAACAATGCTCTACTGAGGTCCATTTCTTCGAGACGGTCAATGATTTCACTCATCGATGGAAATAGTGGAAAATCTTCCAGTAAACCAAAATTTTGGCGAATTCTTCCCAGACCAGTACTGAAAAGCACCGTGGCACCTTTCACGCCAGCTTGTTCCCAGGCGTGTAATAAATCTTTCATTTTGGATATGTCATGGAGCACAAAAAGAATAAAGTACATTTTTTCTCCTTTTGGTTACGTTGGATTATTTAATTTGGTTGATTTTGCAAACGAAGCCCGTAATAATGGCGGGGTGATCAGGGTTGTGATTAGAACCATTCCAACAATGGAAGTATATAAGTCCGGATTTAGCAGATTTGCCTGAAGACCAACCGTAGCAACAATCAATCCGACTTCACCGCGGCTGACCATCCCCAACCCCAATTGGAGTGATTCTAACCAGCTAAATTTCCCGATTTTTGCTCCTAACCCCGCCCCCAGGATTTTTCCGATGATGGCAACAAATGAAATGACTAAGAGAATCCACAAAGTTGCGAGCCCCATGCCACGAACATCAACATGTAAACCAATATTGATGAAGAAAATAGGGACAAAAAGACCATAGGATAATGATCGCAATCCTCTCTCAATTTCAACCTTCTCTTTAGTACGGGCATACATCAAACCTGCAATAAACGAGCCGGTGATGGCTGCCATTCCGCCCAACAGTTCGGCAGCAACACCATAAACCAGCATAATAATAATTGCCAGTGTAATTGTTCCCTGTGCAATTGGCAACTTTTGAACTTTCCTGGAGATCTTAGGTAAAACCCAATATCCAAAAGCCAGAGATAATCCGAGAAATGCGATCATTTTAACCAATACAAACACAATTTCCAGGGCTGACCCTCCCTGATCGAGGGCAATAAACCCTGACAATAACAGGATGACCAACATATCATCAAACACGGCTGCGCCTAACAGTCCAAAACCGACTTTACTGCGTAATGCTTTTAATTCAATCAGCGTTTGCGCGCTGATGCTAACGCTGGTGGCACCTAACGTCAACCCCAGAAACAGGGATTGCCTGATTTCCATTGAGAAGAGCTCACCCACCAGAAAACCAAAGAGAACAGGTACCAGCACACCGAGCACACCCGCATAAGCGGAGGCTGCTTTATTTTGTGCTAGATCTGAAAGATGTAACTCCAAACCGGCGATGAACATCAATAAGAGAACCCCAATCTCTGCAAAATCATTGATGAAATGAGGTAATTCTGCATAATCCAGGAATGAGAGATTGAAGATATTTAATAAAGAGGGACCAAGGATTACACCAATCAATAATTCCCCTAATACGGAAGGTTGCCCTAATTTTGTACTCAGATATCCAGCTGCTTTTGCGGATAACAATAGGATGGCTAAAATAGTGCAAATTTGAAGAAATGGTGTCATAATGATAATTCTTCCAGGGTACAAGGATTTATGTCGATCTTTCGTGGATAAAACATCACTCCACAACGGATTTGACATCATGTATACTGATTTTACACTAAATGAATTGAAGAGGTTTTATGGATTTAGAGGAACGTAAAAAACAATGGGAAAAAGAAGTTCTTCATCCTATTACGAATAAGTATCCTGAAAGAAAAAAAGAATTTTATACAACCTCAAATATACCTGTTCCAAATGTGGCCTTACCTGATGAGGAGAATTACATGGAGCAGTTAGGGTTCCCCGGTGAATACCCATTTACCCGCGGGGTGCAACCTACCATGTATCGCGGCAGGCTGTGGACGATGCGACAGTATGCCGGGTTCGCCACTGCAGAAGAATCTAACGCAAGATACCGGTATTTACTCTCCCAGGGACAAACCGGCTTATCTGTCGCTTTTGATTTGCCAACTCAAATTGGATATGATTCCGATGATCCCATTGCATCCGGTGAGGTTGGAAAAGTCGGGGTATCCATATCTTCGATTGAGGATATGGAGGTTTTATTTCGGGAGATTCCCCTGGATCGCGTTTCCACCAGCATGACCATAAACTCTCCTGCTTCGGTATTATTAGCGATGTATATTGCGGTTGCTAAAAGACAAGGTGTAGATCCGAAACGGTTGCGGGGTACAATCCAAAATGACATTCTTAAAGAATTTGTAGCTCGCGGTACCTATATTTACCCTCCACAACCATCCATGCGCCTGATAACCGATATTTTTAAGTACTGTAAAGAAAATATTCCCCGTTGGAATACGATCAGTATTTCTGGCTATCACATACGAGAGGCTGGTTCCACGGCTGTACAGGAGGTGGCATTTACGTTGGCGAATGCAATCGCTTATGTGGATGCAGCCATACAATCGGGATTGGAAGTGGATGAGTTTTCGCAACAATTATCTTTCTTCTTCGCTGCGCAGAATCAATTTTTGGAAGAAGTAGCAAAATTCAGAGCTGCCAGACGACTTTGGGCCAGGATTATGAAGGAACGCTTCCATGCCAAAGATCCACATTCGTGGATGTTGAGGTTTCACACGCAGACAGGTGGTTCAACCTTAACCGCGCAGCAACCTGAAAATAACGTGGTGCGGGTCGCCCTTCAGGCGCTGGCAGCGGTGATGGGGGGCACCCAGTCATTGCATACAAATAGTATGGATGAGGCTTTGTGGTTACCCACTGAAAAATCAGTCAGAGTGGCTTTGCGGACACAACAAATAATAGGATATGAATCAGGAGTAGCGGATTCGATTGATCCATTAGGAGGGGCTTATCTGATTGAGAATCTGACGGATGAAATCGAATTACAGGCCCGGAAATACATCGAGCGAATCGATGATTTAGGTGGTGCTCTGAAAGCAATTGAGCTTGGATATATGCAGAATGAAATCCAGGAGGCCGCTTATCTATATCAGAAATCAATTGAGAAAAAAGAAAATCTGGTTGTTGGAGTGAATGCTTTTGAAGCAAATGAAAAAATTGAATTAGAGCGTTTATCAGTCGATCCAACGATTGAGAAAAATCAGATTGAAAAACTTACAAGACTGAAATCAAAACGCGACCCATTAAAAACGAGCGAGTTGTTAACCCATTTAGAAAAAGAATCATTGGGTACTAATAATTTGATGCCGCTCATGATTGAATGTGTAGAAAATAATATAACATTGGGTGAAATTTGTGGCGTACTACGCAAAACATGGGGTGAGTATCAACCACCAGCCTGGATATAGAAAGGATCAAAATGGCTAAAATCAAGAAAATCAATCACATTGCAATAGCAGTAAAGGATGTGGAAGAATCATTAAAATTTTGGCGGGATGCGATGGGCCTTCAGGTTGATCACATTGAAGACGTTCCCAGTCAAAAAGCGCAGGTTGTTTTTATTCCGGTTGGTGACAGTGAGGTTGAATTAGTTCGTCCCACCAGTCCCGATACCGGTGTGGCAAAATTTATTGAAGAGCGGGGTGGGGGAATGCACCACCTGTGTTTTGAAGTGGATGACATTGATGGGATGCTCACCCAATTGAAAGAAAAGGGAATCCGCTTAATTAACGAAGTAGCGCTGGAATTACCTGGTAGAAAGATGGCATTCGTTCACCCCAAAAGCACCAACGGAGTTTTGGTGGAATTATACGAAGTCTTATAAAAATAATTTGACGGGATGTTTCATCCCGTCAAATTATTCAGGCAATATTGCTTGCGATCAGGAGTTCCTCTTCTGCTTCTGCAATTGCAATTCCATCCTTTTCCTTTACCTGCCACAATAGCAAGCCACCGAGGAAGAAAAAGATGATTAATGAAACGATGCTCAGGCGGCTTCCGCCCATCAAGCGACTGACGACTCCGAACAATAAAGGCCCAACTGTCCCGGCGATTTTTTCACTGACGCTGAAGAAGCTGAAGAATTCTGCCGATTTTGATTTCGGCATCATGCGGCCGCATAACGAACGGCTGAGCGCCTGACTGCCCCCCTGTACCGTGGCTACTCCAAAACCTAATAGCCAGAAGTGGATCTCCTTATACAGGAAATACCCTGCAATGGCAATCAATGTGTAGATAAAAATGCTGAGAAGAATGGAGCGCTTGGTACCAATCTTTTTCGCCAACCATCCAAAAAGGAAAGCAAATGGGATCGCTACAAATTGAACCATTAATAAAGTACCAATAGTAGTTGTTGATGAAAAGCCTAACTCGGTGCCATAGATGGTTGCCATAAAAATGATGGTGCCGATACCATTGTTGTACAACCAAAAAGCACCAATAAATTTGGTTAGTTCTTTATATTTTCTGATTTCTTTGAAAGTTGTTGCTAACCGGCTGATACTGGCTTTGACAGGATTAATACCTGCTTCGGCTGCAAAAATTCGCCGGGGAGGTTCTTTCACATTTCGCCAGAACGGGATGGTGAATACCAACCACCACACGGACACTGTCAAAAAGGATATCCTGGTCATAATTTCAGTTAAATGATCCGGTGATAACATGATCATAGCCAGGTTGATTGCCAGTAAAATTCCCCCACCAGCATATCCCATGGCATAACCACGCGAAGAGACCTGATCGATTTCGTCCGGGTGGGCGATGTGCGGCAGCAAAGAGTCATAGAAAACGTTTGCCCCTGCGAATCCAATCGAACCAATAATGTAGAACACAGAAGCCATTAACCAATCACCACTTTTTACCAGATAAAGCAATGCCGTTCCGGATACACCCAAAATTACAAAAATGGTCATAAACCGTTTTTTAGTACCGGAAAAATCAGCCATGGCTCCTAAAATCGGACCCAATAAAGCAACCATAACGAGTGCAATTGTGGTTGTGAAAGCCCAATTTGAGGTCGCCTCGTGAGGTTGCAGATTTTTTGAGGCGACGGTTGAATAATAAACAGGTAACACGGCAGCTGCAATCGTCGTGGCGAAGGTGGAATTCGCCCAATCATACATTGTCCAGGCACGTATAGCCCGTTTATGTTCTACATCATCCATGATTCACATCCTTATGTTGGAATATAAAAATGATTATACAAGTGTTTTGTGAAAGACATTACCAAAATGAAGAATGGAAACGGATAGAATTACTTCACTGTTTTCTTCATCTGTTTACAATTTCAAATTGATTTTCGATTGATTGATATAATTCAGAGTTGGCTGAAAAATTTTAAATATAAAACATTTGTGCTATAATAATGGCATTATTTTGTTCAGGTAAGGTTAGATATGAATTCAATTCGAGTTGTTGGTGCTCGTGAGCATAATTTAAAAAATATAACGGTGGAAATTCCAAGAGATAAATTCGTTGTCATTACCGGTCTATCAGGTTCCGGTAAAAGTTCCTTAGCGTTTGACACCATTTTTGCTGAAGGACAGAGAAGATATGTAGAATCTCTCTCCGCGTATGCCCGTCAATTTTTGGGGCAGATGGATAAACCAGACGTGGACGCGATCGAAGGATTATCGCCGGCCGTCTCAATCGATCAAAAAGCTACTTCACGGAATCCCAGATCCACGGTGGGGACAGTAACTGAATCGTATGATTACTTCCGGTTATTATTTGCTCGTGTGGGTATTCCCCATTGTCACATATGTGGGCGTGAGGTATCGCGTCAGAGTGCCCAGGAAATTGTGGATGCCATTCTACAATTACCCGAAGGTTCGAGATTAATTATTCTTGCACCGATTGTGCGTGGACGAAAAGGTACCTACCAGGCAGTTTTTGATGAAATCCGAAAAGCGGGATTCGCTCGTGTACGGGTTGACGGGGTAATTTACAACCTGGATGATGATATCAAGATAGATCGCTATAAAATTCACACCATTGAAGCTGTTGTAGATCGCATAGTCATTGGAAATTATGAGAGCGAGGAAGATAAACAATCAGCTTTCACACGCCTGACAGATTCTGTTGAGACAGCGCTCAAAGTAGGTGAAGGTCACGTCACCATTCAAAATATTACTCAGGAACCACATGAGGATTATTTTTACTCAGAACAATTAGCCTGTCCGGAACATGGTAGTGTTGTTCCCGAGATTGAACCGCGAACCTTTTCATTCAATACCCCGCACGGCGCTTGTCAGGATTGTCAGGGATTGGGCACGAAAATGGAAATTGATCCGGATTTATTGATGCCCAACAAAAATTTATCGCTCGAACAAGGCGGAATTATAGCTTTGGAATGGTCCAAACCGAAAGACCAGGGTGGCTATTATTGGGCAATGTTGAAGGCAATGGCGGATGCGTATGGAATAAAATTAGACGCTCCTGTAAATACTTTAACCCCTGACCAGATGAACCTGGTGCTTTATGGCACCAATGGTGACCTGTTCACGATCAATATGGTTGGTAAAAATGATCGCTCGGTGAGTTACCAGGCACCATTCGAAGGGGTCATCAATAATCTGCAAAGAAGATTTAAAGAAACGAATTCGAACTATATTCGTGAAAAGATTGGAAGTTGGATGGGAGACCGTCCATGTCCGACCTGCAAGGGTGCCCGATTAAGGCCAGAAGCTTTAGCGATCACAATTGACCAAAAAAATATAGTCGAAGTGACCGATTGGCATATTTTAAAGTTATTGCAGTGGGTTAATCATCTAGCCGGGGAAGAATCTCCGTTATCGAATAAAGATAAGATTATTGCATCCAGAATTCTGAAAGAGATTCAATCACGGTTGGGATTTTTGGTTGATGTAGGGCTGGATTACCTGACATTAGGAAGGTCAGCGGTTTCTCTATCTGGTGGGGAGGCACAGCGGATTCGTCTGGCAACACAAATTGGATCGAAACTGATGGGTGTGCTGTATGTCTTGGATGAACCATCTATTGGGTTGCACCCCAGGGATAATGGGCGACTCTTACGAACGCTGGAGAATTTAAGAGACCAGGGCAATACCGTGTTGGTTGTCGAACACGATGATGATACGATTCGTTCTGCCGATTGGATCGTCGACATGGGTCCAGGTGCTGGTGTCCATGGTGGTGAAATCGTTGCTGAAGGAACATTAAAAAATATTCTCAAATCAAAGAAATCACTTACTGGTGCTTATTTATCGGGGAAAAAACAAGTGCCATTACCCTCATTCCGTCGGAAAGGCTCCGGTCAAGTGCTAACCATCCGCGGTGCCTGTGAAAATAACCTGAAAAATTTGGATGTAGAAATACCATTAGGGAAATTAGTTTGTATTACAGGCGTGTCAGGCTCTGGTAAATCAACTTTGATGGTTGACATTCTTTATCAAGCCTTAGCAAAAGAAATTATGGGAGCACGCACTCAGCCCGGGTCTTTTGACCGGATCGAAGGCATCGAATTTATCGATAAGATCATCAATATTGACCAATCACCGATCGGCAGAACACCACGCTCCAACCCCGGTACCTATACCGGTTTATTTGATGATATCCGACAATTATTTGCCGAATTACCGGAAAGTAAGATGCGTGGTTACAAAACCAGCAGATTTTCTTTTAATGTCCATGGTGGGCGCTGTGAAGCTTGCCAGGGACAGGGACAATTAAGAATAGAGATGCAGTTTTTACCGGACGTGTATGTGCCCTGTGATGTCTGTCACGGACAACGCTTTAATCGTGAAACTTTACAGGTGAAATTCAAAGGCAATAGTATTGCAGATGTACTCGACTCAACCATCGAAGGGGGATTGGAATTATTTGCTGCATTCCCTGCGATTGTTAACAAACTTCAAACCTTGTTGGATGTTGGTCTGGGTTATGTCAAAATTGGTCAACCAGCTCCTACGCTTTCTGGGGGTGAAGCACAACGGGTGAAATTGTCGAAGGAACTCTCCAGAAGGTCAACCGGAAAAACACTTTACGTGTTGGATGAACCTTCTGTCGGTCTACATGCTGCTGATGTTCATAAATTAATTGAGGTTCTTCAGCGTCTGGTTGAAGGCGGAAATACAGTGTTAATCATTGAACACAATTTGGATATTATCAAAGTTGCCGATTATATTATCGATCTGGGACCTGAGGGAGGTGACCGGGGTGGGTTATTACTGGCCAGTGGTACTCCGGAAGAAATTTGTAAAATCAGTGATTCTTATACTGGTCAGTTTCTGGATAAATATCTTAAAGAACATCATCCAGATATCAAGCCAGTTCCCTGTTGTGATTAAAAATGTGCGGGTAACCAATGTGGCTATCCCCGATGAGCGTTTCACCTATCTATCCCCCTTGCTAAGAAAAATCTACCACATCAAGCGAAAGATGTCCATCACTCCTGGGCGCAAGGCGGAAACATATGTATACCTGGCCACTGATCCCAAATTACTAGATATTAGTAGGGGTTATTGGGATGAGAACAATAAACAAGTGCGATCGAATCGTAAATCTTATAAACGAGAACCATGGAAACGACTATGGGACGAAAGCGAAAGGTTAGCGGGAATGATGAAACCATAATTATTGTTACCATTGGTTTTATTAAGATTTCCTATGTATAATTTATAGAGTGGGAATATTTCTTTGGAGGTTATGATAATGACTGCAAAAATTTTGGACGGGAAAGCAATAGCAGAAAGTGTAAGAGCTGAAGTAAAAGAACAGGTTGAGAAACGGGCCGCAGAAGGCAAAATGGTGCCTGGGTTGGCGACCGTTTTGGTCGGTGAAAATCCTGCTTCACAGGTATATGTGCGCTCAAAACACAAAGCCTGTCAGGAAGCTGGCATTAATTCATTTGGTCATGTTCTACCAGCCGATGCATCACAACAGGAAGTTGAAGCGTTGGTGACCAAATTGAATCAAGATCCGACTGTTCATGGTATTTTGGTACAACTCCCTTTGCCGTCTGGTCTGGATGAAGAACGTGTATTAAATATGGTCAGCATTGAGAAAGATGTTGATGGTTTTCATCCTCTAAATATTGGTCGATTGGCTCAAAAAGGTCGCGATCCACTTTTCATCCCTTGTACACCAGCCGGCACCATGTACCTGATTGAACAGGTTGTTCCAAAAATTGAAGGACAGAATGCGGTTGTTCTGGGAAGGTCTAATATCGTCGGAATGCCCGTCGCATTATTACTGGTAAGAGCCAACGCAACCGTAACCATTTGTCACTCACGCACAAAGGATTTACCTGGTGTTGTAAGACAGGCGGATATTCTGGTGGCAGCAGTCGGAAGAGCTGAAATGGTTAAGAAAGATTGGGTAAAGCCCGGTGCGGTAGTCATTGATGTTGGCATCAACCGAGTTGACGATCCAACCGCTAAGCGCGGATACAGGTTGGTAGGAGATGTTGCCTACGATGAGGTTTCAGAGGTTGCAGGTGTCATCACACCGGTACCTGGTGGTGTTGGACCAATGACAATAGCTATGCTGATGAAAAATACGCTGAGAGCTGCCGAAATTGCTGATTTGAAATAAAATTTGATGTTGTCTGACAATTGACTTTTACATGGATTCTTGCTAAACTCTGGATGGTTGTGTAGTTGTCTAACAAATACCTAGAGATGAGAGAATTCAAGAATGAAAAATGAAACCATCTTAATTAAGAATGCAACTTTGCTGGTTACTATGGATGGCCACCGCCGCGAGATCCGCGATGGTGGCCTTTTTGCTCGCGATGGAGTTATTGAGCAAATTGGTACTCTGAAGGATTTACCAGAAACAGCTGATCAGGTTCTGGATTTGACTGGCCATGTTGTTTTGCCTGGTCTCATTAACACGCATCATCATTTTTATCAAACGCTCACCAGAGCTGTACCGGCTGCACAGGATGTGAATCTGTTTCACTGGCTAAAGACCCTATATCCAATTTGGGCAAAAATGACTGCGGATGATATCCGCATCTCCACGCAAACTGCGTTGGCTGAACTGGCGCTCTCTGGATGTACGACTGCGTCAGATCATTTATATCTCTTCCCAAATGGGTCTAGACTGGATGATGAGATAGAGGCTGCAGCAGAAGTTGGTCTGCGTTTACACGCATCGCGCGGTTCGATGAGTCTGGGCGAGAGTCAGGGCGGACTACCACCGGATTCCGTGGTGGATAGTGAAGAATTTATATTAAATGATTCGCAACGATTGATTCAGCGCTATCATGATCCAAAACCAGGTTCTATGCTCCAAATTGTCCTGGCACCTTGTTCACCGTTCAGCGTTACTGGCGAGCTGATGGTTCAATCAGCAAAATTAGCCAGAGAGTATGGAGTCCAATTACACACGCACCTGGCTGAAACCCAGGATGAAGAAGTCTTTTGCCTTGAAAAATTTGGACATCGACCTTTGGGTTACATGCAATCTCTGAATTGGGTAGGGAATGATGTCTGGTTTGCTCATTCTGTGCACATTAACCAGGAAGAAATTCAAATTTACGCCCATGAAGGGTGTGGTGTTGCACATTGCCCCAGTTCCAATATGCGACTGGGATCAGGAGCAGCTCCCATTCTTGATTTCTTAAATGCCGGGGTTAAGGTCGGGTTGGGAGTTGACGGATCAGCCAGTAATGATGGTTCTCATCTATTGGCAGAAGCTCGACAGGCCATGTTATTAGCCAGATTGAGAGCTGGATTAATGGGGGCTTCCCTTTCAAATGATGAGACAGCCGGGTTGTTTACTGCTCGGAAATCATTAGAAATAGCAACCCGAGGTGGTGCTGCCGTATTAGGCCGCCAGGATATCGGTTCCCTCGAAATAGGCAAATGTGCGGATTTTATTGCCATTAATTTGAATCGCCTGGAATATGCGGGTGCTTTGCACGATCCTGTTGCTGCGCTTGTTTTCTGTCAACCTGGAAATGTGGATTTAAATGTTGTTCATGGAAAAATCATCGTAAAAGACCAGCAATTAGTAAACATAGATTTGCCTACATTAATCGCGAACCATAATAGAGCTGCTGCCAGATTATTATCTTAAAAATTGAATAGAAAGGTCGTTTATGGATTCATTCAAGAAGAAGGATAGCAAGAAACTTGTTGATGTTGCCATGGGAAGAGTCCCCGCCGCACTGGTTGTAAAAAACGCAAAGTGGGTATGTGTTCAGACCGGTGAAATGATCGACAATACCTCTGTAGCCATTTCAGATCACCGGATTGCCTTTGTGGGTGAAAACGCGGATCACTGTATTGGAAAGAACACTCAGGTGATTGATGCGCAACATAAATACCTTGTTCCAGGATTAATCGATGCTCATATGCATATTGAATCTGGCATGTTAACGGTCACAGAATTTGTACGGGCAGTGCTTCCAAAAGGCACCACGACAATGATGGTGGACCCACATGAGATTGCCAATGTTTTTGGCCTTAAAGGGGTGCGATTGATGGTGGATGAAGCCTTAAAACAGCCCAATCATGTGTTTGTTCAGGTTCCTTCCTGTGTTCCTTCTGCGCCGGGGTTTGAGACACCAGGGGCATCCATTTCTCCGGATGATGTAGCTGAAGCAATACAATGGGATGGCATTATCGGGCTGGGAGAGATGATGAATTTTCCGGCCGTGGCGAATAATGATGAAAAATTGCATGCAGAGATGGAAATTACCAGATTGGCAGGAAAAGTAATCGGTGGTCATTACGCCTCGCCAGATTTGGGTTTACCGTTTTCAGGTTACGTAGCCGGGGGTGCTCAAGATGATCACGAAGGGACACGCACGATTGATGCCATCACCCGAGCACGGCAAGGCATGAAAGTTATGATGCGTTATGGTTCAGCCTGGCACGATGTTGAAGAGCAAATTAAAGCGATAACGGAACATGGTTTGGAATCGCGTAATTTCATTTTATGTACAGATGATTCCCATTCGGCAACGCTGGTGGATGATGGACACATGGATCGGGTACTGCGTCATACGATCGGATTGGGCGTCGAACCGATGTTGGCCATCCAGATGATGACGATCAACCCGGCTACTTATTTTGGTCTGGAGAGCGAGATTGGTCAAATTGCACCCGGAAGATATGCCGATATGCTGATTGTCTCTGACCTTGAAAGATTTCAGCCTGAATTGGTGATTGCTAAAGGATCGGTAGTCGCCCAAAATGGAAAAAATCTGATTGATTTTCCTGAAATTGTGTATCCCGATTGGGCAATTCATTCTGTTAATATCGAAACGCCAGTCTCACCGGATGTTTTTTGTATAAAAACTTCAAAAGAAGGAACTGCGCGGGTCAATGTAATCGGTGTGATTGAAAACCAGGCTCCCACGCAACACCTGGAAATGGTTTTGCCTGTCAGGAATGGCCGTCTCACTTTAGATCCAAACCTGGATATTGCAAAATTGGCTGTTGTTGAGCGCCATGCAGGCTCTGGTTCTGTATCCAATGGGTTTGTTGCCGGATTTGGGATCAAAGGTAAATGCGCAATTGCAACGACAGTTGCACATGATTCACATCATCTGATCGTTGCAGGAACTGACGATAAACTCATGGCCGCTGCTGTCAATCGTTTAGCGGAAATCGGTGGTGGACAGGTTGTGATCAAAGATGGAGAGATTATTGGCGAAGTACCTTTACCAATAGCAGGTTTAATGTCCAACCAGAATGCAGAGATTGTTTCTAAAAAAGCATCTTCTGTTCTTCGTGGGTTCCAGGAATGCGGCTGTAAGTTGAACAACCCCAATATGCAATTAAGCTTATTAGCACTTGTGGTCATTCCTGAAGTGAGATTATCTGATAGAGGGCTGGTGGACGTAACCAATTTCCAATTCATACCAGTAATTATCGAAGAGTAGAAGGAGTTACTGAATGGCAGATGTACACCAGGATTTACAAGAAAAAAATACATTAACCTCGTTTCAGCGTTTACAAAATGAGCTGGCGGGTGTAATTTCTTCCACACCCCATGGTGATAAGTTGCCATCTGAACCCATGCTTGCCAAAATGTTAGGGGTCTCGAGAGCTACATTACGAGAAGCCATGCGAACCTTCGAAGGGCAAGGGATTATTCGCAGACGTCAGGGGGTTGGTACATTCGTCGTCGGACCGATTCAGGTGATAGAAACTGGTCTTGAGGTATTGGAAAGCATAGAAACTCTGGCAGAAAAAATTGGACTGGATGTTAAAATGGGGGAATTGGCATATACCCAGATGAAAGCAAATGAATATTATGCCAAAAACCTCAACGTTGAAGTAAATACGCCATTAATAAAAATATCCCGTGTCATCAATGCTGATCACCGACCGGTGGCTTATCTGGTTGATGTATTGCCGGAGTCTATTTTTTCCAATGACGATCTGGCGGGTGGTTTTACAGGTTCGGTTCTTGATCGATTAATTGAGAGCGAAAAAATTGATTTATCTGTCTCAAAAACGATTATTCAAGCCGAAGGTGCATCTTCCAGTATTGCACGTGCTTTACAAATTCAGCGTGGAGATGTTTTATTATTATTTAAAGCTCATTTGTATTCCATTGATGGAATAATTATCGATTATTCCTATAGTTATTTTTTACCGGGTTATTTTCGCTTCCAGGTTGTGAGGCGGGTGGGTGAACTCAAATAGTAAATAAAAAACAAGATTGGAGAGTCAGACAATGGTAAGCAAGGATAAAGTAAAAGAAGTAATTGAAAGCGTTGAAACATTACGGCCTGATATTATTAATTTCTTTCGTGAAATCGTCGCCATCCCCAGCATGGAGTCCAAAATTGGTCCTGTTGGTGAACGAATTGCAGAAGAAATGAAGAAATTGGGTTTTGATGAAGTTAGGTTTGATGTGATGGGCAATATCATGGGTAAGATTGGTTCTGGTAAGAAAATCATGGTATTTGATTCCCATATCGATACAGTGGGTATCGGCGACCCAGATGAATGGACTCATGATCCGTTCATTGGAAAAATTGAAGATGGAATATTTTATGGACGGGGTGCCTGTGATGAGAAAAACAGTACACCCGGCATGATATATGGATTGTCAATAGCCGATAAACTTGGTTTGTTAGATGGCTGGACAGCTTATTATTTTGGCAACATGGAAGAATGGTGTGATGGCATTGCTCCGAATTCATTTGTGGAGGTTGATCCTAAAATTCGTCCTGATTTTGTTGTCATTGGTGAGCCGACCAAGATGAATGTGTACCGCGGACACAAAGGCCGCATCGAAATGAAAGTGACCGCAAAGGGGCGCAGTGCGCATGCCGCCAGCAATCATTTGGGTGATAATGCCATTTATGCCTTAATTCCGGTCATCGCAGGCATACGTGATCTGGAGCCACAATTAGGTGATCATGAATTCCTGGGGCATGGAAAAATAACGGTCAGCGATATGGTTGTCCAGACACCCAGTATCAACGCGGTTCCCAATGAAGCGATCATTTACATTGACCGGCGTATGACATTTGGAGAAACAAAAGAAGAGGCGATTGCGCAGGTGGAAGCTCTGATTCCTGAGGATTTCAAGGATCGAGTAACCGTTGAGGAATTATTTTATGATGAACCTTCCTATACAGGGTTTGTTTTCCCGGTAGATAAGTATTTCCCCGCCTGGGCAATCGAAGAAGAACATCCTTTGGTACAGGCTGGCCTTGAAGCGCGAAAATTGATTGGTTTGGAAGATGCTCCTGCCGGTAAATGGAATTTCAGCACGAATGGGATCTATTGGGCCGGAAAAGCTGGAATTCCCAGTATAGGATTTGGACCTGGAGATGAAGAAACAGCGCATACGATTAACGATTCTGTTTCTTTAGATGACATGGTTCGTTCGACAGGGTTTTATGCTCTAGTCCCTGCCATGGTAACTTTACAATTAAATAAATAAAACCCATTAATCGTATCATTTCAATCGTTAAGGGCTCAGGTTTTTGGCGGGCGTACGCTCGCCAAAAACGACACAGCAACTCCCTTTTATTGAGATGTTACAAAAATTAAAAAAATTTTTGGAGGAAAAAGAAATGCAAACAAGTTTACAAGGACGCGATTTCATCACTGATCTCGATTTTTCAAAAGAAGAGATTGATACGATTTTAGATGTAGCCTGGGATTTAAAAATGAAGCGTGCCATGCGGCAGCCGACACCCTACTTGCGGGATAAATCTTTGGCGTTATTGTTCTTTTATAGCAGCACCCGCACACGCTCCGCTTTCGAATCAGCTTTCGCTCATCTCGGTGGACATCCTGCATTTATTGAAAGCCGAACCACTCAAATTTCCCACGGTGATACTGAAAGAGAAATTGGTCAGATTATGGGCCGCATTTATGACGGAATTGCCATCCGACACGTTGATTGGGGTATTGGGAATAAATATATGAATTTGGTGGCAGAAGCATCTCCTGCGCCGGTATTTAATATGCAATGTGAGCTATACCATCCATTCCAGATATTGGCAGATTTAATGACGATCATGGAGAAAAAAGGCAGAAATTTGAAACGGAAAAAGGTTGTTATGTCATGGGCGTTTGCTGAATCCTACCAGAAGCCATTATCCATCCCGAATTCAATGGCTTTACAATTTCCGCGATTTGGTGTTGATTTTGTGCTTGCACATCCACCAGAATTCAAATTGTCAGATGAGACCATTGAAAGAGCAAAAGAAGAAGCACGCAAAGTTGGGGCTGGTTTTGAAGTGATGGATGACATGGAAGCTGCCTTTAAAGACGCTGATGTAATCTATCCAAAATCATGGGGTCCCTGGATGGTAACGACTGATGCAACAGAAGCCGGTGTTATAATTAATAAATATAAGCACTGGATTACTGATGAAAGAAAAATGGCCCTGGCGAAAGAAGACGCAATCTTTATGCATCCATTACCGGCAGACCGTGGTGTTGAAGTAACAGATGGTGTTATGGATGGTCCTCAATCAGTTATTTTTGATGAAGCGGAAAATAAAATGCATATTTGCAGCGCGGTCTATGCTTTAACCATGGGTCAATAAAAATTATTATTGGAGGATGTTTTATGAGTAAAGGCGTAGCAGTCGTAGCAGTAGGCGGTAATTCGTTAATCAAAGACAATAACCGGAAAACAGTTCAGGACCAATATGAAGCTGGCGCAGAATCAATGCACCATATTGCTGAAATGATTGTCCAGGGATGGAACGTAGTTGTGACCCATGGTAATGGTCCACAGGTTGGATTCATTTTGAGAAGGTCTGAAATATCTTCACATGAATTGCATGAAGTTCCATTGGATTATTGTGGCGCTGATTCTCAAGGCGCAATCGGATATATGTTTGCGAGAGCTCTCACCAATGAATTTAAAAACCGCAAAATGGATAAACAAGTCGCAGCGGTTGTCACGCAGACAGTAGTGGATCGAAATGATGAAGCTTTTCAGCATCCGACCAAACCGATTGGTTCGTTCATGGGAGAAGAGGAAGCCAATCGACGAGCCGCGGAAGATGGCTGGGTCGTGGTTGAAGATGCAGGCCGCGGATGGCGGCGAGTGGTTGCTTCCCCAAAACCAGTGGACATCCTTGAAAAAGATGCCATCAAAGCCTTAATTGATGCAGGTATCATTGTCGTCGGTGTTGGCGGCGGTGGTATCCCGGTTGTTCGCGAACCGAATGGCGACATTGAAGGTGTTGAAGCTGTTATCGACAAGGATTTTGGTTCCTCATTATTGGCAACCATGATTGGTGCTGATTTGTTCGTTATCAGCACTGCAGTTGAAAAAGTTGCCATAAATTTCAATAAACCAGATCAAAAATGGCTCGAGAGTCTGACATTGGAAGAGGCGAAAAAATATGCCGCTGAAGGTCAATTTGCAAAAGGTAGCATGTTACCGAAAATCGAAGCAATTGTAAAATTCCTCGAAAATGGCGGTAAAAAAGCGTTAATCACCAATCCAGAGAATATTGGAAGAGCTTTAAAAGGTGAGACGGGTACCTGGATCACCAGAGATTAGAATTTTTTAAAAAAGGGATTCTCATGATCAATGAGAATCCCTGCTTTATTTTAGGTCCGTTCCTTATATTTCTATCATTCGTATTAGAATCATGTAAAATAAATTTAGTCAACAGATATTGATCGAATTAAATCTCTATTTCTTGAAAATCATTTAAAATATTAATCTAATTTCTATCATTTTACCCAGAACATTTAAATTTTTTGCCAGTAAAACTAACTTTCAAAGTGAGATTATAAAGGAGGTGATGGCGTTTCGAAGACATTCTTGATTATCGAAGTCGTAAACCAAATGAAAAATTTGTGAATTGAAGGAGAAAAAATGAAAAAGAAGTTTGCTTGGACTTTAATTGCTTTATTGATGGTGATGGCACTAGTACTATCAGCCTGTCAACCAACACCTGAAACAGCGGTTCCAGAAGAACCCGCTGCCCCCGTAGAACCAGCTGCACCTGTTGAAGAACCTGAGGCACCAGCTGAAGAACCGGCTGCTCCGGTTGAGGAACCTGAAGCTCCCATGGAGGAGTTCATCTTTGGTATTTTGATGGTCGGACCTTACAATGATAAAGGTTATAGTCAGGCACATTATGAAGCGGGTGAGTATGTAGAAGCCAATGTTCCCGGGACCAAGATGATTTACCTCGATAAAGTAAATACTGCAGATCGACCGGGTACAACCGCTGCCCAATTAGCCGAAGAATTGGTGGCACAGGGAGCGAAACTGGTTGTCTTCAACTCTGATGACATGAAAGATGATGCAGTTGAATTTACCAAAAATAATCCTGATGTCTTCGTCATCCATGCCTCTGGCGATACGGTCTGGGCAGAAGGTGAAAACTACCAGCCATTAGACAATATGGTAAATATTATGGGTGGTATGGAATATGGAAAGATGATCGCTGGATGTGATGCAGCTTTACACACTCAAGCAGGTTCTATTGGTTATCTTGGACCATTGATCAATGAAGAGACCCGCCGTTTAGCATCCTCAGCTTATTTAGGTGCCCGCTATTGCTGGGAAAATTACCTGGAAAAAGATCCTGCTGATCTCAAATTCCGTGTTACCTGGATTGGTTTTTGGTTCAATATTCCTGGGTTTACAGAAGATCCCTCACAGGTAGCCAATGAGTTTATCAACTCTGGTGCTGATGTGATCATTTCCGGTATTGATACAACCGAAGGTTTGGTCGAAACCAGAAAAGCTGCTGGCGAAGGGAAGCAAGTATATGCAATCCCTTACGATTTTGTTGGCGCATGTGATGAAGCACCAGATGTATGTTTAGGTGTGCCTTATTTCAATTGGGGCCCTGCCTATGTTCGCTACATCTCTACTGCAATTGACGGCACCTGGCAATCTGCATTCGAATGGATACCTCCCAGCTGGGATGATATCAATGATCACGACAAGTCAGCAGTGGGTTATTTGAGTGGCCCTGGAATGTCCGCTGAAGCAAAACCATTGTTGGATCAATTCATCGACGAACTTGCTGGTGGTTTGAATTTGTGGAGTGGTCCCTTGAATTATCAGGACGGCTCTGCTTTCCTGGCCGATGGACAAGAAGCAACTGATGGCGAAATTTGGTATCTGCCTCAATTATTAGAGGGGATGGAAGGCCGTTCAGAATAATTTACCTATAGTTGAAATGGGGAAGGCATATTGCCTTCCCCATTTTTAAAGGTTTGAAGGAAAAAATGAACGTCGAATTTAAAAATATCAATAAACATTTCGGACCTGTACACGCTAATGTTGATATAAACCTTTGCATCAATAGCGGCTCGATTTATGGAATTTTAGGAGAGAATGGCGCTGGTAAAAGTACCTTGATGAAGGTCCTTTCAGGATTTATGCAACCTGATTCTGGGGAAATTTTGTTAGATGGTAAAGTCGTTACTATCGATTCTCCCGCAGATGCAATTAACTATGGGATTGGTATGTTACATCAGGATCCTCTGGATTTTCCACCGATGCGATTGATTGAAAATTTTATTGTAGGGCAAAAAGGTGGGCTTGTTCCTTCCTACAAAAACACCATTAAACAATTCCAGGAATTACAAAAAAAATTCGGTTTTTCATTGGATCCAGATGCATATGTTGATACCTTAACAGTAGGAGAAAGACAACAATTAGAAATTCTGCGTTTGTTATGGATGGGGGCGAATGCACTCATATTGGATGAACCGACAACAGGCATCAGTTCATTACAAAAGGAAAAATTATTTGCTGCGTTAAGAATTCTTGCTAATCAAGGAAAAACAATTATTTTTGTCTCACACAAGTTAGAAGACGTTGAAGCGCTGTGCTCAAAAGTAGCAATTTTAAGAAAAGGTATTTTGGTGGGTGAGTTAGCCGCTCCCTTTAATTCAGATAAATTAGTGGAAATGATGTTTGGGAAAATTATCAGCCTGGGAGAACGCTATAATCTATCTCAGGAGAAAATAGTTCTAGCTTTGAACGATTTATATATAGAACAGTATCCTTTAAGAATTGAAAATGTAAATTTCCAACTACGTGCTGGTGAAGTCATTGGTCTTGCAGGTATGGAAGGTAGTGGGCAGGATATTTTATTAAGGGCATGTGTTGGTTTAATTAGACCGATTTCAGGAAAAGTTATCGTAAAAGATATAGACCTCTCCAATAAAACTTATCATACATATATGGATAACGGAGTATCTTTTTTACCAGCCTCGCGATTGGAAGAAGGTCTGGTTCCAGGGTTAAATCTGGCAGAGCACTTCACCATCGCTGGGGATGAGAAAAAGGGATTGTTTATTGATAAAGAATATTTTAAAGAAAAAGCGGAAAAAATGATTGAGGAGTATCACATCATTGGTCGACCGGATTTAAATGTTGAATCTTTATCTGGTGGAAACCAACAAAGAGCTGCTTTATCTTTGCTCAAGGATTCCTTATCCATTATTTTATTAGAACATCCTACGCGCGGTCTGGACATTGAATCAGCGATATATATGTGGGGTAAATTAAAAGAGAGATGTCAACAGGGGACGTCCATTTTCTTCATTTCGGGGGATTTGGAGGAAATTTTGCAATACAGCGACCGAATTCTGGTGTTTTTCAGCGGTCGGGTTTCACCTCCCCTTGAAGCATCAACGACTACACTTGATCAATTAGGTCAATTAATCGGCGGAAAAGGTTGGGATCAGGTTTTTGACATAAAGGAAAAATCATGAATAAAACACGAACCCGTAGCTCCTCGGTGTTGTTTCAGTTGGGCGGTTTGGTATTCTCATTGTTGTTTGTTTCTCTCATTTTGATTTTGGTCAAATCTCAACCATTGGAAGCATTTCGACTGATATGGGAAGGCGCAACTGGCAATGCAACCCGTATCTCCAGTGTTTTTGTGGTGTGGGTGCCATTGGTATTGGTCACCTGTGGTCTGTTAGCAACATTTACGGCAGGTTTGTGGAATATTGGTATTGAAGGACAAATTACAGTTGGTGCAATCTTTACAACCGGTGCCATCAGATTATTCTTAGGATCATCTTTATCTCCAGTATTGGTAATTATTATTTCCATCCTGGTAGGTATGATCGGTGGCGCAGTCTGGGCAGCGCTGGCAGGTGTCCTCAAGACGTTTGGAGGGGTCAATGAGATCTTTGGCGGTTTAGGACTGAATTTTATCGCCACGGCATTGAATATTGGTCTCATTTTTGGTGCATGGAGCCGCCCCGGTGTCGCTTCGATGAGTGGTACTGAGCCGTTTCCAGAACAATTCTGGTTACCAACTTTCCAGGATTTTCGTGTTAGTTTGTGGTCGATAGCTTTTGCGATTATTGGGTTGGTGATTATTTATTTCTTACTGCAGGGCACCCACTTCGGATTACGCTTAAAAGCAGTTGGCAAAGGCATGAAGTCTGCTTTTCGGATGGGTATTCCGACATGGCAGCATATGATGTTATCCTTCATTATTTGCGGTCTATTTGCTGGATTGGCAGGAGCGTTGCAGGTAACAGCTGTTTACCACCGCTTGATTCCTGCTATTTCCAGCGGTTATGGGTTTATGGGTTTGATGATCGCAATGTTGATTAATTACCAGGCGATCTGGTTGGCACCTATTGCGTTATTTTTCGCAGCCTTGAACATTGGTGGTATTCAATTACCCATTGTTCTGAAACTGGATTCTTCCTTAACAGGCGTTTTGCAGGGGAGTCTGGTTTTGTTTGTGATGATTTCTCAAGGTATAAAACAAAAATTTTTGGGAAAGAAATAGGTGTAATGATGGGAAACGACATTATCCTTTTTGGTTTAGCAGGTGTAATCGCATCGGGTGCTCCTATTGTAATTGCCGTCATTGGTGAAACAATCACAGAACGAGCAGGTGTAATAAACCTATCTCTCAATGGCGTGATTCTATTATCCGCGATGGCTGGTTTTTGGGTTGCTGTGGAAAGTGATAGCTTGTTCCTGGGTTTTCTGGCAGGAATGATCGTTGGGGCTTTGGTAGCAACGATTGTTGCCTTCAGTAGTATTACCCTCAAACAATCTCAGGTAGCTGTGGGCTTCATTTTGGCGATCACCTGCCGTGATCTGGCATATTTCCTTGGAAATCCTATTATGGGCGCACAAGGTCCAATTATGCTTTCAACTTCAATACCATTCTTGAGAGACATCCCAATTTTGGGACGATTATTCTTTCAACAGTCGTTGATGACATACATCAGCATTATTATGATTGTGGTAGCCTGGTTTTGGATTTTCAAAACCCGTCCAGGATTAATGCTGCAGGGAATTGGTGAGAAACCCGCAGCTGCTTATGTCCGGGGAGCCAACGTTCACAAGATGAGATATCTCTACACAATAGTCGGAGGAGCGTTGGTAGGGTTGGCAGGCCCACTGTATACATTAAGTGTAAAACCGGGATGGAAAGGGACAATTACCGGACTGGATGGAATTGGCTGGATCGTATTGGCTATTACGATTTTTGGTGGTTGGAACCCTGTACGGGCAGCTTTTGGCGCGTATTTATTTGCCTTTTTGCAATGGTTGGGTCTGGTTTTGCAACCCTACATGACTTCCATCCCTTCGCAGGTGTTACAGGTGGCTCCTTTCCCCTTGATGATACTAACCTTACTATTTGTGAATATGGGTAATACGGAATGGATGGATAGGCTGATTGCTTCGCTACCTGATAAATTGCGCGTTCGTGTATCAAAATTAATCAGATCAATGCAATCCCGTCAACCTGGTGGCCTCGGTATTCCATTTGATCGCCAGTAGGTTTGAGAAGTACTCATGAAAGACTTCATAAATTTCTGAAATGGCTGTCTTTCTAAGTTGTCAGACAACTTAGACATAAAAAGCCTTTAAACTTGTTATCAAGGTATAATAGTGGCATTCAAAGAACTCAAATATTAATGAATTCAGGTAGATAATGAATAAATTCCTCGGTTATTCTTGCTCCATTTGTGGAACTGAATATGCATGTACACAAGAACTCTACACTTGTCCAAAAGATGGTGGAAATTTGGATGTTGTCCTTGATATTGCTTCGATTAAACGAAAATATGAAGCCAATGACATCCTTTCGAGAGAAGAAAATTATTTATGGAGATATTTACCATTATTGCCGGTGGCAAATCCCGGATTTGAAGAAACCCCATTTCGATTGTCGGG
>JAVEYK010000001.1:76867-88723 GCA_034003505.1 Anaerolineaceae bacterium | reverse complement strand
CACATGCCCAGATTATTTGGTGTGCAGGCTGAAGGTTCTGCTGCTATTGCAAATGCATTTCATCGGGACTCTGAAGAAATTATCCCGGTCAAAGCAGATACAATTGCGGATAGTATTTCCGTTGATCTACCACGAGATGGCATAAGAGCAGTGCGGGCAGCAACCCAAACCAAAGGTTCCTATCTGGTTGTGAGTGATCAGGAAATATTAAATGCAATTTCTGCCCTTGGAAAAGTTGGAATATTTGCTGAGCCTGCTGGCGCAACTGCTTATGCAGGATTGGTAAGTGCCGTAGAAACGGGTATCATAAGCACTGATGATCCGGTTTTAGTTGTTAATACTGGATCAGGACTGAAGGATATAAAGGCTGCCATGCTGGCTGTCAAAGATGCACCAATCATCGAACCAACCATGCAATCCTTGAAAAAACATCTTCAAGCGAAGAGAGAATGAAGTGGAAAATTTACCAGTATTTACAATTATTGCCCCAATTTTTAATGAACTAGAAAATTTGCCCATCCTTTATGATCGAATATCTATGGTTATGGATCAAACTAGAGAAGCATGGGAGCTTATCCTGGTGGATGATGGTTCAACAGATGGCTCTACGGATGTGATTCGGGAAATTGCTAAAAACGATGGGCGGATCAGGCCTGTTATTTTTGCACGAAATTTTGGACATCAAATCGCTGTCACGGCTGGTTTAGACTATAGTCGTGGAAAGGCGATCGTCATAATTGATGCTGATTTACAGGATCCACCCGAGATCATTCTTCAATTAATTGAGAAATGGAGAGAAGGGTTTGAGGTCGTCTACGCGGTCAGATCAGAACGGGAAGGGGAGACTTACTTTAAGAAAGTTACTGCCTCTGTATTTTACCGACTGATTTTCAGAATTACAGATGTTAAGATCCCCATGGACACCGGTGATTTTCGGCTGATGGATCGAAAAGTTGTCGACGTGATGAATTCGATGCGGGAACACCATCGCTTCTTACGGGGAATGTCTGCCTGGGTTGGTTTTAAACAAGTAGGTGTAACCTACAAAAGAGCAGCGCGCATAGCCGGTGAAACAAAATACCCGTTGAAGAAAATGATGAAACTGGCATTGACTGCGATCACGGGTTTTTCCTATGTTCCATTACAAATTGCGACATATGTGGGGTTTATCTCCGCTGGAATCAGTTTGATCGCAATACCTGTCGTCATTTTAATGAGAATACTTGGTTCTCAACAATTTACTGGTCAGGCGACAACACTAATAGCTGTTTTGTTTTTGGGAGGGGTCCAATTAATTTCTTTAGGAATTTTAGGAGAATATATTGGCCGTATTTATGATGAAGTTAAAGGGCGACCACTTTATATTGTTAGTGAAGCACCTACTGAGAAAAAAAATAATGAAGGAATAGGATAATTTAACATGGCAAAAATAGATTTTTCAATTAACGAAGAAGCAAGAAGCCGGACGGTCCAGCGGGCCCGAGAAAGGAATATCATTCTCCCGACTCTTGCACAACAAAGAAATCCTGAATTAGTTCCCGACAAAATTAAAGAGGAACTAACGAATATTGGATTATGGGATATCCACCCAAGAAATCTTTTCCGTATCACCTGGAAAAATGAACCCAAAGATTTTGGTGGGAAATTTGGTGGAGTTAATTATTTCGAATTACCATCATCTCTGACAGGAGTAAAGGCGAGGATCATAGTTTTGGTTGGAAAGTGGTTCCCCACGGGTGCCCATAAAGTGGGTGCTGCTTATGGTTGTCTGGTTCCGCGGTTGGTCACCGGTCAATTTGATCCAACGGTCCATAAAGCAGTTTGGCCATCGACTGGTAATTACTGTCGTGGTGGTGCATATGACTCCAAGTTGTTAGCCTGTGATTCTATTGCCATCCTTCCTGAAGAAATGAGCCAGGAAAGATTTGATTGGCTGAAGAACGTAGCCACTCAAGTGATTGCAACACCAGGTAGTGAATCCAATGTAAAAGAGATTTTTGACAAATGCTGGGAATTACGCCAGACTGGTGAGCCTCTGGTTATTTTCAACCAATTCGATGAATTTGGAAATTATTTATGGCATTATAGTGTCACCGGCAATGCTTTTGAAGACATCCTAAATGCAGAAATGAAACCCAATAGCAATTTTGCTGGTTTTTGTGCAACGACCGGGTCGGCTGGCACAATCGGTGTGGGTGATTATCTGAAACACAAATACCCGACCATGAAAATTGTTGCCTCTGAAGCCCTACAATGCCCGACATTACTCAATAATGGTTTTGGTGCCCACCGCATAGAAGGGATCGGAGATAAGCACGTACCCTGGGTTCATAATGTTAAAAACACTGATGTGGTGACAGCCATTGATGACAATGCGGTTGTTCAAATCGCACGCTTATTCAACGAGCCCGAAGGAAAGAAATACCTGGCTAAAAAAGGTGTGCCCGAAGATATCATTGAAAAACTGAATCTGTTTGGTCATTCAGGCATTGCCAATATGCTCACCGCTATCAAGTTTGCAAAATATTTTGAACTGACAGAAGATGATGTTGTTTTAACCGTCTTAACTGATTCTATAGATTTGTATGACTCAAGACTTGTTGAGTATCAGGAACAATTCGGTGACTTTACCAGTCATGATGCAGCTGAAGTTTATGCAGCCAGACTGATGGGTGAAACAACGGATAACATGCAGGAATTAACTTATACGGACCGCAAGCGAATACACAATCTGAAGTATTACACCTGGGTTGAACAACAAGGAAAAACCTATAATGAAATTATGGACCAATGGTACGATAAGGACTATTGGACTGGTTTCCAATCGCAGTTGGATGAAATTGATGAGTACATTACAGAGTTCAATGATCGTGTTGGATTGTTAAAAAATTATCGTTAATTAAGTAGATTCTTATGAAACGGGGTTCTATGGCTATTCTGCATAGAACCCTGTTTATAAAAATACCAGGGAAGAAAAAATGAATTCTATACCAGCTGATATCGATCTTGTTCTCGTTGCAATTCTGCCAGATCCAAAAGATCTTGAATTAGCTCGCTTATTGGGTTGGTATCGTATTCCGTTAAAAAGTGCTCCGAAAGTTATTGCAGTGGATTACCTGGCTTTTTACCAGACGGCAGCCTTTGATGAACAGAACCGATGGCAAATTAAGTTCATTGCCCCGGTCAAGGGACATGAATTGACAACCCGTTCGCAACTGTTTCGAGATCAACCGGAACACCCCAGAGCATCGGAAGAATATTTCAAAATCCAAATTGGAGATTTGGTACCTCTAGCCAATCCAATTCAGGCAGACCGTTGGCGTAGAATTACATTTTTATACACAACGGGATTGTTGTTGAAAAACGCATCCTCGGTGCGTGACCTGGTAGTGGAGGGTGAGGAGCGGGAAATGCTATGGAAATCACTGAGGGAAAGAGCTCAAAAAAACGAGGAATATCAACAACCGATAGCCGGGGATTATAAATTAGAAATTGATTTTTTGGAGATACTACAGGAATGGGATAAAATTAAGGATGGATTGTAATTAATGACCAAAATAAGTTGAGGTATCATTTCAACGATTTGGGGCTAGACTTGGCTATCGTTCATTGTTAAAAAAACACCACACCAAACCTGATTGTTGAGATGTTACGAGTTGAGGATGAAATGAAAACGATTATTCGGGGTGGCACAATAATTTCGGCATCGGATGAATGCGAAGCAGATATTTTGATCGATGGGGAAAAAATAGCAGAGATTGGAATTAATTTACCTGTCCTGGGTGTTGAGCAAATTATTGATGCCTACGGTAAGTTTATCCTTCCAGGTGGAATTGACCCTCACACTCATTTCGATCTCCCGATGTTTAACACAGTCTCGTCAGATGACCATTATTCAGGGCACAAAGCAGCAGCATTCGGTGGAACAACCACAGTAATCGATTTTGTTCCTCAAATGGGGAATGATCTGCAAAAAGACATTCATGATTGGTTTATGAAATCAGAACCTAAGGCAGCCATCGATTATAGTTTCCACATGAACATCTCCCAATTTAATACCGATGTAGCTAAACAGATCCCAGCCCTCATCGAAATGGGGATTACATCCTTGAAAGTGTTTACCGCTTATAACACTACTTTACGTCTACCGGATGTTGAAATATTCAAAGTAATGCGCATAGCAAAAGAGCACGGTTTTCTTACAATGATGCATGCAGAGAATGGCGACATAATTGAAATTCTCGTTCAGGAAGCACTGCAATCCGGTCACACTTCCCCAGAATGGCATGCGCTAACGCGACCTGCCTGGGGAGCTGTAGAGGCAGTCAGTAGAGGGATTTCTCTTTCTGCCCATACAGATGCCCCTTTATATATTGTGCATATGAATGCTGGGGGAGAAGTTGACCAATTGGCTTACGGACGGGATTTAGGTATCCCGGTGATGGGTGAAACTTGCCCCCAATACTTGTTCTTCACAATCGAAAACCTTAAGCAACCTGATGGAGCCAAATGGGTTTGCTCGCCGCCAATGCGATCAGAAGAGGACAACCAACATTTATGGCAAGGGATTATGGATGGAACTATCCAGGTGCTGGCCACTGACCATTGTCCATTCTTCTACAATGGAACAGAACCAATCCTGTATGAAGGAAAAGAAGTGAAAATTCCAGGAAAGGAGTTGGGAAAGGATGACTTCACCAAAATTCCTAACGGTTTACCTGGTGTCGGTGACCGATTGCCGATATTTTGGACGGAAGGGGTTGTAAAGGGAAGAATTACGCCTAATCAATTCGTCGCGCTTACAGCCACAAATGCAGCAAAAATTTTTGGTTTATATCCACAAAAAGGTGTCATACAACCGGGAAGTGACGCTGATCTGGCGATATGGGACCCGAACAAAAAAATCAGGTACGGCAAAGAATGGTCTCACCATCGCACTGATTACAATCTGTATGAAGGTTGGGAGCTGGAAGGTTATCCAGAAAAAGTTTTCTCAAGAGGAAATTGCATTGTTGATGGAAAGAAATGGTTAGGGAAAGCGGGGAGCGGCAAATTTATCAAACGGAAACCATTTAGTGCAATTATTTAATAAATCCATATGTTGACACTTGTACCTATTGGTTTTAATTTGTTTGCAGCTGTAGTGATTTTGATTCTCTCCAGGGTAAAAGCAAATATCGGTCGGGTGTGGTTAATTGCAGCAATATTTTCTCTCACCAATTGGGGCATCATTTTAGGTTTTCGCTGGCTCTACCCTTTACAAATCAATTTTCCAGAGTGGTTCCCGCTAGGTGAAATTTCACAACGGGGTATTTTTCTGCAGTTAGATTCTATATCCTGGCCATTGTTGCTGGCCTTGTGTGCTGTGCAGACGGCGGTGATCATCACTGATTCATCACGTTTAGATGAAATACCATCACCTTCTATCTGGTCCGGTCTTTTCCTTGTCTATTCTGTCGGTTACCTGGCAGCACTAATCAATAGTATTCTCTCAATACTACTGGTTTGGGCTCTGGTAGATATTATTGAATTTATGATTCTTATCCGCACGGCAATTTCGAATCAAAAGGTAAATGAAATCGTTGTTTCATTTGCAATAAAAATTTTAGGGTTGTTCTTTTTAATTTTTGGATTACTGATCAGTTATGAACAAGGTACTCCTCTTAGCATAGGTCAGGAAGTGAATAGTGTGGGTTTTATCGTACTCATCGCTGTTGGTTTGAGATTGGGAGTAATTCCGTTTAACTTACCATTTGTAAGCGGTTCTCCCATTCGACGGGGTTTAGGTAATTCAATTCGAATGGTGAGTGTTGCGACTTCAATTATTATATTATTACGTTTACCCATGGGTAATTTTGAACCACGTGTGTTGGGACTTCTTCTCACATTCACGGTTATCGGAATATTTTTTGGGGCGATTATGTGGTATGGATCTTCTTCCGAATTGGAAGGACGCCCATACTGGATTGTAAGCATGGCTGGACTGGCTATTTATTCATCCATCAATGGCAATCAAATTGCCACCTTGGCATGGACCTTAGCATTAATTTTAAGTGGATCTGTATTATTTTTGTATTCTGCGCGAGGTAAAAAATTAGGGATGATCCCTTTGTTGTCTCTGATTGGAATAACAGGGCTGCCATTTACGCCTTCCGTGATAGGTTGGGAAGGAATCATCATGAGCACGGGATTTATTCGAAATATTATGATGGTTCTTTCCATTTCACTTATCATTTTGGGCTATCTGCGGCATGCAACCAGGCTAGAATCGTTGTTAATACAAAAAGAAAAATGGATTTGGATAACTTATCCACTTGGTTTAACCATTTTGATCATTACCCAATGGACAATATTTCTGGTCAGTGATTTGCAGTGGTATCTTTCTGGTATTGTATTGGGTAGTATCGTCGCGTTCTTATTGCCCATTATCTTTTATTTTTTGATCCAAAAATATTTTCAAAAATCAGAATATTCTGATTTCTTAAAAAAAGTTTTGACACCCATAGGAGATTTCATCATCCGATTTCTCAGTTTTCGCTGGATTTATAATCTGATATGGTCAATTCTTGGGGTGATTCAAAAGTTCGTCAATGCAATGACAAACATACTGGAAGGTCAGGGGGGTATTATTTGGGTGATTGTTATTCTTGTCATGATCATTACACTGATAACCTCGGGAGATTTATCTTAAATGGACACTGTATTAGATTATCTCCCGGTTGCTTTAGCTGGATTATCTTCCTTAATTTTATTTATCAATAAAAAATGGCGCTGGAACATACTGGCAATTGCACTCATTTATGTCTCAGTATTTTGGATGGTTCTGCATGTTTGGTCTACCGGGCTGGCTGTCATAAAATTAATTTCAGGTTGGATGGCTGGTGCTATTCTTGGATCCGCAGTAAAAGAAGATTCGCCTTTGTTTGTAGAAACAAGCAATGTCGAACAAAGATTTAAATTGATTATTGTACTGATTATTTGGATCTTTAGTTTTTCGATCACACAAAGTATCAAAACAATATTGCCAATTCCAGATACACTGATCTGGGGTGGTGTCCTTTTGATTATTATGGGCATTTTACAAATCGGAATGTCTGTGCGACCGATTCGTATCATATTTGGATTATTAACCGCATTTTCAGGTTTTGAGGTTCTTTACGCAGGTGTGGAACAATCCTTGTTAGTAGCTGGATTTCTGGTGATTATCACACTTGGAATCGCTTTAATCGGCGTTCTTTTTATTCAACAAGAAGAAGGAGAAATAGTGTGAGTGCTCCAATTATTTGGATTGGGATTCCATTTGTTCTATCTATTTTCCTCTTCTTCCTCAGGGAGCAACGTTTATTGACTTTAATAATCGGAGGGGGAATCAGTGCATTTATGGCTTTACTGGCACTGACATTTAAGATTGAGAGTGTATTTCCGATCGGACCATTATCTTTGGAAATTTCATCCACCCTCACGATACTGGGCAGAAACTTTATTATTTCTGATAACGAGCGCTTTATTGTTGCCTTATTGTTTTCGATGTGTACATTCTGGATTATTGGATCAAGAATTTCCGGGGCAAATAGTTTCTTTGTACCGAATGTACTGGCAATTATTTCATTGTTTATTGCTGCATTGTCCGTACAACCGTTTTTGTATGCTGCCTTAATTATTGAAATTGCAGTGCTCATCAGCATCCCCATTTTCTTTCAAAGAGGACAACCAGTAAAACAAGGGATACTCAGATTCCTGGTTTTTCAAACCTTGGCGGTTCCGTTCATTTTATTCTCGGGTTGGGGATTCGAAGCAGCACCAACAAGTGTGGATAGTCAGGCGGCATATTTTCAGGCGGGGATTCTATTAATCATTGGATTGGGGTTATGGTTAGCAATCTTTCCATTTCATACCTGGGTGCCTTTATTGGCAAAAGATGGACATCCTTATGCAGCTGGTTTCATATTCAGTATGTTTCCAACAACGATCCTCCTATTTTTTATGGAATTTTTCAATACTTATAACTGGTTGAGAGAGCAATCTTTATTAATAACAATCAGCCAGGTTTTGGGTATTGTAATGATTCTTTTAGGGGGTCTCTTTGCCGCGTTTCAGCGTGAATTAACCCGCCTGATCGGGTACGCGGTCATGGTTGAAACAGGTTTTTCCTTGTTGGCACTGAGTTTAAGCCAGACGATCGGATGGCATTCTTACATATTAATCCTGATTCCCCGGTTGATCGGAATTGCTATTTGCACTTTAGCATTGTCTATCTGGAAAAATAAGGATATGAATTTGGATATGGATTCATTCCAGGGAGAATTTTATATATCTACTTTTTCTATTGTGGGTTTTCTCGTGGGGTGGTTCAGTTTGTCTGGATTACCACTTCTTCCTGGCTTTCCAACCAAATTACCGATCTTAATTGGATTAAGTGAAACCTCATTCACACCTATCATTTTTGTTTCGATTGGCTTATTTGGATTATTCATGGCTGGCTTTAGATTTTTAGCGATCATTTTTCAAAAAACTGATGAAACAATTAAGATTGATTCTGAACCCCTCATACAAAAAATATTCTTTTCATTTGGAATTATTTTATTATTTTTGATAGGGATATTCCCAAGCTTATTTTTAAACCCATTTTTAGAGATTTTGACCGCGTTTTCAAATTTGAAATAATGGAATAAACAACGAGTTTTCAGAATGGTATAATTTTTAGAAAACGAATCAAATGATCCTCATGGAGCAAATAAATGGATTTTGAACAATTACTCAAACGTGTAGAATGGTTAGACGAAGAACGTAGAAAAGACAAGCTGATAATTGCTTCCCTTGATGATCGCTTACGAAAAGTGGAAGGAAATAATACCAGCAGCCTTCAAGAAATTCGTGAATTATCCAATGAGATCAATCGCTTGAAAACCATTCCATCCCGCTTCGAGACTGTTGATGCTGCTATTGCTCAAATAAGGGTTGAATATACCAGAGCCATAGAAAGTATTGAAAAGCAACGCATCGAAAAAGACAGAGAGATTGAAAAGATCAGATTAGCTGACTTTGAATCCCTGAATGCATCAACTGCTCAAGTACGTAAAAGTCTGGAAGTTCTACCGGAAATGAAAAAAGATATAAAAGCACGCGAGGAAGAAGAACATCGAATAATAAAAATTGTTGGTGAATTTGATAAAAAGATTTTAGAAATTAAGAGATCTGATGAAGAATATCGTCGTGCTCATAAGATTCTGGAAGAAAATGTTCGGCAGGATTCCAAGAGAATTCTTGACTTGCAGGGTGAGATTTCCGCTACCAGGAAAAGAACGGAAGAACAACGAGGGAAGATTGATTTAGCGACAGAAAATCTGCGGAAATTAGAAATGCGACAGAATGAACTGTTGAATTCTGAAAGTGAGCGCAAACAGGCACAGGTCGCTTTCATAGAAAAATATAATATGTCTCAGGTTGAAAAAGAGCGTGTGTGGAAAGAATGGCAGGCCCGTTTTGAAGTGATCAGTAATCAGGCGATTAATCTGGACGGGCAATTACAGGCATTAGACGCAACCCAGCGGGCTATTCGCCATTCCCAGTCCGCTTTTGAAGAAATTACCCTGAAATTTGAACGACGGATCAATGAAATTACTGAAATGCAACGCCTGGTAGAAGACCGCATGCGCCAGGACTGGATATCTTTCAAAGCAGATGACCAAAAACGTTGGTCAAACTATATGATTTCACAGGAAGAGCAATTACAGGAATCAACCCGCATCTTTGAAAAATTCGAAGATCGGTTAATCAAGTTGGAAGAAATTTCACAGGAAATAAACGATCTAACCAATCAGATTGTTCAATCCAATGAGCGATCACTACAATCGTTATTTAAATTTATTAAAGAAGTGAACGAGGATTTTACAGATAATTTCGACATAAAGAGATCCTAGATTATGTATGTCATTGGAACAGCAGGGCATGTTGACCATGGAAAATCCACCTTAATCAAAGCCCTGACAGGTATTCATCCTGATCGACTAAAAGAGGAAAAATTGCGGCAAATGACCATTGACCTGGGATTTGCCTGGTTGGAATTGCCAGATGGTGAGGAATTAGGAATCGTTGATGTTCCTGGACATCGTGATTTTATTGAGAACATGCTGTCTGGTGTGGGGGGTATTGATGCGGCGCTATTCATCATTGCGGCCGATGAAGGAGTGATGCCGCAGACAAAAGAACATCTGGCCATTTTGGATTTATTACAGGTGAAAAATGGAATAATCGTCATCACAAAAATTGATCTGGTGGATGATCCTGATTGGCTTGATCTGGTAGAGATGGATGTTCACGATGCTGTTAAAGGGACAGTTCTTGAACATGCCAGGATTGTTCGTGTCTCAGCGTATACGAAAGCAGGAATCGATGCGCTTATCAAGATATTGCAGGAATTATTGGCTGAAGTAAAACCAAAACCTGATTTTGATCGAGCCCGCCTTCCCATTGATCGCGTGTTTTCAATCACAGGATTTGGGACGATTGTGACCGGTACATTATTAGATGGGAGCTTGAAGGTAGGAGAGGAAGTTGAATTATTGCCTGGCAGGAAAAAAGTTCGCATTCGGGGGTTGCAGACTCATAAAAAAAATGAGCAAATTGCTTCGCCAGGTAGTCGCACCGCAGTTAACCTGACGGGAATCAATGTGGATGAGATCCAGCGCGGACAGGTCATCGCGAGTCTGAAAAAGTATCAACCCACTCAGAGATTCGATGCAGATTTACGAATATTACCTTCTTCCAGTTTTTCAATTAAACACAATCAGACGGTGAAGCTATTTATTGGCGCTTCAGAAGTATTGTCCAGAATTCGTGTGTTGGGCCAGGATGAGATCAAACCGGGAGAAACTGGTTGGGTCCAGGTCGAACCTGCGGCAGAGATTGTGGGTATTCGTGGGGATCGATTTATCATCCGAATTCCGTCACCCGGAGAGACCATTGGCGGCGGTATGATCGTCAATCCAAATCCATCCCGAAGACATAAACGGTTTTCAGAAGTGGTTATTAAACAGTTGGAAGCCTACAAGCAGGGGACCCCGGATGAAATTTTCCTGCAATCAATTCAGGATGTTGGAGTGGGTGCTTTTGATATGGTCGCTAAAAAAGCAAAGTTGGAATCGTCCATTATCAGAGAATTCTGGACTGATCTCATCGAAGGGAAACAGATCTACCAATTGGAGAAAGGGGATGTTTTTCAAAAACCAGGCACCATGATTTGTTCATTTGCCTGGTTAATGGATAAACAAAATAAAACATCTTCGCTATTAGAAAATTATCATCATCAATACAATTTGCGGTCTGGCATTCCCAAAGAAGAGTTAAAAAGCAGGTTAAAACTTGATCAACCAGTTTTTCTGGCTGTGCTTAATTTGTTTCAAGAGATAAATTTTGTAGAGACAATCGGTAATGTTGTCCGTCTGAAAGCATTCAGTCCCAATCTGAATGACTCTCAGCAAAAAGCCCAAGAGTCAATCCTCAAATCATTTTCTGCTATGCCTTATTCAACCCCCGGCATCAAAGAATCAATTGAGAATCATGGAGAAGAAATCTTCAATTATTTGCAAAGTGAAAATATATTAATCAATGTCGGAAATGATGTGGCTTTTTTAAGTGAGTATTATCATGAAATGAAAGAATGGGTTGTTTACAATATTGAGCAATCGGAGTCTTTAACCGTGGCGGAATTCAGGGATAAGTTCCAAACATCCAGAAAATATGCCCTTGCATTTCTAGAACATCTGGATGCCATCGGGATTACGATTCGTGATGGTGATGTTCGGAAAATCCGTCAAAGCTGGAAATGAACTTCTCCGATCTGATCGGGTGAAATTT
>JAVEYK010000001.1:0-76767 GCA_034003505.1 Anaerolineaceae bacterium | reverse complement strand
AAGGATTGACAGTGCCAAGGATTGACGTTGACAGCTTTTCATGATGCCTTTATAATATCTGACGTTCACCTCAGCAAAATCTGGGGTAAAAAAATGCAAATCCAGCTTCCCCATAGCTTGGCGTCCTACGTTCGCGGGGTATATGGTGAAGTGAAGATGGAGAAAAATATATGAAGTACGCAATTGTTGAGAGTGGCGGCAAACAATTTAAGGCCGTCGAAGGGACCGCGTTAGAAGTGGATCTCTTGCCCGTGGAAGTTGGCGAACAGCTTGATTTAAACCAGGTCTTACTGTTTGTTGATGGTGATGAGGTAAAGGTCGGTGCTCCGGAACTAAATGGGGCGAAAGTGAAAACCACAGTAGTTTCCCATATCAAGGGTCCAAAGATTATTATCTTTAAATATAAACCCAAGAAACGCATTCGGGTAAAGACCGGCCATCGCCAACAATACACCCGATTAATGGTTAATTCGATTGAGTTGGAGTAGGTATTATGGCACATAAAAAAGGTGGCGGATCAAGTCGTAATGGTCGTGATAGTAACGCACAACGACTTGGTGTAAAAAAATATGCTGGTCAGAAAGTACTTTCTGGAAACATTCTTGTACGGCAGCGTGGTACACGCATTAAACCGGGACAAAATGTTGGTCGTGGTAGTGACGATACTTTGTTTGCAACAATTGAAGGCGTCGTTGTTTTTGAGTCTCTACCGGATGGCCGCAAGCGTGTTAATGTTCTACCCGCTGAAGCTCAGCTTTAAATTCTGTTACCCGTATTTTCGCACAAGAGAAAACGGAAGTAGCATTTACTAGGAAGGTCAAAGACAATGAAAAAAGAAATTCATCCGAAATATTATCCGGATGCAGTCGTAACCTGCGCTTGTGGAAACAGCTGGAATACTGGCTCAACCCGTAAAGAAATCAAGACTGAAGTTTGTTCTGCCTGTCATCCATTCTTCACCGGACAACAGCAAAGAATTATCGATATTGAAGGCCAGGTAGATCGCTTCTACAAACGATTACAGGCCAGACAGGAATACATCGAAACCAAAAAAGGACGCGAAGATGCGAAAACCTCTTTGGATCGCCCGGTAACAGAATTGGAATTGGGCACCCGTCCTACCGATGCATTACTAAAAGCTGATTTACAGAACGTAGGTCAAATTTTTGAATTATTGCAAAAAGGTGACGATGCTCTACTGGCAGTTGATGGATTTGGTCGAAAATCATTAATCGATCTGAAAAAACGGTTACGAGCATTTGGTTACGAAGTACCTGCAACCACTGAGTAAATAGAATTGTGATGATTGAAGCAGCCCTGAGGGGCTGCTTTTTAATTTCTTAGATAGAATAGATATATGAAAATTTTATAAACGAGGTATGAATGTCGCAAAGAATCGGATCTCTTGAAGTAATTTGTGGTTCAATGTTCTGTGGAAAAACTGAAGAATTAATTCGTCGGTTAAGAAGGGCAGAAATAGCACGTCAAAAAGTTCAGGTATTTAAACCTATTATTGATAATCGCTATCAGGTGGCAAAAGTTGCATCTCACAGTGGCGCAGCCTACGAAGCACTCCCTATTGAAAGTTCTTCACAATTGATTGAGAAATTGAACCTTGACACAACTGTTGTGGGAATCGATGAAGTACAATTTTTTGATGATGGTATCCTGGATATCATTCAGAGACTAGTCGACGATGGAAAACGTGTGATTTGTGCAGGCTTGGATACAAATTTTCGGGGTGAGCCGTTTGGTGTGATGCCAACCATCATGGCGATTGCTGAGCATGTGGATAAACTGCAAGCAATCTGTATGGTTTGTGGGGAACCAGCCTCACGAACTCAGCGTTTAGTCAATGGAGAACCAGCTTATTTTGATGATCCGATTATTATTGTGGGGGCATCTGAAATGTATGAAGCACGCTGCCGTTTACACCATAGAGTACCCAAAAGATAGAGAGGTTTTAATGGAAAGTTATCAGGAATTCTTATCAGAAATTTTGATCTCTGAAGAACAATTGAAGAAAAGGGTTAGTGAATTAGGAGAACAAATAACCAAAGATTATGAGAATTCGTCCAGCCTGGTCTTAATTTGTATCCTGAGAGGCGGGGTGATGTTCTTAACTGATTTGATGAGAGCTATAAAAATTCCCCATGCCATCGAATTCATGGCTGTCGAATCATATGGGGCCGGTTCCCGGGAGTCCACTGGAACTGTGCGCATTTCTCATGACCTCAATACTGATATCTATAATCGAGATGTGATTCTGGTTGAAGATATTATCGATACCGGCCATACTTTGACATCAGTATTAGAATTGTTGTCTGCCAGAAAACCAAGGAGCCTGGAAGTCTGTACGCTACTGGATAAATTTGAGCGAAGAGAAATGGAAGTGAACGTTAAATATATTGGTTTTCCGATTTCTAATAAATTTGTTTTCGGGTATGGACTGGATTTGGATGACTTGTATCGAAATCTGCCATTTGTTGGTGTCGTTGATGAAAAAAAATATAAACTTCTGAAACCCTATTAGAAAGAATGAGCTATCAATTCGATTCAGAAACAGAATTAATATTAACTGCACTCATTGAAAATTTAGAGCCTGACAAAAAAGTATATATGGTCGGTGGAATGGTTCGGGATATTTTAATGAATCGTTCTGTTCATGATATTGACCTGTCTTATTGTGGAAATGTACGTAAATATGCAAAAAGAGTGGCTGATTCTTTGCAAGCTTCATTTTTTATGCTTAACCAAAAATATCAAACAGCCCGAATCATTTATCCATCACAAAGTGGGACGAAAAGATGGATTGATATTGTTGCAACCCGCGATGAAGATATTCTGATTGACCTTGCCCATCGTGATTTTACAGTTAATGCGATTGCCATTGATCTTCAAGATCGAACGAAAATAATTGATCCTTTAAATGGGTCACTGGACCTCAGAAGAAAATCATTACATGTTTGTAGAAAAGACAGCCTACAAAATGATCCGGTTCGAATTCTGCGTGCTATACGTCTGGCAGTTCAATTTAATTGGAAAATCTCCTCAGAAACCCTGCTGAGCATCAAAAACAACGCATCAAAATTGGTAGACATCTCTCCTGAACGTAAACGAGATGAACTGTTTCGGATTTTTGACCTGCCAAAAGCATCTATTGCCATTCGAATTCTTTCACATCTTGATCTCCTGAAACATTGTATACCTGAATTAAATTTGTATAAAAAACCAGAAATCAGTAAACGGATTTATCAGAGTATAGCCACCATTCAGGAATTGTCGAGATTCAGCCATCTTATTATCGGAAATTATTCACCTGATGGAGTAATGGATATTCAGGAAGGTGAATTGGTGTTGAGTTTAGGTAGATTTCGAGAACCTTTAAACGCTTACTTTCATGCCAATATTCACCAGGATAGAAGCTTGAATTCATTAATAAACTTTTGTGTTTTATATTTTGGTATTACACAACAATCAGAAACAGCGCTAAAGCAACCCTTGTACCCGGGAACGCTTCCTGAAAATATCGATATTTTGGTTGAACAAGCAGCCAAAACGCTGGTTCTTTCATCTGCTGAGAAGAAATGGATGATAAATTTTTTTAAAGGCATTGAGATGGTGGAAGAAATTATCCAAAAAGACTTGCCTCTAAATCCGGAGGCTTCCTTTTTGTTTTTTAACCGCACTAAATCTTCTGGCGTTGCTGTGTGTATTTTTTTCTTAGCAAATTCATTGATTAAAGATCGGATAAATAAAACGAATGACACCTGGAGAAAAAATTTAGAACTGAGTCACTACTTCCTGGATGCATATTTCAATCATTTTGATAAGTGGATTAATCCACCCGTATATATAAACGGTCATGATGTCATGAATGTTTTAAAAATAAATAATGGTAAAGAAATTGGTTGGTGGATCAGGCAATTAAAGATTGAAACAATCAGGGGTAACATTAAAAATCACAAGGACGCTATTAATTTCCTTGTGACTCAAAAAGATAATTTAAATTAATTTTCTGGATCGTATCAGGGGAAAATTTCATCCAGAATAGGAGCGTAGGAACACTCACATCCTCTGGGCCCGGAACACCCTTCTATGGGTAGGTGAGGGATTGTTTCTTTGGTATAGACACCTTCAGACAAACGGCAGGTAGGGCAGGCATTCTTCCCAACACTGATTCTGATTGCAGTTACTCTGGGATTGTCGATTAATCGTTTCCTATAAACCGCATTTTCGGAAAACTCACTCAAATCAACGCCACAATTAATACAATTTAGTTCTTCATCAGGAGATATATGAAAGCATTTTGAACAAGTTTGCACATTACCCTCACAACGCGGAAAATTCAATCAAAAATATTATTAGTTGTTCCTATTTTACTATGAAATTCGAGTAAGAATTCAGCTATTTTGAACAACATGTTTGGTGAGCAGGTTAGCTCGCCAAACATGTTGTCAACCCCCGATTATTGAGATGTTCCATTTTTTCCAGATTAGGAATTATCGGACATCATGTTTTTGTATGAATCAACCTTAATTCGCCAGTTGTCCTCTTGACAAGGTTATTAATCAGCGCAATCAAAGAGGTTGTTGTGACCGGCTTTATGAGATATCCATCAGCACCTGCATCCAGAGCTTCCGCAATTTTTGATGGGCTGTCCACTGCTGAGAGGATAAGAATTGGAATTTGATTGAACTCTTTAATCCTTTGACAAACTTTCCAACCATCTAATTCAGGCATTAATAAATCCAGAATAATGATATTAGGTTTGTAGCTTGCAAGGCTATCCAGCCCCGCTTGACCATCATTAACGACTTTTACTTCCATTTGATTGGAAGTTAATATTATTCTCAGTAAATCGGTCATAGCAGGGTCGTCATCGATGACTAAAACTCTATGCATGAATCCTCCAGCGATCAAAAGTCGAAATAATTCGAAGGTAATTTTTCATATAATTAATTTACCCAAAAAAAATTTTTTGTGGTTAATCCTAGCAAATTTGTAATGTTAAAAAATTGCAATCATAAAAATGTATCAATCATTGAAACAACTGTGTGGAATCTCCAACTATTAAAAGTGAACCAAAACAATTGAACCAAGGGACAATTATCTATTACCTTTATGGTAAAATTATCGATTAGTGCGATTTTTTGCAAACCAATAGGTTTGTTTTAACTGAAAATAATTTTTCTTTAGGAGGAAAAAATGACTGAAAAAAAATGGGTTTATCTTTTTCACGAGATTAACCAGGCAATCGACGCTGTCGATGGTGATTGGGAACTTGTTCGTGGTCTTTTAGGCGGTAAAGGTGCAAATCTCGCAGACATGACGAGGATCGGTGTTCCTGTCCCTCCTGGGTTTTCCGTTACTACGGAAGCATGCAATGCATATCAGATAAACAAAGAATTTCCGGCCGGGTTATGGGATCAAATTCTTTCTTCTATGAAAGATGTCGAAAAATCCACCGGGAAGGTATTCGGAGGAACCGAAAATCCATTGTTAGTATCCTGCCGCTCTGGGGCAAAATTCTCCATGCCGGGCATGATGGACACCGTTCTAAATATTGGTTTGAATGATGAAACCGCTCAGGCAATGGTGAAATTGACTGAGAATGAACGATTTGTTTATGATTCTTATCGCCGCCTAGTTCAGATGTTTGGCTCCGTTGTTTTAGGAATTTCCGATGAAGCATTTGAAAAAGTATTCGATGGCTTTAAAACCGACAAAGGGATCGTTGCAGATACAGACCTTTCCACGGATGATTTGAAATTCCTAACCGAAGAGTTCAAAAAAGTTGTTAGAAGAGAAAGAGGTTCCGATTTTCCCCAGGATCCGTACGAGCAGATGAAACTCGCAACCGAGGCCGTATTTAAATCATGGATGGGAAAAAGAGCTGTGGATTATCGGCGTGCTACTGATATCCCCGATAATTTGGGCACAGCAGTTAATATTCAGACAATGGTCTTCGGAAATATGGGCTGGGACTCCGGTACAGGCGTGGCCTTCACCAGAAATCCAGCTACCGGTGAAAGCAAACTCTACGGTGATTACCTTCTGAACGCCCAGGGTGAAGATGTTGTTGCCGGTATCCGTAATACAGAACCTATTCAACACATGGCAGAAACATTGCCAGAAGCTTACAAACAATTTATTGAAATCGTCAACAAACTTGAAAACCATTATCAGGACATGCAGGATGTTGAATTTACCATTGAACGCGGCAAGTTATGGATGCTTCAGACCCGCAATGGTAAAAGAACAGCCAGTTCGGCTGTAAAAATCGCTGTGGATATGGTTGATGAAAACTTAATTGATAAACGTACTGCAGTCATGCGGGTGACCCCCGACCAGGTTGATACTTTATTACACCCTCAATTCAACCTGGAAAATAAAAAAGCTGCCAAAGATAGTGGTCGTTTCTTCTGTAGTGGTGTGAACGCCTCCCCTGGAGCAGCAGTTGGTCAGGTCTATTTTGATGCAGACACAACTGAACGAATGGCGAAAGAAGAAAATCAACAAACGATTATGGTACGTCCTTTCACGAAACCAGATGATGTGCATGGAATGTTAGCCGCTCAGGGTATTTTAACCAGTGAAGGTGGCGCGACATCTCATGCTGCAGTAGTAGCCCGACAATTCGGTGTGCCCTGTGTGGTGGGTGCCTCAGCCGTGAAAATTGATCTTGATCGCCGTGTGATGAACGTTGGTGAAGTAGTTGTTAAAGAAGGTGAATGGGTTTCTGTTGATGGAACGACCGGGGAAGTTTACCTGGGTAAATTGGAAAAATTTGCACCTTCTCTTGATGAACAAACAGAATTATTGAAATTATTGGATTGGGCGGATGAAGTTTGTGCCACTCCAGGTATGCGCGCAGGTGAAGGACCAGGGTTCCCAACGGTTGGTTTACAGGTTTGGGCAAACGCTGATTATCCAAATGATGCCCAACGGGCCAGACAATACGGTGCCAAGGGTATTGGTCTCTGTCGAACTGAGCATATGTTCTTTGAACAGGAACGACTTCCCAGCGTACAGAAAATGATTTTGGCAAAAACCAGTGAAGAGCGCATCGAAGCACTGAATGAATTATTGCCTTATCAGCGCAAGGATTTTGAAGGCTTGTTTACTGCCATGGATGGCTTACCGGTGATCATCCGATTGATTGATCCTCCTTTACATGAATTCTTACCAACCGCTGAAGATCTACAGGACCAGATCATCACGAAACGTGTTGAAGGGTTGGCTGATTATCTGCTGGGCAAAGGTGAATCGAAATCCATTCAGGAATTGGATAAACTTTTACATGCTGTTGAAGCCATGCACGAAAGCAATCCCATGATGGGACTGCGTGGAGTACGCCTCAGTATTGTCATGCCGGAGATCGTCGAAATGCAAGTACGAGCGATTATGGAAGCAGCCGCAAATGTGGCCCTGAAAGGTCTGAACCCAAAACCAGAAGTAATGATCCCCTTGACCGGCCATGTCAATGAACTCAATGTGATCCAACCGCGATTGGAAGCGATTGCCAAAGAAGTAATGGAAGATAAAAAAATCAATTTTTATTACAAATTTGGTACCATGCTGGAAATACCTCGTGCCGCTGTTACCGCTGATGAAATTGCAGAAGTTGCTGAATTCTTCTCATTTGGCACCAATGATTTGACCCAAATGACATTTGGTTATAGCCGTGATGACGCCGAACGTAGTTTCCTGTTGAAATACGTTGAAGATGGTATTCTGCCCAAGAATCCATTCCAGACAATTGATCGGGAAGGCGTTGGTGATTTGATGCGTACTGCTGTAATGAAAGGCCGAAAAGTTCGACCTGAATTGGAAGTTGGTATTTGTGGTGAGCATGGTGGCGACCCCAGCTCTATCGAGTTCTGCCATCTCATTGGTCAGAATTATGTGAGTTGTTCCCCATTCCGTGTGCCGGTAGCTCGATTGGCTGCTGCCCATGCGGCAATAAAACATCAACCAAAATAGGAAAAGAATAATGAAAATTGAAAGGTTTGGATTCATTTCCAAGCCTTTCTTTTTCTTAACGCTCATATCGGGATAACATGCATGTACAATCCGAACAGGAAGTATGTACATTTGTTATAATTTTCATAAGTAGTTGAACGTAAATAAATTGAATAAAAAAATACCAAGGCTCTTAACGAGCTTTAGGATAGGAGAAATTACTGAGATGGAAAAATCGGAACATCTTGATCTTTATCTACAAATGGTAGTTATTAGAATTCTGGAGGAAAGAGCAGCCGAGCTTTACCAACAGGGAAAAATTGGTGGTTTTTTACACCTCTATATTGGACAGGAGGCAGTCAGCACAGGTTTAATTTCAGCCAGAAAACCGCAGGATCGGGTGATTACAGCTTACCGTGATCATGGCGTGGCGATCAATTGTGGATTGTCTGCAAAAGAGGTGATGGCAGAATTATTGGGAAAAGCTACTGGTGTTTCAGGTGGTAAAGGTGGTTCAATGCATATGGCGGACGTCAGTAAGAATTTTTTTGGCGGTCACGCAATCGTTGGAGCTCACTTGCCTATCGCCGCAGGATTGGCTTTGGGGGACGTTTATCAAAAACAAGATGGCGTTACCATTTGTATGTTTGGAGAAGGTGCCACGAATATTGGTTATTTCCATGAAGCATTAAATTTATCAAAAGTCTGGAATCTACCGGTGTTGTGGGTCTGTGAAAACAATCAGTATGGAATGGGGACAGCGGTGGATCGGGCCTCTGCCGTGACTGAAATAAGGCAAAAGGCAGATGGTTATGCTATGAAAAACGATGCAGTTGATGGCATGAATATTATGAAAGTGCGCGAGAAAGCGCTGGAAATGATAGAAGAAGTCAGAGGTGGATCAGGACCACAATTCTTGGAAATTCATACTTACCGCTTTAGAGGGCACTCCATGGGTGATCCTGAACGCTATCGCCAACAGGATGAAATTAGAAAATGGCAAGAGAGCGATCCGATTGGTATTTATAGAAAATTCCTGGTTGAAGAAAAAATTGCCAGCGAAGATGATCTCAATGCCCTGGATAAAGAAGCAATAGAAATTATTGATGAAGCGGTACAATTTGCCGAGTCAAGCCCTGAACCAGCTGCAGAAGAATTATTTAAAAATATTTATGTGGAAGAGGGGAGATAAAAATGGCAAAATTAACGATGCGCCAGGCAATATCCCAGGCATTATGGGAAGAAATGGAACGTGATACGAAAGTATTCATTTTAGGGGAAGAGGTAGGTGTTTGGGGCGGTACCTATGCAGTCACGAAAGGTTTCTATGATCACTTTGGTGCGGAAAGAGTACGAGATACCCCGATTGCAGAAGCAGCCATTATCGGGGCTGCGATTGGTGCAGCAATGACAGGTACTCGTCCTGTAGCTGAATTAATGACGATCAATTTTGCATTTTCAGCCATGGATCATATCGTGAACGAAGCAGCTAAATTGCATTACATGTTCAATGGTCAGATGCTGCTACCCCTGGTCATTCGAACGGTAGGCGGTGGTGGCAGACAGTTAGGAGCTACGCATTCACAAACCCCGGATGCAATTTTTGCACATTTTCCTGGATTAAAAGTGGTAGCACCGGGCACGCCAGCAGATGCCAAAGGGCTATTAAAGGCAGCCATCCGTTCCAATGATCCTATTATGTTTATTGAACATGCCACCCTATATCAGGTACGCGGGGATGTTCCAGAGGGTGATTATATCGTTCCGATTGGGAAATCAACGATACAGAGACCTGGTGAACATGTCACGATTGTGACCTACAGCAAAATGCTCGAACTTTCATTAAAAGCTGCGGATGAATTATCCAAAGAGGGCATTGAAGCTGAAATTGTAGATTTAAGAACATTAAGACCACTGGATATTGAGCCGGTCATCGAATCTTTTAAGAAGACCAATCGAGCGGTGGTTGTGGAGGAAGGTTGGAAATCCTATGGGGTTGGGTCCGAAATTTCTTCACAAATTTATGAACTAGCTTTCGATTATGTTGATGCGCCCATCAAACGGGTAGCACAAAAGGAAGTGCCACTTCCCTACAACCGTGAACTTGAGCAAATGGCACTTCCGCAAGTTGAAGACATTATAAAAGCTGTCAGGGAGGTGCTCTAATGGCTGATGTCGTTACCATGCCGAAACTGGGTTTTGATATGAAAGAAGGCGTCCTGGTCCGCTGGATTAAAAATGAAGGTGAGCAGGTCGCAAAAGGTGAAGTTCTGGCAGAGATTGAAACAGATAAAGCAACTGTTGAGGTTGAATCTTCTTTCTCCGGAATTCTGTCCAATCAATTGGTTGAGACGGATGCAATTGTGCCTATAGGTGATCCAATTGCGGTAATAGCCCAGAAAGATGAAAAAGTTGATCTGGAAGCACTTCTGGGGAAAGAACCTGAAGATAAAACCGCTACATCTGTATCCTCAAGTTCTAAAGAGGAAAAACCTTCTGAAAAAATTGAACAGGAGGATCGTAAAAAAGCAGAAAAAACTTCTGAAAAAATCGAACCAGTGGACAGCGATGAAGAGGATGGTGGCAGGATTAAGGCCTCACCATTGGCCAAAAAAATTGCATCTGAAAATAAGATTAACCTTGAACATGTGGTTGGAAGCGGTCCAGGGGGAAGAATTGTTAAAAAAGATATTGAAGCAGCATTGGAATCTGAGTCTGCCACAGCGAAAGAAATTGTAGAAACCAGTTTGAAGAAAGAAAAAGTTCAAGGTATTGAAAAGACGCCTGAAACCGGAACACCACTTCCTCCCACCAGCTGGCTTGCAGATGAAGTTGAGCAAAAAGAGATTAAAAAGCCTTTAAATAAACTGCGTCAGGCAATTGCTCGCAGAATGGTTGACTCAAAACAAAATATTCCACATTTTTACTTAACCAGAAGTATTGATGTTGAAGCACTTATGTCGGTGTATAAACAAGTCAATGAAACCTTGCCGTCTCAACAAAAAATATCGATCAACGATTACGTAATTAAGGCAACAGCACTTGCTTTACTCGAGTATCCTAATATTAATGCCTCCATACAAAACAATGAGATCTTGCAGCACGGAAGTGTCAATATTGGAGTCGCAGTGGCAATAGAAGGTGGGTTGTTGACCATTGTGGTTAGGAATGCTGATCGGAAGCCAATACGGGTCATTTCACAGGAAGTAAAAGACATGGCAGCCAGAGTCAAATCAGGAAAAATAAAGCCAGAAGATGTGGAAGGATCAACATTTTCAATCAGCAATTTAGGGATGTTCGATGTGGAGAATTTTGCCGCTATTATCAATCCTCCTGAATCTGCGATCCTGGCAGTTTCTTCAGCCAGTAAAGAAGCAGTTGTTATAAACGATGAATTGAAAATTGCCTGGAGGATGAAAGTAACTTTATCTGCTGATCACCGGGCAACAGATGGTGTTGAAGCAGCGCAATTTATGAAGTCGCTGGCATTTCAACTGGAGAACCCTTTAAGGTTGTTATTGTAAGTGACAGGCTCCTTCGTGAGCCTGTTTATCTCAATAACACCATTCATGTTGCCGAAGCAGACCCAGGTATTGTATTTGATTGACTTCTTTGTCTGGTGTCATATTTCGTCTGGCTCAAGAGACAAAATTAGACGGTTTAACGCGAGATAAACCTCCTCAGGATGTTCCTGGGTATCTCTGTCTGCTAAAGTCTTATAACTATCATTTACCGCCTGGCAACATTTACGTCGTTTTGGTAAATCCTGAGGTTAAACCAGTATAGGACCCATGATTGCGAGCATCTAATCTCATAATAATGGGAAACCGATAATGGTTTATTACACAGGTAATCTGGTTATTAAAAGGTGCGTGTGCGACATGGCTTTGGTGATTTAAGGTCACCAAAATATTGGTTAAGCATGCGTTTGGATTGTTGTAACAGAGAATGGGAGAGAAATTCTGACATCTTAATTCTCAAATTCCACCTGCCAGTCACTGCCATATCCGAACTTCGTTCTCTCAATAAAGCTGCCCTGGCTGACCGCCAGTGAGACCCGCATCAACTCATTCGTATAGATAACAAAGTCCCCTTTGGGCACGAAGCCAAACGACTGGTGATGCGCAACTGCCTGTTGGAAGACCACCTCCCCAGCATGGCGGACAGTCATTTTCAAATGGTCTCCATAGGCAAAACCAGCTTCGCTGAACAATGACTGGGGGATATTTGTCCACAGGTTGCCAAAGTTGGGATCAACAATTTCAAAAATACCACGCACCTTGCCACCATCCAGCACCGCCTCATGGATGGGCAAAGTAATGATTTCATCCACTGAATATGCTGGTCCCACGCCTTCATAGGTGATGATGCCAGAGGCTAGACGCGCAGCACAATACGAGAATAAATCCCGTCCGTGGAACACATTGGTAAATTCGGTGTTCTTACCCCGCAGTCGGTTAACGCTCTGATCAATCTCGCGAACCTCGCTGATACCCTGCCATGCTTTGACATGGGTCAGAGAGCCATTATCGGGGGTCACAATGAAGTAGCCTTCGGTCGTTTTCGTCACACATGCTTTGCGGGCTGTGCCCACACCCGGGTCTACCACTGAGACAAAGATCGTTCCTTTTGGCCAGAAGCTCATTGACTGTGCAAGACGATAGGATGCACTCCAGATATCATACTGGGGGATTTCATGTGTACCGTCGATAATTTCCAACTCGCGATCCACAGATTTGACAACGCCATACATCGCGCAGACCGCGCCTTCTTTATATGTAAAATCGGTTTGAAATACCAATATCGGTTTCATAACAGGTTCCTCCTCTAAATGAATGGATTATAAAAGCGGCTCTTATTGATGAAGATTGATACAAGAATAGTGGCGAGAAAAATCATGCCGGAAACAACCAGCGCCAGGGCATCCTGTCTTGAAAATTTGCGCGATGTGTACCAGGTGCGCGTCTTGCTCTTGGAGAATCCGCGCAGGTCCATGGCATTGCTGATCACCTCGACGCGATCAAGAGTGGAAAAAATGAGCGGGATGACGATCAGAAGTGAATTCTTGAACCGGTCAAAAAACTTCGCTTTGCGTGACAACTCCAGACCACGTGCCTGCTGAGCCAAATAGATGTCTTTGTAATCGCGTTGAATATCCGGAAAATAACGTAAAGTCAACGCCACGGCAACTGCAGCTTTATAATTGACTCTGATGCCGTTCAGCGAGGATGCAAACTCGCTGGGGTTGGTGGTGAGCAGGAAGATCATACCCAGGGGGATGACCGATGCATACTTGAACATCTTTGTTACCTGATAAAACAACTGTTCATAGGTCAGTGAGATGCCAAACACGCTGGCAAACTCGTGACTGGTGCCGTAAATGCTCGTGCCAAACTCGGGCGAAAAGAAGAACGAGATGACTGCGTTTGTAAAAATGAAGATCAACACATAAATAACCATCAGGCGCACCTGAGAGAACTTGATCTTTGCTTTCCGCATTAAAAGGATTGAGAACACCATCACAACCAGAATTACGCGGATATCGTATGAATACATCATCGCAAAGGTGAGAAACAGGAAGCAAATCAGCTTGGTGAGACCAGAAAGCCGGTGAATGAAGGTGTCGGCCAGATTGTAGGAGAAGAGTTTCATTTTCATGTTCATCGGTTCTTCAACCTCCGCTCATAATCAATGAAGCTCTGTACGAACTGTGTACCATCTTCAACATGTGCCATTTGGGAAAGAGCAAACAAAGATGTCTCTTTGAGGTTGGCTTCGGCGATCACATTAGCATCCGTCAGAACGACAGCCGCGGCGGTATCTGCAATCTTGTGTCCATCCGCCAGGACGATGGCACGTGGTGTGTATTCCAACATCAAGTGCATGTCATGTGTGATGAGTATAATCGTCACACCCAGCTTGTTAACCTCCACCAGAAATTCCATGATCTCGGTGTAATGACGATAATCCTGACCAGCAGTCGGCTCGTCCAGAATGAGAATCTTCGGGTCAAGTACCAGAATGGAAGCAATGGTGACGCGCTTCTTCTGCCCGTAGCTAAGGGCTGAGATAGGCCATTCGATGAATGGTGCTAAACCACATACCTTGAGCACTTTCTCTACCCGAGTGGTGATTTCCTCCTCCGGTATGTGGCGCAGACGCAAGCCGAGCGCAACCTCGTCGAAGATGAGTGGTTTGGAGATCATTTGGTTGGGATTCTGCATTACCAGTCCAATGATTTCAGCACGTTCCTTGATCGACTTAGTTCGTAAATCCTCTCCCCGATAAAGGATGCAACCACGGTCTTCTTTTTCAAAGCCGCACAGCAGCTTTGAAAGGGTGGATTTGCCTGCACCATTCTTGCCTACAATTGACACCATCTCACCTTCCTTGATGTCAATGTTGATATCCTCCAACACTGGGCGGAGACCGTCATAGGAAAAGGATATATTTTCCATCTTCAGGATGGATGGGCTGGTGTTTAAATGCCTGGTTGGTTTAATGTGCCTATACCAGATTTCCAGCGCACCTCGCGAGAGTTCACCCTTCAGGGTCTCAATATAACCAGCCTGCATCGCCTGTGTTACCTGCACCCCGGCATATTTTAGAGCGGTAACATACAAAGGTTCGCGGATACCTGTTTCCTGCAATACAACGGATGCAACCAGGGAATGGGCATCCATGTCAGCAATGATGCGCCCTTCATTGATCACGATCACCCGGTCGATATCCCGATGCAGTACATCCTCCAGACGATGTTCAATGATCAGAATCGTCTTGTCAGACTGTTTGTGAATATCATCAATAATCTCGATGGCTCTCTTACCTGTGGCTGGGTCCAGGTTTGCCAGTGGCTCATCAAAGAGCAAAATATCTACATCATCGATCATCACTCCAGCCAGTGAGGTACGCTGTTTCTGTCCACCGGAAAGCTCGAAGGGGGAAGATGTAAGCCAGTTGTGCATGTCCACCATTTGAGCCACGCTGCGTACGCGCTGGTGCATCTCATCGGTGGGTATATTGTCATTTTCGAGAGAGAAGGCAATATCTTCTCCCACTGTCAAGCCGACAAACTGAGCATCAGAATCCTGCAAAACCGTACCAATTGTTTTTGATAACTTGAAAATATCAAGCCCGGAGGTCTCCTGGCCTTTGATCTTCAGGCTGCCGTGAACTTCGCCCTTGTATGAAAATGGGATCAATCCATTCAGGCAGTGACCGAGAGTGCTCTTGCCGCTGCCGCTGGGGCCGACAATAAGAATCTTCTGTCCTGTGTATATCTTCAAATTAATATCATACAGCGTGGGTTCAGCCTGGCTGAAATATTGAAATGTGAAGTTGGTAAATTCGATGATCGGTTTTGAGTTCATATACATTCATTATCGAATAAAAAAGCTCAGACTCTACTGGCATGAAAGTCTGGGCTTTTATTCTGGCCAAAAACAGCCCAAAAAAGGTGTGATCCCTACTTCATGCTAAGGCTACCCTTTTTGGTGCGGGTGGCTGCGTAAGCAACCAGCAACAGAGTGCCGATTACGCCGGCACTGATGGAATTCATGATGGCGGCAGTGATGCCCTGGGTGAAAACCAGATTAGCCGGTTCCTGATAGATGAGAATGTCCAGCAATGGGGCGACCACAACCCAGGCAATGACATTGCCGAGGATCTGGATAATGTTGAAGGTAATGATGTCTTTGCCTTTGAATTCGCCTTCTTCCACTCTTGTGCGTTTGAAGGCAAAACCGAAGATGAAACCGGAGACGCCGCTGGCAATGACCCAGCTCCACCAGGGTGAGCCATACTGTATGGCGTCGCTGAGCGCGTGACCGATGAATGAGATAAGAGCACCGGCAATGGGACCAAATAGTGTGGCGAAAAGTGCACTTACACCGTACGCAGTCTGAAAACTGGTTTCGGGAACAGGGGAAGGAACTTTGACATACATGAATAGAAGGGTGAAAATTGCTGCGCCTAACCCTGTGGCAACGATGGTCTTTGTGTTGACCTTAAATAAATCTTTCATGTCATTTTCTCCTTGAAAAAATTTGGATAAATCAGTTTGGAAAGTACATCTAATTATATATCGAAATATCAGTTTCGATGTGATTACCCATCAATTTCACCTTAAAAAATGCTACAATCACTAAAAACTTTTAATATCAGTACACTTCTTAGATACTGATATTTTATTAGCGATCAAAGCCAAAAGATCGCCCATAGGAATTGATAATTTTTTTAGTCCTACCTAACAACAAATAAAGGGTTGAAATATATTTTGGACCTTTTTTTCAGATTTTTTAATGAGTTTCTTGATCCTGATATGTTTGGAAACCTTTATTTTTTATTACATAATCAGAATTTTTAGCTTTGTATTAAATCCTGATTTGCTAAGGTCATTGGCAATCACCTAAGTTTCTCACTTTTCTAAAGAAGGGGTAATTTCACGCTCAAATCAACTGAAATCAGTTTAATAATTCGAGGAACTTAGTTTTCAAATTTGTTCTCCAAACCCCGCATAAAAACCCGGGTCTTTTATTCTTCCAATGTATACACCGGTTCAATGCCTCCATGACCTTTGGCTGATTGGCCGTACGGGCGGGTTCCGAACCCGCCCGTACCAATGAAAACCATCAGCATTTTCACCTGAGACTCTCATTTCTCTTAATAAAGGATAATTTCACGCCCAAATCAATTGAATTCAGATCACTAATTTGAGAAACTCAGGTTCTATTTTAATTACATAATCACCATATTTTTAGCTTTTTAATAATTCCCAATTGGCTGAGATTGTTGGCAATAATTCACAATAAAACCAAAGTAACATCTAATTAATTGTAAAGAAACTTTTTATTGAACCGTTCTCACAGGATAAAGGGTTTCATAAATTCTGTAGAATGTATATATATTTCTCAGATAGCGGCGGGTCTCTTCGTATGGAATAATTTCCAGAAATAGGTCAGGATCGTTATCAGCTTTATCCTCCCAATTGGACACATTTCCAGGGCCAGCATTATAAGCGGCCAGGGCAGCAAAAATATCGTCATTAAAATATGTGTGCATTCTGGATAAGTAATTGGCTCCCATGCGAATATTGACAATGGGGCGGTAAAGATCACTTACGGTGTAGTTCATTGGCCATTTCATTAAGTTGGCAATTTCTTCGCCAGTCGCCGGCATGATTTGCATCAGACCCCTGGCACCAGCGGATGAAACGATAAAACCCTCAAAGAAAGATTCCTGTCTGATTAAACTATAAAGTAATAACGGATCAAAACCATATTCATTGGCTGCGTTTTCTACGATTTGATTAAAATAAAGTCCAAATCGAATATGATTGAACCAAAGGGGCGCATTCAGAGATGCAAAATCATCCATATTTGCTAAATCTAAAATTTGACGACTGGAGTAAATGGCTGAGCGGTAGAGTCCGATTTTTACGAAATGATTGGTTAATCGAAACAGGTTCAGGGGGTCATTTTCGTACACAACTCTCAATTTCTCGTATTCATTGCGTGCAAGCTCGTATAATCCCAGATCCCAATAAGCATTGGCTTTTATGAAGGTTTCATCGGCCAGAAAGGGGCTCAGGGTTATGAAATTCGTATCCTGGGAAAGGGAAAAAGTATTTCGCATCCAAACTTCTGCAATCAGTCTTTCCTGTTCCAGATTAACCTGAAAATTAACTTCAGTGGTTGGTTCAAGCAGTGTTGAGCCAGCCAATAGTTCTCGGGCTCTTTCTGAATAATATCCGGTTGGGTCTTGCTTGACAGAATTCTGCCACGCATCCGTTGATTTTTGAGCATCCCCCATTCTTTCAAAGGTCTTCCCAATCCAAAAATACGCAGCTGCTTTTTCTTCTTGTACTGCGGTTAATAATAGATAACGTTGAAATTGAGATAATGCCTGGTCAAATTTTGATAATCGAAAGTTAGTGATGGCACTCAGAAAAAGTCCCTGAGAGGATATTTCTAATTGAGGGTACAAATCAATTAATCCAGACCATATATTGGCTGCATCGGTTAATTGAGTATTCCTTTCATAAATCCGGCCTGCTTCTAGCAGAGCATTGGCTGCATCTTCACTTCCAGGGTAGGAATTTGCAAATTCGATGAGGGTTTGCGCTCCGGTTGTAAACTGATTTAAGTAAGCCCATTGTGTATAAGCGATATCTTCCCAGGCATCGACAAAAAAGATATTATCCTGATACCCTCTGATTAATTTATTCCAAAACTCAATTGCACTGACGGGATCATCCATTTTCAGATAAGAAAGACCAATAAAATACAAAGCGTTGCCATTATGATCCGGTGTTTGTTCCATATATCTAAGGAAGGCATTGATCGCCAATCCATAACTGCCAGCATAGTAATTGGTTAATCCGCGATTGAACTCGTCGACTGGAATGCCAGCCTCCACCAGGGCTACCAACCCGGAATGCGTGTCGAATGCTTTCGGATAATTCTGGACAGATTCCTGAAATCTGGCATAAGCCTGTTCTGGTAATCCCAATGCTAGGTAAGATTGACCCGCCAGTAAATTCATCTGTGCTCGGGTATATTCGTTCGGACTGCTATCATGTACTTCCATGAAAATCTGGATCGCATTTGTGTGATCTTGTTGCGCAGCGTAAATTTTACCAATCTTGATTTTTATATTTGAAGTTCCCTGGCTTTGTTCTGAATCCACAGCCATTCTGAAGTAGTTGAGGGCATCATCCAACAAATTTGCTTGGTAGTACACATCTCCTGCTTTTTCCAGCATGAACGTATCAAGTCTACCCGGAAAAAATTGGCTGTAACCTGCATATCCCCGGGCAGCCTCATCAGGATTATTCAGGCTTTCCTGGCTGACAGCATAAAAATAGTGCGCTTTGGCTTTGTTTTCATTGTCAAGTGTTTCATCCTCCAGATGTGGTCTCAGAAGATTAACAGCGTCAGAGAATCGTGACTCAGAAATATAAATTTGTGCCAATCGAATATCGGCGGCGGCTAACAGGTTTGAGTCGGTTGAGTTCGCTTTGGCCTGTGCAAGCTCAATCTTTGCGCTCTCGTAATCACCCTGAAAAACAGATTCCTCCGCCAGTGTAATTCTCTCCTCAGGGATTGGTGTCGGTGTAGGAGTAGGGGATGGAATAGGCGTGAACGTGGCTGTCACCTGTGTGTCAGTTTGATTATTTTCACTGCCTGAAAATTCATCAGTGGTGGGTGAATTTAAACAACCACTGAATATTAAAGGTATGCTAACTATTAAAATCAAGAATATTTTTTTCATAAAGTTTCCAAATCAAGTCAAATTGTAACAAATAATCGAAAGAAATTCGGTCTTAAATTATAATTGTGCCGGAATGCGCTTTACAAAGAATTCTTACTATGTTAAACTTGGCGGGCTTAATTGGTTCGCTCTCAGTCCAGAGGGCGTTTTTTGTGTAAGTTGGTAGATTCCTGGAGTAAAAAATGTCAATTGTATGTACCGGCTCTGTGGCATATGACTATTTGATGAAGTTTCCTGGTTATTTTAAAGACCACATCTTGCCTGATAATTTGGAGACATTAAGTTTATCCTTTCTTGTTGATAGTATGACGAAAGTGCGCGGTGGAGTCGCCCCCAACATTGCTTATACACTAGCATTGTTAGGTTCTGAAAAACCGGTAGTTTTTGCAACGGTGGGAGAAGATTTTGAGGATTATCGTCTCTGGTTGGATACGAACAACGTGGAGACAAAATTTATTAAAAAGATTGATGGAGTCTTTACTGCTTCATTTTTTGCGAATACCGATCAAGCCAATTCACAAATTGCCAGTTTTTATACCGGGGCAATGACATACGCCAGGGATTATTCTTTAAATGAATTAGGTTTTCTTCCTGAATTGGTTGTCATTTCTCCGAATGATCCTATGGCGATGAATCGTTACGTGGAAGAGTGTGTTCATATGAAAATTCCATACCTCTTTGATCCCAGTCAACAAATCGTACGGATGAGTTCAGAAGAAATACGTAACGGTGTAGAAGGTGCTTACTCATTATTTGTGAATGAATATGAATATCACCTTTTACAGAAACACACAGGATTAAACCAGGACGATATTCTAAAGATCGTCAGGTTTCTGGTGGTTACATTAGGGGAAAAAGGAGCAAAAATTTATGCAGACGATCATGAATATGTCGTCCCTGCCTTTCCCGTCAAAAACATTATCGATCCAACTGGTGTGGGAGATGCGTTTCGTGGAGGATTTTTGAGAGGGTTTCAAGAAAAGTTTCCTTGGGAATTATGCGGTAAAATTGGTTCTCTATCGGCTGCTTATTGTCTTGAACAAAATGGAACCCAATCACACCAATACACGGTTGATGGATTCATCAATAGATTTCGATTGCATTATGGTGACAACGCTGAATTAGATCGATTACTTACCAAAAAATAAAGGAGTGGAGGAATAAATGTCAAATTTCGATATTAGAGATTCAAAGCTTGCTGAAGGTGGGCGGAGACGAATTACCTGGGCGGAAAGAGAAATGCCCGTTTTGCGGATGATTAAAGAAAGATTCGAGAAGGAAAGACCATTTGATGGGATTCGCATGTCAGCCTGCCTGCATGTTACCTCGGAAACAGCTAATCTCATGAAAACACTCCAGGCTGGCGGTGCTGATGTAGTGTTGGTGGCTTCGAACCCGTTATCTACTCAGGATGATGTGGCTGCTTCTTTGGTTCAGCATGATGAAATTCCCGTGCATGCCATTAAGGGTGAAGATAACGTTACCTATTACAAACATATTAAGGCTGCCCTGGCACATCGACCGCATTTAACCATGGATGATGGTGCGGATCTGGTTTCGACAATCCACCAGGATTATCACGACTTGTTACCCGAAATCATTGGCGGCACCGAAGAGACCACCACCGGTGTTATTCGCCTGCGAGCCATGGCGGCAGATAACATGCTGGCATTCCCGGTGATTGCAGTGAATGATGCGATGACAAAACATTTCTTCGACAATCGCTATGGAACCGGTCAATCCACAATTGATGGAATCATTCGGGCAACCAATGTTTTATTAGCCGGTAAAGTTTTCGTCGTGGCTGGTTATGGCTGGTGTGGCCGCGGATTGGCGAGCCGGGCTCGTGGTATGGGTGCAAATGTGATTGTGACCGAAATCGATCCATTGAAAGCCCTGGAAGCGGTCATGGATGGTTTCCGGGTGATGCCGATGAACGAAGCATCCAAAATTGGAGATTTTTTCTGCACTCTGACTGGTGATATTAATGTCATTGACAAACATCATTTTGAATTGATGAGAGATGGCGCTATTGTCTCCAACTCTGGTCACTTTAATGTTGAAATTAATATTCCTGCTCTGGATGAAATGTCGGTAGACAAGCAACATGTACGTCCTTTTGTCGATCAATATACATTGAAAGATGGCAGGAAAATCCATATTTTAGGTGAAGGCCGGTTGATTAATTTGGCTTCAGCCGAGGGACATCCAGCCTCAGTGATGGATATGTCCTTTGCTAATCAAGCCTTAAGTGCAGAATATATGGTCAAAAACGGCAGCACGCTAAAAAATCAGGTGTATTCTGTTCCTGAAGACATTGATCGGGAAATTGCACGCATTAAATTAGAAGCTATGGGAATTTTCGTCGATATTTTGACTGATGAACAGGTCCATTATCTGAATTCATGGCAAGAAGGAACTTAATTCTTTGTGAATTTAAATAATAAAACGCATCCTGGAATGAGTTCCGGGATGCGTTTTATTTATTCTTTGACGACGATATCAATATAAAATGAATCACCAAAAGCTAATTCAGCAGGGTTATATGCCTGCCAGGCGCTGCGGTAATTTCCAGGTTCTTGTGGCGCAATAAAATCTAATTGGATGGTGAGGGAAGTGCCGCTGCGAGCAGGGAAAAGATCCTGTCGTGAAGGAGCATCCAGAGATGGACCACCAATTAATTGTACAGTGTATCCTGCACCCCAATTACAAGTGCCAGAGTTTTTGACTTCCCATTCTTTCTTGATAGCAGCACCAGGCTTAATTTCTGTTCCATCTGGAATACTTTTGTCCTCTATGAAGGTTAAATTGTCGATACATGTCTCCGGTTGTGATTCTTGCGAAGTTTGGCTTTGGGTTGTAGTTGGTTCAATCGTTGGCGTGGGTGGTATTAATGTGGGTGGCACAAAAGCAGGTACATTAGTTTCCATTGGGTCAGCCTGAAGGGGACGCAAACAAGCGGAGAGGAAAAGCAGCGTCCCCACAAGACTGATAATGACAAACTTTTTTTTACGCATGAACCTACCTACATATGGATTCACAATTTTATTTCAGTTTACGCTTCTTCGTCACTAAAATTTTCTTCTGATTCGGAAATGACTCCTATTGCAAAACCCTGCATGGCATGCTCACGAACTGCACTATCAATTTCATCCATCAGATCCTGATTTTGTCGTAGAAATTCCTTTGCATTTTCACGCCCCTGACCTAAGCGAATATCGCCATAGGAGTAGAAAGCGCCGCGTTTGGTGATAATTTCCAATTGTGTTCCCAGATCGAGGATGTCACCGGCCGTGGAGATGCCTTCATTGTACATGACATCAAATTCAGCTACTTTGAACGGAGGAGCAACTTTATTCTTAACGACGCGAACGCGAACGCGATTACCAATTATTTCTGATCCAACCTTTATGGATTGAATGCGCCGGATATCAAGTCGGACAGAGGCATAGAATTTTAAAGCCATGCCACCGGTGGTTGTTTCTGGGTTTCCAAACATTACCCCGATTTTTTGTCTTAATTGATTGGTAAATACAACGGCGGTTTTCGTTTGATTGATAGCACCTGATAATTTACGCAATGCCTGTGACATTAACCGCGCCTGCATACCCATGGTTGCATCACCCATATCGCCTTCAATTTCATTGCGGGGCACCAATGCAGCGACGGAATCGACCACGACCAAATCAATTGCACCCGAGCGCACCAATGTTTCGGTAATTTCGAGAGCCTGTTCTCCGGTATCTGGCTGTGAGATTAATAAATTATCAATATCAACACCCAGGTGAGTGGCATAGATGGGATCAAGAGCATGTTCCATGTCTACATAGGCAGTCATCCCGCCCATTTTTTGGGTTTCCGCAACCAAATGTAAGCATAAGGTTGTTTTTCCGGATGATTCTGGACCAAAAATTTCGGTAATTCTTGCTTTTGGAATACCACCAACGCCGAGAGCAATATCCAGAGATAATGAACCGGTTGGTATGGCTTCCACATTGAGGTGTTTTGCTTCACCCATCCGCATAATGGAACCCTCGCCGTATCTTTTCACAATATCGCTCAAGGCTTTATCTAATACTGCCCGGCGAGCTTCATTGATCGGACTATTTTCTACTTCTGAGAATAAATCATTTTTTTTCTTACGAGCCATCAGTATCTCCTTAAAGTAAGCTTATCAAATTATAGCTGAGTATTGTTAAATTCAAAAATTAAATAATAGTTTATAGCACAAATGTTCAAATGTCAAGTCTCTCCATTTGTCCTTTCTATTTGCCTCTTGACAATAGCGTCCTCTTTCAGGTAGACTCACCCCATTGAAAATTAAAAATTGAATAACTGGAGATCAAGCGACTGAATCTCATCATTGAGATGACGAGGAGGAGGTTCCTCTCTGCAAAGAGAGAGTTAATTCTGTTGGGGGGTAAATATACAGAAGAAAATCGAGTGATCAGCGGATGCCTTCAAAGCCACACCACTGGCTTCAATCTCCTGGAATAAATGTGAATCTGAAAATCTGCTGGTGACAGTAGAAACAAAGAACCATAGTGGTAATATAAAAACCTTATAGTTTAAGGTTTGTTTCGAGTTTCTTAATGATTATTTAAAACAAAGATTTTAATGTTTTTTATATTTAATTTTTTTTGATGAGATGGAGAAACATTATGGACAAGAAAGAAATTTTAGAACGAGTTAAAGCAGATGGTGTAAGATATGTCTCATATCAATTCACCGATATAACCGGAACAGTAAAAAGTGTGGATGCGCCGGTGAAAAGATTGGAAAGGGCTTTGGAAGATGGCGTTTGGTTTGACGGATCGTCTGTCCAAGGTTTTGCCAGAATCCAGGAAAGTGATATGCGTCTCAGCCTTGATCTGGACTCATATGCAGTGTTACCCTGGTCGCCTGAAGAAAACAGAAGAGCCAGATTCTTTTGCGAAATTTTTCATCCGGATGGGTCTCCTTTTGAAGGTGATCCCCGGGGCGCATTGAAACGGAAATTAAAAGAGCTGGATCACAACGGCTATATTTTCAATGTAGGTCCTGAACCGGAATTTTTCTTGTTTAGAAGAAATGGCGCTGATAACACTCATCCAGTTCCACATGATGTGGGTGGCTATTTTGATTTCTCCCCCAATGATGAAGCGGTCAGTGTCAGAACCGAATTAATGACCGCATTAACGCAAATGGGTCTGGAAGTTGAAATTGGCCACCACGAAGTAGCTTTAGGGCAACATGAGATCGATTTTGAGTTTGGTGAAGCATTGAAGACCGCTGATAATGTTCTGACCCTTAAATACACCGTTAAAGCAATTGCTGCAAAACATGATTTGATCGCTTCTTTCATGCCAAAACCAATTTATGGCGCTGCAGGTTCCGGTATGCATTGTCACCAATCCCTCTTTGATCACGATGGTAATAATCTTTTCTTCGCTTCACAAGATGAATTTCATTTGTCTGAACTGGCATACCATTTTATCGCGGGGCAGCTTCATCATGCACGATCCCTGGCTGCCATTCTAAATCCCACAGTCAATTCTTACAAAAGATTGGTTCCGGGATATGAAGCACCCGTGTACATTGGTTGGGCAGGCGAGAATCGTTCAGCGCTGATCCGAATTCCCAGATACACCCCGGGAAAAGATAAATCAGTCCGAGCCGAATTGCGCTGCCCGGATCCATCTGGAAATCCATATCTGCAATTTTATGCCATGCTTACAGCGGCTATGAATGGTGTGGAGAAGAAGATGAAACCGCCAAAACCGTTGAATAATGTTAATATTTATTCGTTATCCTTTGAAGAACGGGTTGCTATGGGAATTCGCCAATTACCAGGATCATTATTAGAAGCACTGAATGAATTAGAGAAAGATGAAGTCATTAAAAATAGTCTGGGAAGTGATATGTACGGTGCTTTCATGCGTGCAAAACGTGCAGAATGGGATGAATACAGAGTATCTGTTACAGATTGGGAAAAACAGCGGTATTTAGAAACAGCTTAATGGACTTTTCCAAAAGGAGGAATTTCTTCCAGGAAGTTCCTCTTTTTGATTAATAGTGATTTTAATATCTTGTTACCATGCGGCAAAATGTGCAATTTCCCGGATTGGGCGTCGGTTGCCCACAGATTGGGCAGGAAAATATCTCATCTGTGAAGTGATCACCCTCCTGGCTGGAGAATAATTCCTTTTTGGCTTTCAGAAATTTGAGATAGAAAGCAAGTTTAGTCCCTGCCCGCTGATGTTCCAGTTGGTTGAGCAGTTCTTTATTTTGAATGGTTGTACTTCCTTCAGAAAAGGGACATTCTTCTTCTATATATTCAATATTGGACAAAATGGCATAAGCTGCCGTTTCGCGTTCGTAGAAGCGGCAGAAGGGTTTTGCTTTAGGAATTAACCCTGCTTTTGCTGGAATGAACGGGGCTTGGCGGCGAAGAAAGTCAATCTGCCAACCAAGCACATTATTGAAGAGAACTGATACTTCATCATCCAGGTTATGGCCGGTAACGAGCACGTCATAATTGTATTTTGACGCAATTTCATTCATGGTGTGTCTTTTAACCAATCCGCAAACAGAGCAAGGTTTCGACTTTCCACGTTTGTTGGACTCTGAAAATTCAGGGATGGTTTTGCCAAGTTCTTGTTTAGCGTTGACGATATGGAGAACAAGATGATGTTCGGACGCAAAATTTTCCGCAAGAATTTGAGATTTTGTGGAGTATTGATCTTCCCCGTGAATTCCCAAATGGATGTATACACCAGCTGTCTTGTAACCAAGTTTGTGCAAGACATCCCATAAGGCTAGAGAATCTTTACCACCTGAAACTGCTACCAAAATATTGTCTTCTTTTGAAAACATTTTGTATTTTAGAATATTTCGTTCCGTTTGAAGACAGACCCATTCCAAAAAATGTGTTTTACAGAGTGCTAATTTATGTTGTCGCATATTAATAGCAGCTTTCAAATCACATTTTCTGCATTTCATCATCATCCCCCAGAAATCACAGCGATCAATCGAATGACATCACCTTCTCTGAGAAGTTCCTGTTCGGTGATTAATTCACCCTCCCGGACACATAGATGTGTTTCTGGCAGGATATCTAATTTTTTAAACACTTTTCTGACGGTTAAATCCTTTGTCTCTGTGAAGACATATTCTTTGTTTTTGAGAATGGCGGTTATTGTCATTAATATCTACCTTAATGGATGATTACCCGCGAAAAGCATTGACCACCAGCGTGAGGATAGAGATTCCCACGCAATAAATACTAAATAATCCCAGCTTGTTATTATTCAGAAACTTCAATAACCAATGAATCGAGAGGAACCCTACCACAGCCGAAGTAATCAAACCAACCAGTAACACAGGTAAAAATTCGGATAAATCAGGAACTTGAATGAGGTCATTCATGCTCATGACCCCCGCACCGAGCATGACCGGTATGGACATTAAGAAAGAAAATTTCGCCGCTTCTTCTCTTTTAAGTTTGCGAAGAATTCCACCAGAAATTGTTGAACCTGATCGTGACAAACCGGGAAAAATTGCCAGCACCTGGAAACAACCGATAATGAATGCATCCAGGGTTGATAAATCTTCCATCCGATTAACTTGTTGACTGAGCCTTTCAGCCACCCAAAGTAATAAGGCTGTTATCAGCAAAAAGATAGCAGTAATTTGAACAGACTGGAAAGCAGCTTCGACTTGATCCTTGAGGAAAAGCCCTCCCAGAATAGCAGGGATGGTGGAAAGTACCACCAACCAACCTAATTTAGCATCCTGGGAACCAAATGGTTTTTTTTCAAGAATCCCTTTGAGAACTGCAACTACAATTTTCCACAGATACTTCCAAAAATAAAGTATTACTGCAATCAAAGTGCCCATCTGGACCAATACATCAAATGTGAAGACCTGCTCTTCAGGAATAGACCAACCGAGCAGGAAAGGAGCGATCACGAGATGACCGGAGCTTGAAATGGGTAAAAATTCAGTCAATCCCTGAATGATCCCCAAAATGAACGCCTGCCAGATTGTCATAAAATCTCCGAAGATGGTGAAAGAATTTGATCTGCGGTAACGCCGGGTTTGTATTCATAATTCGATAGATAGGACCTTGAAAAATCCTCGAAGCGATTTTCAAGAATTGCCTGGCGGATATTTCTCATCAGATCCTGAAGCATATGAATATTATGAATGGAAATTAACGTACCTGACAGGGTTTCTTTCGCCATAATTAAATGACGCAGATACGCTCTTGAAAACGATCTGCACGTATAACAGGAACAAGCCTGATCAATTGGTTTTGGATCCCGTGAGAATTTTGAATTCATCAGGTTCAGGCGACCGGTATTTGTCAGGGCGGCAGCATGCCGGGCAAGTCGTGTAGCCAGAACACAATCAAATATGTCTACCCCACGTTGTACACCGTAAATTAAATCTTCAGGTGTCCCGACCCCCATCAGATACCTTGGTTTTTGAATGGGGAGGATTGAATTGACGATTTCAAGTGAGTGATACATTTCTTTTTTTGTTTCACCTACCGATAAGCCACCTATGGCATAGCCGGGCAATTCGATGGAACTGATAAACTCAGCCGATTGTTTTCTTAATTCCGGAAAGATACCACCCTGAACAATTCCAAAAAGCGCCTGATCATCTCGAGTCCTGGCGTTTTTGCATCTGATTGCCCAGGCATGTGTTCTCTCCATCGCTTGCAGGCTGTAAGTTTCATCATAGGGCGGTGCACATTCATCGAATGCCATAATAATATCGGCACCCAATTGTTCCTGAATCTGAATTGCAATTTCCGGGGTTAATCTTTGCTTGGAGCCATCGATATGACTGCGGAAGGTGACGCCATCCTGATCAATCTTGCGCATTTGCGCCAGCGAAAAAACCTGAAACCCACCGGAATCGGTCAGAATCGGTTTGTCCCAATGCATGAAATGATGCAAGCCACCCATTTCAGCAATCAGGTCTGCACCGGGTCGCAGGAAAAGGTGATAGGTATTCGCAAGAATTAAGTTTGCACCAGTTGATTCTAATTGTGCAGGGGTTAAGGTTTTTACAGTAGCCTGGGTCCCAACTGGTGCAAAGGTGGGTGTCAGGATGCTTCCGTGTGGAGTCTCGAATTCACCAGCTCTGGCGTTGTTTTCCTGGTTTAACAATTTAAAGTTGAAGCTCATTACTCGATTCCTAAGAATTTAAAAATATTTTCGCTTGTCGATTATACTATGGAGGTCGATAGGAAACTTGAATGAGTTCTATCCATAAATCATGAAGAAACCCGAATGGCTCACTCTCATCAAAGAGTTGCATATGCAGAGTAGTTTACTTGGAGATAAGGAAAAAAGGTGGTTGATGATGATGCCAATTGAAAAAGAATGGGTAATTGCTACAAAAATACCCTTGGAGATTAAAAATGAATTGAATGGTTATTCAGAAATTATGCAACAGATCCTGTTCAACCGTGGAATTACTGACTCAAAAGTGGCAGCACAATTCTTTGGCAAAGATTCCAGTGGGTATGATCCTTTCTTAATGAATGACATGCATAGAGCAGTTGAACGACTTTTGCAAGCGATTGACTCACAGGAAAGTATCGCTGTGTTTGGAGATTATGATGCTGATGGCATCACTTCTACAGCCTTATTATCTGAAGTGCTGGAGACATTGGGTGCGAAAGTTACTCCATTTATTCCTGAACGGGAAGATGGATATGGCGTTAATACAAATGCGATCGACTTTCTTTATGATCAAAAAATTTCCTTAATCATCACTGTGGATTGTGGCATCCGGTCTGTAGAAGAATTGCGCTATGCCCAGGAATTGGGTATGACTGTCATTGTGACCGACCACCACGTCCCAGCTGAGGTGGTTCCAGATGTGCACAGTATCATCTGCCCGCGTATGGAGGGAGATCAATATCCCGATAAAAACCTATCTGGTGTAGGGGTTGCCTATAAATTGGCGCAGGCCTTATTTCAAACAAAAAGCGGATCGATTGAATTTGCCGATCAGTGGCTCGATCTGGCAGCAATTGGAACGGTGGCGGATGTCGTCCCTCTGTTAGGTGAGAATAGGTTGATTGTTGCGAAAGGTATCAAGGCAATTCACTTTTCAAGGAGATGTGGCCTTGAGAGTATTATTTCAGTCGCCGGGTTTGATCAGCGAAAAATCAATACAATGGATATCGGTTTTGGAATTGCTCCCAGATTAAATGCAGCTGGACGGTTGGATTCTCCCAAAAAAGCCCTGGAATTATTGATGACTCCTGATCGTGCCAGAGCAGGTTTGCTGAGTCAGGAGTTGGATGATTTAAATCGCAAGAGACAAAAACAAACCTTAGATATGCAGGAATCTGCACAATCGAAAATCGATGAAAATAAATTGATTATCGTAGCGATGGATGAGGAATTTAATTCCGGTCTGGTGGGGTTGGTTTCTGCAAAATTGACGGAGTCTTATTATCGGCCAGCGATTGTCGGTTATATGGGAAAAGAATTCACAAGAGCATCCTGTAGAAGTATCCCCGAATTTCACATCACCAAAGCATTGGATAAGTGTGAACATCTGCTTGTGCGCCATGGTGGACATGCAATGGCTGCAGGTTTCACGGTTGCCAATGAGAAAATCGATCAGTTAATTTTTGAATTGGAAAAGATTGCTGAGACAGAATTGGATCCCGGCCATTTACATCCAAAAATCAGGGTCGATATCGAGTATCCACTACATTTGCTTCCGGAAGAAATTTTAAAGGAATTGGATCAATTGGAACCGCTGGGTGCTCAAAATTCCGAGGCTGTATTTGTTTCCAGAGATGTTGAAGTGAAGAGTGTCAGGATGGTGGGTAAGGAAGGGAACCATTTGAAATTGCAATTAAGGGATAAACAAGCCGTATACGATGCGATTGCTTTCAACCAGGGATTTTGGGGAAGAGAAATGCCAACCAGAGTGGATGTGGTCTATTCGGTGGAGCGAAATCATTACAACGGAAATATATTCAAACAATTGCGGGTGAAGGATTTAAAACCTTCGGCTTGAATTTCCTGGTTGAATGAATCGCGATTTTATTAGTTTATTTCTTGATCGTGTTATCTAATACAAAATTAATCGCCATGCTATAATTATTTCAGTTTAATTATGTTCCTATATGGAGGAAGCATGGTTGAAGATTCACCGAAGGCTAAAAGTTCAATTTCTGCAGTAAGTCCCATTCAAAAGTCTTTTATACCCCAACCAATCACTAATTTGGAACAGACTGGTTTGTCTCCGCTTTGGGTACAAGACCTGGCTTTAAAAATCTTTTATTTTCAGGGTTATATGTCGGGTTTCAAATTGGCTGAAGAGATGGCCTTGCCCTTCACCGGGATTGTAGATCAAATCATTGAAATATTAAAAAGGGAAAAGCTGGTTGAAGTCAAAACATCCCAAATGGGTTTAGGTGAAGGTTCCTATACCTATGCAATAACAGGAGCTGGTATCCAACGCGCGCGCGAAGCATTGGATCGCAGCCAATATGCCGGACCAGCCCCGGTTCCGATTGATGTTTACAATGAATCCATTCTCAAACAGGGCAGAGGACGCCTTCAGGCAACCAGTCGTTTAATGCAGCAAGTTCTTGCCCATTTGGTATTAAACGAGCCAACCTTTAATAAATTGGGGCCGGCGGTCAACTCGGGGACTTCCATATTTTTATATGGCCCTCCTGGAAATGGCAAAACGAGTGTTGCCCGAGCGATTGGTAACCTGGTGCAGGGTCAGACCATGTACATTCCATTCTCCATATATGTAGATGGCCAGGTTATTAAGCTTTATGATTCTGTCAATCACCAACTGGTACGGGAAGAAGATACAACAGCCAGCGGTACTGGTTCAGGAAGAACTGGCGTTCGTCGGGATACACGTTGGTTGCGAGTTCGTCGCCCGTTCATCATCACAGGCGGCGAGTTGACAATGGCAGGGTTGGACCTGGTATTCGATACCACCAACAAATATTACGAAGCACCTTTTCAGGTGAAAGCAAATGGTGGCATCCTGTTAATTGATGACTTTGGAAGACAGTTGGTACGGCCGAGGGATCTGTTGAATCGTTGGATTGTACCGTTGGAAAATCGAATCGATTATATGAGCTTACATACTGGTAGGAAGATAGAAGTTCCGTTTGATGTTCTGGTCATTTTCTCAACAAACCTGCCACCGAAAGATCTGGTCGATGAAGCTTTCCTGAGACGTTTAAGGCATAAAATCGAAATCGGTGATCCATCATATGAAGATTTTCGTGAATTGTTCCGCAGAGTAGCTTCACAAAAGGGTGTCACGTACACAGATGAGGGTTTGGCTTATTTACTGCAGGAGCATTATATTAAACGTAGCCGTAATCTTCGTGCTTCCCACCCACGCGATATATGTGATCAGATAATTGATATTTCCCGCTATCTGAACATCGATGCAATTTTGAACAAGGAATTGATCGACCGGGCAGCTGCTTCTTATTTTGTAGATTTATAAAAAGGGTTTAATATGGAAAAAAGAAAACCCACCATTATCGCTCATCGTGGCGCTTCTGCTTACGCCCCTGAAAACACGATGGCTGCATTTAAGAAAGCGATTGAATTGTCCGCTGATGGCATCGAATTTGATGTAAAATGCACGCGAGATGGGGAAATGGTGATTATTCACGACCAGACATTGGAAAGAACAACCGATGGCATGGGAAAAGTTATTGAAAAAACCCTGGACGAATTACGAAACCTGGATGCAGGCAGCTCTTTTTCGGTTGAATTCAAAGGTGAAAAAATTCCAAAGTTGAGTGAGGTTTTAGAAGCGTTTTCAAATAAATGTTTGTTGAATATTGAACTAACTAATTATTCATCTATTCGGGATGGACTGGCTGAGAAAGCCGCGACACTGGTCAAGAAAATGGGAATTCAGGAAAGTGTGTTTTTTTCGTCTTTTCATCCCTATAATCTCATCGTATGCAAAAGACTCCTACCAACTGTCCCGGTGGCATTATTAGCTTTGCCGGGGAAAATAGGCTGGGTTTTTCGATCAAGGTTAATGAACTGGATTAGCCCCGAAATAATAAATCCCTATTATAAAGATGTCGATCAAAAATACATTGAAAGGCAACATCAAAGAAATCGCAAGGTAAATGTGTGGACTGTAAATACTGAGATGGAATTAAATAAAATGATCCAGCTTCATGTGGATGGCATCATTACCGATGACCCTGGTTTAGCGAGAAAACTGATAAACGAATGATAATTGATGCCAATTCTGTCCAAGCAGCTGTAACAAGAATTGATGGGAAAATTGAGCGCACCCCGTTAACCTTTGATGCAGGACTGAATGTTTATATAAAGTGGGAAAACCAGCAAAAAACTGGTGCATTTAAAATCAGGGGTGCATTGAATAAGATTTTGGCGCTAGCTCCCTGGGAACAAGAGCGGGGACTGGTGGCGGTCTCAGCTGGTAACCATGGATTAGGAGTAGCCTACGCTGCCAGGTTGGTGGGAGCAAAAGCTACCGTATTCCTGCCGGAAAAAATAACTGGAAATAAGGAAAAAGCAATTCTTGATTATGGAGCAACTGTCCAAAAAATTGCTGGAGATTACCGTCAGGCTGAAATTGAAGCTCAAAATTATGCTGTTAAACGTGGTGCCACCTGGGTTTCACCCTACAATGATGCACAAGTGATTGCAGGCCAGGCAACTTTAGGGATGGAATTGATTGACCAGATTCAACCCTATGACTCAGAAGCCTGTTTAGTTCCGGTCAGTGGTGGAGCGCTTGCTTCAGGCATTGGTTTGGCCTTCCGGATTAATAACATTGACACCAAAATAATCGGTGTCCAAAGCAAAAACTCAGCGTATTTTCACTCGCTTTATCATTATGGAACAATGAAAAATGTGGTTGAATCGAAAAGCGTTGCAGATGGATTGACTGGAGGAGTCGAGTTGAATTCTATGACGATTCCTTTGGTGAGAAGTATGCTGGATGACTTCGTTTTAGTAAACGAAGAAGAAATTGAACGGGCGATCGCCTTTGTCTGGTATCATTATCAAGTTGTCGTTGAGGGATCTGCAGCAGTTCCTTTTGCTGCGATTCTGGCAAATAAAATTACAGTAAAAAAACCGGTATTAATTTTGACTGGATGTAATATTCAAGCAGATTATCATAACCAAATTTGTGAACGTTGGAAGGGTTTGATCTAATAGTTCATGAGAAGAATATATCGTTTAAGTATTTACCTCTTATTAATAACACTCATAATTCCAATCAAAACAGGATATTCTGCATCTGTTGAACAAATTAATGAAGTAGATCTTAAAGTTCAGGAACTAATTCAAACAATGACACCCGAAGAGAAAGTTGGCCAATTATTCCTGGTTACTTTTCAAGGTCGTGAGGTTACTGAGTCAAGTGAAATATTTGATTTAATAGCGAACCGGCATGTTGGGGGTGTGGTCCTTAATTTAGCAAACGATAATTTTACATCTCTTCGAACGGTAGAAAGTGCATATCAACTTATTAAAACCTTACAAGAAATTGAGTGGGAAAGCTCATTTACGTCTGAATTAGAAGGTGGTGAGTCGGATACAAGCCAGCCTTTGAACTATATTCCGATCTTTACTGCGATTTCTCAGGAAGGCGATTCGTATCCCTATAATTCCATTATCAATGGTGTCACAACATTACCTTCCCAACTGGCAATTGGTGCAACCTGGGATTTAACCCTTGCCGAAGGTGTGGGCAATGTGTTGGGACAAGAACTTTCTGCCCTGGGATTCAACCTGTTATTGGGTCCTTCCCTGGACGTGCTGGACTTGCCTTATGTGGAAGGGGGGGATGATCTGGGTGCCAGAACTTTTGGTGGCGATCCTTTTTGGGTAGGTGAACTGGGGAAAGCCTACATAAAAGGTGTTCATTCTGGCAGCAACAATCGGATGGCGGTAATATCCAAACATTTCCCAGGGAGAGGATCTTCTGATCGCTTACCTGAAAATGAAGTTGCCACTGTTCGAAAATCACTGGAACAATTAAAACAGATTGAGCTGGCACCGTTTTTCTCTGTCACTGGAAATTCACATAATGAAGAGTCAACCACAGACGGTTTGTTAATGTCTCATATCCGGTATCAGGGGTTTCAGGGCAATATTCGCTCAACAACCAGGCCAGTAAGTTTTGATCAAACCGCCCAGGAACAACTCATGTCCCTTCCGGCATTTGAATCATGGCGAAATTCGGGTGGCATCATAGTCAGTGATAACCTGGGCTCGAGTGCGGTGCGGAAATTCTTTAACCCCACCGGTGAAGGTTTTGACCCAAGGCAGATTTCCCGGAACGCCCTCATTTCCGGGAATGATCTATTACTATTAGACCTTTACGTTGACACAAGTGACTTAGATCCTTATTCAACCATGTTAAGGGTTTTAGAATTCTTTACGCAAAAATATTTAGAAGATCCTGCTTTCGCCCAACGAGTGGATTCATCCGTAAGAAGAATTTTGAAACTTAAATTTGAATTATATGAAGATTTTGATATCGAAAACATAATTCCAGATATAGATGGCCTTGATAAAGTGGGAAAAAACCAGGAAATAAATTTTGATATAGCCAGTCATTCAGTCGTATTAATGAGTCCTGATCTGGTTGAACTGAGTGCGATACTCCCAGAACCTCCACAGAGTAATGAACGAATGCTATTCATTACGGATACAATTTCAGCACGACAATGTACTGATTGTCCGCCACAATCCATTTTTGGTGTTACAACCTTCCAGGAGGCAGTGTTACGCTTGTATGGTCCAGGAGCAGGAGATCAGGTCATACCTTCCCGCATGTCTTCATATACATTTGCTGACTTAAATCGTTATTTAAACGATCCGCAAACCTCTTTAAACTTAGATTCTGAACTGCGAAATTCGGATTGGATTGTGTTTTCATTCATCAAACCAAAGTTTGAGAATCAGGATTCGATGGCATTACAAAGGTTTCTGGCTGATCGTCCGGATTTGATCAACAACAAGAAAGTGATTGCCTTCGGATTTAATGCTCCTTATTATTTGGATGCTACCGATATCAGCAAATTAACTGCTTATTTTGTCCTATTTAGCAAAACAACGGAGTTTATCGATACGGCTGCAAGATTGTTATTTCAAGAGATATCGGCTGATGGTGTTTTGCCAGTTAGTGTGCCTGGCATTGGGTATGATTTAATATCCAGAACTGCCCCCAATCCTAACCAGCTTATTCCGTTATTCATGAGAACCCCGGAGGAAATCTCTCCAGCTGAAGGAGATACTTCACCAGACTTTTCTAATATTCCCAAAGTTGATTTGGGCGAAACGATCAGTCTCGAAACCGGTGTAATTGTTGATTACAATATGAATCCCGTGCCGGACGGAACCATCGTCAGGTTCTTGTTCAGTTATATAGAAAAAGGAAGCAATGTTCAACAGGTTGAAGCGATTACCCAAAAAGGCGTTGCCATGGTTTCATATCGGTTACAAAATACCGGGTTGGTTGAGATTAGAGTGGTGAGTGACCCGGCTTATAATTCCGAAGTAATTCAACTCGAGGTACCCGTACCAGAAGGCGCTGAAGCTACGATTGTTGTGCTTTCAACACCGGAAATGACTGAAACACCAACACCCACACTCACCCCAACGGTAGCACCCACCGAGCCGGTGGTAGAGATTATGGAGAACCCCCCGCTTCTTCCCAGATTCAGAGATTGGATCGCAATGGTTATCATTGTATCAAGCATGTCGGCTGGTTTGTTTTTCTTTTCGAGGAAAAGAGTCCCAATCCGCTGGAGAACTCGGTGGGCAATCCTGGCATTTATGGGGGGGATGCTTGCCTATGTATTGATCAGTTTCCAAACAATCCTGAGATTTGAGTGGACTTTGTCACTTAACCCCATTGATTTAATGGCGGTTTCAATCCTGGGTGGGGTAGTGGGTTGGTTTGTCGGATGGATCTGGTATATCAGAGGAAGAATGGATTTGAGAAAATCCTGATTATTTTCCAACTGTCAGCAAAAAACTGAGAATAAAAATCAAAATTGCTGAGTAGAGCAAGGTTTGTTCAGGATTCATTCTGATAATTTCCTGAAAGGTAATTTTTTTATTCATGGGACGTAAGGGAATTGATCGATCGCCAAATAAAGTTTGACGAAAAACACTAACATCTTCAGGACGTTCATCAGGGTGTAAATTCATAGCCCATAACATGCATTTCTCTGTACGAGAACTAATTTCTGGATTGATCGACCGAGGGGGTTTTAGCGATTCGGGGTTTAAGAACCGTTGGCGGGCATCTGTGGGCGGGGTGTTGGTTAAGAGATGATACATCGTAGACCCCATGGAAAAAATGTCGCTGCGAACATCGGTATGCCCTTGATCGCCACCATATTGTTCCAGTGGCGTGTATAAAGCTGTGCCCTGACCTTGAACGATTGTTATGGTTACTTCACCCGGTGCAGCTATTTTTACCAGACCAAAATCAACTAGTTTCAAAAGGCCACTGGGAGTTAGCTTAAGATTACTGGGTTTAATATCTCTGTGAAGAATGGGTGTTTCCTGATCATGTAAAAAAATCAAAGCATCGCACAATTGAGAAATCCAGCTCATTACGTCAATTTCTGGTAAAAATTGATTCTTTTGTTTCGCTTTTAACATAATTGTGCGTAAGTCTTCACCGGGGACATAATCCATCACCAGATAATCTCTCACACCGGTGGAGAAGAAGTCAGACACTTTTGGTAAGTTTGGATGATCCAATCTTGCCAATACGGTTGCTTCACGAAAGAATTGGTCGCGAGCTTCTTTGATCAAATCTTCCGCGAGGTTCGAGTTGTGTTCAACTTCTTTCAGGGCGCATTGTCGGCCGGATAATCGTAAATCATCTGCGAGATAAATTGATCCAGAACCACCTTGTCCGATGATTTTCTGGATGCGATAACGACCACGCAATACATCCCCCGTTTTCAACGGGAGCGGCATTTTCTTCTCCTATAAAATTGTTCCTAGCGATTTTTTACATTTCGGCGTTTATTTGATATATTATACCTTAATCGATTTACCAATTAAATAGGGTTAATCAAATTGTTATCAATAGGTTTACCAAAGGTTGATGAAAAAATCCTGAGAGAATGAGAATTTGATGGAAGAATTGTTTCCTGAATTTCCAATATTAATCGCACAAAAAGGTCCTTTGTTGGGTCAACGGTGGAATATCAAATCAGAAATTCATGTAGGCAGGGATCCTGATTGCGAGATTGTCGTACCAGATCGCCAGGTCTCCAGACTTCACGCGAAATTTACCTATCAAACGAACGGTGTATTGCTGGAGGACATGGGAAGTAAAAATGGCACTTACTTGAATGGTACATTGATTGATGAATCAATTGTTCTGGAAGAAGGGGATATCATTCAAATAGCGCTGGTTCAAAGCTTTTTCTTTCTAAGTTCAGATGCAACCATGCCTTTAGACCGGGACATCTTACCCGAGCCACAATCAGAAAAAAATCAAAAAAAATTGTATTTGGATTTTCGCTCCCGGCGGGTATGGTTGGGCGGAATAGAGATATTACCACCATTGAGCATGCCTCAATTTAGACTTTTACATACGCTGAATGAGCAACAAGGCAAGGTTGTCTCAAGAAGTGATTTGATTTCAATCATCTGGGGGGACGAAAAAGCGATTGGTGTTTCTGAACAAGCCCTGGATGCCCTGGTTCGTCGCCTCCGTGATCGATTAGCTGTGTTCGATCCGACACATGATTACCTGGTCACTGTGAGGGGCCACGGCATACGTCTGGATAACGAACCAAATCAGGGTTTAGCGGATTAAAAAGAGAATTATCTAAATTATTTAATTTCAACAATTACTAAATGAATGGTAACCAACGGTCTAAATTGTAATTGAGAAGAAAATTTGAGAGCAATGTGATCTTTACGAATTTTAAGATTTGAGCTCATTCTCCAGATTTTTCAAATTATCTAGAATTTTGGCGGATGCCAGATGAAATTCCGATGGATTTTCATTATCTTCGTGGCCAGAGATAACGACAACAGCGGAACAAGGTTCCTTGCCAATATTACGCCAGCGATGCATGAGTTGAGAGGCAAAAATTAAACTATCACCACTTTCTAATTCAAATTTTTCACCAGACACCTCATACTCCAATTTTCCGCTTAAACAAAAAACAAATTCATGCCCGGAGTGGAGCATGCCATGTGGACCACTGGTACCTCCAGTCTCCAGTGTGAGCACAAATGCCTCAATTCTCCCAATAAAAGAATCACCACCGAGACCCTCCCATAATCCTTTTATAAATGAAACTTGATTGCGCTGTGAGGATTTGCAAAATACAATATCGCGCTTCTCATGATTTTTTCTAAAAAAAGCGGTGATCGGTATTTCCATGGCAGTCGCTAATTTATTCAATGTGCTGACTGATGGAGAAGTCAGGTTTCTCTCGATCATGCTCAAAGCGTTGGCAGACAACTCGCTTCTTCTGGCTAGTTCTCGCATAGAGATATGTCGGTCTTCACGAAGTTCTTTTAACCTAGATCCTACATCCACTGTGAAGGTATTATTTTCATTTGTCATACCAGATCCCGGCCTTTCCACAATATAAATTTTGTCACTTTAATTTGATTATAGATAATATTAACCAAATAATTATAATTTAGTAAAATCTTTTAATAATTTGACGTTCATTTCGCTCTGTGAGCGATAGGAAATTGTGTTTAATTAGGCTGTATAATCAATCTAATCGTATTTACCAATTGAGAGGATTTTTTTATCTTGTTTGATCTATTTATATATCCTTTTGGGTACCGCAATCGCGAAGAATATTCAAATTTAACCGGTTATTTTGTGGGGAATGTACATCGTAAGGCTACCAGAACACGCGTAGAAGATATCATTGTCATACGTTTTTCCCCTTTTAAAAAATTATCCGATGATGAAACCGACACAATCAATCAAATGGTCTCAAAGGCCAGCGATCAATATTATAAAACAAAAGGGCCAATTACGACCGCTGCAAAAATTGCCAGTGAATTTTTTAATAATGACCTCAGTCAGTTGAATATTAAAAATCCCCAAAAGACACCGATCCTGGGCTCTCTTCACCTGGTTGTGCTCAATAAAGAGGATGTGTATTTTGTCCAGTCTGGCGGAGCAACATCTTATCATTTAACAAGAACGAGAGTTGAAAAATTTGAGGATAGAACCCACGGTGTGGAGGGGATTGGGGTTGGTAAGAGCATTAAAATTCGATTTTTCCATTCGAAGATAAATGAAAGTGATCGCCTGATCCTTTCCACAAAAACACCTAAAACCTGGACCAAAGAGGCGCTATTGGGTGACGAAAGACTTTCTATCAGTCAGCTAAGAAGGTCGCTTATGCAGTTGAGCCAGGATGATTTCGAAGCAGTCATCATTCAATTCCGAAGTGGGGATGGGAGTGTTCACCAATTAAAACTTGATTCAGCTGAATTTTCTTCTTCAGAAAATGAAGATGGAGGAGGAACACCACCACTACAGACGCCTGTGGGTTCTATCGAAGAGCCAGTAAGCCAAATTGAAGATGGTTTTGACAATAAACCTTTATCACCAATTGAATCCACTTATCAATCATTGGAAGACGACACAAACGCTGACTCGATTTTTGAATCTCCTGAGGTATCTGAAGAAATTAGCAGAGAATCCATAGATTCGCTGCAAATTTCGGAACAAGACCAATCAAATCGTTTCGATAACCAATTTAACAACCAACCTGATTTCCATTCCGAAAATAGTGAGGATCAGTCTACGGAAGGTATTTATATTAGTGGAGAAGTTTGGGAAACCAATACCAATCGGCAGCCAAAAGAACCAAAAAAGAAAATCGATCGCAAAAAATCAAATACATTCGCAATATTTCTGTTCAGTGTTCGAAAATTTTTCCACAACCTCAACGATCAATACGGGAAATTTAAAACCACGTTAACAAAAGGACTATTGAAACTTATCAGGCCATCTGGTGATTTCAAAAATGAAAAAGACCCTGATTCTTTATCTTCATTTTCGATGTTGATGATCGCTATTCTGGCTGCTGTGTTTGTTTCTGCGATTGGCATCACGGTTTATATGCAGAGTGGAGTTGGATCACAACAGAGGGAATTAATCGCCAATGCAAATTTATTAATCAGTGATGCTCTTGATGAAACCGATGTCAACAACCAAATTTTGATGTATCAGGAAGCCTTAAGATTGGTCACTGAATCGGAGAGCTTTGGCAAATCAGAATCAACAACCGAGATAAAGAAATTTATTCAGGCAGAATTGGATGATCTTCAGGATGTGACCAGGATTGAAATTCAACCTACCATCTTTGGAGGATTGGATAAACGAATAAAAATCAGTCGGATGGGAACGAATACGAATGGTGATGTATATGCATTGGATTCTGGTACTGGTAGAGTCATCAGAATGATCGCCACCCGACCGGATTATGTCATTGACAATTCATTCGTTTGTGGTCCGGGAAAATTTGGTGAGGTTATCGTTGATGCCTTAATTGACATAGAGCCCGTTAACTATCCAAATAAACTCAATACGACTTTAATGGGGATTGATACACGCGGGAATCTGATTATGTGTATCCCGGGCAGTGATCCAATTGCTGTTGAACTGAGAAGGTCGGATACGAACTGGGGTGAAATTAAAGCGCTTGCATTTAATGGATATAGTCTATATGTTCTGGATGCCGGGGATAAAACGAGAGATATCTACCGTTATTCATCTAATGAGTATGCTTTTGATCAAGTTCCTGAAAGTTTATTTTCTGGTAATATCCCTGAAAATTTAGCAAATTCTCTTGATATTTCTGTTAACCAGGAGGAATTATTCCTGGTTCATGCCAGTGGACAATTAACTCGCTGTAACCTGAACCAGTTTACCTGTGAAAACAACATTGGGTACGGATTAATTGTCGATGGGAAAACCAGGGAGAATTTCAGTGTTTTACCTGGATCTGAGCTTTCTCAGGTTATTGTAACCCTGCCGCCTGACCCTTCTATTTATTTTTTGGATATGGGTAACCAGACAATTTATCACTTCAGTATGGCTCTCAATTTACAACAACAAATCAGTCCAAATATTGAGAGTCAGAAATCAAATCTGGACGAATCCAGTCAACTAACCGCTTTCACGGTAAATCCAAACGGAATTATTCATTTTGCCTATGGTCATTTAATCTATTTTGGATATTTACCCTGACAGGAGCACGAAATTGACAGTTTTTTCCAGTGTGCAAAAACCAACTTTACTCATTGATGAAAAAAAAGCCAGGAAAAACCTTGCTTTAATCAATGACAAAATATTATCGCAAGGTGTTGAGTTTCGACCGCATTTTAAAACCCACCAGTCTGCGGAAATCGGAGAATGGTTTCGGGAAATTGGGATCAAAAAAATTACTGTCTCATCCATCGATATGGCTCAATACTTTGCAGAATTTGGCTGGGATGATATTTTTATCGCTTTTCCTGCCAACATATTGCAATTGGAAGAGATTGTTAAGTTGTCGAGAAAAGTATACCTTTCGCTGTTATTTGAGGATTCCAATACAGTGACATTCATTGATAGGCACCTATCCAATCAGGTCTCTGGGTGGATAAAGATCAACACTGGGGCGGACCGCTGTGGGCTGAAGGCCAATCAATTCGAAGAAATCCTAATCACAGCGAAAGAAATCGAAAATAGTAAAAAAATCAAGATGAAAGGGCTGATCACGCATGCGGGTCATACCTACCGCTATAAAACAATCGAAGAAATAACGGCAGTATACGATCAGTCGGTCAAAATATTGTTTGAAATCCGGAACCAACTGAACCAACACGGATTTTCAAATTTAGAAATTTCTGTGGGTGATACACCTTCTTCGAGATTGGTGGAAGACTTTAAAAATGTCGACGAACTTCGCCCTGGAAATTTTCTATTTTATGATATACAACAATTTCAAGCAGGTGTTTGCCGGTTGGAAGAAATAGCAGTAGCATTAGTCTGTCCGGTGGTCGCTGTCCATCGAGCAGAGAACGAATTGGTTCTGTATGGAGGTGCCATTCATCTCTCAAAGGATACCCATACCTGGGGAGCGATTCAAAATGCTTATGGTCTGGTTACCTTACCCACAAAAAATGGATCTGGATGGGAGGATCAACAAATACTGGGCTATCTGCGCTCTCTCTCACAGGAACATGGTGTGGCTGTGTTTCCAGAAGGAATCCCTGAAGAAATAAGACCAGGTAGTCTGGTGTGTGTTTTTCCAGCGCACTCATGTTTGACCGTTCAGGCGATGGGAAAATTTGTTAATTTAGACGGAAAAACAATCCATACAATGTTGGCTTAACCCATTAAAATTACCAGCGGGACGGGGGTAAATACAAGGATAAATAAAACCAACATCAGAATCGATAATTTTTTTCTGGTGGGATCTAATGGGGTAACGGAATCTTTCATTTGTGAGGGAACCTGATTCAAAAATAGCAATAAGAACGCCCAAAACCACCACCCGGACCATGCAAATCCCAGAAGCCCCATGATGACCAGAAAAACTGGGGTCAATTTTCTGGCTTTTTTGCCTAAAACGGATGTTAACACATGCCCGCCATCTAATTGTCCAATTGGAATCAAATTTAAAGCAGTGACTAAAATGCCTGCCCAGCCTGCCCATGCGACTGGATGGATCATGACGTCATAACCGCCAAATGGAAATGGTTGACCGGTGAAAAAATAGCGTAACCAGAAGATAACCGGATGCAATCCGGCGAATGACTGAGGATTGGGTAACAGTTCACCGAAAACAAGATATTTTAACCCCAGATAGAGCAATGAATTCCCTTCCATTTGAAGGCCACTACCGGCAGGAATTTGTGCAGGCAGCATTTCCACGTGAGACATTGACAACCCCAAAATGATAATTGGAATTGCAACAATAATGCCGCTAAGAGGTCCCGCGATCGCAATATCAAATAATTGTTTTTTATTTTTGGGGATGCTTTTCATATTGATAAATGCACCCATTGTACCGAACGGGCTGATGATTGGTAATGGAATGAAATAAGGCAAGGTAACATTCACATCATGTTTTCTGCCGGCAATGTAATGTCCCATCTCATGGGCACCAAGAATGGCCAGAATGGATATGGCAAATGGCCAGCCATTTTTCGCGATTAACAAGATTGCTTGAAGATTAAATTCTTCCGGTAGTGTTGGTGTGGAAAAAATACCACCTGTTACCAGAACGCTGATCATTGTAATTATAAAAAGTATCAGATTGGTTCTTGGGTTGGATTTCTTTGCAGATGGAAACTCATCCAGAAGATAGAGGACATGTTTGTTATTTTCCTCTGTTAGTAAGATGGAAAACTTATAATTTTTTGCTCTTTTTTCAATCAGGTCAAATGTAGTTTCACTTTGTTCCGGCGTCTTTAAATTACCGATGTAGCGAACCTGCCACTTATCTTCTTTTCTGCCAGTCGTAATACTTTCGACGAGCATATAACTCCTTATAAAATCATGGAGTGGTTGTAAATCATTTTCGAGGTATGAATGAGTGTCCATTTTTAATCCTGATTCCATTCTAATCCCTTTCAAAAAGGAATGCCACTTAATGTAAAAAAGACACGCTCTGCGCCATGTCTTTGTTTACAGGCGGGAATGGATGGGAGTCGAACCCACCGCGGCCTGCATAACAACCCGCCACCGATTTTGAAGACCGGGAAGCCCACCGGGACCTAACCACTCCCAGCATTAAGCATACTCGAAGCACTTAATTTGGTCAATTACGAATATAAGAAAACGGTGATGATTCGATAGTTTGGTTGATGGGGATGCTTATTGGTACGATCCATATTCTAAGAATAGATGTAGGCATTTCTTAATATTTCAAATTTCCCATATAATATACAAATAGGTGAATTATGAAAAAAATTGAAACCAATGCACAATATTTTATCGATAGTCATAACCGTAAAGTGTTTTTCCGGGGTGTAAATTTAGGTGGTAGTAGCAAGATACCGGTGGTACCAGACGGCGCCACCTATAAAAAAGATGGATTTTTTGATCACTTAAATGTCTCATTTGTAGGACGACCATTCCCTTTATCTCAAGCTGACGAACATTTCCAAAGGCTCAAAAAATGGGGATTTAATTTCTTGAGATTATTAACCACTTGGGAAGCCATAGAACATTGTGGGCCAGGCATTTATGATGAAGAGTATCTGGACTATTTCGAAGAAATTGTAAAAAAAGCGGGCGATTATGGTTTTACAATTTTTATTGATCCACATCAAGATGTCTGGAGTAGATTTACTGGTGGAGATGGTGCTCCCGGATGGACATTGGAATTAGCTGGATTTGATATTAAGAAAATTAATCCCAGTGGTGCTGCAATTGTTCATAACGTCCATGGGGATCCTTACCCCCGGATGATATGGTCCACCAATTATCAGAAACTTGCTGCTGCAACTATGTTCACTTTATTTTTTGGAGGGAAAGATTTTGCACCTAATTTCCATATTGCTGGAGTTCAAATTCAAGACTATCTGCAAGATCACTATATCAAATCCATTTTACAAATTGTTGAAAGACTCGAAAAATATGAGCATGTCATCGGGTATGACTCACTTAATGAACCTTCTAATGGGTGGATTGGCCTTCCTGATCTGCGAGAAATTCATAGCCAACTTAAACTAGGAGAAATGCCGACTCCCTGGCAATCAATTTTATTAGGAGATGGCAGGCAACAGGAAGTTGAAATCTGGAAAATTCGCATGTTAGGGCTCAGACTGACCGGATGGAAAATGATTAATCAAAAGGAAGTCCGGGCCTGGCAGACTGGAACAGAATGCTTGTGGAAAGGAGAAGGCGTCTGGACGACAGATGATAAGAATAACCCGGTGTTGATAAATCCTTATTATTTCTCAGAGGTAAACGGGGAGCCGGTTGATTTTTCCAGTAATTATCTAAAACCGTTTATCAATCGTTTTTCTGCAGCCGTTCGAAAAGTGGATGAGGATGCAATTATTTTTATTGAAGGCGTTCCGGAATTTCCTATGCCTGCATGGACTGACGAGGATGCACAAAAAATTGTGAATTCCACCCATTGGTATGATGGTGTCACATTGCTGACCAAAAATTTCAATCCCAACTTCACGATGGATACGGATCGAATGAAGATTTCATATGGAAAGAGGAATGTCCGCAAAGCGTTTTTTCAGCAATTGAATCGGATCAAAAATGATTCATTCACTAAGTTAGGTAACGTTCCTACGGTGATTGGAGAGTTTGGAGTTCCATTCGATCTTAACAATAAGCGCGCTTATAAAAGTGGGGATTATTCCTCTCAATCAGAAGCACTGGATCTTTATTACCAAATTATCGAGGAATTGTTTTTGGACTCAACAATCTGGAATTACACCTTTGATAATACCAATGAACGGGGCGATTTGTGGAACGATGAAGACCTATCCATCTTCAGTCGGGATCAACAGGCAGATCCAGGCAATATTTATTCTGGAGGCCGCGCATTAAATCCCATTATCCGACCGTATTTAAGGATTCTCAGCGGAAATCCAATAAAGCAATCCTTTGATTTTCGAAGAAAAGAATACACGTTATTATTTGAAGATGAGAATGATGGGGAATTAGTTGTATTCATTCCTGATTTTCAGTATCCCAGAGGCTTCCGTATAGAATTTGAAAATGGAAAATGGGAAATGAATACTGCGGAGCAGGAATTACATGTTGATTATCATGGGGCAATCGGCCACCAAATTTTGAGAATTTTGCCGAAGTAGAGAGGAAGTTTCATGAAGATATCCATCATGATTGAAGGTCAAAATGGTTTGAATTGGAGCAATTGGAAAAAAATTGTTGAAGTTGTTGAATCTTATGGCTTCTACGGATTGTATCGCTCGGACCATTTCACCAATGCCAATCCTCCGGATAAAGATTCTTTGGAATTATGGACGTCATTGACCTATCTGGCAACCACAACCAAAAGGTTTAAATTTGGTCCTCTGGTTACGCCCACCTCGTTCAGAAACCCTGTTTTTACCGCCAGAATGGCATCCGCTGTCGATGATTTATCCATAGGAAGGTTAAAATTGGGCTTAGGCGCAGGATGGCAGGCCAGAGAACATCAAATGTATGGGTTCGACTTATTAGAGGTAAAAGAAAGATTTAAAAGATTCGAAGAGGGTGTTTTTATTATTACAAATCTGCTGCAATCTAACGATCCAGTAACGCTGGACGGTGTCTATTTTCATCTCAAAGAAGCTTTCCTTCTACCTCGACCACAACGCATTAACGGTCCTGAAATTTTAATTGGAGGAAATGGAGAAAAATACACACTTCCATTGGTGGTTAAGTTCGCCAATGAATGGAATGCCATTTTTCTTACACCTGAAATTCTAAGGGCAAAGAATTCTCAGTTGGATCAGATGCTCCTGGAAAATAGTAAGAATCCGAAGCATGTTCGCCGATCGCTGATGACAAATTTAACCTATGGGCGTAACGAAGAATCAATCATTAAAAAATTGAACGGGAGAGATGCCAAAGAGATGTCTGAAAGAGGAATCGTGGTTGGGTCTCCGCAACAGGTCATTGATCGATTATTTGATTACAAACAAACAGGCCTGGATGAGATCATGCTGCAATGGATTGACTTGGATGATTTAGATGGACTCATCCATTTTGCAGAGCATATCTTGCCAAACTTCCAGGGTCACTAAGCGATTAAAAAGCCCAGGGGAACCATAGTGTCATGGTAGGGATTAGTAGGAGCACCAACTTCCCTAATATCCAACCCAAAATACCACCTGCCACCACATCAGATAAATAATGGAGACCTGTTTGAATTCGTGATAAAGCGACCCATGGAGCCCATATGGTGAGGAAAATTGCAAACCAAAGGGGAGCAATACTCCAGGCCATTGAAGCCAGAAAGAAGACACGGGTGGCATGTCCGGAGGGAAAAGAGTGAGGATCGGTGCTGCGATAAATTCCACCCCATTCTCCGACTGGCCGCTTTCGGCGAATGGAAAATTTTAGTAATAAGACCACAAACGCGAGAATAAAAGTCCCCAAACCCATAGCTGCTGTGATGGCACGCCACTCATTTTTTGCAAATAACCAAATTACCAATAAGACAGTCAAACAATACCAGGAATCGCCAGAATGAGCGATGATTGTTGACAGGCGCCAGATCAACCTGGAAGAAGGGTTTAAGCGAATTATGTTGGTTAGATCGATATCCCACTCACTAATTTTTCTTATTGTTGGCTGCATGTCATCCTTATTCTTTCAAGTAGCACGCAGTATACCGCGAAGGAAGAAAATATGCAATTTCTGGACTGTTGAAAGTTATGGATAAAGATGGTTTTTGACGTTCAGTTTGTCGGTTAAAGAATTTACGGGTTATTGTATTTATGAAATAAAATCGATATAATACAGAATATCGTAAAAACAAACAAATAATTGATTGATTCGGTGGTCGGTTTTTGATGATAGACCGGCGTCGGTTCCTGGAAACCGTCGAAAAGTGCCGCCAAACGAAAGGAACCACCGAATAATGACAATCTGGAAAGATTACCAATTAGCGTATAGTTTACCTGAAGCGGTCGAAGCCTACCATCAAGCACAACAACCCGTGCGCTTTGTTTCTGGTGGTACGGATTTATTGCTGGAAATTCAACAAGGCAGCCATCCTTCCATGCAAACCTTGATTGATCTCAATCATATTGATGAAATGAGAGAGTTATCTGTAATAGAAGATCGGATTTTTATAGGAGCCGCAGTACCGGTCAGTCAGATTACTCACTCAGCAATCATCAAGGAACATGCAATTGCAGTTTCTGAAGCCACCGGTTTGATTGGTGGACCACAGGTAAGAAATTCTGCCACCTTGGGCGGTAATGTGGCGCACTCTTTGCCGGCTGCCGATGGGATGATCTCACTGGTGGCAATGAATGCAACTGCAATCACGTACTCACCTGCCGGGTACATAAAGAAAAACATCCTGGAATTGTTTATCGGGCCGGGCAAATCAGCGCTGGCAAATGGTGAGATTTTAGTTGGTTTTGAATTCCCTATTCGGAGATCGGGAGAAGGATCAGCCTTTGACCGGGTCATGCGCCCGCAAGGTGTCGCCTTACCGATCTTAAATCTTGCGATCTGGCTGCGTAGAAAGGGACCAGTGATCAGCGACATTCGGATCGCTTTTGGACCTTCAGGGCCGATCCCAACGCGCGCCATGCAGGTGGAGGACGTATTTCGTGGCAACGAACTGAATGAAGAAACAATTGCCAGGGCAAAAACCACCATTTTGGAATCAGTAAAATTTAGAACCAGCAGGATGAGAGCCACTGCGGAGTACCGCTATCATTTAGCTCAGGCTTTACTGGAAAAAGTGGTGAAGATTGCGTGGTTGCGGGCTGGAGAGAAAGAATGAAAGAGATGAAAAATTTGGAAATTACAGTAAATGGAAAAGAATATACCCTCCCCATTATCGAAGGAGAGGTTTTATCGGATTTGCTAAGAGAAAGGCTGCGACTCACCGGAACAAAAATAGGCTGCAATGAATCTGAATGTGGGTCCTGTACGGTTGTTATTGATGGCGACCCGGTTCTATCCTGTTCGTATCCTGCCGTGAAAGCACATGGTAAAAAAATCACCACGATAGAAGGATTGGCAAAGAATGTTGGAAATAACGGTAACACATATACCGTACTGCACCCTCTACAGGATGCATTCATTGAATATGGTGCTGTCCAATGTGGTTTTTGTATTCCCGGTCAGATCATGACCAGTTATGCTTTGCTTGAAAAAAATTCCACACCAGAAGTTAAGGATATTCAATATGCGTTAAAGGATACTTTGTGTCGCTGTGCAGGCTACCCCAGTATTATAGGCGCTGTTCAGGCTGCATCCGAATCGATTGTAACCGGAAAACCAGTTCATCCTCCCATTGTACCTACCTCCAGGATTAGCAAAAGAATGGTGGGGCAGGTCAGCCATCGTCCCGATGCAATAGCAAAGGTTACCGGGCAAGCCATTTACAGTGATGACATTCAATTTGAAGGAATGTTGCATGCCAGAGTAAAACGCGCCATGATTCCAGCTGGTATTTTAAAGGAATTGGATGTTTCTGAAGCACTTGCTTTGTCTGGTGTAAAAGCGGTATTAACCGCTAAAGATGTTCTGAATGCAAAAACGCATGGCTTATTTATCAAAGACTGGCCAGTTCTGATCGATATTGGAGAACCAATCCGTTATGTCGGTGATGCACTCGCGCTTGTAGCTGCTGATACGAGAGAAATTGCCTCGCAGGCATTGAAACTGATCACATTTAAATTTGATCCATTGCCAGTTGTCTCATCGGCAGTTCAGGCTCACGATCCTGAAACCAGGAAGATTCATGACACTGGTAATCTATTGAAACATATACAGGTGAATAAAGGGTCGGTTTCTGAAGGTTTTAACGATGCTGACGTAATTCTTGAACACACCTATTATACGAATCCAAATGATCATGCTTTTATCGAACCTGAATGCAGTATCGCCCGATTAACAGATGAGAATAAATTAGAGATTTTTGTGGGTTCTCAGATTCCCTATTCGGATCGGGAACAAGTTGCAGCCGTTCTTGGGTTACCCGAACATCAGGTCAGGATTATTGGTCAACTGATCGGTGGCGGATTCGGAGGAAAAGAAGATATCGCCGGGCAAATCCACGCAGCATTATTAACCATGAAAACCAAAAAACCCGTTAAATTATTATTTGATCGTCAGGAAAGTCTAATTGTCCATCCGAAGCGGCATGCAACCCAGATTGATATCAAAGTGGGCGCGAAAAAGGATGGTCAACTGACGGCAGTGCGAACAGAATTACATGGAGATACTGGTGCGTATGCCTCTTTAGGTGAAAAAGTGATGACACGTGCCACAACGCACGCATCCGGGCCTTATGAAGTGCCGCATGTAGATATTGACTGCTATGCAATGTATACCAATAATCCTCCAGCTGGTGCTTTCCGAGGATTTGGTGTGATGCAATCAGCGTTTGCAGTCGAATCAATGATGGACACTCTGGCGGAAAGATTACAGCTGGATCCGATTGAATTACGCAGGAAAAATGCTCTGCATGTGGGCAGTGTAACCAACACCGGCCAGGAATTACGAGATAGTGTTGGTTTACTCGAGTGTATTGAAAAAGTTGAGAAAGCCTTGCATGAAAAAGCGGGACCATTTCCTTTCAAACCTGTTCAAGACCCGGAAGATCCTAATACAGTCAGAGCCTGGGGGTTTGCTGTGGCTTATAAAAACACCGGTTTGGGTGGGGGAGCTCCTGATAAAGCTGGTGCAGAAATTGAACTATTACCAGACGGGAAATTTGAAGTACGATCTGCTTCCGCAGAATTAGGGCAAGGCTTGCCTACCGTTTTACAATTAATCGTTGCTGAAGAATTAGGACAGGATACTGATCATGTACAAATATTACTATCGGATACTGATCTTACCCCCGATGGTGGCCCGACGACCGCTTCACGTCAAACCTATGTGACAGGAAATGCTGTTAAATTTGCTTCCAGAGCAATGCGTGATTTGCTGACATCAGAACTGGCAGAACGCTACGATATTTCACCAGAAAAAATTGAATTCAAAGAAGGATTAGCACAAATTGATAGGCAGGAAATCCAACTTTCAACCATTTCACAAAATCTTCGCAAAGATGGCTTGATCCCGAAGGTGGCATATACTTATTGGGCTCCAGAGACTAAACCATTAGGACAGGGAGGCGATATGCATGTTGCTTTCTCCTTTGCAGCGCAAGCAGCATTGGTTGAGGTGAACACGATTACAGGCGAGGTAACAGTACCTGAGGTTATTGTGGCTAATGATGTCGGGTTTGCCATCAATCCATTAGGACTGAAAGGCCAGGTGGAAGGTGGTATTGTCATGGGAATTGGTCATGCATTGGTTGAGGATTTTGTTCTGGAAGAGGGTATGGTAATTACTGACCGTTTGGCGAAGTATCGCATCCCATCAATCTATTACACTCCCGAGATTACCTCCTTTATTGTCGAGCACCCCTCCGCTGATGGCCCTTATGGCGCAAAGGGAATTGGCGAAATTTGCTTAATTCCAACCATCCCTGCTATCACCAATGCAATCTATAACGCTATCGGTGTGCGTGTTGATCGCTTGCCAGTTGATCAGGAAAAAATTGTAATTGAACTTCAGCAACAAAAACAACTAGCTTAATATTATTAGATTTTTCGTCATATCCCCATAAATAGAGATTGGCCTGTCTTTAGATGAGCATATGCTCATCTAAAGACAGGCCCATATATGATAAACCGAGACGGTTTTTTTAAATATAAACAGCAGATGCAGGCTAGTCACCTGCTTTTTTTTTCATTAAAAGATGTTGATTTGCAAAATTTTAGTGACAATGTTCTTAAAAGTTTAAATATTTGTGATTATTTTCACATGACAAATCATTATTAATGATGTATAACAAGGTAGGTTAACCTTACCCCAAATTAAATTAGAAGGAGATCTTTATGCTGCATGTCATCATCCTGTTGGGGATCCTCATTTGTGCTTTCCAAGCTGTACGTGATAAAAGATTGTTGGTGTCTGCAATCTGGTTGGCAGGGACCAGTGCGCTGGTAGCCATTATGATGTATTTATTGGGAGCCTATCAAATCGCTGTGATTGAATTAAGTGTGGGAGCAGGACTTGTGACCGTCCTATTCGTTTTTGCTATCAATATTGCTGGCGATGAACCAATTCCCAATTTATCTTTTATTCCAAAATGGCTGGCAAGAATATTGGCAATTGTTGCTATTCTATTGATTGGTTGGCAAATACTTCCTTTATTAAATTTGCCTATCGGCTTGAATCAGGATGCAGGATTTCAAAAAATGGTTTGGGAGGTTCGTAAAGCTGATTTGTATCTGCAGGTTGTTATGATTTTTGCCGGGGTCGTCAGCATGTTAAGACTCTTGACCGACGAATATCACATCAGAGTTCTTCACAAGGAGGTTCAAGAATGAATATCAGCACACCAATGATTGTAATGATTGCTGCCTTTGGATTATTTGGCGTGGGTTTGTATTGCCTTCTGCTTACCCGAAATTTAATCAGAGTGGTAGTGGGTTTACAGATTATGGTCAAAGGCGCGATGTTAGCGCTGATTTTTGTAGGGCAGATGAGAGGGCAGCCAAGTTTGGGTCAGAGTATGGCTTTGACGGTTATTGTGGCTGACACGATTGTGGCTGTGGTTGGATTGGCTTTAGCTGTTCAGGTGAAGCGCAGTGTTGGCAGCCTGGATATTGCTGACATATCAAAGTTGAAGAGGTGATCAGATGCTGCAAATAGAACCTCTGGTAATGATTACAATCCTGGTACCCTGGATTGGCGCTTTGGTTGTTTGGTTAATTGGCAATCGTCATGAGAAGATTCAACATATCATTGCCGTTATTTTTTCAGTGATTGCCGCGATATCTTCGGTTTCGATGTTGTGGGCATATAAAAGTGGCACAATTCTTTCCTTCGAAATGGGCAGTTCTTTTGGGAATTTTTCCTTTGTAACTGATGGGTTAGGGTTGTTTCTTGCGATCGTGGCCACGGTTATTGGCGCTCTGGCAGTCATATTTTCAGTTGATTACATGCATGGTGATTCTCAATTAGGAAGATATTATTCCTTCGTACTTTTCTTCATCGGTGCCATGGCCGGTTTGGTACTGACCAGCAATCTTTTATTAATGTTCATTTTCTGGGAAATCACTGCTTTATGTTCTTATGTATTGATATCTTTTTATAATGATGATCCAAAAGCGGTGGCAGGCGGTATGAAAGCGTTGATTATGACCCAGGTTGGTGGGGTGGGTCTTCTACTGGCAGCAGCATTGTTGTATGCCTATACAGGAAGTTTTGATATCAATATTTTCATTTCAAACCCATCGCTTTTGCCGGGCAACATATTAACCATCCTGGCGTTTGCAATGTTGATTGCGGCTGCTGCCAAATCTGCTCAATTTCCTTTTCAAACCTGGCTCCCGGATGCAATGGAAGCTCCCTCTCCGATCAGTGCTTTAATTCATGCAGCCACAATGGTAAACGCTGGTGTCTACCTTTTGGCCAGATTCTACCCCGCATTCAAAGATGTTCCCGGGTGGACATTGTCAGTCATGATCGTTGGGATGTTATCCGCTCTACTAGCGGCTCTCATGGCGCTGGTAGCGAATGATCTCAAGCGTGTACTGGCATATTCGACAGTCAGTCAATTGGGTTATATGGTTTATGCTGTTGGCGCAGGTGGTATTCTGGCATCTCAATTTCATCTATTCAGCCATAGTGTCTTCAAAGCTTTACTTTTCCTGGCGGCCGGAGCAATCATTCATTCGGTAGGTACCAGAGATATGCGGGAAATGGGTGGTTTGGGAAAAGAACTGCCTTTTGCAAGAATCGTATTTATCATTGGTGCATTCGCTTTAGCTGGCATACCGATTTTCAATGGTTTTTGGAGCAAAGAATTAATCCTCGAATCCGGTCTGGAACGGGGTAACCCAATCTGGATCTATGTCATAATGCTGATTGTGGCGGGGCTGACAGCCCTTTACACCGCGCGTTGTGTCTGGATGGTTTTTTATGGTGAAAAGAAATTGGAATTAACAGTTCATCCACTTGGAAGGAACATGAAAATCGCGCTGGCACCGTTGGCATTCGGGGCAATCACTACCTGGTTACTGATTGGTCCTTTTTCAAAGATGATGAGCACCTCCCTTCCCATTCACAGCATTGATGAAATAAATCTGAGTCATCTCTTCAAGCATGTTTTACTAGCACCGGCAACCTGGATTGCTCTTGCCATCATTGCCCTTGGAATCATGACCTGGGTTGGTAGAGCTGCTTTGTCTGGTATACAGCGAGCATTACAACCAATTGCAAGCACAGCTCAGGCAAGTTTTGGATTTGAGAAGATAAATAAACTGATAGTGGATGCGACACAAGGATTGGGCGAAAGCCTCAGAGCTACTCAAACAGGTAAACTGAATTGGAATATTCTTTATATTCTGATTGCCCTGGTTGTTGTATTTGGTATTTTGATTATAGGAGCCTAACATGGATGCAAATACAGCTTTTACCTGGATGCTAACGTTCCCAATGATATCATCGGCAGTGATTTATTTGGTTGGGAGAGTATTCTCCCGAAATGTAAAGAATGAAAATAAAATCAACCCAGCTCGTTGGTTGGCATTGTTGTCGCTTTTGGGCACAGGATTTTTCTTATATTTAGTTATCAGAAATGTTTTCTCCAGCGGACAATCTCATTATCAAAGTTTTGGTGAAGTCTGGTTCCGCTTTGATGGGATCAGTATGATGTTGTCTCTGCTGGTTTTGGTGGTGGGTAGTCTGGTAACAATTTATTCATTCACGTATCTTAAAAAAGAATCAGGTCAAGAGAAGTTTTATGCATTATTGGTCATAATGATAGGCGCTATTAATGGATTGGGATGTGCTTTAGACCTTTTCAATTTATGGGTATGGTTCGAAATTATGACGATCAGTTCAATCGTTCTGGTTGCATTTTACAAAGATCAACCCGCGTCACTAGAAGCTGGGGTGAAATACCTTGTTCAAAGTGCGACCGGATCAATGATGGTCGTGTTTGGGATTGCGCTGGTTTTTCTTGAAACAGGAACCTTAAATTTCGAAATGTTGAGAATGTCTATCAATGCTCCTTCTCCCTATCTATTGATTGGCGGGGCATTGATGGTGATTGGTTTTGGTGTAAAGATTGCCATGGTTCCCTTACACACCTGGTTACCGGATGCGCATTCACAGGCACCCAGTGGCATCAGTGCTATGCTTTCAGGGATTGTCATCGAAGTCGGTTTGATTGCATTATTGCGAGCAATTGGTGGAATCGCCTTAAGTGGACAAAACTGGGGAAACTTATTGATTGGATTTGGCATCTTAAACATGATCGTTGGAAACCTACTCGCTTTACGTCAAAAAGAAGTCAAACGAATGCTGGCCTATTCCAGTTTGAGTCATGTCGGTTACATGTTGCTGGGATTTGGTGTGCTTATCTCCTTAAATGGGTTATTAGCGGGTATTGGGGCAGTATTTCATCTCATTACGCATGGTCTGATGAAAAGTTTAGCCTTTTTATGCGCGGGTGTCTTTCTGTATAACTTTTACATTGCAAAAGGGAGTCACAAACCCCTGGTTCTGGATGACCTGAATGGTGCCTCTAAAAAATATCCATTCACAGCCTTTGCGTTCTCAATTGCACTGCTTTCATTAGGTGGTTTACCGCCTTTAGCCGGGTTCATGTCCAAGTGGCAATTGTTGGCTGGGGTTGCACAAACCCAAAACACTACCATGATCATTCTGGTTGTTTTTGCTGGTTTGATGAGCGTTCTTTCACTGGGTTACTATGCACCGTTGGTCAATCGGATGTATCGAAATAAGCCCAGTGCCCTAGTATCGGAGGGTGGTGCGGTCTCTGTTTGGATGTACCTTCCGATCGCATTATTAACCCTGGCCGTAGTAGTATTAGGCATAGTCCCGTCCGTTTTGTATTGGTTGACTGGCCCGGCAGGATATAGTTTATTCATTTTCTTTGGACAATAAAGGAGTATTGATGGAAATTATTCTTACACCTCCTCTCGCTTTTTTGATTTATGTGCCATTTGTGATCGTATTGTTATTATTTGGAAAAGGGATGGCTGGCTCATCAAAAAAATCTTCATTGAAAGAAACGATCTATGCCAGCGGTGAAGAGGCATCCACCAATCCAGCAGCCCCGGGATATAGACCATTTTTTCTGATTGCTTTCTTTTTTGCGATACTCCATCTTGGAATGTTAATTTTAGGATCGGGGACGTTTTCTTTCCAGTCTGTACCGTTTTTGCTTGGTTTGATGGTGTCTCTGATTGCTTTATTGTTAGGATAGAAAGGGTATCATTATGAGTAGTGTTTCCGAGAATTTTTATACTCAAGTTGTAGGTAAATTAAAAAATTGGGCAAGAATTAACTCCCCGTGGGCTATCCATTTTAACAGTGGCTCCTGTAACGGATGTGATATTGAAATTCTAGCAACCCTAACCCCTCGATATGATGTGGAACGCCTGGGAATAAAATTACAGGGAAGCCCAAGGCATGCAGACGTTTTAATAGCCACTGGACCAGTCACGCTTCAGGCATTAGATCGATTAATCCGTGTCTATGAGCAAATGCCAGACCCAAAATTCGTCATCGCCGTAGGATCATGCGCTTTATCAGGTGGTGTCTTTGATGGTTGTTATAACGTGATCGGGGATTTAAATAAAGTTATTCCGGTTGATGTTTATGTGCCCGGATGCCCGCCCAGACCGGAAGCGATCATTTATGGGGTAGTTCAATTATTAGAAAGCTTAAAAAAAGGCCAAAAACGAGAAAAAATTGTTGTCCCTATGGAAGTTCCAGATTTAATTTTAGAGGAGGAAAGCAATGGAAACGAGTGAGTTATTAGAATCCGGAAAATTTCTTCTGGAAAAATGGGTGGAATCTGAGAACACTCCGGAAGAAAACCGGTTGGATATTTGGGTTTCAACAACAAATTTTAAATCAGCAGTACAAAGTCTTGTTGAAAACCATTGGGGTTATCTGGTGACGATTACCGGTATGGATATTCCGCCGGTAACGGATCCCGATGACAATACACAGCCCGGCCAGTTGGAAGCAATGTATCATTTTGCCAATGAAGCTGCCATCATAACCATCAGGGTTAAGGTGCCTTATAGTTGCCCACAAATAGAAACCATTTGTGATCTCATTCCTTCTGCAACCATTTATGAACGCGAAGCGATGGAATTGTTTGGGTTTGATTTGCTGAATACACCCAATACTGAAAAATTGGTGTTGCCAGATTCATGGCCAGAGGGTGTTTATCCTTTGCGGAAATCTTTTACTAATTTACAAGATCTAGAATCAACAACAAAGGAGCAAACTAATGACTAAACCGAAAGTCGAAAAATTCATCGTTCCGATTGGTCCACAACATCCAGCGTTAAAAGAACCTGGAAATTTTGAATTCACTGTGGATGGAGAGATAGTAACGGATGCAGCTGTTCGGTTGGGGTTTGTCCATCGTGGTATTGAAAAAGCTTGTGAGACCAGAAACTATATTCAGGATATGTATATGCTTGAGAGAGTTTGTGGAATCTGCTCGCATGTGCATGCTACAGCATTTGTACTAGGAGTTGAAAAACTGGCTGGCGTTCAGGCACCACCACGTGCAGAAGCTATTCGAGTTCTGGCTTCAGAACTGGAACGAATTCACAGCCACTTACTTTGGTTTGGTGTGGCAGCTCACGAAGCTGGTTTCGATACGTTGTTTATGTACACCTGGCGTGACCGAGAAGTGGTTATGGATATTCTGGAAACGTTATCCGGGAGTAGAGTGCATTACTCTGTCAATGTTATGGGTGGAGTAAAAGTTGATCTGGATGACAAAACTTCTGATCAGATCAAAAAAGGCATGGACTTTTTGGAAGAGCGAACAGAATACTACATGAAAGTTGTCACAACGGATGAGACTTTTTTGGGAAGAACACGTGGTATCGGAACTCTTTCCAGAGAGCGTGTAGATTTGTTAGGCGCGGTTGGCCCCACGGCGCGTGCCTCGGGTGCTCAAAGAGACATTCGGGTTAATGCACCCTATTCAGGTTATAAAGATTTTCCAGTCAAAATAGTTACTGATGAAACGGGCGATCTTGAAGCACGGTTTGTTGTTCGGTTGAAAGAACTATATGAATCCTATCGTCTCATAAAAGAGATTCTTGAAAAAATTCAACCGGGAGAGATAACCACCCGCATGAAAAGAAAAATACCAGCTGGAGAGGTGATCTCGAGGGTTGAAGCGCCTAGAGGAGAATTATTCTACTACATCAAGAGCAATGGAACAGAAATACCCGAAAGGGTAAAAATTCGCACCCCAAGCTTATGTAATTGGGGAACCATTACGGATGTAGCTGTTGGCCATAAGTTGGCAGATATGCCCATGTTATTGGTTGGAATTGATCCTTGCTTTTCCTGCAATGATCGAATGGTAGAAGTTCGATCGGGTTCACAAACTTCCCAAATCATGAATTGGGATGGACTTAGAAAATATGGAATAGAGTACTACCGATGAACCTTTCAATACACCCACTAATACTTTTGTTGATTTTTCCAGGTGGATTGTTTTTATTGAGCTTTGGATTATTGTATGAATGGGTTGATCGTAAATTAGTTGCCCGGTTTCAAAACCGTGTAGGGCCACGATGGTTTCAACCCCTGGCGGACGCCATTAAATTATTGGCAAAGGAAGAGATTATTCCCAATGGTGTTCATAAAATCATGTTTCTCTTGTTGCCAATTGTTGCAATAACGGGTGCTCTTACAGCAGCTTTATACGTTCCAATGTTCGGATTTAACGCTGCCTTCAGTTTTGAAGGAGATTTAATCGTTGTGCTTTATTTGCTCAGCCTGATGACCTTATGTATCGGACTGGCAGGGGCAAATACATTAAGTCGTTTCACAATCATCGGTGCCACCCGAGCATTAACACAAATGTTCTCTTACGAAGCCCCCTTCTTGTTGGCGATGTTAGGACCAGCCATTGCTGCGGGGACCTGGAACATTGGAAAAATTAACGCTTTTGCAGGCGAAAATATCTGGTTCATTTTGGCTCAACCAATCGGATTTATCGTCGCTGTGGTTGGTTTGATGGGAAAATTAGAATTACCGCCTTTTGACGCCCCTGAAGCAGAAACTGAAATTGTAGCCGGTGCATTAACCGAATATTCAGGACGTGGTTTAGCGCTATTTCATCTCGGAAAAAATGTTGAACTTGTGATTGGATTAACTTTGGTGGTCGTTTTTTATTTGGGGGGTATCGCCAATCCCTTGGAATTTATTTTGAAATCTGCAGGACTCTTTCTGGTAGTGACTGCTTTGCAATCCTTGTTTGCTCGTTTGCGAATAGATCAAACTGTCGGGTTGTGGTGGAGATTGGGTGCGTTAATGGCCTTATTACAATTGCTGGCTATCATATTTGGTAAATACTTAGGAGAAATCCTGAGGTAAGGTATTAGGTGAAAAATGTCTATCGGTGTCTTATTAGGTGATCTACTCAAATCTTTATTTTCGAAACCAGTTACACAAAATTACCCTTTTAAAAAATCAATCACACCTGATCTGTTAAGAGGTAAGCTGGTTTACGATCCGGAAAAGTGTGTTGGATGTATGTTGTGTATCAAAGATTGCCCTTCGAATGCAATCGAATTGATTACTGTCGATAAACTTAATAAGCGCTTTGTGATGCGCTATCATGCGGATCGCTGTGTATATTGTTCTCAATGTGTACAGAATTGCAGATTTAATTGCTTAAATATGTCCAACTCAGAATGGGAAATGGCTTCCACCTCTAAAGAAGCCTTCGAGGTGTATTACGGAAGGGAAGAAGATATTGCTCTCTTACTTGAACGAGCAGCTCAACCAGGCATTGACGAACCACCTTGCGAATAACAATCAACTACCCCGATTGACGATATTGGGGATTGGAAATGAATTAAATGGAGATGATGCGGCCGGGGTTCTGGTTGTCAGGAAATTAAAAAAAAAGTTAGGGAAATTCGATCAGATTCAATTGCTTGAAGGGTCAATCGCTCCTGAAAACTACTCAGGTACCATCCGTAAATTTAATCCGGATTGGATCTGGTTGATTGATGCGGCTGCACAGGGTGAATTGCCTGGTCATGTTCAATTATTTGACAGCGCAAGGATAGAAACAATCGCTACAAATACTCACCGCCTGTCACCTCACTTATTGATATCTTTTCTACAGATTGATTCAAACGTCCAGGGATTTTTACTTGGCATTGAGCCGGAAGTGATAGAACCTTTTTCAGATATTTCTGCTGCCGTTAAAAAATCGGTTCGAGATACTTCAAAATTTTTATTGCGCTGGTTGGAAAATACATATAATATTTAAACATGCGAAAGAAAAATCCAAATATTACGGCCATCATCGCTTTTAGCTGGTTTTTCCTGATTATTATTGGTTATTATGTTACTCATAAACCAATCAATCCATCACAAACACTCTCTCTTGTTACTCATGTCTGGAAAATATTCCTTAGTTTGTGGTTTATCACCCTGGCTGGTGGTCTGGGTCGCAAATTGTTCGCCTTTAAAAACCACGAACCATGGACAAAGTCTTATTTGCAGGCTGGCGTAGGAATTGGTGTTCTCTCCATTCTTGTTCTGCTCATTGGCTCATTATGGACGGTAAAGCCGATATTATTTTTAGGAATTTTCCTCATCCTGAGTATCTTTCTATTTAGAAATAGTTTGTCCTGGGTAAAGGAATTCTTTCTCAAAGCGAACGAAATAAAACAAAAAAATAACAGGGTGACGATCTTTATTTTCATTCTACTGGGATTAATCTTTTTATCCCAATTTCTGGTCGCATTAGCACCAGCCACACGCTATGATGCCTTAAATTATCATTTGACTCTACCCAAAGCGTACCTCATGCAGGAAAAGATTAGTGACATTCCATGGTTGATTATGTCGGGCATGCCACAAGTGTCAGAAATGATTTACACATTTCTGATGGGATTGGGAGGCGAGTCAACTGTGCTGGTGTTTAATGTCTTCATTGGTGTGTTGATTGCGCTCGGATTGGTAGGTTTTCTACGCAAAGCAGTAGACCAGGAAAGCGCGTGGGTCGGTGCCGCCAGCCTGTTTGGTGGATTAACATTTGCCTCTGCACTCTCGTGGGGATATGTGGATATCATGTCAGCGTTTTTTGGTTTGGGGGTTGTCCTGTTATTAAATGATTACCGCAAGTCAGGGGATATGAAAACAATATTTATGGCCGGGGTTTTCAGTGGACTGGCCTTCGGATGTAAGTATCCATCCGGGGTGATTTTTATTGCCGGATTACTCAGCCTCATTGTTTATTCCCTCAAAAACAAAAACAGCGATTGGGCAAAGACGCTTGGTATGTTCTGTTTTGGCGCAGCACTACTGGCGTTACCCTGGCTGACAAAAAATTTTATTTTTACAAGAAATCCAATCTACCCATTCTTTTTTGAATCCGGATCGATGAATCAAATTCGGTTGAATGTATATCAAGGGATGCAGCCTTATGGTGACCTGCTAGATTTATTCTTCCTCCCCATACGGGCAACGATCATGGGGGTGGATGGGACTTATGGCTACAGCGTTTCGGTAGGGCCGTTATTATTGGGGCTGGGCATGATTGCCTTTTTAGGCTGGGAAGACAAGAACGAGGAACATAAAGTCTCCATTGTAAATGCTGGACTGATAACATTATTTGGATTATTGATTTGGGCCATCGGGAATCAGTTTTCGGGTTATTTAATTCAAACCAGGTTCTATTTTGTTTTGTTTCCAGCGTTTGCGATTTTAGCCGGATATGGTTATTTCCAGATCAAACAGTATCGTCTGGGTCAGGTACGCCTTGGAAGATTGGTAGCTATTCTGGTCATAATCGTACTTGCTTTTAATGCTTTCCAATTGATTTCAGAAATGGTGGAAAAAGATGTCTTAGCATATGTTTTCGGAATTCAATCCAATCAGGACTATCTGGAGAAGAATTTAGGTTGGTATGCCAGAGCAATAAATGAAGTTGGGATGTTGGAGAATGGTGAGAAGGTCTTGATGCTGTATGAACCGCGCGGATTTGGTTGTATTCCGATTTGCGATCCAGATGAAATCCTGGACCATTGGAAAGTTGCTTTTCATGAATTTGATTCGGAAGAAGAGATTTTAACTTTCTGGATGAATAAAGGATACACACACCTCCTGGTTTACGACAAAGGAATAGAATTCCTGCGAGAGGATGAAGATCCACATCATCCACCTGTGGAACTGGATGCTTTAGAAGAACTGACCACCAGTCTGGAATTAAGCGCTACCTATGCGGATTGGTATTCATTGTACCGTCTTGATAACCGCTAATCTGACGGGATGCTTAACCTCTCATTCGCCAGGTTTTCAATTATGGAAATGATGGCTGAATTATCCAAATGACCCAGATTATTTTGAAGCATACTTTGATACAACTGTTGATCTATTGCACAGGATGGCAAAGGAATACCGTATTCCCTGGCAGTTTCCATCACAATATTGAGATCTTTGAATTGCATGGATGCTTTGAAGCCGGGCTGGCGGTTTCCACTGAATAACCGCGGAGGTTTTACATCTAATGACCAACACTGGGCTGCTCCACCGCGAATAGCCTCTACGACCTTCATTGGATCTGCACCGGCTTTCTGAGCAAAGATCAGCAATTCTCCCATTGCCACCATTTGGGCAGCTACCATAATTTGGTTGGCCGCTTTGGCAATCTGACCAGAACCAGCAGGGCCGATATGGGTTATCGTTTTTCCCATCACCGTGAAGATCGGCCGAACTTTTTCCAGTGCTTCAGATGGTCCCCCAACCATAACGGTTAGTGTCCCGTTCATTGCGCCAATATCCCCACCGGAGACCGGCGCATCCAGCGCAAGGATACCTTTTTCAGCCAGTGAATTTGCGATGGTGCGGGCAACCATGGGTTTAATGGTTGAGTTATCGACAAAAATAAGCCCTGGTTGTCCTCCAGCAAGAATACCATTTTCGCCCAGGACGATACTTTCTACATCGGGAGAATCGGGCAGGTTTGTAAAAACAACATCAACCTGAGAGGCAACTTCTGCTGCTGAAGAAGCCTCCCTTGCACCTTCCTGCACCAACTCCTGCACTTTTTCTCTACTGCGGTTGTGAACAACCAAAGGAAACCCAGCTTTTAAAATGTTTCGTGCGATTGGCTTTCCCATTAATCCCAAACCAATATAACCAACCTTAAGCATTTCTCCTCCTGTAATAATGAATCATAGTGATAAGCATGTTTTAATGGTTCACAATTCGTCAGATAATTGTACAATAAGAAAACCACTAGGATCGTTAAGCTAGATAGATCTTGAAGAGTCGGGAGGTTGTGGATGTCAGAGGTTCAATATCATATTCGGGTTGCTGATGGCGATGTAGGAAAGTATGTTCTCTTACCTGGTGATCCAGGAAGATGTGAGTCGATTGCAGACTATTTTGATCAGCCGAGATTTGTTTCTTTTAATCGGGAACATAAGGTTTACACTGGTTATTTAGGTGGTGAGAAGGTCTCCGTTGTATCAACCGGTATGGGTTGTCCTTCGACTGCGATTGCGGTCGAAGAATTGGTGAAAGTTGGATGCCATACTTTTATACGGGTCGGCACCTCCGGTGCCATGCAGCCAGACATGCAAGTTGGAGACATCGCAATTATCAATGCAGCCATCCGGGATGAAGGAACCAGCAGACAATATTTGCCCATTGAATATCCAGCTGTCGCGGATTTGGATGTCATGAATGCCCTGATTGAGGCTTCGAAAAAATTGAATTACACTCATTTCGTTGGTGTTTCGCATACCAAAGATTCATTTTATAGCGAAGTAGAACCAGAACGAATGCCCATGGTCTCATACTTGAAAGATCGTTGGAATCAGTGGGTCGCCGGGGGAGCAATTTGCTCTGAAATGGAGGCATCCATTGTCTTCATTTTGGGCGGTATTTATCGCAAACGAGCTGGAGCGGTCACGATGATCATTGGAAGCGATATGGATACCATTGCAAAGAAGCATGATCCGGACGGAATGATTCGTGTAGCGGTTGAAGCATTGCGAATTTTAATAGCAAAGGATAAAGAATAATCCTGTCACAAAAATCCCCTTCGTTTATCAAAGGGGATTTTGTATTTATGCCAGATTATCAAATTGTTGCTTTAATTTGACTGAAGTTTCCTGGAACTGATTTAATTTTTCTTTTTCTTTTTGGACCACCGCTGCGGGTGCTTTTTCGGCAAAAGGAGAATTCAGGAGAGTTTCAAGCCGAGTAATCTGATTTTGAATCTCATTTAATTCTCTATTAATTCTATCCTTCTCAGCATCAACATCAATGAGATCATCCAAAGGGAGGAATATTTCAACGCCCGAAAGGACCATCGTTGTCTGGTTACCTGGTTTATCTTCCAGATGCTGGAATATCCTGGTTTCAGTTTTATCCAGATTTGCAAGAGCAATGATTGTAGCTGCCTGATCGGTAAGAATATCTAACTTTTCTCCGGCTACAATGATCGCTGGAATTTTCTTTGAAGGTGGAATCCTTTTTTCCGTTCGAATATTTCTCATGCTACGCACAATTTCCTGAATGATATTAAAGTTTTTGATTTTTTGATCTTCCCATCCTTCAATGTCCTGTGCTGTCGGCCATTTGGCAATGATGAGAGCTTCTTCCCATCCATGTTTTGGAGAAAATAGTCCGGAGTTCTCCTGGCAGGCGGATTTAAGGTGTCCCCATAATTCTTCGGTTACGAAAGGAGTAAAGGGGTGTAAAAGGCGCAAACTAATGTCCAAGACTTTTATCAATGTCTGGACGGTATAAAAGGCACGATCAGGGCTTTCAGCAATTTGAATTTTTGCAATTTCCAGATACCAATCTGCAAATTCACTCCAGAAGAAATCATAGATTTGACGACCAGCTTCCCCATACTGGTGATTGGTGAATAAGCGCTCCACATCGCGGATCAACTCATTCATTCTGGCCCAAATCCAGGAGTCAGCCAAGGTCCATTCTGGTGGTTGAATAGGTTTTTCAGGGCATTTTTCCAGGTTGCCAATCACAAAGCGGCCTGCATTCCATACTTTGTTGGCAAAATTGCGATTTGCCTCTACTTTTTTGATGGATATATTGGTGTCGTTTCCAGGAGTGGATCCTACCAGCACCGTGAACCGCAGAGCATCTGTGCCCATTTCATCCATGACTTCCAATGGGTCGATTGAGTTGCCCTTGGTTTTGCTCATTTTCACCCCATTCTCATCCCGAATGATGCCATGCAGATAAACGGTTTCAAAAGGAGCTTGATCGGTAAACTCCAATCCAAACATAATCATCCTGGCAACCCAAAAAAACAAAATATCATAACCGGTTTCCATCATGGTGGTTGGGTAAAAATAATTAAAATCCGGTGTTTTTTCTGGCCAGCCTAAAGTAGAAAATGGCCACAAACCGGAGCTAAACCAGGTGTCCAAAACATCTTCGTCCTGATGGATATTTTTGCTCTGACATTTTTCACACTGATCAGGATCTTCCCGGCTGACGGTTATGTGTTTGCAATCCGAGCAGTACCAGACCGGTATGCGGTGTCCCCACCAGAGTTGCCGGCTGATACACCAATCCTGGATATTTTCAAGCCAATTATTGTAAATTTTGCTAAAGCGTTCCGGGATGATATCAATCTGACCATTGTTAACTGCCTCCAACCCTCTTTCGGCGAGCGGTTTCATATTCACGAACCATTGGGTGGAGATCATTGGTTCGATGATTTCCCCACCGCGCTCTGATCTTGGGACCATATGCATATAGGGTTGCTCTTTTATCACCAGGTTGGCGGCTTGCATATCCTTCCAGATTGCCTTTCGGCATGCAAACCGATCCATACCGGAGTAGGGTCCGCCGTTTTCATTGATGATTGCGTTTTTATCCAGAATGCTAATGAATTCCAGATGATGGCGTTTCCCTATATCGTAGTCATTCGGATCGTGTGCTGGGGTAATCTTTAAGGAACCTGTTCCAAATTCACGGTCAACATAATCATCGGCGATCACTGGAATTTCTCTATTCAAAATGGGAACCAGCACTTTTTTACCGATAAATTTCGTGTAGCGTTCATCCTCAGGGTGGACTGCTACAGCAGTATCGCCAAGAATTGTTTCCGGGCGGGTTGTTGCTACCGCAATAAATTCTTCAGGATCGTCAGCCAACCGGTACTTGAAGTAATAAAGAAATCCTGGTTCCTCTACGTACTCCACTTCCAGATCTGAGACGGCTGTCTTTAGACGAGGTGACCAATTAATCATCCTCGGACCGCGATAAATCAGTCCTTTTTCATATAATCGCACAAAAGCCTCACGGACTGCTGTGGATAAACCTTCGTCCAGGGTGAACCGTTCTCGTTCCCAGTCACAGGAGGCTCCCAGGCGTCGAATTTGTTGAGTGATCCGGCTGCCAAATTTATGTTTCCAGGCCCAAATCTCTGCTTCAAATTTTTCTCGTCCTAATTCTTCCCGTGATAAGCCTTTTTCTTCCAGCATTTTTTCCACCATAAGCTGTGTGGCGATCCCCGCATGGTCTGTCCCTGGCACCCATAAGGTGGGTATGCCTTTCATGCGATGATAACGGATCATCAAATCTTCCATGGCAACAAATAAGGCGTGACCGAGATGCAATCCACCGGTTACATTTGGTGGGGGGATGGAAATTACATAAGGTTTTTTGGCTGGATCAAAATTTGGTGCTTTGGGGTCGTTAGATGGTTTAAAAAAGCCTTCTTTTTCCCACCAGGCATATAATTTTTCCTCCACAGTTGAAAATTCATAGGCTTTTGGTAATTCTTTCATAAAATTCTCCTGGCTGATAATAGTTATAAAAAACAAAAAAACACGCTGCCTCTCAGAGGGCGAAAGCGTGTTCCTTCCGTGGTACCACCTCAATTCGTCAATATAATTGACGCTCTTGTCATCGCGATAACGGGCAGCTCCGTGCTGTTCTATTTTCCATAAGGATTTCTTCAGCAGTGATCCCTGACGACTTCGGTGGGAGTTTCCCGTAGAGGCTTTCAGCCGCTGGCCTCTTTTTCTGTTGGTCCTTTGCCATCCTACTACTTCAGGGCGATTGTTGAAAAGATTATAAGATGTTCGCTGAGTCGTGTCAACAGTTATTTTTCCAGTGTTAACCAAACTTCAAAAGTAAACCTTTCGTATTTCAAATTTGATTTGGAATTATTTTGGACGTATTGCGAGTTATTCATTGAATCTTGTCTTCCAGAAACTGATTGTGATACCATTTAATCAGATTATTGCAAGGGATGATTCACTTATGGAAAAATATAAACCATTTTTCTTCCTGCTATTATTGACATTGTTAATTTCCAGTTGTAACCGCAATCCATCCATGGATGAGATCGATTCAACTCCGACAAATAATTCTGGGTCTCCCATCCTGACTCAAACTACTATTCCCACAGGTTCATACCTGAATCCATGTGACCTAATTAATTTAACTACAATGGAATTAATCTTTCAAGAAAGCCCATTGTTTATCAGTCAGGAAAAAGGTGGCTGTGTTATCAGGAATCAGTGGGATACACGCTCCATCTGGGTCTCGGTTTTTGAAGGTGAACAGGCATTCACAGCCATGCAATGGCATACACAGCAGCTTATCGAAGGTTGGAAAGATCAGGATTTTCAGGCATTGGTTGATGAAATCATCAATAGCGAAGAAAACCAATCTCTTACGAATTTACAGGAAGCAAGACTGGCTATTTATGAAAAAATGGAGTTTCGCTGGGAAAGATTTCTCACAGTAGGAGACAGTGCTTTCTGGATACTAAATTCAAGGGCTTTCAAGGGAATCCTGGATGTTGTTGAATCTGATGTTTATCTTCAGATTGGTTTTAGTGGGTTTCTGGCAGCTCAGGTTCAATCAGAAATCGAAAATCTGGCGACAACAATCATCAATCAAATCCCGGAACAATTTTTAGTGGATTTTGATTTTTTTCGGGAAAATCAAACGATACAATCTTCCGAAAATAGTTTAATGGATGTACCGACCATTCTGGATGTGACGAAAACTTCTCAGGAAATTTATTTTGGGGAATTGTGTGGTGATGAAACCACGACTATTCGTGTACAAATCGATAATATCGATTTGATCGATAAAGTTTATCTTGTGTTTCGGTTGGCAGGCAGCAATATAACCAACGATAATTGGACAACGGTGTTCATGACTCAATTAACTCCTTCAACCTGGGAATATTCTTTATCGGCTGAGAAATCTTTTTTAACCTATCCATTAATCAATGGCTCTCAGGTTGAATATAGTATTGCAATCATTTATGGCGTCAATAGTGTGATCAGAAGCTCAACCTATTCGGATATTCTTCTACTTCAGTGTCGAAAATAAAAAGACACCAGCTGTCCATCAGCCTGGTGTCTTTTTAATATTTTGAAAAACGTTCTTAATCTTCGCCCTGCTCATCCAGAGGCCCGATGATGATCTCAATTCTTTCAAGGACCTCATCGGTTAATTTCTGCTGTGCTTCTGCCGCCAGCAAATTTTCATCTAATTGTTCCAGACGGGTTGCCCCGGTGATGACTGCTGAGACTTCTTTTCTCCGTAATAACCAGGCAATTGCCAATTGGGCTGTAGTTATCTCTAATTCATTGGCTAAAGAAGTTAAAGATTTTACTTTTTCAATTTTTTCATCAGTAATTCGATTTCGGATCCAGCTCATATTCTCGAGAGAAGCGCGTGATCCTTCCGGGATGCCATCATTATACTTTCCGGAGAGAATCCCGTAATATAAGGGGGACCAGGTAGTGAGACCTATTCCAAATTCTCTACAGACAGGTGTCAATTCCTCTTCCACTCTTTTGCGGTGAAACATATTATATTGAGGCTGTTCCACTACTGGAGGAATGAGGTTAAATTGCCTTGCGATTCCCCTGGCGTGACAGATCTGCGCAGCTTCCCATTCAGAAGTGCCCCAATATAGGATCTTACCTTGCTGGATAAAAGTATTCATTGTGAAAACGACTTCTTCCACCGGCGTGTCGGGATCATATCGATGACAATAATAAATGTCTAAATAATCCAGTTGCATCCTTTTAAGCGACGCGTGTAGTGATTCAGACATGTGTTTTCGTGATAACCCACGACCATTTGGTCCAGGCATGGTGGGCCAAAATACCTTACTTGATAAAACCAATGCTTCTCTGGGGAGATCTTTTATTGCCTTTCCCACCACCGTTTCTGCCTGGCCACTTGCGTACGCATCCGCATTATCAAAGAAATTGATTCCCTGATCGTATGCCGCATGAATTAAGTCTGAAGAAATTTTCTCGTCAATCTGATTTCCAATCGTGATCCAGGCACCCAGTGCAATTTCACTAACTTTTAACCCTGATTTACCTAATCTTCTATAATGCATCATTTCTCCTTTATTTTAATATTTGACCGATTCCCAGGGGTTTCCATTTGTCTTCATTGTTTCGTAAGCGGTGTTGCCCGCCTCCACGATTATGTAATAAATCGAAGCCTTCTGGTTTTATGAACATTTCCTCACCATCCAACAATCCTGAAACACCGCTTTGACCAGGTTCACCGCGTTTAGATTGGCAATATGAACAGGTTTCTGGATCGTGGATTTGATATTCAACCGGTTCTTCGTAAGTAGTTATATATCCTTCGTAATTGCGCAGAACAATTTTATGGTCAGATGCACTGATCAGATAATTGGGCATCACCGGAATTTTACCTCCACCGCCGGGTGCATCCACAACGTAGGTAGGAACTGCGTATCCGGAGGTATGACCACGTAAGCCTTCAATGATTTCGATCCCTTTGGCGACTGGTGTTCTAAAGTGACCTGCTCCATCAACCAGATCACATTGATAAAGATAGTAAGGACGAACTCTGATCTGCACCAAGTCCTGGACTAACTTCCTTTGAATGTGGACACAATCATTAACACCTGCGAGAAGAACGGATTGGTTCCCCAAGGGAATGCCTGCTCTGGTCAATTTGTCACAGGCAACTTCTAACTCTTTACTGATTTCATTCGGATGATTGACATGAATGTTGAGCCATAAAGGGTGGAATCTCTGTAACATATCGCACAATTGGTCTGTCACCCGCTGTGGCATAAAGACCGGTACTCGCGATCCGATGCGGATGATTTCAATATGAGGGATTTCCCTGAGAGCGGTCAATAACTGTTCCAGAACCTTGGGTGCCAGGGTTAACGGATCGCCCCCGGATAAGAGAACATCACGCACCTGTGGGGTCTTTCGAAGATAATCAAGTTGTAATGCAAATTCTGATTTAGAAAAAGTAGCGCTGGGGTCTCCAACGATTCTTGAGCGTGTGCAATACCGGCAGTAAGAGGCACATTGGGTTGTTACTAACATCAATACCCGGTCTGGATAGCGATGAACCAATCCGGGAACTGGGGAGTGGCGGTCTTCAGCCAGTGAATCTTCCATCATTCCGGTAAAAGGTACAATTTCCCCTGCTGTCGGAATCACCTGTTTTCGTATCGGATCATTCTCATCCAGTGGATCTATCAGGGAAGCATAATATGGAGTAATATCCACCCGGAATAGCCCATCCGAATTAAGAGCTTTCTTCTCGCTTTCGGTCAACTTTAATATTTTTTCGAAGTCATCGACAGAATTCAACCGGTTTGCCATTTGCCAACGCCAATCATTCCATTTTTCATCGGGAACATCTTCAAAATAGGGGGCGCGCTTGCTGGTGAATTTATTTATTGTCATTTATTATTTTCCTTTCATTAAAATAGTTGATATGCTGGAATCAATTTTTAAAGGGAGGATCATGATCAGTGCGAAAAAATCCAGCAATGGGATGATTGTTGATTGTAATAAGCATAATATTATTGTAGTGACAATAATCCACGGGGTCAACTGAGTCATTCAGGTTTTGAGTTATGCACGTCTCATTATTATCAGAATTCTATTAGAAAACCCTACCATGTCTTGACGTTGATTTTTCGACATGATATTATATTTCACAGGTTGTTAGCACTCTAATCTCAAGAGTGCTAATGGAAAATAATATGAATGAATTAACTGATCGACAGAAAATTTTATTAACGCTTATAACTCATGAGCACATTAATTCAGCGATGCCGGTGGGATCGAAAATGCTGGTTGAACGCTACAATGTGGGTTTGAGCTCGGCTACAGTGCGGAATGAAATGTCGGTGTTAACTGATTTGGGTTATTTACGGCAACCACATACATCGGCTGGAAGAGTGCCTACAGAAGAAGGATATCGGTTTTTTGTTGGTCGCCTGGTGAATGAAAGAGAAATTCCACTTTCAATCCGCCGTACGATCACTCATCAGTTTTATCAAATGCGTAATGAGGTGGAACAATGGGTGAAATTAGCCGGTTCAATCCTGGCGGATCAATCCAAGGCTGCGTCTTTAATTACCGCACCACATCCAACCTTAGCCCGGTTGAAACATGTGGAATTTATTGCCACCAGAGGACGCCAGGTTTTAATGGTGCTGGTGCTGATGGGGGGTGAAATCCGGCAAAGTATTCTAACCCTTACGGAGAATGTAGATCAGGAACGTCTTTCACAGATTGCAAAGCAAATTATTGAGAATTTTCAAGGATTTGACGTAGAAAAAATTACTCAAAACAAAGAAAGTGATAATGTACTGAAGAAGGATCTTCTGGATTGGGTAGTCAAAGAGTTGCAACTTGCTGACTCACTTGTATCCGGTGAGCTTTTTCTGGACGGGATCACCAATGTTATGTCGGAACCAGAATTCATCGACAGTGATGAGGCCAGAAAAACATTAAAGGTTCTTGAAGAGAGATCCATGTTACAGGATGTGATTGCAAGAAGTATTCAAAATGGTGATGATGGATCTGTTCAGGTTCTAATTGGTGGAGATAGTGCCTGGGAAGAGCTAAAACATTGCTCTATTGTTTTATCAAAGTATGGAGCACCTGGCGTTGCATTTGGAACGGTCGGGGTTTTAGGTCCTGTAAGAATGCCGTATGCACAAACAATATCTGCGGTTCGATTTATGTCCGGGATCTTGAGTGATCTCGTATCTGAAACAATGTATGATGATCAATACGTATCTTCTTAGAGAGGTGATTGAATGGCAAAAAAGAAAAAAAATGATAGTCCCTCAGAGGAGCAATTATTGAATAATAACGAAACCAAAAAAAATGAAGAAATGGATTCAAATGACTCTGAAGAGAATGAAACGGAAATGAAAAATAACAAAGATTATGAAACGCTATTAGCACAATCACAGGAGTATTTTGAAGGTTGGCAGCGAGAAAGAGCTGATTTTCAAAATTATAAAAAAAGAATTGAGAGGGAACAATCATCTCTCAAAGGTTTTATTACATCTGAAATCATTAAAAAATATTTAGTTGTTATTGATGATTTAGAACTTGCATTAAAAAATCGTCCCGTTTCAAAAGAATGTCAGGGATGGTTTGATGGTATTGGTTTGATTTATCAAAAAATAATTTCAATTCTTGAAGGAGAAGGAGTAGAACTTATACCAGTGAATGGTGAATTTGATCCAAATATTCATGAAGCACTCTCACAAATTGAACATCCTGAATTTGAAAGTGGAGAAATTGTGGAAGTGATGCGTCAGGGGTATAAAATTGGTGAACGGGTTATTCGTCCAGCATTGGTAATTGTAGCTCGCTAGGAGGAAAAAAATGGGAAAAATAGTTGGTATAGATTTAGGAACAACAAATTCTGTCGTTGCAGTCATGCAGGGTGGTGAACCGGTTGTAATTCCTTCGGCTGAAGGTGAAAGGTTAGTCCCCTCTGTAGTTGCTGTAAATAAAAACCACGAACGAATCGTGGGTCGGTCAGCTCGAAATCAGTCGATCGTCAATCCGGAGAATACGATATTCTCTATTAAGCGCTTGATGGGTCGAAAATTCGGGGACAAGGAAACAGAAAACACCATCGAACGCGTTCCTTATAAAATTACAAAAGCTCCGAATGGAGATGTACGGGTAACGCTGGATAATCGTGAATATTCTGCCCCTGAAATTTCTGCAATGATTTTATCAAAATTAAAAGCAGACGCAGAAGCATTTTTAGGAGAACCAGTTACACAGGCTGTTATTACTGTTCCAGCGTATTTTAATGACGCTCAGAGAAATGCAACCAAGGATGCAGGTCGCATTGCCGGGTTAGAAGTGTTGCGCATCATCAATGAGCCAACTGCCTCTTCATTGGCGTATGGTCTGGACAAAAAGAAAAATGAGATCATTGCTGTGTATGACCTTGGTGGTGGTACTTTTGATATCTCGATCCTTGATGTTGGAGATGGTGTATTTCAAGTGAAATCCACCAGTGGGGATACTTTCCTGGGTGGTGATGATTTTGATCTGCGAATCATGGATTGGCTGATTGAAGAATTCAAAAAAGATACTGGCATGGATCTGAGAAAAGATCGCCAGGCATTACAGCGGTTAAAAGAAGCAGCTGAGAAAGCAAAAATTGAACTCTCAACGGTTTTGCAAACCGAAATTAATCTTCCCTATCTGACCGCTGATGCCAGTGGACCGAAACATATGGTGAAGTCATTTACCAGAGCCAAGCTTGAACAGTTGACAGAAGATCTTATACAACGATCAATGGAACCTGTGCGTAAAGCATTGTCTGATGCGGGTTTGAGGCCTGCGGATATCAGTGAAGTTGTTCTGGTTGGTGGTATGACCAGAATGCCAGCAGTGCAAGAAGCAGTGCGGAAAGAATTTGGCAAAGAACCTCACAAAGGTGTTAATCCCGATGAGGTAGTGGCTATAGGCGCTGCCATTCAAGGTGCAGTCCTGTCTGGTGATGTAAAAGATATTTTGCTATTGGATGTGACTCCCCTGACTCTCTCTGTTGAAACAATGGGAAGTGTCGCAACCCCTATTATTGAAAGAAATACAACCATTCCTGCGCGGAAGAGCCAGATTTTCTCGACTGCAGCCGATACACAGACTTCGGTAGAGATTCATGTACTGCAAGGGGAACGCCCCATGGCAGCAGACAATAAATCTTTAGGTAAATTTGTTCTGGATGGAATTCCACCTGCGCCACGCGGTGTACCTCAAATTGAGGTCACGTTCGACATTAATGCGAACGGAATCTTGAATGTCACGGCGGTTGACAAAGCCACCAATCGTTCACAGAACATTACGATTACAGCCTCCTCTGGTTTAAATGACACTGAAGTGGAAAAAATGCGAAAAGAAGCAGAATTACACGCTGAAGAGGATAAGAGACGCAAACAACTGGTTGAAGCCCGTAATCATGCTGATAATTTGGTTTACCAGACCGAAAAAATGCTTCGCGAGAATGCAGAGAAAATCGACAGCGAATCAAAACAACAAATTGATACAAAACTTGCAGATTTACGCAGCAAAGTGACCGGTGAGGACGTTGAAGGCATTCAAAAACTAATCCAGGAAGTGGAAGAGTTAATCCAGAAGGTGGGTGCCAGTATGTATCAGCAACCCGGTGCCGAACAGGGTCAGGCTGGTCCACAGTCAGAACCTGATCAAGGTGGCGATTCACAATCTGGTAACGATGATGTTGTGGATGGTGAATTCAAGAGTGTCTAAAATTAATATTAAATGGTATGCGGAGAGGGATTACCCTCTCTGCATACTGATAAGATTTTTAATCTCAGTTATGTGACTTACCAACCGGTAGCAATTGCTTCCGGTTTTGGTTTTTATGCTATTATTGTGAAGTTAATTTCTTATTTTGTAGGTGAACATGGCTCAAAGAGATTATTATGAAATTTTAAGTTTAAGCCGAACTGCCAGTGCGGAAGAGATCAAGGTTTCTTTCAGGAATTTGGCTAGAAAATATCATCCGGATGTCAGTAAAGAACCGGATGCTGAAGAGAAATTTAAGGAAATCAACGAAGCTTATGCTGTCTTGTCTGAACCAGAAAAAAGAGCCGCTTATGATCGATATGGTCATGCAGGTCTGAATGGTATGGGTGGAATGCCCGACTTTACCACAATCGATTTTTCAGACATATTTGAGGAATTTTTTGGTTTTGGTGGAATGGGGGGAGGCTCGAGAAGAAAGAACGCACCTCGTAGAGGGGCTGACCTTTCGTATGCTGTAACGCTTGAATTTGAGGAAGCGGTGTTTGGGGTCGATAAAGAGATTGAAATCACTCGGGATGAGACTTGTTCTTCCTGCCAGGGAACTGGCGCAGAAGCTGGTTCCAGCCCAGTTACCTGTTCCAATTGCAATGGAAGAGGTGAAGTACGTCAGGTCAGACAAACCTTTCTCGGATCTATGGTTCAGGTCGCAACCTGCCCAACCTGTCAGGGAAAAGGCACTGTAATACCTTCTCCCTGTAAAGTTTGCCGTGGGAGTGGTTTAGAGCGAAAAATTACAAAAAAGTTGGTTCATATTCCAGCTGGCGTAGATAATGGAACACAAATTCGACTGGCTGGAGAAGGACAACCCGGCCAGAACGGCGGCCCGGTTGGAAATTTATACCTGGAGATACGGGTGAAATCTCATAAGTTTTTTAGAAGACACCAGGAAGATATCCAGATAGACTTGAATATTAATATTGCTCAGGCAACTTTAGGAGCGGAGATTGAGGTTCCCACATTGGATGGAAAAGAAAAACTTGTAATTCCCCCCGGAACCCAACCAGGAAAAATATTCAAACTCAAGGGACACGGAGTGCCTCGTTTACGCAGTAGTGGTCGCGGAGACCAACTGATCATTGTGGGGGTAGAAATTCCTAACCAGGTCAGTCAGGAACAAAGAGAGCTGATTGAAAAGCTAGCTGCAACCCTGGGCACAGAAGTTTTACCACAGGAAAAAGGATTCTTTGATCGTTTGAAAGAGGTTTTGAGTGGCTGAGGATCTTCAATGGTTGGAGATAAAAATAACATGTGATGGAGAGTTAGCAGAGGTTGTCAGCGAGGTGCTCGCACGATATATCCCCGATGGTGTGGTAACGGAAACCGATGCAAAATATGATGAGGCGGAAGAGGTCCTGCTCGAGACAGGAGATATCAGGGTTTTTGGTTATCTGCCTTATGATGATGAAGCTGATGACAAATGTAAGAAAATTGAGGAAGCCCTGTGGCATCTCAATATGATCCGACCTATTCCCAGCCCAACTTACCAGATAATTTTGGATCAAAATTGGATGGAAAGTTGGAGAAAATATTATCAGCCCATTAAAATAGGTGAAAAATTATTAATCCTTCCTTCCTGGATTGACCACCCGGTTGAAGATAAAAACCGGATAAACGTCAAAATAGATCCATCCATGGCTTTTGGCACCGGGACACATCCGACAACTCAGATGTGTATGGCCTTGTCTGAAGAATTTTGCGTTCCTGGTATGGATGTGATTGATGTGGGTTGTGGGTCGGGCATTTTGTCCGTGGCGGCAATCAAATTAGGAGCTAATAAAGCTTTAGGGGTTGATGTAGACAATGCGTCTATTATCGCTGCCAAAAACACAGCAGAATTAAATGCAGTACAGGAAAAAATGGAAGTGGGACTTGGTTCCGTCAATGAAATCAATAACGGCGAGTTCTCATTTAAAGAAGCAGATTTTGTCTTAATGAATATCCTGGCTCCCATCATTTTAAGATTATTCAATCAGGGTCTCTCAAAACTGGTGAAAGGAAATGGATACCTGATTCTTTCGGGTATCCTTGATTTTCAATCTGAAGAAGTGGTTCAAAAAGCCGTGGAAGAAGGATTCGAGCT